>JAEWMQ010000099.1 GCA_023393125.1 Bacillota bacterium
ACATAGATGCGTACGCCTACTATAATTTTTCGACTAGGACAGACGTCATCAAGATAAACAGGTACTTTTAATAGATGTCCTTCATTTTCAATTTTAACATCTACTTCTACACATTTAATATCTTCACATACGTTAAACTCTATATTCTCTATGGACTTCATATTAATCTTCCCTCCACTTAAACTAAGTTCAATCATTACTATAATTTATGCTTGGCTTAAGAGATAAGTTCCATTCTTATCATTTTTTCTTATATATAATCTAAATTTGTTATTTAATGTTATAACAAATAGGCCATATTTCTCATATATGATTTTTAAACCAGATAATAATGATGCTAACGTTGAAAAGATAAAACTAATCGTGGTAAAATGAAAGCAATATGAAACAGGAAAAGAGAGGAAAACTATGAGATGTAAAAGTTGTGGACAAGAGTTAGGGGAAAAAGTAAAAATTTGTCCTATCTGTAGGACAGAGCAAGAGGGTTCAGTGAATGAAGAAGGAGCAACTAATAAAATGTTCCAGCAAGATAACTTGAAAAGAGTGAGCCTTCAAAATGAAACTGCTATTTATGAAAATGAAGATTTAGAGGAAGAAGTCTATAAACATCAAAAGTCTAGGTTAATAGCTGGATTGCTTCAGCTTTTTTTGGGGGGTTTTGGAGCAGGTAGATTTTATTTAGGCTATACAGGAGTTGCAGTAGGACAGTTATGCACCTTACCTTTATTTGGAATTGGTTATATTTGGGGATTTATTGATGGTGTTTTAATTTTATGTGGACAACTAGATTTAGATGCAGATGGTGTGCCACTTAAAGGCTAGGGGATATACAAAAATATAGCAAATGAAAAAGGGAAAAGTACCTTGTAATTTACAGAGGTCTTTCCCTTTTTTATTTGCTTCATTATATATCTTAACGCATTTCTAAAGTAAAACTGAATAGTTATCATAGTTTAAGTTATTGACCGTTAAAATGCTGGTAAACTATAGGAATCGTAGCGCTCAATAATACTATTAACCTTTGAAGCAATACTTACAGCATTTTCATAAGATAATGGTTCGTTAGGACCGAAATAACCATTATCATCAGTAGTCATAATACCTGTATCTACACAAAATTGAATGGCTTTTGCATAGGAAGTGCTGGCTTGATCTAAATCTACAATAGTTTTAGATGGGAGGATATTGGCTAGGTCTAATTGACTTAAGAAATTGTAAATGACTTTAGCAGCTTCCTCTCTTGTAGTTTTTAGATTTTCTTTATAAATAGAAATTCCATTAAACTGAATCATGCTTTCTAAAGGTGAATTATAGCTTGTAGGCGTAGCACTTTTAATTAAGGCAATAAATTCACGCTTAGAAATAGGTGTTGTATAGTTGTGTGTGGTATTTGTAATCCAACCTTCTTGTAAGGCCTCAGTTATATAAGGCTCTGCCCACTTGGAATACGTGTGATTAGTAAGATAATCGAACCCTTTGACATGAGTAGATAAAGTAAAGTTATTGGCACCATATTCAAAGAGCTTATTCATGTCTTCAAACTGCTTAGGTGCATCAGTTCTCATAACAACGCCTATAAGTTCTATATTATCATAAACAGCTTTTGCCACTAAAGTACGACCAGCAGGTGTATGATAGCCGGTTTTTGAAGCCACTACATTAGGATTATAATAAGGGCTATTTTTATCTAATAAAGCAGAGGAATGTGTAAGTGGAATCACTACATCACTATTAGCTACTTTAAAGTTGTAGCTACTCGTTCCTGCAATTTTAGTTAAAATAGGATCATCAAAAGCTACCCTAGCAATTTGAGATAAATCATAAGGTGTCGTATAGTGATCAGGATCATGATAGCCATGAGGATTAACAAAATGAGAAGATAGCACATTATTTTGAGTAGCTAAATCATTCATTCGCTTTGCAAAAGCAGAGATACCCCCTTTATCTGCTAAAGCAAGGTCATAGCAAACAAAATTATCTGAAGCCATAAGCACAGCATATAAACCATCTAAAACAGTATATTGATCTCCTACCTTTAGACCAATTTGGCTACTATCAGAAGGAACCTCATCTACAGCAGCCTGAGATTTCGTAATAATCATATCTGGAGGTAAATCCTGAAGTATAGCAAGAGCTGTAAGAATTTTTGTTGTACTAGCAGGATAAAAGGTAAGATTCATATTTTTAGAATAAAGAATAGTATTCGTTTTAGCTTCTATAAGAATTGCGCCATCAGCACTAATATCAGGTAAAGCCGAAGCACATAGCGGATTATAAAAAATAATAAAGCATAGTAGAAAAGATAAATATTTTTTTTGCATTTAAGGCTCCTTTCAAAAAAATAACCATAAATCTTTTAACATTATATACTAATTGGCTGTAAACATCAAACTTTATAAAAGAAAACTAAAAAAAAGATATTATCTTTTATAAATTTTCTGTAAAAATGTATAAGAAACCCAAAATGGACCATACTTTAGAAGAACATAAAATGTAAAACTTGAAAGGAGATATATTTATTATGATGTATCAATCATTAGAGAATTTTTCACTAAGAAAAATAAACTATGTTAAAACTAGAACTACAATATTAAAGACAGCAGCAAGTCTTCTTAAACAAAAGGAGTTTTCAGAAATTACAGTAGATGAAATTTGCCAAAAAGCACAGATTTCAAGAGGTACATTCTTTAATTACTTTTCAACAAAAGAACATATTTTTCATTATTTCATTAGAATTTTCACTGTGAAAATTGCACTTCGTATGAAACAGTGGAAGGAAGATATGACCTTTGAAGAGAAGCTAAAAGAAGTTTACCAATGGTTTTTAGAAGAAAAGCAATATACTAAGTTTACAAGCAGCTATATTAATTTCTTATTAACTGTAGGTGAAGAAGCTAACGAGATGAAGCTTATTGATGCGGAGTTTGTTTACTTCTTTAGTGGTATTAAGGAGGAAGAGTATCCTTATTATAATGAATTAACTATAGGAAAGTTGTTTGAAGAAATGTGTGAAATAGCTAAGACGAGAGGTGAAATTACTTTACCTGGCACAAAGAAGGAATTAAGTGCGTTAGTAGTAGGTGTTATTACAGGAGCCTACTTAAGTGATCATGTTGTTCCTGAGAAGGAGCATTTATCTATTCTGAATTGTATTTGGAAACTTTAATAGAGCGCTGCAATTGCAGCGCTTTAATTATTTCATAATAGAATTCATGTTAGTAGTTGTCATGCATAAAGGATTGTTTTGAAAGTTTGTTTAAAATATTCAGTATATTTGATATAATAAACATGGATTAGATTAAATAAAATAGAGGGGGATGACTATGAATAGTATATGGGGGATATGTTTAAGTGTGTTACTCATGTTTTCTTCAGGTACACCAGAGCAAAAAGCATTATTTGAAGACTTAAGTAAGGTACTTGAGTGGGAAGTGGTGAAGCTTCATTCAAGTGGGGAGATTACAATGGAGGAGAATGGTGTAGATAATAGCATGTTAGACAGTTTATATGGAGATTATGACTGGCTATTTGAAGAGACTTTATTGGAATCAACGGTTATTCAGTATGAGATAGATGCCTATTTAGATTCTAGTAATAATGAAGCATATGTAAAAGGCTATTTTACTGTGGAGAAGCAAAAAGTGCCTATCGAAATTTATCTAAAAGACGGTTGGGCCTATATTAACAAAGCATTATTAGTATATGAGTATCCAGAAGGTGCTTTTGGACAAGCACCAGAAGAGTATATTGCCTATCCATTTGATTTAAACCAGTTTATAGATAAGGAGGTATTTGATTTAGAGGATTATAAACCGTTAACGGATCTAGTGCAATTAGAGTTACCTTTAACAAAAGTAAAGGATACATATACTTTCGAAATGGATTATAAGGAACTTGGGGATTTCTTTGAAAAAGCTGCTAATAAGGTTATAAGTAATGCAGAAGCACTTGCAAAAGCCTATATCAAAATGGAATACGAGGATTTAACCATTGAGCAGTACGATGATCAAGTGGATGATTATGTAGAGAAGACCTATGATAGTGTAGATGCGTTTTATAATGCAGAGGTAAAAACAGAACTTGAGAAATCTATAAGCTACATTAAAGAAAAATATATGATTGAAAGGATTAGTTGTTTTATAAAGGGGGCATTATGTGGCTCAGAGGTAACCATTAAGACAACCATTACAGAAGATAAACTAACTAATAAAATAGATTCTCGGTTAAATTTCTTAAATAGTTATTTCGTTAATGCTAAGCTTCAAACGAGTATAGAGAAAGTAATCAGGCAAGAGGTGGAAATCCCTAAGAAAGTTACTAGCATTGATAATAAGTATAACTATGGATATGTGAGAAGTAGCGAGTATAGTGTAATAGATGGTCTTGCAGAAGATACAATTAGAGAAGTAGCGTATGAGAGATATGCCTTTGCTGATGGAAAGACATATTATATCCCTTGGTATAGCTATGACTATCCATCAAGTAGGGAGGGGCTATTGGGACGTAACCTTCTTTATTATGATGATGAAACAAAAAAGTGTTGGTTTGTAGCAGAAGAAAATGTAGACAATGAGGCTTATGAAAAAGCTTTATACGAGAGCTATGCTTTACTTGAAGAAGGAGATCTGGTAGATGAAAAGGAATTTTATGAAGCTCCCAAAAGATTAGATTATATTATAGATCCAAGCAAAACTATCTATCTAAAGGTTATTCCAAAGGATGGATTTTGTTTAATCCCTATAAGTGAAATTGAAAAAGCTGGTTTTATTTGTGAGATTAAAGAAACTAAAGGCCAAAAGCAACTTATAATTTCTGAAAATATGTTTGATTAGGGGGAAGACAATATGAAAAAAGTTACTTGGATAATGATTTTTTGTTTAGTAATAAGTTGTTTAACAGGTTGTAATACAAAAGAAAAGGCATTAATAGAAGAGTTGACACAAATAGCTAACTGGCCTTTTATTAATCTAACGTTTAGTGGCAAACTTGTCTTTGAAAACTCAAAAGATAGTAGTAGCCATAAAGAAAAAGAGCGGATTATAAGTTATAAAGTGATAGCGGAGTTAGACATAGAAAATCAAAGAACGCATTTTGTAGTAGAGGCTATGGATTCTATAGAAGTAAAGCCTCTATATTTAGAAGGTTATGTAGTAGAAGACAGGCTTATTTTAGATAAAGCGTATTACACCAAGACATATCCTTATCATCGTTATGAAAAAATAACTGAGAGTTATATTGGTAGAAGTATCCCAGATGAGCTAAAAGGATATATTGACTTGTTTTATCAGGGTAATAATGTGGGGAGTAAAGCATTAGAATTATTAAATAAGGAAAAGGTGGAGCTCCCACTTACGAGGAATGGAGATCAATATAGTATGTTATTAGACGAGGAAAGCTTTAGTAAGGGAAGCGTATCTTTATTAAAAGCTTGTTTAAATCATATAGGAGAGCTTTATGACCTAGTAGAACAGCCATTTGGGGAGGATATGGATCCAGTAGAAAGAGCAGAAGTGAGAAATATATTAGTTAAAACAGTAGATGAGAAGTTTAAAGACGGGCAACTATATGAGATGTACTATTATTTCTTGAAAGGGGCTATCTATGGTAGTAAGTGTGATATTAAAATGGAGTTTGATAATGATATAGCCCAGTTTTGGGCTAAAGGTAAACTAGCTTATATGACAAGTGACAATGTAAGCTTTGATTTTAATTTGAGCTTAGCTAAAGGAGAAAAGCAGGATGTTGTAACGCCAAAGGATTTAAAGCAACTATCATCAGCAGAAGAGAACTATTATGAACAAACATTTTATAAAACGTTTCAAATAAGTGATGATATAGATAGCTATGGAGCTGTTATTGATAAAAACGGAAAAAAATATTTTCCAGTTGATGTGTTAGACTGCTATATTAAAGAAGAAGAGAACGCGTATTATCTTATGTCGGGGTCATTTGATAGTTATATGCATTTAAGAAATGGCATAAGTAGTAAGAAACTTAAAAACGAGATAAATGATATAATGATCCCTACAATAAAGTGTAATCCAATAAAAGAAGGTTATGAGTATTACCTTTCAAAGCAAGAGCTAGAGACGCTAGGTTTTGAAATAGTAAAAGAAAATGAGCAAAGTTTTATAGTGTATTATCGTATACCAGTAGCTTATTTTGATGAGCAAACTTATGATAAGCTTTATCAGGAGTATTCAGAACATATAGGGGAATGGTACCAATAGCTTATTGAATGAGTAGGCCAAATAGAAAAGGAGAGTAATAAAAGCCATGCATCACTAGATAGCTCTAGTGATGCATGGCTTTGGTATTTATACCATTGTACTATCTTAGTTAAAAAATGATGCCTAGTATAAGGGTAATGATATAAGCGCTACTAAGAAGTAAGAAATTTTTTATAGCTAAGATAAAAGTATCTTTTTTAGTCTGTAATGCCTTAAACTGTGCAATATTTTTTTGGACAGGAATAAGTGTTATGACGGTTAATAAAGAAAACCAAGGAAGGTAGCTTAATAAAACACCAATAATAATGGCTATATAGCTAAAATAGTAAAGTGATGCCCATAAGGTAAGCCCTGCTTTTCTTCCTATATAAATAGGTAAGGTATAACGTTTGTTAACAATGTCTTCTTCCATATCACAGAGGTTATTAGCAAGCATAATGTTAGCAATGCAATAAGTAAAAGGAAGACATACGATTAAAATACCTATAAGCACTTTAATATTAAGTAATAAATGAAGTTGCCATCCATCATAGCTAAAGTTCAAAACTCCCTGATCGAACACCTGAATATAGATTGTGATAAAGGGAAGTATTAATCCCATAGTAAGTCCAGAAAAAAGTTCACCAAAAGGTGTTCTAGAAATCGGTAATGGTCCAAAAGTATATAAGATACCGATAGCAAAACAAATCATACCAAGGGCTAATACTACTATATTTGTATCATAAACCAAATAAAGACCTAAGGCTGTAGAAAGTATGAGCATGGCATAAATAAGAGAACGTACTAGCCCGGGTTTAAGTCCATGAGAAACCATGGCATTATGTACTTCATAACCATAACCTTTTCTTTGATGTGCCTTTGAATAATCAATGTAATTATTAATGGCAGTAGTAGTCATATCAAAGATAAGCATACTCAAAAACATAATAATGGCATGAATAAAATGAAACTCTTCGAAAGTATAAAAAGCATAAAGAGAGCCAAATAGAAAAGGGATAATACTAGCTACCTTAGTAGGTAATTCAACTAATTTAAGAAAAGCTGAAATTGTCATGAAAACCTCCTAATTTTAAGTAAATTGCAGCTAATAGTATATATGAGATTAGGTATTTTAACAAGATAAATAGAATTAATTAAATATATTGACAGAGCAGGGGGGAGATTTTATAATTTCTAATGTTAAAATTAATCATTATAAGAACTGTTTAATGCCAAAAATAGATTTTTTAATGATTATGCAAGAAAAAATAAATAGTAGTATCATTGTATTAAAAAGGTTTTGACGGTAGATTGTATGGAAAAATTTAAAGAAAGAAATAGTAAAGTTACTTTTATCTTCATTTTAATTATTTGGGTTAGCGTTATTTTATCTATATTGTTACTCAATAATTTTATTATTAATGAAAATAAAAAAAATCTATTAGACACGATCAAAACGATAACGGATGAAATCAACGTTAGGCTTAATAAGGAAATGAATGCTAAGTTTACTAATTTGATGGTTACAGCTAAGTACCTTTCAGAAGAAGATTTAGCTCATCCAGAAAAAGCAGTTCAAGAACTTAACCAAGTAGCTGAAAAAAGCAATTTTAACAAAATGGCTATTACTTATCCAAATGGAACATCCTATCTTAACACGGGACAAGTGATCAATCTTGGGCATAGAGAATATTTTCAAAAATCAATGGAAGGAAAAAGCTATATAAGTAGTTTAGTTGAGTCAGCAGTAGATTCAAGCCCAGTCAATGTTTATAGTGTACCTATTATAAGAGATGATAAGGTTGTAGGTGTATTATGGGGTTCTGTATTAACAGAAGATTTTTATAAAAGTTTGTTAATGGAAAGTATATATTACCTAGATGCTATTTATTTCGTTGATAATCTAGGAAATACTATTTCACAATTAAATACTACTCCATTTGATGAAAATTTCTTTGATTTTATAAAGGAAACGGGTAAGATTAATGAAAAAAATTTAAAAGAGATGGAAGAAGACTTTATAAATGCACAGGATAACTATAAACTTTTTAAATATAGAAATGAAGAGGTATACATATATTATTCAAAACTAAATTATAATGATTGGTGGTTGCTAGGCAAAATCTCTACTGAAAAGATAAAAAATATGAATAGTTCAGTATTCATTACTTCAAGTGGAATTAGTGTTGCATTGATTTTATGTTCAAGTCTAAGTTTTATTATTTTAATATCAAAGAATAAAAAAACAAATGACCTATTTAAATTAATAGCGTTTACCGACGATATTACAGAGGGGAAAAATGATTTTTTCCTAAAAAATAATGTAAGCAAAATTATTAATAAAAAAGGCAATTTTGCATTTGTTAGTTTGGAAATCATAAATATTAAATCTATTATTAATTTATTAGGCTTTAAAAATACACAACTTTTATTAAAAGATGGGTATAATTATCTATCTCAATTTTTAAATAAAGATGAAGTTGTTGTTCATAGCTATTTAGGTGAATATAAATTAGTTTTGAAATATAATAATACACCAGAATTAATCCAAAGGATAGAAAATATAAGCCCTAATAAAATTAATAAAAATATAGATGTTAAAATTGGGATTTATTTAATTGATAGAACAGATGTTAGCTTCGAAGAAATGTTTTCATATGTTAATATTGCAAAAGAGAGTATAAATGATAATCTTAAATATGCAATTTATACAGAAGAAATGCATAAAAAAGAATTTGATAAAATAAAATTAAAAGAAGATATTAAGCAAGGAATAGTAAATAAAGAATTTAAGGCATATTTTCAGCCTAAATACGGAAAAGATGGAAAAATGATAACTGGTGCTGAAGCTTTAGTTAGATGGAATAAATGTGGTTCAATTATTTCTCCATATATATTTCTACCTATCTGTGAAGTGAATGGATTAATTAAAGATATTGACGAACTGGTATTAGAAGATGTATGTCAAAATCTAAGATTATGGATTAATAAAAATAAAAAGGTAGTACCAATATCTGTTAATTTATCTAGAAACTATTTAGATAAGATAAATTGCACCAATAGATTAGAAGAAATCATTAATACATATAACATTCCAAAAGAATTAATCAAATTTGAAGTCACAGAAAGCTCATTAGTTGGAAATGAAAAAAAATTAAAGGAAACCATCGATATCTTACGTGATAAAGGTTTTAAAGTTTTATTAGATGATTTTGGTGTTGGATATTCTTCTATAAAGACTATTTCTGAGATGAATTTTGATACTTTAAAAATAGATAAAAGTTTTATTGACGGAATAGGTGAGAAGCGATGGGAAAATATAATCAATTATACTATTAGTCTAGCTAGAAATTTAGATATGAATATTGTTGCAGAAGGTATCGAAACAGAAGAACAGTATCAATTCTTACTAAATAGTAGCTGTGATGTATTTCAAGGATATTATTTCAATAAACCAATGAATTCAGATGAGTTCTCGAAACTCCTTTAAACTAAAAGATTAAATAATGAAAAAGCTGTTAAAGTTAGATGATTTCATTCTAACATTAACAGCTTTTTGTCAACTTGTTTTTATTGTGGACGTTTGCGAGATGGGGCATAGGAGGTATAATAGGCATTATAAAGGGCATTATGAAATGAATAGGTTATAATAACAGAAATTAAACATAGGAGTAATGTGCCATGCAAATAGATATACCAGAGTTATCTGTCGTCGCATTAATTGGTAAAAATGAAAGAGAAAAACTTACCTTTGCAAAAAAATATTTTAATCAAGCAGAAATAGTGAACTTAGAGGCATTAGAATATATCGTAGGAAGTAGACTTAAAGAGGCAAAGCTGACGGTCATTAATGTAACGGACTTACAGGAAAATACTTATGAAGTGATTGTAAAATTAGGTAAAAAATATCATTGTATGCCTGTTGCCATTGTGTTTAATACACATGACTTAGCCAATGAAGAAAGGTCTCTTAAAGAATTCATAGCTGTTTTAGAGAAAAAAGGATTTAAAAAAATCTTTTTGTTTAATAACAAAGCCGAGATTAAAACCAGTAAGGTAGTGCGTGTTAAGCTTGAGAATAACAAGAGAGCAGTTCATGGACCTTTTGATATAATAGGTGACATTCATGGTTGTTATGATGAACTATGTGAATTACTTGAAAAATTAGGCTATGTAGTGGATAAGCAGCAAAACATAACACATTCGCCGCAAAATAGAAAATTAGTTTTTTTAGGAGACCTTGTGGATAGAGGCCCTAAAAGTCCGGAGGTACTTAGAATGGTTATGTCTATGGTACAAACGAATCAGGCATACTGCGTACTAGGCAATCATGATGGTAAGTTATTACGGAAATTAAAAGGTTCAAAAGTTCAAGTGAAACATGGACTTGAAACCACCATGGAACAACTAGAGCATGAATCTGAGCAGTTTATAGAAGCAGTGAAACAGTTCTTAGAGGGGCTTATCAGCCATTATGTTTTTGATGAGGGAAAATTAGTAGTAGTTCATGCAGGACTTAAGGAGAAGTTACAGGGAAGAGAGTCTAAAAAAGTACGTGATTTGGCTATGTTTGGAGAGACAACAGGTGAAGTAGATGAATTTGGACTACCTATAAGGATCAAGTGGAGTGAGTCTTATAAGGGAAGTGCATTTGTAGTTTATGGACATACGCCACAGGCAAAAGCTAAAATTATTAATAATACCATTAATATTGATACAGGCTGTGTATTTGGGGGAAGATTAACAGCCTTTAGGTATCCTGAAAGAGAAATTGTTGATGTCTGGGCAAATAAGGTCTACTATGAGCCAGCAAGGCCATTTCTAACTTAGTCTTGTAGGAAGAGATATAAGCGTTTGCTATTTTAAATTCTAGGACAAAAGCGTGTCAACTTTTGTCGCTCGCCTCATATTATGTTATAGAAAAATGCTTTTAAATATTATAAAAGGATGTGGTTTTATGGCAATTACTACGGCGAGCAATACAGCAACAGCTGAGAAAAAAATAGGAGCTACTACTCAGCAAGTATCAAGTGTCCCTGTAAGCTTTGAAGCAGCAAATGAGTTAGGCATAATTATTACTAAAAAAATTGATAGATCAGGAGAAGTATACTTTCAAGGAGAAACAATTATTTTTACTATTACTATGACTAGAGAAGCTGGTATAACAGGTGCTATTAATCAAATCACCCTTACTGACGAGGTCCCAGCTGTTGTGAAATTTACAAAAGACAACGTGCAGCTAATAGGTGGAACTAGTGGAAATATTAACGTATCTGGGCAAAAATTAACAATTACTGAACTGGTATTAAATAATGGTAATCCTACTATTACCGTTATTATTACAGGAACCATCGATATTGCTGCTTAAACAACAAAGATAGATTTGTAGCAAAAACTTAAAGGAAATCCCTATAAAGAGATTTCCTTTTTTATATTTTGGGATGGAGCCAGAGTATAATGAGTAGCTTTAATGCGATTTGTAATATAATAACGAGGGTTACTACATAGAGATAGGGTTATATAGAGGTGCTCATCTTTTTTGAGGAGAGGGATATAAAAAGAGATATGATGGGAGCATAGTTCATAACATCCTTCTTGAAGTTCAATGCACCTGATAGTAAAAGGACCATTACTACAAATCCAATCAATAAGTTCTAGATTTTCTATATCTTGACTTGAAGTATTTTTAATCTTGATGCAGAATATAGCCTCTTTACAGCAGCACCCTTCCCTAAGCTTTTGATGTATTTCTAAAAAAGATGTTTTAGCTACATATATTTTTACTTCAGCTGTTTGGGTATATTCTTTTACTTTCACCTGAACACGATTGACAAATTCTAATATCTGTTTCATATAAGACTCCTTTCGGCAAGATTATATTTGTACTACCTTAATTTTATATTATGCGATTAGTACTACTAAAGTACTAAGAATATTGTAAATAGTAAGGGTATACTTGTTAGAGAAATATTATTTAAGGGGAGAGTAGGCAAGTATAATAAGAGAAATAGGTTTAAGTGTTCAACCATTGCACCTAAATAACATTTGTGCTAAAATGTGATAGATAAGCACGCGTAGTTCAGCTGGATAGAGCGTCTGACTTCGGATCAGAATGTCGTGGGTTCGAATCCTACCGCGTGCGTAGGGTTGCGGTAGTCGTATGGTGGTCGTGACACCTATTTGACACCTACCGCAACTATAAAAGGTTTTTGAAAAGGTCGCTTTGCACTTGTGCAGCGGCTTTTTTGCTTTCTTCCTGTACATGTACATATATATTGTACGTGATTTCAATAGAGCTGTGGCCAATCCAATATTGTACAGTTTTTACCGGTACATTCTCTTCGATCATACGGGTGGCGAAGGTATGTCTAAGTGCATGAAATCCTACCCCTTCTAATCCTATTTTTTTACATATAGAGTAATGAGACCTCTGGATGTTCCGGCTAGATAGAGGAGTGCCCACTTCACTACAGAAAACAAGGCCCTCAGTATTAAACTCAGTTTTACCCATTTTTAAAGCTATTTCGTCTTGCGCTAGTTTATGGGCTTTAAGTAGCTTAACTATCTCTTGAGGTATAGGTATGGTTCTTATACCGCTATTTGTTTTTGGTGGTTGTTTAAGCAGTTTCCAATAGGGCTCACTCTTATCGTGCATTCTAACCTCTTTATAACTATACTCTACTTTTATTTCTCCTGTTTTTAGATTTACGTGGCGCCAGTCTAAAGCGACGAGCTCACCCATTCGCATACCTGTGAATAGGCATGTTAAAAATAAAGGCTTAAGTCTTGTAGTATCTAAGTGTTTCATGTATTCAGACTGTTCTTGGCGTGTTAGAGCTCTTACTTCTTTAACAGACTTTTGGGATTTAGGTATATTTACTGCATTCATAGGATTTTTTGCTATCAGATCGTTCTTTACAGCATTACTAAAGAAGATATCTAATAGCATATAAATTTTTTTGATATAGCTTTTTGACAGTACCGTTTTTGAATTTAAAAATTTCTGTAGGTGAAAAGCTTTTATATCCTTTAATTTCATGCCACTTATGGCGTCTGGGTTTATGTGCTTACGTAATATAACCTTATATGAGTCATAGGTACTTGGACGAACAGAGTTTTTAACAAACTCATCTAAGTAGGTATCACCCCATTTATCTAGTGTTATAACATCATCCCGTACATAACCATCGTTTAGAATGATGTCATTCTGTAGGGCAATCAGTTTTGTTCGTAGTACTTCTCTGTCCTTGTTATATATGTATTTTTTCTTTTGAGTCCCACTCGCGTTTTTTCCAATGGTAACTGCAGCACACCAGCGCCCATCTTTTCTTTGGTAGATACTACCATCACCATTAGCATTTCTTTTTCCCATCTAAAAACTTCCTCCTTTATCTGATCCACATACACTTAATGGTTCAAAATATAAAATATAATCTTTGCATTTATAAAAGGCGCCATACTTTTGCTTGTAGTATTCTATGGCGCTGTGCAAATATTCATCTGGCACACCTAGATATTCTGCTAGTTCCTGAGAAGTTGCACAATAATTAAGCAAGGCCTTAACAATTTTATCTGGACTAGCAGTATAAGAATATCCTCTAGCTCTTGCTATCCTCTCTTGTTTTAAGCTGATTAGGCTATTATTAATTATAATGCCAAAGCTTGTCTCATGATGGCCTATCTCTTCGGCTAATACTCCGTATTTCACGGTATTTATAGAATTGGAACTTATAAAGGCTGTCCCATCACAATAATATCCACAGTCCCCTATAAGTTCCAATTCTTCTGTTGACATTCCCTGATCTTCTCCTATAAGTATCAGGTTTTCGTAATCGTACATTAGCAACCCTCCCATAAAAACAAACGTGCTTGTATATATCTATTTTAGCTCATTTTTTCTTTTTAGTACTTGAGCTATATTATGTTTATTTTCATCCGCACTTAGTCCGTCGTTGTGAGCAGCTAAAGTCTCAGGTATATAATCATTCCTCAAGTTTTTATTCATCAGCTCTTCGAGCTTAATCTTTAACGCATACCCTATATTTCTTTCCAAGTCTTTTACATCTGAATCAGATACCTCAAATGAGGAGCCATTACCTTCTATCCACAAGGCTCCTTCTGATTCGTCACCCCGGATTTTATATCCGTATAGGGCTACTATTTGTTCAGCTCTATAATAAATGTTATCTTCAGACTTTCCGTCTTCTTCCTTTCCTAACAGATACGCTGTTTGAACACCAAAGAAATCAGCTATCTTCTGAAGTCTTTCTGCACTTGGCTTATTAATGTCAATCTTACAAAGAGATCCACGAGACATTTCGAGTTGGTACTCAAGTGCATTTATTGATATTCCTTTGTCTTTAGCTAGGTCTTTTATCCGTTTGTAAATCATGTTAACACCTCTTTAATTTATACTCTGAAAAAATTGCGTAGAAAAAGTGTTGACATTCTGAAAATTTAACGTATAATAACAATATAACCTCTGAAATTATTACGTAATATCTGAATATCATCTTATTTTTTGTTTGTTCGCACTTACAATTATAGAATATATTCAGAGGATAGTCAATATAAAAACATAATATTTTCAGAATTATTTAAAGAATAAATAGAAAGGAGATAAAATATTGCGGATTTATGATGCTATTTTAGAAAAATCCAAGGAAAACAGTATCTCAATAAACACCTTAGAAGAGAAAGTAGGACTTGGAAAAGGCAGTATATGTAAATGGAACAAGGTTGCTCCAAGCGTAATCAGCCTAAAGAAGGTGGCAGATGAATTGGGGTGCTCTATTGACGAATTACTAAGGGAAGGAGTAATCGAATGCAGGAACTAATCAAGATAGAAGTAAATGAACAGCAAGAAATAGTAGTAAGCGCAAGAGAGCTTCATAAAGCTTTAGAAGTTAAAAAGAAATTTACTGATTGGTGGAAACAGCAAAAAGGTTATGAGTTTGAAGAAAATCAGGATTATGTGGGGTTCACCTCAAGGTGTAGGGCAAATCAATACGGCGGAGAACAAGAAGTACAAGATTATGCGATGAAACTCGATATGGCAAAAGAAATAGCAATGGTAAGTAAGACAGAAAAAGGTAAAGGGGTAAGACGTTATTTTATCCAGGTAGAGAAAAATTGGAATAATCCTAAGAAGGTGTTAGAAAGAGCCAATAGGACACTAGAGTTTGAATTAGAACAACTAGGTATAGCGAGTAAAAAACTTCAGCTATCTAAAGCGGAAAAAATTACATGCGCTATATCGTTACTAGAAAAATATAACAGCCCTATAGCAGAATACCTAGTAACGATATTACCTAGTACCCAAAAATCAATTGCCAAGATAACTGATACAAAGAGTGCTACTGAGTTTATAGAACTTATATCACCTGAAGGAGAACTGGTAGAAGAATACTGGGAGAAGTATAGCAGCTATTGTCATAAGTCGGGGGAAAGAACTTTAGGAAAGTATGAGTTTGGATCAGCCATTAGAGGTCTGGGGTATAGAAATAAACCTAAGTATATTAGGGGACTTAAGGAAACCAAGCGTATATGGGAAAGAAGGTGTTAACGTGGAAGGCCTACAATGCTTAAAACCAAAGGAAGTGCAAGAACTACTCGGTTTATCAAAAACAGAGACGTATAGACTATTCAAGTCAAAAGACTTCCCTAGTTTTACTCTAGGAGAGAAATTACTAAGAGTTACAAAACGAGATTTTGAAGAATGGTTTAACAAAAAAAAGAGCCAAACTGCTCAGAACAGTTAAGGCCCATATGAAAATTTAACTACAACTAGTATAACACATCGATACAGCTCAGTAAAGAAAAGGTGAAAGGAATGCAGTTTAAGAGAGGCGATGTCATATTCGTAAAATTGCCTTACGGTATGGGAAGTGAACAAGGTGGAACAAGGCCGGCAGTAGTAATTCAAAATGATATAGGTAATAGATTTAGTCCTACCACAATCGTAGCTTTCTTTACCACTAAGGATAAGGTTAAACTTCCTACTCATGTAGAAGTAGATCCAATAGGAGGCTTAACGGAAGATAGTACTTTAATGCTAGAGCAATTAAGAACAATAGATAAGCACAGAATACTCGAAAAAATAGGAGAGCTAGGAACAGAAGCGATAGAACAAATAAATCAAGCTTTAATTATAAGTTTAGGCTTAGGGGGGGGGGATACGAATGTTGGAAAAAGCAAGAAATTGGCTAATCATCTTAGCTATTATGCTAACACCGCAGATAGTTGTAGAAGCAACGGTAGATAGAGGTTACTTTGCAATAGGCGGTGAGTGGCTACTAATTCCTCTAATACTTCTAAGTTACTTAGCAATTAAAAGCTTTATAGATTTTATTAAAGGAGCTGAGGAAATTGATAAAAGAGATTAGTAAACAAGAAGCACAAGAAATTGTAAAAAATAGAATGCCATTTGGAGTATTCCTTGTTATTGGTGACGAGAACTTTATAGCTTTAGAGAACACAACAGGTGATGCACAGATAGAGCCCTTTGAAACGGAAGTAGCTGCTAAAAGGTGGCTGATGTCTTAATGGGGTACAACGGAAATAACAAACCAGTTAGACAGTTAGATTATGACACTGGCGAAGTAATAGGAATCTATAGCAGCCTTCAAGAAGCTGCTGACGACAACTCCATAGAACCAGTGAGTATAAGATCAGCCTTGAAAAAAGATGGAAGGCTTAAAGTAAAAAAGCTCAGATTTGAATTAATTACAGAAGATGACCTAAAACAAGTAAAAAATTAGGAGGTCATGTTATGAAAGGTAAACAATTAACAATTCAAGAGGTAGCACAGTTAGAACACGGCACAAAAGTATATAGAGAGTTTAACGGTATTGTGAAGCTAGAGCTCGTATCTAAAACGCGATACAGCAGTATCGTACGTACTTGCCCAAGAGCCCTGGGCGATGATGACTACAACGAACTCACAGAGGATTGCAACTACTATGAGTATGTAGAAGGAGTAAAACTTCCAGCAATGCCTGAAATCACTTTCGACACTATTAGATATGCCGTAGCTGCGTGTAAGTTTAAAAACGATCAGTGTAAAAGAATAGGAAATCCTCAGCTTTATCCAGGCATAGATGAAGCCTACGAGCTACTAAATAACATAGCCGCCAAGCCAAATGGAATGAGCACTAAGTACGTCCTAGATGAAGAAAGTGGAAGCTATGAAGCAGATCAAACTTCAGAGGAGGAGTAGATATGGGAACATTTTCAGCGGTTTGCATCTTAGCAGGTATAGCGTTCATCCTAAGGAGCTTTGAGGATGAGAGCACAGTCCAAAGAAGAGAGGCAAGAAAAGAACGAACAATTAAATTGGAAATGGATCCATATGAAAGAGTAAAACTTGCAGAAGCCTTAAAGGAGGCGAGGCGATAGCATGAATTACTTTTACACTTATACGCTAATTAATGTTTTTACAGGAGAAGAGATACTTACAACAGATAGAGAGAAGTTTAGTATTAACGGTTTAGAAGAAGCAACATTGTTACTTGAAGTCCTCAACAGCGGCTACGTGGAGCAGGAAGAAGCTCCAAGAGTAGCACTAACCATAAAACCTATCATGGTATTGGAGGAGACAACAATATGAAAGATTTAAAACCGCTTATCAATAATCTCACATGGACGGAGATTTGCTTAATAAAAGCATTGCTTAACCTTTTAGGGGCTAACGCTTTTATAGATCTAAATGCTAGTAGCATATGTGACGCTAAAGGAACAACACGAAGCGTATTCGTAAATGCTTTAGCTAAGCTTGAGATAGCAGGACTAATTACTAAGAGAAGTATGGGGATGAAGGGGACTCACATAGAGGTCATAGACCCTGGGGCCTTGCAAGAACTTAAGAGACAACTTTATGGAGTAAGTGACTAATGAGTACCAAGAAAGAAACCAAAGAAAGAAGTGGACCCACGAGATACGTTTGAGTGGCTATACAAAGAAGTGACCATAGATGAAAGTAAAGGTTACAAAAATGGAAGGCCTCAGTATAAGAAACCTCATGAAGATATTATCGATCGTAAAGTAGAGCAGTTTGTAGAGAAAGGCATTAAATTTATACGCTATGCTTGTGAGATACCTTCTAGAGAGTTCGGAGTTAAACCAGTAAAACATGAAATCGTAATGACTATAGAAGCTTATAACAAGCTTTCAGCAGCACAGAAAAAGTTATTTATAGGAGGGAATTAAATGTTTGAAATTAAAGTAACAGGAAGCACACCCGAGGAAGTAATGAATGATCTTAGAAAATGGATGAGTTTTTTCAAGATGATGCCAAAATCAGAAGAGACTATTAAGCCTCAAAAAGAAGTAAAAAATGAAGCCTCAACAGCTAGTAAACCAATCGATGAAGAGCCAAAAGGAACTGCAGGCGAAGAAGAGGGAACAGATGTTAACGGAAACGCTGAAAGCACTACATGCAATGAAGCTAATACACCAGCTGAGGCAGAAGAACCAACAGTAACGCTGGAAGAAGTTAGAGCTAAAGGTACAGAGTTAGCAAGAGCAGGTAAGCGTGATCTAGTTAAAGAGGTACTTGAAGCTGCAGGAGCAAGTAAGCTATCTGATGTTTCCGAAGATAAGCTAGGGTACGTTATGCAGTGTTTTGAAAAAGGCAAGGTGATGTAATGCACGCAAAACTATCAGCTAGTGGGGCCAAGCGTTGGATAGCTTGCCCTCCTAGTGTAGCCCTAGAAGCAGAATTCCCAAATGAAGAGAGCATATATGCTAAAGAAGGTACACACGCCCATGCTCTAGCTGAACTAATCCTTAGATACAACAATGGAGAAATGACAAAGCGTAAGTTTAATTCAGACCTAAAGAAATTACAAGCAGATCCGCTTTGGTCTCAGGAAATGCAGACCTACATTGAGCAATACGCTCATGATGTGTGGGAACTTGTAAACGAAGCTAAAGCAGCTTGTAAAGATGCGGAGATATTATTTGAACAACGTTTAGACTTTTCAGCTTGGGTAGAGGAAGGCTTTGGAACAGGAGACGTAGTAATTATTGCGGATGGCACGGTACACGTAATAGACCTTAAATTTGGTAAAGGCGTAGGAGTAAGTGCAATAAACAATCCTCAGCTTAGGCTTTATGGACTTGGGGCATTAGATACCTATGGCCTGCTATATGACATTGACAAAATTAAAATGACTATAATCCAGCCACGACTTGAACATACAGACACTGAGGAATTAACAGTAGAGGAACTCGTAAGATGGGCAGAGGAAGAGGTTAAGCCAAGGGCAGAGTTAGCATATGCAGGTGAAGGTGAATACTGCAGTGGAGATCACTGCAGATTTTGTAAAGCTAAAGGAGTGTGTAGAGCAAGAGCAGAAGAAAACCTTAAGCTCGCGCAATATGACTTTAGAGAGCCCCCAATGCTCACGCCACCAGAGATAGCAGACATCTTAGGTAAGGTAGATGAACTCAAGAAATGGGTAGAGGACGTAGCAAATTACGCTTTAGATGCAGCAGTCAGAAAAGGTATAGCTTTTCCTGGCTGGAAGGTAGTAGAAGGTAAAAGCAATAGAACCTATGTAGATGAAGCTAAAGTAGAGGCAGTTCTTAAAGAGTATGGTCAAGATATTTATAACAAAAAACTTAAAGGTCTAACAGACATGAAAGCTTTATTAGGTAAAAAATTTGATGAGCTAATAGGAGCTTTTGTTATTAAACCACAGGGGGCGCCTAAGTTAGTATCCGAGAGTGATAAACGACCAGTATTCCAAAGTGCAGAAAGCGCTAAGCAAGATTTTTCAGATGACTTGCTAGATTAGGCGGTGATAGCCATGAAGCTTAGTGAAATAAGCAGAAAAGGAATGTATATAGCCACTTATTACGAGAATGGATTTCAAGTTATTAAGATGTGTACTAAAAAGCAATTTCTAAGAGAGTTAGAAGGACTAGACGGAAAGGTCATAACTCGTATTTGTAACAATGCAGTATTTACACCATTACATTAGCTTTAAAGCTAATTTTATATAGATAATAAACTAGAACAAGGAGGAAGCGAATTGAATGGATTAGTCAATAAACCTCATTTTGATAAAGGAGTATTTAAACCAGGGACGCCTATAGTGGTCGATATTCCAAGGGGCCCCTATAGAGGAAGTAATAGCTTTTATGAAAGTTGCTTAGTACTAGAAGTTAATAAGGATAAGCTGAAGATATTGTATGTATGCAAAAATGAAGGTGAAGATGGCACTTTTGAAGCTACTAGAGTTATTGAGGCCGATGATGTAGCTAATGGAACCTGCAAAATAAAGTTTATGGAAATAAAGAAAATTGAAAGTGAGGAAATATAATATGCCAGTAGCAAAAGTAGAAGGAACAAAAGTAATAACAGGAATGGTTAGATTCTCATATGTAAACATCTTTAATGCTCGTAGCTTTGAGGCTAATCAAGACGAGAAGTACAGTCTTTGTCTTATTATCGATAAAAAGGATAAAGACACCATTAAAGCAATTAACAAAGCAATAGAAGCTGCAAGAGAGCTCGGTAAGAACAGCAAGTGGGGTGGTAAAATTCCTAAAAACCTTAAACTCCCATTACGTGATGGGGAAGAACGTGAGGACGAAGCAGAAGAATACCAAGGCAAGATGTTTGTTAATGCTTCTAGCAAAACCAAGCCTGGTATCATCGACAAGAACAAAAATGAGATCCTAGATAGCACAGAAGTATACAGCGGTTGTTATGGTAGAGCATCACTTAACTTTTACCCATTCGAAAATAGTGGAAATAAGGGTATAGCCGTAGGACTTAACAATGTACAGATGCTTAAGGATGGAGAGCCTTTAGGAGCTGCTAGACAGTCAGCAGAAGATGACTTCGATGATGACCTAGATGACGATGACTTACTAGACTAGGAGGAAGTTTATGCGACATCTTAGCATAGATATTGAGACCTACTCAGAAGCAGATATCACGAAAGTTGGGGCTTATCGATACGTCGATGACCCTAGCTTCGAGATATTACTTATAGCGTATCAGTGGGAAGAAGATAAGGAACTAGGTTTAGAGCCTATATTATTAGACTGTTGCACAAGAGACCAAATAAAAGTAAAAGAGTATCTTGAATTTAAAAAAGCGTTAACTAACCCTACCGTAATGAAACATGCCTATAACGCTAACTTTGAAAGAACGGCTCTAGCTAAATACTTTGGAGTACCTATGCTACCTGAGCAATGGGAATGTACTATGGTCCATGCAGCTACATTAGGTTTGCCTGGGGGCTTAGGAGCCGTTACAAAGGTATTAGGTTTTGATGAGGATAAGGCTAAGGATAAAGAGGGTAAGGCGCTTATACAGTACTTCTGTAAGCCATGTAAGCCTACTAAAACAAATAAGGGTAGAACAAGAAATCTTCCAGAGCATGAACCTGAAAAATGGGAGAAGTTTAAATCCTATTGTCAGCAAGACGTAGTGGCAGAACAAGCGGTGGCAGATAGATTAGCAAAGTGGAAACCAACTAAAGAAGAAAAGGAACTATGGGATTTAGATCAGGCTATTAATGACCGTGGTGTAAAGCTAGATATGCCTTTTGTAAATGGAATTGTAGAGTACGATACTAAGCACCAAATATATTTAAGGGGAGAAGCTGTAAGGCTTACTAACCTAGAAAATCCCAACAGTAACAATCAGTTAAAGATATGGTTACAAGAGCAAGGAATAGAGACTAAGAGTGTAGACAAAGAGAATATAGCTAGGCTTTTACAAGAAGCAGATGGAACAGTTAAAAGAGTATTAGAAATTAAGCAAGAGCTAGGTAAGACCTCTACTAAAAAGTACCTCACAATGCAAGAGTGTATATGCAATGATGGTAGATTACATGGAAGTTTACAGTTCTATGGTGCCAATAGAACAGGACGATGGGCCGGACGTTTAGTGCAAGTACACAATTTACCTCAGAACCACATAAACGACATTGAGCTTTGTAGAGAGGTAGTTGCTGAGAGAGATTTTGAAACTGCAGAAATGATGTGGGGGCAAATGCCTTTCATCTTATCACAACTCATTAGAACAGCTTTTGTAGCGTCAACGGGCAATAGATTTATAGTATCAGACTTCTCTGCGATTGAAGCTAGGGTATTAGCTTGGATAGCCGGAGAGCAGTGGAGATTAGATGTATTTAATACGCACGGTAAGATATACGAAGCTTCAGCTTCTCAAATGTTTAAGGTACCAATAGAGAGTATTACAAAAGGATCTAAGCTAAGACAACAGGGGAAGATAGCAGAGCTTGCACTTGGTTATGGTGGTAGCTTTGGAGCTATAAAAGCAATGGATAAAGAAGAGTCCATACCTGATAAAGAGATTTATCCATTAGTAAATAACTGGCGTAAGGCTAATCCATATATTGTTAAGTTTTGGGGTATGGTAGAAGCCGCAGCTAAGACTTGCATAAGAGAAAAAAGGTCTATTAAGACTAAGCGGCTTAAGTTCATATTTGAGGAGAATGTTTTATTCATCCAATTGCCTTCAGGCAGAGAAATAGCCTATTGGAATGCTCATATAGGAACAGGGCCAAAGGGTCAAGAGGACACAATCCTATATGGTGGTGTAAACCAAGAAACAAAACAATGGGTAGATAATGTAGAAACCTATGGTGGTAAGTTAACAGAGAACATCGTGCAAGCAGTGGCTAGAGATTGTTTAGCAACTGCCATGATGAGAGTAGCTGCTAAAGGTCACAGCATAGTAATGCACGTACACGATGAAATGATTATAGATGCACCTAGTAACATAACAAACCAAGAGATAACCGACATCATGAGCACTAGCATAGTATGGGCACCAGGACTCCCACTTAAAGGAGACACATATGATACACCATTCTATAAAAAGGATTAATGGAGGGATTAAGTTATGGTAGTGGTAAAGCAAATTAAGGAATGCGATGTAAATCAAGGGGACTTAGTTTTTATTAGGCATATCCAAAAATCATATAAAACAGGTTGGTATAGAAAAGTGAGAACACAAGATGTAATAAAAGGAGAGACTTCTTATAACAAAGTGTGTTATGTATTAGAAATTCCTGTTCATAAAGACTTCAATGCTAATTCAAATGATGGCAGTCGGAGAGAACAAGACACTTACCTGATGATGGATAGTAGTGTGAGAGAATACGGGGCGGGCGATTCTAAGTATGCAAAAACAGATTTCAGAAGAATTGACAAGTACGAGATTCTTGCATGTCTAAAGGGTATAAGTAGCGTAATATTACCTGGTAAATTAATTAAACAAAACTGCAGCTTACCATTTAAAGATTGGATTGCTGATTCAAGAAGTATTGTTACAACTAATTTTAGGAATATGATTGATAAATATCATAAAGAAGTTAAGCAAGATGCTTATGAGGAGCTAGTAGAAGAATTTATCTAACATTAGGAGGCCGCATATGCCCACAAATGAGGAATTATTTTTAGCAGGTGATATCGATACGCTCTACTCAGAAAATACTGGGCTTATGCACCACTTATGTAGAAAGTTTGGTAACACAGGAATAGAGTATGATGAGTTATTTGGTCAATGTGAAATAGCATTCATGAAGGCTTATAAAACATTTAAGGCGAGTCAAGCTAAATGGGCTACTTACTTTTCCTTTATAGCTAACAATGAAATTCTGATGTACCTAAGGAAACAGAAAAAATATGGTAGTATGCTCAGTCTTAATGCTGCTATGAGTACGGACATAGAAGGTAAAGAATTAACCCTAGAAGATATTTTATCTACTTCTGAGACCTTAGAAGATTGTCTAATAGAAAAGGATCAGTTAGAACGCCTACAAGAGGCTATAGAGCTTTTAAGTGAAAGAGATCAGGCATTAATTAAAGCAAGACTTAAGAACATCAGCCAGAAACAAATTGCTGAACAAATGGGATTAAGTCAAAGTTTTATAAGTAGACAGGAAAAAGCAATACAAGTGAAATTGAGAAACTTTATGGAAGGAAGGATTCCTTTGGGGAAAAAGAATAAGAGCAAAAAGCAAGTACCTTTCAATCCTCCTACGCGTTTTCCTAATAATGCAGTGGGGCAAGTACTACAAGTGCAACAAAAGAAGATTAATGACAGGATTTTAGAAGAAAGTAATAATACATTAAATCTTATATCTAGTGCGTATAGTATCGTTCTAAAAGAATTCTTTAACTTTACAGATGAACAGCTTAAAGAAGCGTTGAATAAAGCTTATGAGCAATTAGAACTATGCGCGGATGAGATTGTAACCATAGATCAAATGATGATGCTATGTGCTGAGTATGGTCTGGAAGTACAGAGGTCAGAGGAGAAACTAGACGCTTTCGGTACTATGATGATGAAAAAAGTTATTGCCTTCGAGCTATTAGATAAGGGTATTGAAGAAGTAGAAGACATATCTAAACAAGGTAAGATGACATCGCGAGAGGCCTCAGCATTTAGATGGATGTACAACAAATTAAAATTCGGAAAAGATTATGAGGGGGACGTCGTAATGGCAAGTACAAAAAAATTAGCATATGAAATGTTTGATAAAGGTGTAGCGTTTAAAGATGCGGTAAAAAAGCTCGGATCACCATCTAATACAGTTAAAACCTATTACAACTCTTGGAAGCGTGAAGTACTTGAAACACTCAGTACTGAAGATGCAGCCCCTTATTTTGCAGGAGAAAAAGAGCTTTGGGAAATTAAACAAGAGAAGGCACAGGGGGAAAAGAATGAGGTTGTGGCAGAAATACCTAAAGCACAGGAGCCAGTACAGGAAACAGCAGCTATTGCAACAGAGGTTGTTAAAGATGAGCCAGTAACAAGTGAACCTAACAAACAAGAGGTATCTGTATTAGTAGGATCTAAACCAGAGCAACCAAAGGGAAAAGGGTTAAAGAAAAAGGTTCAGTTAGAGGGTGAATTTGCTATCTACAAACCCTGCAATATCAACCTTATGGATGTAGAGCTTTATGGCCAAGTAGTGAGCATGACCAAAGAAGAGGCACTTACATTAGCGGAGGAGCTTATAGCTGCAGCAGATGAAGAGTTGCTTTGGAAAGGAGCCGTATAGATGATACAAGACAGTGGTACTCGTAGAAGCTTTAATTCAGGTGCAGTAAGAGATGCCGAGAGTGGTAAAGGAAGATGTGACCTATTACCACTTGACGTAGTAGCAGAATTAGAGGGTTCTGAGGTTCTAAAATCGATTGATTTATATATACAGCATAGAAACACAGCTTATTTATATGCTGCATTAGGCAATTACCTAGCAGAAGAGGAATGCATCTATAGAAATACAGAGGATATGTTCTTAGAACTAGCTAAACACTTCGAAGAAGGCTGTAATAAGTATGGAGAGCGTAACTGGGAAAAAGGTATACCTGAGAACGTGTATATTGACTCTGCAGTAAGGCATTATCTCAAATGGCGTAGAGGGGATGAAGATGAACCTCATGACAGGGCTTTTGTTTGGAACATAATTTGCCTTATATGGACCCATAAGCATATCACAGAAGAAGTTGATGCTTAATGTGGATGCCTTGCAATTTCTTAGAAACGATTAAGCTCAGGGAACATATAGGCTATCAATTACGAGAGTATAGATTAGTAGGTTTAACTACGACACTTAGTTTCTTATCTAAGAATGGTCCTAACCACTGTTATGTATTTGAACTAGTTACTCCTTATAAGAGGGGAAAATATACTCAGTCAATACTCCACCACATGGATTTAGAGAATAACATAGCTTATTGGCCAAATGCTTTTAACAATGAGGATTGTTACGACCCAGGTACATTAAATGTAGGAGAGATTGAATTAAAGCTAAGTATCAATAATTCTTATCAATACAACCAATATTTCTTTGATACAAAGAGTAGCGCCAAAGGTAGGCTAATAAGTATTCATTTTGATGAAGAGCAGTGGGGGTATACGTTTATGGGGGCAGATGGACTAACCAAAAGTTTTAAAGTAAAAGAACTACTAATTGAAGAGCCTTTTAGAGCCTATGCAGACGACCCTTTATTTGACTAGAAAGGGGGATAGGAGGAAGCATGAATGACCCTATAAAGTTAGAGGATAGAAAGATACAACTATCCCATGACGGAAAAGTAAAAATAGCAACAGGGAAAAGTCGTAAAGATAAAGTTTGGAAAAATAAAGAGGTTAGTTGGTCTAACCTCCTATCTAAGCTGAGTAACACTTATTACACAAGAGAAACTATAGAAGAATACGCTAAGGCCTCTAAGACTAAGCAAGATGAGATAAAAGATATAGGCGGATTCGTAGGTGGGAGCTTAAAAGAAGGACGGCGCAAAGCGGAAAATGTTTTAACTAGAAGGCTTCTAACTTTAGATGCAGACTTTGCTCCTACTGATTTATGGGATAATATCGAAATGCTTTATGATTTTGGCATGGCTTGTTATAGTACGCATAAGCATACACCTAGTAAGCCTAGATTAAGGCTTGTTATTCCTCTTAGTAGAGACGTAACCCCTGAGGAATACGAAGCAATAGGGCGTAAGATAGCAGATGATTTAGGGATAGATTATTTTGACGATACCACGTATCAAGCTAGCCGTTTAATGTATTGGCCATCTACTTCTAAGAATGGAGAATACTTCTTTAGATATATAGATGCTAAATGGTTAGATGCTGATGCGGTCCTTAGTAGATATGAGGATTGGAGAGATACGAGCTTTTGGCCAGAGTCTAGCAGAGTACAAAAGCAGCATAAGAAGTTAGCAGATAGACAAGGAGATCCGTTAGAGAAAGATGGACTTATAGGAGCATTCTGCAGAGCTTATACAATTCAAGATGCAATAGATGAGTTCTTATCTGAGGAATATGTAGAATGTGCTATGAAAGACCGCTACACATATACCCAGGGCTCTACGTCAGCAGGTCTTGTGGTTTATGAGGATAAGTTTGCTTATTCTAACCATGCCACAGATCCGTGCAGCGGTAAGTTGTGCAATGCCTTTGACCTTGTGAGACTTCATAAGTATGGGGATCAGGATAAAGAAGAAGGAACAGAAGTTACAAAACTACCAAGCTTTACAGCAATGCAAGAGTTTGCAGCTAAGGATAAGAGAGTAAAGAAAGAACTTATTCAAGGTACAAAAGATGATTTTGACGATGATCTAGACCTAGAAGATGATAATGACGACTGGATGCAGTACTTAGATGTAACAAAGCAAGGGAAGATATTAAACAGTATAAGCAATGTACGCCTTATATTAGATCATGATAAGCGTATTAAGAAAACTTTTGGCTTTAATGATTTAAGTCATAGGCCAGAGTTAATAGATAACCTACCTTGGAGAAATAAAGGATATAACCCAGTATGGAAAGATAGTGATGATAGTGGTTTAAGAGAATGGTTGGAAGCAGAATACGGCTTAAGTGGAAAAGAAAAGATAATGGATGCTTTTACAAATGTAGCTGTTAAAAACCATTACCACCCTATCAGAACTTACCTTGATAATCTTGTATGGGATGGCAAGGAACGTTTAGAAAAATTGCTTATAAATTTTCTAGGTGCTGATGATACACCTTATGTAAGAGCGGTAACATGTAAACAGTTTGTAGCTGCAGTAGCGCGTATACATGAACCAGGTATTAAACATGACGAAATGCTTATCATCGTTGGAGACCAGGGCATAGGTAAAAGTACTTTATTAGATCTCATGGGCGGTAAATGGTTCTCTGACTCAGTAGAGGACTTTAAGGGTAAAGATGTAGCTGAGGGGCTACAAGGTCGCTGGATAATCGAGATAGGCGAACTTGACGCTATGAAGCGGAATGAAGTGGAGACAGTTAAGAAATTCTTGTCAAAGCGTACAGATATTTTTAGATTTGCATATGGTCGTAGAAGTGATGAGTATCCAAGGCAGTGTGTGTTCTTCGGTACCACAAACACAGATGACTTCCTTAAGGACCAAACTGGAGGACGTAGATTCTGGCCAGTAGATACATGTAAGGCTAGAGCAACCAAGAGCGTATTTAAAGATTTAACACAAGAAGTAATAAATCAGCTTTGGGCAGAAGCTAAGTACTATTATGAACAAGGCGAAACACTTCACGTCGAAGGTGAAATAGCAGAAGCGGCTGCAGAAGCACAAAGAGCTCATAAGGAAATTGATCCTCGTATCGGCCAAGTTATTGAATACTTGGATATGAAGCTTCCCACTTCATGGTCGGAAATGACTTTACAAGCAAGAAGAGATTACATTCATAATAGCCAATTTGGAGAGCCTGAGGAATTTATTAAAAGGGATAGGGTTTGTCCTATTGAGATATGGCAGGAGTTATTTAAAGGAGATGTAACAGAGCGTAGTAGGTATGACATTAAGATGCTTGCTCAAATGATGAAAGAAGTACCAGGTTGGGAAAGTGAGGGAAAACCTAAACACTTTGGTAAACTCTATGGTACTCAAAGGGGGTTCAGACGTGAAGCAGAATTGTAAGGAGAGTGGAACTATGAATGAAGAAGAGCAAAGAGTTAAACCAGGCGTAGTAAATATTGATGGTGTCTATGGATTTAAGGTAGATACGGACTGTTACCCATTTGGTAAGTTTAAAAATGGGGAATTGATGCCAAGCCTATACCCTACTAGTATAGAGGGGATTTTTAGGCTGTACTTCAAGACTAAGTTAGCAGATATAACTGCAGGCAAAAAGTTAGAAATAGAACACCTATTAATCGCAGTAGAAGCAGTTAAAAAAATCATATCAGACATTCAGGGGATTTTAGAACTATGATTCTTGAGAGTGACATTGAGAAAAAACTAGTAAGCGAAGTTACTAAGAGGGGCGGAATGATTGTTAAGCAAACTAAGCTTGATGGTATACCGGATAGGTTAGTCTTAGCCCCTTTAGGGCTGTGTGCTTTTGTAGAACTTAAGGCACCAGGAAAGAAACTTAGAAAGCTTCAGGAGCATAGAAAAAAGCAGATAGAGACATTAGGATTTGACGTGTATGTGGTGGATAGCGTAGAAGGAATACAAAACCTTATAAGGAGGTTGTTTTAATGGATAAAGTGACGATGGAATTAAGCAGGAAAGAGCTATTCATTTTAGATCATGCTCTTAGATATAGGATTAAAAGAGTAAATGCAATGGAAAGAGAACTACTAGAAGAAAATGAGCTTTTGGATAAAGTGAATAGTGGTATTAAGAAATTAAATAAATAAGGGAGTGGATGGGGATGAAAAATACTTTGATGGATTTAAATAATTACTTATTTGAACAATTAGAGCGTCTTACAGATGATAGCTTAGACACGGATCAAGAAATTAAAAGGTCTAAGGCTGTAGCTGCAGTTGCTAAGAATATAGTAGACAATGCAAGGCTAGCACTTGATGCGCAAATACACGCAGATGAGTATTACGGGGATAATAAGAAAGGCCATCTACCCAAGATGCTAGAGGGTGGTAGTAATGAGTAAAAGTATATTTCCTAAAGAAATTCAAGATTTTATAGCATTAAACTATAAGGGTATATACACAAGGGAGTTGACCGATAAGGTTAACTCTCGTTTTGGAACAGACTACAAGCCCTCACAACTGGATAGCTATAAGGGTAATCATAAACTTAAAAGCGGAGTAGATGGCCAGTTTAAGAAAGGTCACATATCACACAATAAAGGTAAAAAAGGGTGCCCAGCAGGTTCTGAAAAGGGATGGTTTAAGAAAGGTCATGTAAGCGCAAATAAGCTACCCGTGGGTAGTGAGAGGATAGATTCAAAAGATGGATATTTAGTAGTAAAAGTGGCCGAGCCTAATAAGTGGGAACTAAAGCATAGAGTTATTTGGGAACGGTGTAATGGACCTATACCAAGAGGCCATATAGTCATATTTCTTGATGGAGATATAACCAACCTAGATATCAATAACTTGGCGTGCATATCAAAGAGTGAGACATTGACACTAAATAGGAAGGGCCTACGGTATGATGATGCTAAATTAACGGAGACCGGGATTCTGATAGCTAAAGTAATACAAGCTGGAAATAAGAAGAAAAGAGCAAAGTAATTTTTGGATAAAAGGTCGGTACAGTACAGCAGACCTCGATTAAAAAAGTATACCGTATATTTAATCAAAAAGTTTTAAACTAAGTCAATAAATAAGATATCGCGTAATTTGTTACAAGTAAGGAAAAAATAAAAATAATATACATGAGTATAAATTGATATTTTCTGAAAGTCATTATGTATCATCCTTTCTGAATATATTAACTTATTAATATTATATAATAAATAGTATTACTTGACAAATACAAAATGTCGAACAATATCGAAAAGTATTTGTGCAAGATTTAAAATAAGAATTTGAAAGGGTGAAATTATGGGTGATTGTAAGTTCTGTAAATGGGCTATTTATGATGAAGAAAATAATTATTTTCAATGTCACTCGCCATATGATGTATGTGAAACCGGTAAATAAAATCCAAAATTGAAAGGGTGAGTTTCATGGCAAATTATGAGCCAATTTATGATGAAAAAATTGCACCACTTATGACACAGATAATTGATGTGTGTAGGGAAAACGGTATAAGCATGATTGCAGATTTTAAGCTAAAGGATGAAACGGATGAGGAAGAAAGCTATTACTGTACAACGTGTTTACCAGGAGATAGTCAACCAAAAAGGCACAAAAACTTATACAATGTTGCAATGAATGGGTATGTAGTTGAAAAGCCATTTTTTATGGCGGCGACAATAAGAAGCAAATAAAATCAGAGTTTGGGGAGGTTGAAGCATGAAACATATGATTATGCAATCTAACAAAACAAGTGAAATCGTAATAGAAAATAACGATACTTCAATTGGTAAGAAACGAATTTGTTGGTTAGTTGAACAAGGGTTTAAAAAAGTAGGAGAAATTGAAACAGAATTAAATAAAAGTGAATTGCACAAAGGTATATCTTTTCAAGTGCAGAAACAGTTAGATGAAGTACAGGAAACATTAAGTAGCATTAAAAGACTGATCCTATAATTGGAGTCAATAAAATATAAGTTTGGAGGAGTTTAGATGAGTAATTTAAAAGAGTTAGGTCTTGATGATAGATTTTATGTTGTAAAAAGAGAAGATATCAAAAATCTTATGGAAGTAAATCCAAAGAGAGCTGCTCAATTTCTTCTAGCTTTAGATGAAATCAACTGTCATAGATGGGGGCAGGGAAAAAAAGATAACAGCTATTTAGTAATTAATACTGATGAACCATATGCAGAAGAAGTAGCTACAATCATAAAGGAACATGAAATTACTAAATAGAATATGATATCGGTTATGAGAAAGGATGAAAAAAAGTGAAAATATTAGAAAGGAGAAACACCGAATCCTAGTAGACTAGGTTTTATCTTGGGTTGTTAAAAGGTAAGTAAAACAAGTAATAACTGCGTGAAAAGCACTAGCTTAGTAGCATGGGAGGACATATAAGTTTGCCACGTATAACGATTTGGTTATGTGGCTGGTGTGAAATATATAGTATGTTATAGTGGAGGTCATTCTTCCGCACTAGTAGCAATAGAAGCAGTTAGAAAAGTTGGGAAAGAAAATGTAATACTTCTAAATCACAACATAAGTCCTTTGGTTGAACATGAGGACATAAAGAGATTTAAAGAAGAAGTAGCTGACTACCTAGGACTAGAAATTACTTATGCCAATATGGATAGATGGGAAGAACTTACACCATTAAGACTGTGTAAAGAGTTAGGAGGTTTTAAGTTTGGTAATTCGCCAGTGTTGTGCACCTACAATCTTAAGACTAAACCTTTTCATAAGTGGCTTAAGGAAAACTATCCATCAATACCAGGAGAAGTTAGAGAAGATGTAGTAATCCTATACGGATTTGATGCTAACGAACCTAACCGTATCAATCGTAGAGTAGGAATAATGATCACGTCTGGATATATGACAGACTACCCTCTAGCTTACTGGGATAGAACAATACAGAATATCGAGGAAATAGGTATTAAAAGACCTATCACATATGAGCTATTTAGACACGCTAACTGTGTGGGGTGCTTAAAGGCTGGTAGGCAACAATGGTATATCGTGTATTGCTTATATCAAGAGTTGTGGGAAGAAGCTAAAGAAACAGAACAAGAGATAGGATACAGTATTTTAAAGGGCGTATTCCTAGAAGAACTTGAGTCACAATTTGCAAGAATGAAATGTTTAGGGATAGTACCAGGAGAGGGTAAAAATTCTCAAAAGTTTTGGAGTGAGGTAAGAAAGGAATTATCGAATGATGCTGAAAAACCTTGCGAATGTAGTTTTTAAAAGAAAATAGGGCTTACCAAAGTTTGAGAGCTCGGTGCCCTATAATCCTCAAGCATGAGCACAAGTACTCACAGATTTATATTACTATTGAATGAATGTTTAGACAATACAGAACTTGTGTTCGTGCCTACGAAAGTAGGTGATAAATTTTGATATTCAATCCACACGACTACCAAGCTTACTCAATTAGGTGGATATTAGATCATCCCAAGTCAGGGTTATTCCTTGAAATGGGATTAGGCAAAACGAGTTGTACTCTTACGGCCATTAACGATTTACTCTTTGATTACTTCGATATAGGCAAGGTGCTTGTTATAGCTCCTAAGCGTGTGGCTGAGAGTACTTGGAGTGATGAAATAGATAAATGGGATCATATAAAAGACCTGCGAGTGAGCGTAATAGCTGGAACAGAGAAACAGAGAACAGCCGCTCTTGAAGCTAGAGCTGACATCTATACACTTGGCCGAGATAATGTAGTTTGGTTGGTAGAGTACCTGCAGCAGAATAAGATTAAATGGCCGTTCGATGCACTGGTAATAGATGAGTTAAGCAGCTTTAAAAATACCAAGAGTAAACGTTTTAAGGCGCTTAAGAAGATAACACCATTACTTAAACATGTAGTAGGACTGACAGGTACTCCTACGCCTAATAGCTTGATAGAGTTATGGCCGCAGATGTATCTACTTGATCGAGGAGAGCGGCTGGGTAAGACCCAAGGCGCATATAAAGATAGATACTTTTATCCTATTAGTGGTCAGGGTCATATAGTTTATAAATATGGACTTAAGGAAGGAGCCGAGAAAGCAATCTATAACGCCATAGGTGATATATGCATAAGCATGAAGTCAGAAGATCATCTTAAGATGCCCGAACGTATAGACAACTTTATAGAGCTTAAGCTCCCGGTCACTGTTATGAGATCCTACAAGGAATTTGAGAAAGAAAAGATATTAGAGTTTAAAGATGATGTGCTTACTGCAGCTAATGCAGCAGTAGTGGCGGGTAAATTACTGCAATTTGCGAATGGCTATGTATATGATGATGAGAAGAAAAGCCATTTTGTTCACAATGTTAAGATAGAAGCATTAAAGGAGATTATCGATACAAGCCAAGAGCAACCAGTATTAGTATTCTATAACTTCAAGCACGATTATGAAGCTCTGGCCAAAGAGTTTAAATCACTAAAACCTAGAACAATCAAAACTCCTCAGGACATTAAGGACTGGAATGCTGGAAAGATACAGCTCTTATTAGCTCATCCAGCTTCAATCGGTCATGGCCTAAACATACAAGCTGGAGGACATATCATTGTTTGGTATGGGCTTACCTGGTCTTTAGAATTGTATCAGCAAGCGAACGCTCGTTTATACAGGCAAGGTCAGAAGGAGAGCGTTATTATCCACCACCTTGTAGCTCAGGGGACGATGGACGAACAAGTTATTAAGATATTAAAGGAAAAAGATAAAGGTCAAAACGCTCTTATGAGCGCCGTAAAAGCTAGAATTAAACAACATGAGAGGGGATAATATATGAAAAAGAATAGAAAAAATGATGACTATGTCTATCACAACACAGTGGCTCTTTTGAAGGAGTACAGAACACTCAAAGGGCATTGTAAAGAATGTGAAGCAAGTATAGACGAAGTAGGTATGACCAAAGAAGCTTGGGAAGCTTATGCTGAAAACAAAGAGAAGAAATATGAGGACTATATAAAATCGGCTAGAAGAACTAAAGAACGAACTCGAATAATGCTAGAATTGATGAATAGATTCTTATCGGCATATAAAAGAAATATGGAGAGCAGTAATGATCCGAGTGCTATATTTAGATATAAAGTTATAGATATGAGGTATATTTCAAGTAATGATACTTTTATAAAAATAGGAATGGAATTACATTGTGATCCTGCTACAGTGAGTAGATGGCATAAAAGGGCGGTAGATGAATTAGCAGTATACTTTTTTGGTATTGAAGGAGTCAAGTTAGAAAAACTTAGATAGACCCTTTAAAATAACACTTAGACTAATCAATTTAAAATAATGCTTTTAGGGCGTTGTGATATAAAGTTAGTATAAGTGTTATTTTGTGTGTATAAAATGTAAGCCTACTGATGTCTTACGATTTTTAGTTTGTAAGCCATATGTAAGAAAAAATGTAAGTTTATAAGTATTTGAGTATCAAGGGTTTAAAGGTGTATTCTTACATTCTTACAATAAAATCTATATAGATATATAATATATAAATAAAAATAATATATACGCGCGCGAGGAACGCGTATACACCTATATAGGCATTTTGTAAGTAATTATGTAAGAAAAAACATATAAATCATTGAGTATCAATGGTTTTGAAACTTACGTTTTTACTTACAAGGACAAAACTAAAATGTAAGTAAAAGAATTTTGTAAGGATTTTAGGAAGAAAACAATATTTTTTGATAAGTCAATAGGATATAAAGTTTTGATACTCAAAGAATCTTGTGTTTTGATGTGCATTTTTGTTGCACTTTTGGTGTCTTATTAATGTCGTTTTTATTATTTTAGATATGGTATAATGGTCATAAGCAAAATCATAAATTAAAGGCGTCCAGAAATGGGCGCTTTTTTCTATTCCCAAAATGGCACAATGAAGGAGGTGGGGCATTTGGCCAGAGCACCAAACCCAGAAGTAGAAAAAGCTAAGGAAATGTATTACTCAGGAATGAAATTAGTCGATATTGCTAAAGAGTTAAATGTTCCTGCTAGTTCAGTCAGAAGATGGAAGAGCACTCATAAGTGGGATAACGAACGCTCGGAAAAAGAAAAAGCGAACGCTCGCCCTAAAAAAGTAGGGGCTCCCAAGGGGAATAAAAACGCTAAAGGTAATGACTCCCCCACACAGTTTAAGACTGGGCATAAAGCATCTGAGAAGAATGGCTTATTTGCTAAGTATCTCCCGCAAGAAACACTAGACATCATAAAAGCTGTAGAGACTCGTTCTCCACTTGATATACTCTGGGATCAGATAATGATTGCTTATGCAGCTATATGCCGGGCCCAACAAATCATGTATGTTAAAGATATAAACGATAAGACCATCGAAAAGGTTCAAGAAAAAGACGGACTACAGACTACAGAGGAGCGCTGGGAAGTACAGCAGGCTTGGGATAAGCAAGCTAATTTTATGAAGTCTCAAGCAAGAGCCCAGAGTGAATTAAGGTCCATGATTAAACAGTATAATGAGCTACTTTCTTCTAACCCTAATTTAGCTACAGAAGAACAAAAAGCGCGTATCGAAAAACTTAAAGTAGATACAGCAAAAGTTAAGGGTGAGGATAATGTAGAAGAACTTGACAAGCTTGATCAAGTGCTCAAAGAGATAAAGGGCGTGATCTAATATGCCTTTTAGTGTAAAGCAGCAAGAGTATTTTGAGAACGCTAATAAGCGTTGGAACTTTAAATCAGGTGCTACGCGTTCTGGTAAAACCTATATGGATTACTTTGTTATTCCTAAAAGAATCAGGGCACGAATAGGGAAGCCTGGTCTTGTAGTTATCTTAGGCGTATCTAAAGGGACCATAGAGCGTAACATCATAGAGCCCATGAGGCAAATATGGGGACCTAAACTTGTAGGTGAGATTAACTCAAAGAATATATGTCGTATGTTCGGAGAGGACGTTTACTGTTTAGGTGCTGAGAAGATTAGTCAAGTATCCAAGCTAAGAGGTTCATCTATTAAGTATTGTTATGGTGATGAGGTAGCAGATTGGAGTAAAGCAGTGTTCGAGATGCTTAAATCTCGTCTCGATAAACCCTATAGCTGCTTTGATGGAGCACTTAATCCCCAGAACCCTACTCACTGGCTTAAAGAGTTTTTGGACTCTAATGCAGATATCTATTTACAGACATACACGATATTTGATAATCCATTTTTAGATCCTAAGTTTGTAGAGGAGCTCTGTAAAGAATATGAGGGTACTGTTTACTATGATAGATACATTAAGGGTCTTTGGAAAAGGGCCGAAGGTGCTATTTATCGTAAGTTTGCCGATAACCCTAAGGCATTTTATTGCAAGATAGTAGAACATATTAGTGATGATATAGGTGTTAAGCAAATACTAAAATCCTATATCACAGAGATATGTGTAGGTGTAGACTTTGGTGGTAATAAGTCAGGTCACGCATTTGTGGCCACAGCTAAAACAAGAGGTTATAAAGACTTAATATTGCTTAGATCGGAACGACATTTCGGAGAGCTGCTAAGTGAGGATCTAAACAATTTGCTTTTAGAGTTTATAGCTAAAGTACTAGCTGAGTATGGTCCAATTGATTACGTATACTGGGATAATGCAGAAACAGTCTTAGGAAGAGGTATTAAGAAGGCCATAGGTGATAAGTATCCAAGCATAACAGTAAGACCAGCTATCAAGGAAATAGTTAATGACCGTATAAGATGCACGACAATGCTTATGGGTTCAGCTAGGTTTTGGTATTGTGATAACTGTAAAACGGTCAAAGAAGCTTTAAGTGATGCAGTTTGGAACGAGAAAGAACTAACCAAAGATGAAAGGTTAGATGATGGCAGCACAGACATAGATAGTTTAGATGCTATGGAGTATACGTTCGAAAGAAGTATGAAACAGTATATCAATTCATAACATTTCGTTTAATCTATCTTTAGCGAATAGTTAATAACGATATATCAAGGCTTTAGCTAATTGCTAGGGCTTATTTTTATGTTTTGAAGTAAAAAGCACAGTAGAACTAAACAAATTGGAGGTGAAAAGCCTTGTTTGAAAGAATAAAAGAATTCATAGGAAAGGTGGTGAGAAGGTTGTTTCCAGTTAACTCGATTGAGAAAGCATTAGGTGTAGAAATAGATCAGGACACGCTAATGAGTCAGGCCATAAGCCTATGGGCTAATCTCTATGAGAATAAGCCTACATGGTTAAGTAAAACAGTTAGCACAATGGGATTACCTGCATCAATCTCGAATGAGATAGCAAGGCTAGTAACATTAGAACTTAAGTCAGAAGTAACAGGTGAGGGTGCTAGAGCTAAATACTTAAACGAACAATATCAAAAGGTTATTATGAGCATTAGACAATACGCCGAGTATGCGTGTGCTAAGGGAGGGCTCGTGTTTAAGCCCTACGTAGATGGCTCAAATATTAATGTCGAGTATGTTCAAGCGGATTACTTTTACCCAATTCGCTATGGCTCAGATGGTACCATAACAGCAGCTGCTTTTGTGGAGCAGAAGCAAGTAGGAGATAAGACTTATACCAGGTTAGAGTATCACGAGTTTGATGGTATTAAAGAACGTATAGTAAATAAGGCCTTTAAGTCCAGTATGAAGGACTCATTAGGTAATGAGATACCTCTTACTGAAGTAGATGAGTGGAAGGACCTCGAACCGGCAGCTGATGTAGAGAATATTGATAGACCTATGTTTGCTTACTTTAAAATCCCTATCGCTAACAATGTAGACACGTACTCACCGCTAGGTCAATCAGTATTTGGAAGGGCCGTTGATTTAATTAAAAAAGCTGATGAGCAGTATTCAAGAGGATTGTGGGAGTTTGAATCAGCAGAGAGAGCAGTTGATATTGACGAAACAGCATTTAAGCGTGACCCAAACGGTAAGCCTATCGTGCCAGAAGGTAAGGAGAGGTTATTCAGGACACTTGATGCTGATAGTAAAGATAAAACATTCTATGAATCATATTCACCCGATATTAGGGATGAAAGCCATAGCAGAGGACTTAATAAACAGTTACGGTTAATTGAGTTTAACTGTGGATTAGCTTATGGTACTCTTTCTGATCCTGAGCAAGAAGCTAAGACAGCTACAGAGGTTAAGCAAAGTAAGCAACGATCTTACTCCACAGTAAGTGATATTCAAAAGAGCCTACAAAGTGCTTTGGAGCATTTAGCCTATATCATGAATGCTTACGCCACAGTTTATAAACTATCAGGAGAGGGCGGTTATGAAACATCATTCGTATGGGATGATTCAATCGTAGTTGATGCTGAAACAGAAAGGTTAAAAGATAAAGAAGATGTAAGAGACGGAATCATGAGCAAGGTAGAGTATCGCATGAAGTGGTATGGAGAGGATGAAAAGACAGCTAAGAAGAAAATAGCTGAGGCCAAGAGTGAGTCACAAGAGGATGATGATATTTTAGGATTTAATAAATGAGGAGGCGGTTAGTAATGACAAAGAAACAGGAATTATTTAAAGCTTATGAGGAATTAGAAAACAAGGTTGAATGCATAACGCTATTTATTCACATGCCCACAGGAGAAACTGAAAGTATTGTGAATCCTAATGTAGAAGAGAAGATGAAGTACATTGAAAAGACATACAATGATAATCTTGTACATGCTAATTGTAGTGAAATATACATTGAGGATTATTTATTTGTAGAAGAAAGTCAAGGGTTAGACTTTGGATTTGCTTTAGCCGCTCTTAAGGATGGCCAAAAGGTTGCTCGTAAAGGCTGGAATGGTAGAGGTATGTATGTTTATTATGTTCCAGCAGCAGAGTACAAAGCATGTACAGAGGTTGCTAAACAAGAGTTTGGAGAAACAGTCCCCTATGAGCCATATTTAGCAATTAAAAACGTAAAAGGAACTATTTCAACATGGGTACCAAGTATTAACGATTGTCTAGCTGATGACTGGGAAGTCGTAGAGTAGGTGGTTAAATGCTAAGTCCTACTTACTTAGAATCATTACCCGTCGGAATAGTTAATATCTATTCAGAGTTAGAGTCCTATATTATTAGTGATATAGCAAGGCGAATATCTGGCATAGACGGAAATGAATTTAGAATGACAGGCACTGCTGAATGGCAAATTAAAAAAGCAATGGAAATGCGATTAAGTCAAGATGAAATAGCTAAACAAGTAGCAAGGGCATTAGGAAAGTCTACTAAAGAGGTTAAGCAGCTATTCAAGGATGCCGGAATAAAAGCATTAGAGTCAGATGCTAAGATATATGCTCTAGCAGGTAGAGATCCTACTGAATTTATGAATTCTATAGCGTTAAATCAAACATTACAAGCTGGAATAAAAAATACTAATGGTCTAATGTCTAATTTTTGTAGGACCACAGCTAATACATCTAATAAGCTTTTTGAGGATTTATTAGATAGAGCTTATTTAGAAGTTAATAGTGGAGCTTTCAGCTATCAGCAAGCCATTCAAAGAGCTATTAGAGCGTTAGGTGTACAAGGATTACAGACTATTAGATATCCAAGCGGACATACAGATCAAGTAGATGTAGCTGTAAGACGTGCTGTAATAACAGGAATCAATCAAACATGCGCTAGACTTCAATTAGATCTAGCTAGTGAAATGGATTGTGACTTAGTAGAGGTTACTAGCCACTTTGGTGCTAGACCTTCTCATGCTGATTGGCAGGGTGGTATTTATAGCATAAGTGGTAAACATAGACACTATAAAGGTCTAGCAGAAGCTACGGGATATGGGAGTGGTGATGGCCTTTGTGGATGGAACTGCAGGCATAACTTCTACCCATTTTTTGAAGGTATATCTATACCTTTGGGAAATCCTCACGATGCTAAAGAGAATGAAGAGTACTATAGCAATACTCAGAAGCAAAGGTCATATGAGCGCCGAATAAGAAGTACTAAAAGGCAGGTAATAGCTTTAGAGAGTGCTATTAGTGTTGCAAAAAATAATAACTTGAAATCACTATTGCAAAAAGATTTCACTGCTAAATCTGTTAAGCTTAAGCAACAAGAGCAACAGCTTAGGGACTTCATCAAAGAGAGTGATCTGCCACTAAGAAATAATAGGATTAAAGTAAGTGGATTTGGAAAGAGCCAAGCGCAAAAAGCTACTATGGCAGCTAAGAAACAAATTGGGGGAAAAGCTAAGGAACTAGAAAAACTCAAGGACTTACAACCTCCAATGAGAGAAAGGCATTATTTACAATCCATCAACAAACATTCTAGTGCTAAAACAGATAATACCATCATAATGCCACATATTAATGTCGATAAAGATATTGAAGATATTAAGAAAGGACTATATACTAGAGTAAATGAAGAGTATACAGTAAATGGAAGGACTTATAAGTACCATGGAAATCGTCTATATCCAGTTAAAGGCGATGGGTTTATCACGCTAGATAGAAATGAATTCAAGTTGTTACAAAAAATAAAGCTAGAAAAAGATAATCCAAAGCTTAATAAGATCCTATATAGTATGGGAGCAACGGACAATGATATCGCAAGGCTAACAAATATATTAAAACAAGGAGGCATATTGTAGTGGATAGTAGAGAGATATTTAGTAAAAATAAAATAAGTAATGAGCAGCTAACCTCTGCGATTACATCTGTTTATGATATAAGTAGTGATGAGGTTTTGTTTATAGAGGTAGCTGATGATTGGTTAAACAAAGAAGATCATAAGTTTATTATTGAATACAATGGGCAACTAAGTAATGAGGACGATGAGCATCCTAAATATCATTATTGTGATATATGGTACGAAGATCATAGCGCTCATGATAAGCTAAAGGATTTAGAGAAGGCATTAGGAGAAAATGTAATAGTTATACTTGACTAAATAGCACTTATTCAAATTGGATGGATAGGTGCTATTTTTATGCTCAAAAAGCGCTAAGTAAATCTTAAGGGAAAAGCAGGAATTGAAAGGGCCTCGCTGAGTAACTTCTATCTAGCGCTTTTTATTATGTAATAAAACAAGGAGGTCAGATGAATAAATTAAAGGTCAGTGCAACTAACGGTGGATACACAAAACTAATACTTAATGGAAACGAAATAAAAGACGTAGTGAACTACAAACTAGAAGAAAGTGAAAATGGCCAATTGCCACGAATCACTATCACGCTAGATGTAGAGTTAGAAAACTAACAAAGCCGTTAAGCGGTACACTAAAATACCTGGTCCTAAGTATGACCTAAAACTACTTAAATCCTAAGTGGATGGTTACACACTTAAAACAACCTAAGAGGAGGATATAAAATGAAAACAGAAGTATTACAACAAGCTGGATTAACAACAGAACAGATTGCGGTTGTTATGAAAGAAAATGGTTTAGATATTGCAGCTGAACAAGTAAAGACTTTAGAGCAGGTTAATCTAGTTACTACACTCACAACTGAAAGAGACACATATAAGCAGCAGTCAGATGATGCAGCTAAAGAAATTAAAGGTTATAAAGAGCTAGACATTGAAGGCATTAAGACAGCAGCTTCTAACTGGGAGACAAAGTACAATACAGATATTGAAGCCTTACAGGCACAGTTAAAACAGCAGTCTTATGATAGAGAGCTAGAGAAGTTTGTAGATGGGTACCAATTTACAAGCGAATTAGCTAAGAAGGCTGTTGTAATGGAGCTTAAGTCCAAAGAATTTAAGCTTGAAAATGGAGTGTTATTTGGAGCAAAAGAGTTTATGGATCAGCTTAAAACGGCTAATCCTACAGCTTTTAGTGATGATAAAAAACCACCAACAATTACACTTCCAGGAACCAATACACCTCCAGTGGGTGTTACAAAAGAGGACTTTAAGAAGATGTCATATGCTGAGCGTATGAAGATCTTCACGGAAAACAAAGATTTATATAATCAATTATCTAAATAAAAGGAGGGCGTAAATTATGCCAGGATTATTTTTAGGATTTCCTTTCGAGGAAGAATTATTTAATGACATGTGGAGAGAAGCAGAGGATCCAATCAAAACTGCTATTCTTCAAAGTGGTTGTATGGTAAATGACTCTACAATTGCTAGCATGGTAGGAGAAAAAGGAGATAGCTATACTATTCCGTTTTACAATTTATTAGGTGATACAGATCCTGATAACTATGATGGACAAACGGATATCAATACAGAAGAAACATCAGGTGATTCTCAAACTGGAATTGTTTGGGGGCGTAGCAAGGGATTTACAGCGAGAGACTTTACTAGTGTATTAGTAGGTAATGATCCTATGGGATATATCACAAGAAATATCGGAGGATACTGGGACCATTACGAACAAAAGACGATGTTAGCTATCCTTAATGCTATCTTTGGTATTACGGGTTCAACTAATACTAATGCTAAGAAGTTTCAAGATAACCATGTTATCAATCTAGCAGCTACTACAGCTGAAGGAGCAGCTTATACAATCGGAGCTACAGACTTTAATGACGTAGCTACACAAGCATTAGGGGATAACAAGAATAAGTTCGGTCTTGCTATCATGCATAGTAACGTAGCTAAGACTCTTCAAAATCTTAACTTGTTAGAGTTTAGAAAGTACACGGATCCAGCTGGTATTACTAAGCAGCTTAATATCGCAGATTGCAATGGATACACAGTAATTGTTGATGATGGTGTGCCAGTATCTAAAAATAGTACTACTAGCAAGAATGAATATACGACGTTCCTTCTTGGCTCAGGAGCACTCTTAAGAGCGGATGCGGCTACACCTGAAAAACCATCAGAAGTGTACAGAGAGCCACTCAAAAATGGTGGTCAAGATACTCTTATCACCCGTGTTCGTAAGACAATCCATCCTAATGGTTTCTCATTCAAAAAGCCATTAAGTGGATACAGCGGCTCTCCTACACTTACTCAATTAGCAGCTACCGCTAACTGGGAAATTAAATATGATCAAAAAGTATTACCATTCGCTAAGATGGTTACAAACGGCTAATAGAAAGGTGGTGCTAGGGAATGGCTTATGCAGATTTTCAAGATTATAAGCATATCTATTTCGGCAACGTCATTCCCGAGGATGCCTTCGGGAGAGTTGCTGAAAGAGCAAGTGAGTATATCGACTTCATAACGTTTAATCGCTTAAGAGAAGATATTGCTTCTAGAGAGATAGACGAGGTTATAAAATGCAACTGCGCTATGGCTGAGCTTATATACAACTATGAGCAATCTAGCCAAGATGGGGATATGCAGAAAATCTCTGAGAAGGTAGGAGAGTACAGCGTACAATATGCAGCCGCTACGGATAAGAGTGGTCATGTTCTTAATATTAACGAGAAAAAGCATACACTAGCAAAGCAATATTTAGGTCATACAGGCTTAATGTATAGGGGGTGGTAATTTGTATACAAATGCAGATATCACTTTGTTTTGCAAGTGCTACGATGCTACAACACGCTTAGATACCTGGAAGCGTACTCAAATTAAGGGTGTATTTTGGGATAACTGTAAAGGTGCTAACGTGAAAAAAAGTGGTATGGAGACAGCCGATAGCGTGGTTGTTTTCATACCACTAATGCTAAATGGTTATGTGGATCCAAAGCAGTATGTTGGATTAGAAGGTACCTGGACACTGAAGCCGGGAGACAAGATTGTTAAAGGTTTAATAGAACAGGACTTTACTAAGATTACTGATCTAGAAAAAGCTTATGATGATGTGCATGATATTACCAAGGTCGATAAAAAAGATTTTGGTAGTGCCAATATGCGTCACTGGGAAGTAGGTGGAGCTTAATGGATATAAATATTCGTATGCAAGTCTATGATATTAACGCTTCTGTACTTCAAAGAGGTCTAGAAGTAGGTGGAAGAGTACAAAAGTTTATAGACTCAGAGGTATTGAGAACAACCGAACCTTATGTCCCTTTTGACTCTGGTAAGCTTAAGCAAAGCGGTATAACTGGTACCGTAATAGGCAGTGGAAAAGTTGTTTATAACAGTGTGCAAGCTAGATATCTTTATTACAATAAGGTAATGATCGGTGAACAATCTCATTCGCCATGGGCCAGAGCAGGTGAGAAAAAGGTAGTAACTGAAAAAGACCTTACTTTCCATAGTGGAGATTCTAGACGAGGCTCATTTTGGTTTGAACGGTCTAAGGCCGACCACTTAGCTCAATGGATTAATGGGGCAGCTCAAATAGCGGGAGGTAGATCATGACAATATTAGAAAGCATAAGAAATTATTTTTATTCTTGTCCGTTATTGAAGGATGGGGCATTAAATGTAGACTACTTAGACTCAAAGTTTAATTACAATATAGATTCAGTACCTACCAATCCAATACTGAAAAAGTATGTAGATGGTGGGGCGCAAAAACAATTTACATTTGTATTTTGTAGCCGAGAAGCTTGGGGAAGTGATACTTTAAATAACCTTGAGAATAATGGCTTTTATGAGTCATTATGTGAATGGATTAATGATAATAACCGTAAGAAAGTGTTACCTATTTTGGACAGGGATAAGGATCCAATTAAAGTGGAGTGCCTTACTTACGGCTATTTAATGTCAAACACACAAGACTCAGCAATATATAACGTTCAACTTAGATTAATTTATTTTGAAGGAGGAGTTTAAATGAAATTAGTAGCAAGAGAAGATAAGGTTTTATTTTATGGCGTACCAAGTGGAAGTAGCGGTAGTGTAACTTATGCTTACAAAAGGGCGCAAGGCTTTACAGATGCAAGTAAAAGTCATAATCCAGTAGAGTATAATCGTAGATATGTGGATGAAAAAGCAGCTAGGACAAATGTGGTTGGTTATGAGCCTTCTATCGCATTTGCTTTTGATCAAATTTTAGACAATGCTGTGCATACAGATATTGTCGGTATTATTGATGGAGAGAAGATTAACGATGGGGCTACAAGACCTTTAATCATGGTTGATCTAACTACTAAGACTGGTGATGCTGGAAGTGAAACCTATACAGGATATAAGAGAGATTTCTCTATTATTCCAAGTTCAGAAGGTGGAAGTACAGACGCCTACACTTATAGCGGTGATTTTAAAGCCAACGGTGAAGTTACCACAGTCACAGGCACATTAAGTGCCGATGGTCTTACATTTACACCAAGTGTTTAATATTAGAAAGAGAGGTATAACCCTATGATTAAAGTAAATGATGTAGAATTAAATTTCGACGTAATGGATGCAGTACAGTTAGAAAATTATGATGAGGCTTTACAGGATATTAAGAATGCGAGCATCAAAAAAGGATTAACTACTGCTCAAAGAATTAGGGAATATTGTGACATAGTAAAAAATTTCTTTGACAAGACTTGTGGGGCACAGACTGCGGAGAGAATATTTGGTGATAGCTACAATTATCGTAAACACTTTGAGGCGCTTGATAGCTTCATTGAACAAGTAGGTGAAGAAGCTAAAAAAGAGCAGAAGGCTATGGATGATCGTGTAGCTAAGTACACTCTTAATAGAGCACAACGTAGGGCACACTAATGAATATACTTGTAGATTTATTACCTCGAAGTATAGAGATAGACACTCTTAAATATCCGATTAATACGGACTTTAGGGTGTCTATTTTATTTGAGGAATTAATGCAAGATAAAGATGTTCCTATGGAAGAAAAGTTTGATTTAGCTATTAATCTTTACTACAAGCACAAACCACACGATAAGGCCCAAGCAGTAGATAGGCTACTTTGGTTTTATAGATGTGGAAAAGAACTTGAACAAAAATCAAGTAGTAGTAAAGCAGATCATAAAGCTATTTACTCTTATGAGCACGATGATGAATATATCTATTCTGCATTTTTAGAACAATATGGGATAGACCTGCAAGATGTAGAGAATTTGCACTGGTGGAAGTTTAAAGCTATGTTTAAGAGTCTAAAAGATTGTAAGATAGTCGAGATTATGGGATATAGAGCCGTGAAAATAGATTCTAAACTACCTAAGTCTCAAAAGGATTTTTACAGTCGTATGAAGAGACTCTATAAATTACCAGATAACAGATCAGAAGAGGAGAAGGAACAAGCGATTGTAAACGTCTTCTCTTCTTTATTTTAGTTAGGAGGTCGTATGAGAAAATGGTTCATATGTCCTCATTGTGGCAAGAGATTGCTTCAATATGAAGAGGACAACGCAAAAAGTAATGGCGCTTTTGTATGGTGTAAAAAATGTAAAAAGGAAATTGAAATAAAAATAGCTACACAGAGCCAATGAGCCAGTAGCCACAAGGTGGTGAGGTAAGTTGGCAGATGGTTCTATTATTATTGATACCCAGTTAAACAATAAAGGATTTAAGGATGGACTTAACGGATTAAAAGGACTAGCAGATAAAGGGCTAGGAGGACTTAAAGATTTAGCCGCTGGTATAGCAAAGGCACTAGCTGCAGTAGGAGCAGCATTAGCAGCTGCAGCTGGCTTTGCAATCAAAGCAGGAATAGAGTTTGAGTCAGCTTTCGCTGGTGTTAAAAAGACCGTAAATGGGACCGAGGAGCAGCTTGCAAGCCTAGAAGGTGCTATTCGGAACATGGCTAAGGAAATGCCCCAGTCTGCAGCTGAAATAGCAGGAGTAGCAGAAGCTGCCGGACAGTTAGGTATAAGCATAGATAAGATAGATAGCTTTACTAAGACGATGGTTCAGCTAGGGGATGCTACAAATCTATCAAGTGAAGAAGCAGCTACTAGTCTAGCAAGGTTGGCCAACATTACAGGAATGAGCCAGGATGACTTTGACAAGTTAGGTAGTACGATTGTAGCACTAGGTAATAACTTAGCTACTACAGAGTCAGAGATAACTGCTATGGGGCTCAGATTAGCAGGAGCAGGTAAACAAATAGGACTGAGTGAAGCTCAAATTTTATCTTTTGCTGGTGGTCTTAGTTCTGTAGGTATAGAAGCTGAGGCTGGTGGTTCTGCATTTAGCAAGGTTATGAGTGATATGGCCTTAGCGGTAGAGACAGGTAACAGCTCTCTCGGACAATTCGCAGCAGTGGCAGGTATGTCTAGTGCAGAATTTAAAAAGGCATTTAAAGATGATGCTGCTAGCGCGATTATGGCCTTTATAGAGGGGCTAGGTACTGCAGAAGAACGCGGCATGAGCTCTCTTAAAGTCTTAGATGAGATGGGTATCACAGAGATAAGGCTTAAAGATGCTTTGCTAAGAGCTAGTAGTGCAAGTGAGGTATTTGCTAAGTCTATGGATATAGGTAATACTGCTTGGAAAGAAAATACTGCTTTAACTAAAGAGGCTAGTGCTAGATATGCAACTATGGAGAGTCAAATAGGCATATTAAAGAATAAGCTTACTGACTTAGGTATTACTTTCTATCAAGATGTGAGAAATCCTATGGCTGAAGTTGTAAAGACCGCTAATTCCATGCTAGATGAATTGGCAGAGGCTTTCGAGAAAAATGGTTTAGAGGGATTAATAAGTACTTTAGGTGATGTGTTTAGTGAGGTAGTTGTACAAGTGGCGGCAGCAGCACCTAAAATGATTGAGGCAGCATCTAGCTTGATCCAGTCATTTATACAAGGACTAAGTGATAATTTAGAGACTATTTCCGGGGCTGCTATAGAAATGGGAATGTCTCTTGTAAGAGGGATAGGCGAGATCACGCCAAAGCTTTTAACCTTAGGTGTAGATATTATCAAAGCTCTAGGCAAAGGGATACAAGAGAACATTGCAGAAATAGTTGGTATAGCAAAAAATATTATAATGTCTTTGGTAGACTCTTTTGTACAAATTATGCCTACACTGTTACAAACAGGATTAGATATCGTATTGGAATTAGGTAAAGGAATAGCTGAAGCACTACCAGAGTTAATACCTATAGCAGTGGAAACTATTTTAGACTTTATAGACTTTTTACTAGAGCCAGATAATATAGATGCCTTAATTGATTGTGCTTTAGAAATAATACTAGCGTTAGCAGATGGCATCGTAGCAGCTTTACCTAAGCTTGTAGAAAAGGCTCCTGAGATTATAGGACACTTAATTGAAGCTCTAATTAAAGCCTCTGTTAAGCTTGTACAATGTGCGGATGAGGTTATGAATAAATTTATTGAAGGCATAATGGCTATAGACTGGATACAGGTAGGTGTAAATATTGTTAATGCTATTGCGGAAGGTATAAGAAGTGGGGGTCAAGTATTAATTGAAGCAATTAATGATTCAGTTAATAATCCAACTAATAGTGCGTTTGGTTTTAACCCCAATGATTATAAAAGAAATATGCCTAGTGTTCCAAGTGGAGCTAAGAATCCTTTTAGTGGAGCCAGTATATCACCTAATCAATCTCTTGATTTAACTGAGTATGATAAGAACGCTCAGAGTTATCAAAAACACATTCAGGACATTATGCAAAAGGGTGCAGAAGAGTATCAGAAGAAGGTAGAAGAAACTGCTATAAGCACACAGGCATTAACAGATGACTTGTTTGATGAAGCGACTAATGAAGCAGCCTTAAAGTTAAATGATGCCTCAGAGGAATATGCTAGGTTAGAACAAGAGCAAGAAATTATACGATCAGAGGAATATATTAAGCTTAAGGAGAAGTTATCTGCAGAGGAATTAAAGCAGCTAGAACAGGATCTAGCGGCTAAAGAGACAATAGGTGTAGCAGGTGTACAAAAGACTTATAACAAGTACATTGCCACAGAGAAAGCTAAGGTAAACGAAAAGGCTAAGGCAATAAGTGATTTAGAAGCTAAACTAGATAAGCAGAATAAGGCTCTGTCTATAGCTAGTGGGTCTAAAGATTTAGAAGGAGCTTATAAAGTTTTGGCTAAGTTGGAACTGGATTTGATGGAGGACTTGGACGAAGAAACGAAGGCTAAGAAACTTAAAGATATAGAAGCTAAGGCTAAAAGCGTAACTGAAAAAGAGCTTAATGCTTTAGCAGAAACTAATCAAGCCAAACTAGAACTTACTAAAAAGGGACTAGAAGATGAAAAGGCTTTACATGAACAATACATTAAGAGTTATGAAAGTACTTATTCAGGATTAGTTAATGCCTATGAAAGTGCATATCAAACCATCATGAATAAGCAAACTAGTCTAGAAGAGAAGTTTAAGGCCTTTGGTGATTTGTTCGACAAGTTTACTCAAGACGATATCGAGTACATGAAGCTCGGAGATCTACAAGATGATATTAATCAACTCACTTTGTTTGGTAAAGGTTTAGATGCTCTTAAACAAAAAGGTGTGAGCCAAGCATTTTTAGACGAGTTGATTTCAAAGAATAACATGGAGGATGCTATAGACTTTACAGAGCTATTATTGAATCAACCTGAAGAAAACCTTAATAGCTATTTAGCATTATGGGAAGAAAAACAGAGACTAGCAGGTGAGTTGGCCGGAAACTTCTATAAGGATGAGTTTGACAACCTTAAGACTGAATTCACGGACAAGGTAAGAAATGATTTAAGTATATTACCTGAGGAAGCTAATCAAATAGGTCAAGATACTACTACTGCTTTAGCTGAAGGCCTTAGAAGCGGTGTTGATATGGTTCGTGGTGCAGTAGGTGAGTTAGTAGCACAGATGCAAGCAGCAGTTGCAGGAGAAACTATGGGCATGAGTGCAAGTCTTGCTACAAGTAGCACGGTTACACAAAATGTAAATACTAAAGACAATAGCGTTATTAGTGCCCTAGGTGCTATATATGGGGCTTTAACAGAAGAAAGAACCTATACACAACCTATTAATATAGATGGGTATAAGGTCGGTGAAAGTGTTACTGTAGTTGATGGTGTATTAAGAGAATTAGATAGAAGAGGAGTGATTTTAGATGTTGATCCGAGTAGGTAATCTAGATTTGACAGATATAGTGGCATATGAAGTCACTCATAAGGATATTACTAAAGAGGTTACTAATAGTTTAGGAGATACATTTGTGTATGTACTAGGCGAAAAAGTAAGTATTAAAATAGGACTTGGTGCATTAGGGCAAGCTAAGATGAGTGCTTTAATGACCGCGCTTGGTAGCATAACCGTAAGTGTGACTTTTGTAGATAATGATGGAGCAACTAAAACTAAAACTATGAAAAGGTCTGATAGGACAACTCCTATTAGGTCTTTTTTTAATGCTGAGGCTTACTGGGATGAGAGTAGTATAACTTTAACAGAATTATAGGAGGATAGCATGATAACGACTACAGACGCTTACAAGCAAGCAATAAAAGCTAATGTGGTTAAAGCAAGAGCCAAGGTAGTGTTTAATTATGCTACCCCTCTTACTATTGGCCAGGAGAAAATAATCAATATTAATGTACAACAACGTGGTGAGATTGCCCTCGGATGTTTACAAGATGATAAGATTAACTTAGAACTAAAGTTTGATGCGCTAACGACTGAGCAATATGGTCAAGACGCTACTGTAGAGGTACATTCGGGGTGTGTAGTTAATGGAGTTGGTGAGTATGTGTGCATAGGTACTTTTAAGCCTACAAGATGGCAAAAAAGTGATTATGTTATAAGCATAGAATTAGGAACCAACGTACCAAGCAAACCTATTACAGAGATATTAGCCGCTCAGAATGTTTTGTTAAGTAGTTATATAACGTCTGCTATAACTAAGCTAATGAATGAAAGTATCACTGTAGGCTCTATAGTAGATGGCACATTAGAGAGTGCTTATTTGTACTATAAGACGGTTAAAGAACAATTAAAGGCTTTAGCATTCGCTTGTGGTGGGATTATGAGGTATCGAGAAGGGGTAGAGCTTATGCCTTATAAGTTTAGTACACCAGTGGCAGTCTACAAAGAGGGACCAGGAGAAATGATACTCGATAAGAGTGGCAATAGCACAGACCTTGTAACAGCCAAGCAGAATTACAGCTTAGTCCGTAGTGTATTTACTAAAGAAGAAGATACTACTCTGTATAGTGTCACTGGAGTTAGAGTTACAGAAGAATATATACCGCACGAGTTTAATTTTAGTGGGGCGGGGCTTGTAAAGTATTTTAACTTTAAGAAATATAGTTATTTTAGTACACCTAAATACGGATTATTTGGAGGGAGCATTGCTCTTAGTAGTGGCTATGGTGACGTAACAAGCTATATAGATTTTAGTATTATAGGTACTAAAATACTTAGTACTGCAATAGCTACTGTGGATGATACTGTGAGCTATTTAAGCAATCCTTATATACAGACTTCTAGTCAAGTAAATGCACACAATTTAGCTATCTACAATGGTGAAAAGTATAGCTTTAAGAGCCGTATAGACCCTTCATTGCAAATAGGTGACACTATTACAGTATTTGGCGTGGGTGATATGCTTGTAACGTCTCTTAATTATAAATTTGATGGTGGCTTAAGTGGTACTATAGAGGGGGTGCTTAAGCAATGATAAGTGATGCAAGTCAATGGGTTGACGTAGATTTGAGTTGGGCGATAAGCTCTAGAGTTACTGAAATAGACAATGGATATGCACTTGATGGGGGAAGCATAGAGGCTGATATCATTTTAACTGGAAATCAAGTTACTAATAAGTACGGTCTAATTTTTATAGTGTCTAGCTTACAGGAAGAAACTAAATATCATACAAATTACTGTGACCTAGTATTTTATGACTCTAGTGGTAGTATGCTAAATGCTAGTTTGACATACTTTAAATTAGTAGAAAATGATAGGCTTTGGATTGAGATAGACGTACCTCACAAGGCTCACAGGGTAGAGTATAGATTTAGTGGGAAATTTGAAGTAACAGCTATACAACTTTACGGGGTTAGTGCTTCTGCTGTTAATGTTGCAACATATGAAAGTGTTGGGACTGTTCAGCCCAAGCAGAATTACGGTGTGGTGGTGGAAGCCGATGGTAAGATTAGTGTAGATCCGAAAACAACTCAACTCGGAAGTTTCCAAGGCACAAGCACAAATGTAGAGGATGCGCTTAACGAGCTTTTTCAATATGCCTCCGGCAGCGGGGGCAACGCTAATGATATAATATTGTGGCTAGATGGTACATCTTTTGAGGATATGAACACAGCTAGTAACAAAAAGAGCGTGTTAGAAAGCGGTGCTACGTTAGTGGGCGGATATGATATGAGGACTGGGAATGTTTTAATTGGCAGCCATAGGGAATTTGAACTAGGTACTCAAGATTTTGAAATAGACGTTACGTTTACTCCAACAAATCTAGATGGATTTCAAGCTTTATTTTCTAGTGCAACGGATTATTGGTTTGGTTTGTGCATAAAGAGTGGTAGATTCTGCATATATGCCAGCTCTAACGGGTTAACTTGGGATATATTACAATCCGACAACGCCGGAGTTGACAATTCTGGGTACTGCGATATTCCTATTATAGTAAACTCTGCTAACAGGTGTATAATTTCTTTCGCAGAAAATAGACTAACAGTAACGGTAAATAATCAAGTTGCTATAAACCGTTTGCTTAATACTAGAAAAATTTTTGGAAGATTTGAAAACAAGATACTTGGCGCATGGGCAAATAAAGGTAATAAATACACAGGAGTAATAAATACCTTTAAAATGGTAAAAGGCACACCGAACATATGGAGTCCACTTATTAATGATGCGAATATTTTATTTTATATTTTAGGGCAGTACGGGTATATAGATTGTAATGGATATAATCCTAAAACAATTCAAAATATAAATAGTTACTGTGATGGAAATACATTCAATTTAGCTACGGGATATTTTTCCGTTTTAGCTCACCCCGATTTTGTTGGACTTACTTCTTTTACGCTAGAAATGGAAGTAATGTTTACTAGTTATAATAGACAAGCGTTATTTGCGGGAGCTAGTGATTATTGGTTTGGTATAGATTTCTCATATTTGATTGAGGGATGCATAGGTGTTTGGGAAAGTAGTAATGGGACTAACTGGGATAAAAAACAATGCGATAATATTGGTACTTGGGATAGCGTAAACAAAGAATGGGTTAACGTGCCGAGTAACTGTGGGCAACAATACCAAAAATACGAGCTTAATACGTGGTATACAATAAGCGTAACAGCTAGTGGGATAGTAAGCAGAAATGAAGGAAAGAGAATAGGTTTGTGGGGACAAGACGGGTATCCGTTTACTGGGAAAATTAGGAGTGTAAAAATGACAAGGTAGGAGGTCTCATATGAATATACAATTATTGTACTGGCTAGGGAGCATATGCATTGCTTTCCTAGCTTTTTATTTTGGGAGAAAAGATAGAGAAAAACAGGATAAGAAGCAAGAGGAACAAGAAGTAAAGCAAGAGGTAAGGCAGGACACGATACTAGATTTGAATGTGGAATACATTAAGAAGAGTGTGGATAATATAGGGCTAGAGCAACGAGACACTAACCGTAAATTAGAAAAACAATCCGAAGAGTTTGTGAAGATGCAGATTAAACAGGCAGAAATGCAAAGAGATATAAAAACTCTAAATAATGCTGTGTTCAATAAGCCAAAGGAGGGGTAGTTAATGACGGATAAAGAGATTCTAGCCAAAGCGGAAGAGATAAAGAAAGCCAAGAAGAAACGTGGTTTAACAGATAAAATATTTATAGCTGTTGCAGTGTTTACTGTAGCAGCTTTTATATTTTCTGCAGTACTTATGTGGGTAACTAAAGATACGTCTGGACTAGCTTACTTTATACCTAGCGTAGCAGGATTTGGAACAATCGTACTTACAGCTATTGTGGCAAAGAATGCCAACGATAAGAAGTATCAATTTGGAAATCAAGAGGTTGCTAATAGATCAGAGGAGGATAACCGATAATGAAAAATATTAATTGGAAACAGAAACTTAGTAGTAGGAAATTTTGGGTAGCCTTAGTTGGTTTTATCACATCTATTCTAGTAGCGTTTAATGTACCTGCGCTCACTGTAGAACAAGTTACAGCTATTGTTATGGGTAGTGGAACATTAATTGCTTATATCCTATCAGAGGGATTTATAGATGCTAAGCGAGTACAGGAAGGTGGTAAAGATGGAGATAAAATTACTAACGGTTAATCCTTATTCACGACCAGGTACTAAATTAAAGCAGGTTAAAAACATAGTAGTGCATTGGGTAGGTAATGCGGGGTCTAGTGCTATGGCCAATCGAAACTATTTCGATTCACTAAAAGAGAAGAAATCTTTCGCCAGTAGTCACTATATCGTAGGTTTACAAGGAGAAATTATACAATGTGTACCTGAGGGGGAAATAGCTTATCATGCGAATAATGCTAACGCCTACAGTATAGGTATAGAGGTATGTCATCCTGATTGGCAAGGTAAGTTCACAGAAACGACCTATAGGAGCCTTATTGGTTTACTAGTAGACTTGTGTAAGCGTTATGGTTTAGAACCTACGACGGCAATTATTAGGCACTATGACGTAACAAAAAAGCTATGCCCTAAGTATTATGTAGAGAACCAACAAGCCTGGAAACAGCTCAAATTAGATGTGGCTGACGCCATGGTGGTAGATAGAGATCTTATAGCTGCAGTAGCAAAAATTATCTCAAAGGGGGTCATGATTAATGCTACAAGCTGGAATAATTTAAACAAGATAGTGCTTAAGAATGTACCTGCTCTACTTGCTAAACTTGGGGGATTAGACGAGATAAAGAGTAAGATAGAAGCTGCAGGAATGGAATTTGATATAGCCTTATGGAAAAGTGGAAAGTATACATCTAGTACTGTTAGATCATTATTAATCAAATATGCAAAAAGCCTCTCTTAATTGAGGGGCTTCTTTTTTTATGTATAAAATGCAAATATTATATGTGGAATAGAGTGGATTGGTAGATTTGGTCTTGTATACTGGATTTACCTAAGTTAAAATAGACTTAATATTATAAATATTTTGGGGGATTTGGTATGAAAAAATATATCTTTATAGTTATTCTTTTTGCAGTTATAGGACTTTGCATATGGACAGTAGTTAATAACATAGATGACGGCCCAGTAGCTCCTACTACATCGCAAATTGAGGAGGCTGAACCTTATAAACTTAAAGATATAAATGGCTGTGGTGTAGAAATAAAAGAGGTCAGGACATACACGGGAGAAGATAATATCACAAAAATGATAGAAGTAGAGATGAACTTCACCAACCCAAGTCAAGAGGCTAAGAGGTTTTCCGAGATGATATCTCTTGCAGTTTATCAAGATGGAATAGAACTAAAAGATATAACCCCAATATCAGATAACGAGAACCTTCTCAGGGTTAAAAATGGAGCTACAATAAAAGTGATAGAGGCATTTTTATTAAGAAGTGATTCAGAAGTTACATTAGATTTCTCTAGAGCCTATCGAAAAAATGTAGAAGATAGCATTTCCTACTCTATTAAATAAGCAGGAACACGCTTACAATTTTATTTTGTAAGCCCTATGTAAGAAAAAAGTGTAAGTCTGAAAAGCTTTATTTATCAATGCTTTAAGGCTATTCACTTACATTATTACAATAAAATACTATATGATATATAAAATATAATAATAAATATAGCGCGCGAGGGCACATATACACGCGTAAAGGGGTTTAGGGTGAAAAACGTAAGAATTTATATATGAAGTGTTGATTATCAAAGACTTTAGTACTTACAACTTGTTAGAAAATGTTGTAAGCGGCAGGAGTAGGCATGACACCTACATTGCACCTACCGCCTAAGATTAATAAACTCAAGGCCCTGGCTCAATGATTAGCCAATAGCTTGAAACACAAGGGTCAGAATAACCATACAGAACATATGTTCGATAAATATCTGACTTCGGATCAGAATGTCGTGGGTTCGAATCCTACCGCGTGCGTAACAAAAAAAGACCTAGACTTAAGTGTCAATTGATACTTAAGTCTAGGTCTTTTTTTGTTACAGTCTCATGGAAAAAAATTTTTATTCGCAGTATTAAAATGCTATAGGATAATACAATTGTATCAAAAAATAATAAAAATATTAGAAGTAAAGTTATTAATAAGATTGTCTATTTCATAAAATTAATATTAAATAATATTTTATTAAACTTAAATATATTGACAAAATTTAAATAGTTAGCGTATACTGAATAAAATAAAAAATAAAACAAATAGGAATACTAGGAAATAAAACTAGAGGAGGGACGAAGATGGATATAAGTGCTATAGAAAGATATGTTCCCTTGTATGTTGAAGCGGCTAAGCTGACTTTAACCTTAGGAGGAGTAGGAATTGTTCTAGCTATTTCAGTAGGTTTTATATGTGCCATGATTAGATACTATAAGATTCCGATTGCAAAGCAAGTGGTGGGAGCTTATATAGAATTATCTAGAAATACACCATTATTGATACAACTTTTCTTTTTATATTACGGTTTACCAAAGTTAGGGATAAAGATAAGTGCAGAAGCTTGTGCGGTGATAGGATTAACCTTTTTAGGGGGAAGCTATATGGCGGAAGCTTTTAGATCAGGGTTAGAAGCCGTTAGCAAGTCGCAAATTGAGTCGGGGTTAAGTATCGGCTTAAATGAATGGCAACTGATAAAACATGTTATTTTACCTCAAGCATTTGCGGTTGCTATGCCAGGTATAGGCGCCAATATTATTTTTCTACTAAAGGAAACGTCTATATTTAGCGCAGTTGCTTTAGCTGATTTAATGTTTGTTGCTAAAGACTTAATTGGTATGTATTACAAAACAGATGAAGCACTTTTTCTATTAGTGATTGCGTACTTAATTATTCTATTGCCACTTTCCATATTATTTACTTGGCTTGAAAGGAGGATGAGATATGCAGGATTTGGGCATTAACGTGCTTTTTCAAGGCAGAAACCTCATTAGACTTATAGGCGGGTTAGGTGTAGCTATGAAAGTAGCGCTCATTGCAATGATTTTATCTGCTGTACTAGGTATGATGCTAGGCATACTTATGACATCTAAACACAAGGCAGTAAGGGTGGTTTGTAGGATTTATTTAGAAGCTGTTCGAATTATTCCCATTTTAGTATGGCTTTTTATCTTCTATTTTAGTTTAACAAAGTTCAGTGGTTATCATATAGATGCAGAAATTATTTCGATTATAGTCTTTACCTTATGGGGAACAGCTGAAATGGGAGATATAGTAAGAGGCGCCATTACTTCTATGCCTAAAGTACAAAGTGATAGCGGCAGAGCCATTGGGTTAACGGAGATTCAAATTTATCGTTATATTATCATTCCACAGGCCGTAAGAAGAATGCTTCCAGCAGCTATTAACTTAGCAACTCGTATGGTTAAAACTACTTCTTTAATTGTATTAATTGGCGTTGTAGAGGTACTAAAGGTAGGGCAACAGATTATAGAAGCTTCAATTTTAAAAGTACCTAGTGCTCCTCTTTGGGTATATGGTTTTATCTTTATCTTATATTTTATTATTTGTTATCCTATTTCTATTTTCTCTAGAAAATTAGAAATGAAGTGGCAATCATAAGGAGGCGTACATATGGCAGAAATATTATTAGAAATAGAACACTTATATAAAAGCTATGATAACAATCCACCTGTCCTAAAGGATATTTCTTTTCAAATTAAAAAAGGAGAGGTAATTGTCATCTTAGGTCCTTCAGGTTGTGGGAAAAGTACCTTGCTACGTTGCCTAAATGGCTTAGAAGATTTTCAAACAGGAAACATTAAATTAGATGGGGAAAGTATTACCAAGAATAAAAAAGATTGGCCACAAATTAGGCAAAAGATTGGTATGGTATTCCAAAGTTATGATTTATTTGCTCATATGACAGTTATGGAAAATATATTATTAGGGCCTATAAAAGTGCAAAGAAGGGCTAAGGAAGAAGCTTCTTTACAAGCTGAGAAATTACTTGAACGAGTTGGATTAAGTGATAAAAAAGATGCCTATCCTCGCCAGCTTTCAGGGGGACAGAAACAAAGAGTAGCTATTGTAAGAGCTCTTTGTATGAATCCAGAAATCTTACTTTTCGATGAAGTGACAGCAGCGCTTGACCCAGAAATGGTAAGAGAAGTATTAGATGTTATTTTAGAGCTTGCTAAAGCAGGAACGACTATGGCTATTGTCACCCATGAAATGAAGTTTGCAAAGGCTGTGGCAGACCGAATTTTATTTATAGATCAAGGTGAAATTATAGAAGAAAGTTCACCAAAGACATTTTTTGAAGAGCCTAGTACTTTAAGGGCAAAACAATTTTTAAATATCTTTAATTTTGAGGAGGAAGTAAGATGAAACAACGTTTAAGAGTATTAAGTATACTAGTAGGTTTATTAGTGATTTTAGGAAGTTTGACAGCTTGCTCAAGCAATAAGCAGGCAAGTAGTAATGGAGCAAGTGCTTCTGGTATAGAAGCTATTAAGGAAAGAGGTAAGATAAGAATTGGCGTCTTTAGTGATAAACCACCTTTTGGGTATGTAGATGAAAATGGGGTAAACCAAGGTTATGACGTTTACTTTGCCAAACGTATTGCTAAAGATTTATTGGGTGATGAAAATGCTGTAGAGTTTGTTTTAGTAGAAGCAGCTAGTAGAGTGGAATATTTACAGTCAGGAAAAGTAGATATTATTTTAGCTAACTTTACAGTAACAAAAGATCGTGCTGAAGTTGTAGATTTTGCATTACCTTACATGAAGGTAGCGCTTGGTGTTGTATCACCTGATGGAGCCATTATTACAGATGTTTCTCAGCTTGAAGGAAAGCAATTAATCGTCAATAAAGGAACGACAGCAGAGACCTACTTTACAGAGAACTATCCAAATATTGAACTTCTTAAATATGATGAGAATACAGAAGCCTTTAATGCATTAAAGGATGGTAGAGGTGCTGCACTTGCACATGATAATACTTTAGTGTTTGCATGGGCTATTCAAAACCCTGGTTTTACAACAGGTATCGAGTCATTAGGTAGCATAGATACGATTGCACCTGCTGTTCAAAAAGGTAATACAGAATTATTAAACTGGATTAATGATGAAATAAAAGCATTAGCTAATGAAAACTTTTTCCATGCAGATTATGAAGCGACCTTATTACCTATTTATGGTGACAGTGTAGACCCTGAGAGTGTTGTTGTAGAAGGTGGAGAAGTTAAGTAGATTAAAAGTGATAATAAGTCAAAAAGGCAAGTCCTATATTAAAAAATGGGGCTTGCTTTTTTATCTTTATATGGATATAAATAATATTTTTAAATGGTTTAATTCCATTTGTATAGATTGTTACAAAGGAATTATGTTAATATAATGGCTATATGACAACTATGTAATAGGATAAAGGAGAATAGACATCATGAAAAAAGATAGCCCAAAGGGAAATCCCATTGCACTCTTGCCGTTAGTAGTATTTCTTGTGCTTTTTCTAGGGGTTGGAATAGCTACCAAGGATTTTTATAAAATGCCTGTACTGGTAGCATTTATAATAGCAACAATTGTAGCATTTATGTTTAATAGAAAAGAACCGCTTAATAAGAAGATTGAAGTGTTTTGTAAAGGCGCAGGCCATAGTGATATTATGATGATGTGCATGATCTTCATTTTAGCAGGTGCTTTTTCTAGTGTAACAAAGGCTATGGGTGGTGTTGAAGCTACTGTTAATTTAAGTTTAACCTTTATACCTTCTCAGTTTTTAGTAGGTGGTGTATTTTTAATTGCCTGTTTTATTTCCTTATCAATGGGAACCTCAGTTGGAACGATTACTGCATTAGCTCCTATTGGGCTTGGAATTGCAGAAATGACAGGTATGCCTATTCCATTAATAATTGGGGCCATTGTTGGAGGAGGAATGTTTGGTGATAATTTATCTATGATTTCTGATACCACTATTACAGCAGCACGTACCCAAGGCTGTGAATTAAAAGATAAATTTAAAGTAAACTTTCTGATTGTATTACCAGCAGCGATTCTAACGATTATCATCTTAACTGTTATGGCAGGGCAGTACCAAGAAGGCCTTACGGGTGAATATACGTATGAATGGGTAAAAGTACTACCTTATATAGCAGTGCTTATAGGTGCATTAGTAGGTATGAATGTATTTATACTCTTAGCAGGTGGTACATTTTTTGCAGGGATTGTTGGGGTACTAACTGGTAGCCTTAGCTTATTTGAAGCCATAGAAGCAACATCTAATGGGATAATGGGTATGGCAGAAATCATTATTTTATCAATTATCATCGGAGGAACCTTAGAACTGATTAAGAGAAATGGTGGTATTGACTATATACTTAGTTTTATAAGACGCTGTATTCATACGAAAAAGGGTGCTGAATTTGGTATTGCTGCACTTGTAAGTCTAGTGGATATGTGCACTGCCAATAATACCATTGCTATCGTTATGACAGGTCCTTTAGCTAAAGAAATTGCTGAAGAGTATGATATTGACCCAAGACGTACGGCTAGTATTTTAGATATTTTTGCAGCTAGTATCCAAGGAGTTATACCTTATGGTGCACAGCTACTTATTGCAGCAGGCCTAGTTGGAGTATCAGCTATGGAGATATTAGGTTATTTGCACTATCCGATTTTAATGGGTGTATGCGGTATTTTTGCTATCATATTAGGTTTTCCTAAGTTAAAAAAATAATAAGTGTGTCCCCAAAAGCATTTTGAAAAGGCTTAGGGGACACATTTATATTATATGTACGTAATGTTAGAAAAAATATAAGTTGTGTATAATTGTGAAATATAATAAGATTTAAAGGAGAGTAAATAAGTATTTAAATAACATTAAAGGAGTACTTCATGGAGGAAATCATAAAGAATTTAATGATTGTGTGTCCTCTTGTTTTTATTGCAGGGTTTGTAGATGCAGTAGCAGGTGGAGGCGGACTTATTTCTTTGCCAGCTTATATGATGACAGGAATGCCTATTCATATGGCAGCAGGCAGTAATAAGTTTTCAGCAAGTTGCGGAACAGTCATTGCAGCAGGAAAGTATATAAAAAGTGGTAAGATTAAATGGAAGGTAGCCATCTATTCAGCACTGGGAGCTATTATTGGTTCTGCTGTAGGAACAAAGCTAGCCTTATATATTAGTGAGAAGCATCTTAAGCTCCTGATGGTCATAGCTCTTCCTTTAGTGGCACTTTTTATTATGACACAAAAGAATCTTGGGGGACAATTAGCAGAAAAAGACATAAGTATTTTAAAGCTTATTAGCTTATCCACTCTTATTGGTCTGATCATTGGGTGTTATGATGGTTTAATTGGCCCTGGAACAGGGACTTTTATGATCCTTGGTTTTTCTGGATTATTAGGACTGGATTTAGTAACCTCATCTGGATGTGCAAAGGTTTCCAACTTGGCATCTAATGTAACATCAGTAACGCTGTATCTTATAGGGGGTAAGGTGCTTTTTGCCTTGGCTATTCCTGCTGCCATCTGTAGCATTGCAGGTGGGTATATGGGAGCTAGATTTGCTATTAAAGGTGGGGCTAAAAAGGTAAGATATATTATTTTTCTTGTCATTGGGTTATTATTTGTAAAGCTCTTATATGATTTATTCGTATAAGAAAATAGGTGTATTTAAATAAATAAGGGGTGAAAGTATGATTATTTTTGGTTGGGGAAAAGTAACGAAGAAATTATTAGGGACTATTGGGAGTTTGCAATGCGGACATTGCAATAATGAATCAGAGTGGCAATTATGTGTGTTTAGGATATGGTTTACTTTGTTTTTTATTCCTATTATACCTTATAGAACTACATATTGTATGGTATGCCCTATTTGCAATAGTTATGTAGAGATAAGTAGGGAACGTTTTGAAGAGTTAAAAAGTGCGTTAAATGAGGGGATAAATGAGGCTATTAAATATGCTGGGAAGACCCCTACACAAATAAGTTACTTAAAAGCAATGGAAGAACAAAAACGAAGAGCAGAAAGTGAGAAAGAATAATCTATATTAGATTGTTCTTTTTTTGTGGGGAAAATGAAACTTTTTAGGGACTTATTATGTCTAAATATGTAGAAATATATTTTCTTTTTAGGAGCTTTTAAAGCCAGGTTTAAAATAGCTATTATATTCCAAATAAATTGTTAGGGAATAAGGTTTAAAACGCTGTCAAAAGATAGTATACTAAATGATAAGGAGGGGATTAGGTGAAAAGAAATAACTTGCACTTTGGAAAATCAAAGAATAGACTTTATACGGCTTTATTATGGGTAACAGGAGGCGCATGTATTGTAACGAGTATATTATTAGGAAGTTTTGTATACACTACTATGAGCTTAAATAAGTATAATGCAACTCTTAATAAGTTATCTAGTGAGATAGATGAAATGAAAAGTATAGCCGCTGAAATGATGGAACAAGAAGAACAATATAAAAAAGAGCTAGAAGGGCTTAATCAAGAGCTAGCTAAATATGAACCGATTGTTATACCAGAATCCATGAAAAAATAATGAACATAAGTTAGTAGAAGGATATAGAAGGTGAAAAAAATGGCATATAGGAAAAGGTCTCGGGTAGGAGGGACACTCGTATTTTTATTTTTAACCCTATTTTTTGTATGTACGACAGGAGTATTAGCGTTTAAGCTTCCTAATAAAGTACAAGAACTTAGTGGTGTAAAAAAGAGCCTTACAGAGATTGAGGCATCTAAAGTAAGTATTCAAGAAGAGATAGATGATTATAGTAATAAAATTGAACAAATGAAGGGGCAAATAGGAGAGCTTCAATTAGATTTAGAAGAAGCACAAAAGAAGAATCCAGAATTAGCAGACTCTCTAGTAGGAGCAGCAGAAAAATATGCATATTTAACCTTCGATGATGGGCCAAGTGATAATACGGTTAAGATTCTAGACTTTTTAAAAGCAAATCACTTAAAGGCCACTTTCTTTGTATTGGGCAAAGAAAATCAAGATGATATTTATAAACGTATTGTGGATGAAGGACATACACTAGCGATTCATTCTAACACACATCAATATGATCAGATTTATACAAGCGTAGATAGTTTTATGGAAGATATCGGCGCCTTATCAGATCACTTAGAACGTGTAACAGGAGTAAAGCCAGATGTTATGCGTTTTCCAGGTGGTTCAAATAACACTATTAGCATAAAACATGGTGGGCAAGACTTGATGGATCAAATTATTGAGAAGGTCAAAGAGCAAGGGCTAGTATACTTTGACTGGAATGTAGACTCTATGGATGCTTCTGCTAATAAGCAAGACAAAGATGTCATTGTCAACTCTGTATTAAATGGTGCATCAGGACAAAAGCATGCTATTATTTTAATGCATGATGCAGCACCTAAAACAACGACAGTAGAAGCGTTGCCAGAAATTGTAGAAGGGCTTAGAAAGCAGGGTTTTGTTTTTGAAAAGTTGACAAGTGAGACAGTGCCGGTTCAATTCAAAAAATAATTTATATAAATAGAAATAAAATGCTGAAAACATGCGTCTTTAAATAAGACGCATGTTTTTTGTATATTTTGTTTCTATTTGTCTCAAAATAAAGCATAGAGCATATAGCATCTAAGGAGTTGATGGTATGGAAAAATATGTTTGTAAGCAATGTGGTTATTATAAAACAAGAAAACATGCCCTAGATTATGTACTAGAGCCACCTGTTTATCCGTTTATGACCACCACTAGTATTCTTCCTTTTATGGCGATGGACTATATGTGGGATAGTGAGGGAGTTTGTCCTAATTGCAAGAAAAGCTGTAATTGGGAGCAAGTGACATAATTTGTTTATAAGATTCCCATAAAAAGGTTAGAAGTTATTCTAAAAATAATATATAATAGACTTTGAGGGAATATTTTAGATTGTATAATATGAAAGGAGAGGGAAAAATGAATAGAGTGTTAAATATCGCTCATAGAGGATTTAGTGGTAAGTATCCAGAAAACACTAATATCGCCTTTGCAAAAGCTTTAACTGAAGGATACTGTGATGGTATTGAAGTAGATGTGCACATGACCAAAGATGATAAAGTTGTTATTATTCATGATAGCAAGTTAGATCGCACAACTACTGGTACAGGATATATTAAAGATCATACACTTGATGAACTCCTAGAGTTTGATGCAGGCGTGAAATATGACCCTAAATATAAAGGTGAGAAAATCCTATGCATTAAATCAGCACTAGAGCTAGTGAAAAAATACAATGTTAGGCTTTATGTGGAAATTAAAGACAGCGATGAAGATTATGAAGCTATTGAAGACCAAGTTCTTGACCGTGTTAAATTAGTAGGTGCTGAGGATAAGGTTATTCTATCATCTTATAATGTAGAAACCTTAAAACGCATAAAAATGATGGCACCTAATATTAAAACAGCTTTACTTTGTAAAGAAATGCCACTTGATATTCGTTGCTATCAATATGCAGATTCTATTTCTTGTGACTATACAAAAATAGATAAAGCAGCTATTGAAACAGTTCATAGCATTGGTAAAAAAGTAACTGTTTGGGTAGTGGATGAGGTAGCAGATATGAAGCTTATGAAAGAATATGGTGTTGATGCAGTTATTACAAATCATCCAGATACTTTCAATGATGTAATCAATGGTTTATGCTAAAGAAAATGTAAAAGGACGTAAGAAAAGCTAACAAGCTTTTCTTACGTCCTTTTATGTTTTCTTTACAACTGTATTATAGACTGTAATCTAGGGAATATTACAGCTTTATAGAAGATATATTTATAGTAGGCTTGTGGTGTATGAGCGAACTTCTAAAGATAGCTAGTCAATAACAAAGGATTACTATATAATAGAGATAATAAATAATATAGGCAAAAGGATAGGAAGGGGGATGGATATGGAATCTCCAATTGCAGCAATAGGTTTTTCTGATGTAGAGAAAAAATATAATCTTGAAAAGATTGTGAGTGGTATTTTAGATAAGCCAACCAAGCAAATCGCAAGCCGCAAAGCAAATCAAGATATTATTGCAGAATACTTAAAAGAATTTGGAAAAGATATGTATGTCATGGTTAGGATTGTCGTAAGGGCAGGCCAAAAAGATACTAAGCTTGAAATAGAACAGTGTGAACCTTATTTAAGAAGCCACTATACAGTAAAAGTAGAAGATCTTAGCGTAGAATGTATTGACGATGAGTATAATTATTACGCTATTTGTGAAGAAGCAGAAACAGGGATGCAATTCATTTTCTGGTTACAAAATGTAGTAGAATATACAGAAGCAGTAGAAATGATGCAAAGCTTTAATGAAGTACAGATCGCAGCACTTGCTATGGAGGGTACAATAGTACTTCCTATTGAAAAGGATGAGGAAGATGAGGCTGTAGAAAAGGAAGAAAGAGAAAAAATTAAAGTGATGCTACAAAAAGCTAGAGAAGGCGACGAAGATGCCAGAGCTAAGCTTGAGGCAGAGGAAAAAGAGTTAGATGATCAATTAAAAGAGCGTATGTTTGAAGAGGATTTTCTTTCTATTATGAGTGGTTATTTTGTACCGACTACTTTGGTAGATGCAACGTATGCCATATTAGGAGAAATCACAGAAATTCAAAATAGAAAAAATACGCAAACAGGAGAAGAATCCTATCTCTTTACCTTAGATGTCAATGATATGCCATTAGAAGTACTTATTAATAAAGCAAATCTTACTGGATATCCAAGTGTAGGCATGCGTTTTATGGGGACTTGTTGGTTACAAGGAACCATTGTGACCTCTAAATAGCACTTGACGAATAGCAAATAAAAATGTAGTATAATAATTGCAATAACTTTTAAAGTTATAGGTTTCCGTAGCTCAGTAGGATAGAGCGACCGCCTCCTAAGCGGTAGGCCGCTGGTTCGATTCCAGTCGGGAACGTATAAAGCAAAGGAGCTGTCGCACTAAGAAATTAGTGCTCAGCTCCTTTTACTATGAAAAAAACAATAGCCAGGCTTTGAACAGCCTGGCTATTGTTGTAAAATATACTTATGCGAATAAATAAAATTCTACATAGAAATTATACACTAGCTCAGGAATTTTATCAATTAAAATTACCTTTAGATATTGATAGCATAATCCCAGATAATGATTCGGTGCGTTTGCTCAGTCAGTTTGTAGAGGAGATGGATCTTTCAAAGTTATATGCGACTTATTTCCGAATTAGGAAAAATTCTGCAACGCCACGACAGATGCTTAAGATTATGCTTTATGCTTACATGAATCGCAAGTATTCTGCACGAGATATTGAAATAGCATGTCGGCGTGATATTAACTTTATGTTTCTCTTAGAAGGACTACCTGCACCAGACCATGCTACGATTGCTCGTTTTCGCACGCTACATTTTGCACCCTTTGCTAAAGACATCTTTGCTCAGATGTCAGAGATGCTTTATGTTCTAGGTGAGATTTCAGGAAAAAATATTTTCATTGATGGCACAAAGATTGAATCCTGTGCCAATAGATATACTTTTGTTTGGAAGAAAACTGTTACTAAAAATCTAGCTAAGCTTCTAGCTAAACTTGCTGATTTTGTAGCTGATTGTGAAGTGCAATACGGCATTAAAATAGTCTATCAGAATCAAGTATCATTACATCACTTAAAAAGATTACGAAAGAAACTTTATAGGATAAAAAAAGAAGAAAACATCACTTTTGTACACGGCATTGGTAAGAGAAAATCGCCGCTTCAAAAATCTATTGAACAACTAGAAACATATCTTGATAAACTTAAAGAATATACTCAAAAGCTTTATAAATGTGGGAATCGTAATAGCTATTCTAAAACCGATTTAGATGCTACATTTATGAGAATGAAAGAAGATGCTATGCTTAACGGGCAACTCAAACCAGGCTATAACTTGCAACACGGGGTAGATGCTCAGTATATAACGTGGCTTACTGTTGGCTCTGAACCAACAGATACAACAACACTCATTCCTTTTCTGAAGGATATGGAGTCATATTTAAACTTTAAGTATCAAAATATCGTCGCTGATTCTGGATATGAAAGTGAAGAAAACTATCTTTTTATAGAAGAAAACCAACAGGTTGCTTTTATAAAACCTGCTAATTATGAGATTTCTAAAACCAGGAAATATCAAACAGATATCAGTAAACATGAAAACATGACTTATAATGAAAAAGAGGATGTTTATCTATGTAGGGCTGGTAGGAAGCTCATTGTAACAGGCCTAAAAAGAAGTAAAAGTAAGAAGGGATATATTTCAGAAAAAACACAGTATACTTGCGAAAACTGCAGTAACTGTGAATTTAAAAAACAGTGTATCAAAGGAAATAATAGCAAAATCCCTCTAGAAGAAAGAACCAAGCGTTTAGAGGTTTCAAAGATTTTCCAGAAGAAACGAGCTGAAGATTTAGAACGCATACTTACAGAAGAAGGTTGTAAGTTACGTATGAATCGAAGTATTCAAGCTGAAGGATCATTTGCTCATATCAAAGGAGATATGTCATTTCGTAGATACTTATGCAGAGGTCAGAAAAATGTGCTTGCTGAAAGTATCCTTCTTGCAATGGCACATAATATCAATAAACTAGATAGCAAAATTCAAAGCGGAAGTACCGGAATATATCTTTTTGAACTAAAAAAAGATGCCTAGATTTTAAAGTTCCAAAAATAGGCCCCTAAAAAATTTCAGATTATTGGGGGGCCTATTAATAGATCCTATTTTTAAAAGCACAAAGTTTGAGTTAAAGTTTTTCTATCGTATGATACACAAAAGGAACTGACATTAGCTAATTAAAATCAGCTAATGCGACAGCTCCTTTTTTATTTAGCTTGAGGAGATGCATTAATTTGGAATCTAAGTCATGTTAATAACTAGTTTGAAAGAGTAGAATAAAAATAACGAAAAACAAAAATAAGATAAGAATATAAGAAGTGTGAGAGTGGAAAATAAAGATAATAGGATAATAATTTGACAAAAAGTTAACATAGAAGTTGAAATGCTTTTAATATTGATATATAATAGGGACGTCACTATTAATTAATTTGGAGGACATTATGAAAAAATTTGCAGTATTAGCTTTATTATTAAGCTCAATGTTAACATTAACAGCTTGTGGGTCTAAAACAGAGGCTCCAGCAGAAACACCAGTTGTTTCAGAAACTCCAGCAACAGATGAAGCTTTCACAGGTGAAAAAGTTGGTGAAGTAGCAGATGAAGAAGGAAAAACAGTTGCAACTGTAACTTTCGAAGCTGGTAAACCAGTAAGTGTAAAATTTGACTACATCAGTGCAAAAGATAACTCAAGTAAATATGAAGCAGCAGCAGCTGGAACATATGACATGGGTGAAGGAAGCACACCATGGAATGAACAAGTAGATTCACTTGCTACATTCTTAGCTGAAAACAACTTCGATTTAGAAAAAGTTACATTAACAGACGCAGATGGTCACACTGATGCTGTAACAGGTGTTTCTATCAAAGTTCCTACTTTATTAGAAGCAGTAAAAGCTGCATTAAACAACTAATAAAGGCACATACAAAACTACCCTAGTATAGGAGGCTATCTCCTAAACTAGGGTAGTTTTTTGTTGTAACATCATATAAATATTAATTAGCTAAAGTAAAAGCATCATTGGTTAGCGTGAAAGTATCTTTTAATCCTTCTGTGAGATAAACTTTATAATCTGTTGTTACAAAAATGGCCTCAACATCGGATTGACTTTCTACGAATTCTAGACCTTTTTCTATACCAAGGGCAAATACAGAAGTGGAAAGGGCATCACCATCTGTGGAAGATTTACTAACAATGGTTACACCGGCAATTTCATTTTCGTAAGGATAACCTGTTTTAGGATTTAAAATATGATGATATTTATGACCAGATTCATCTTCAACATAACGTTCATAAATACCTGAAGTAACAATAGAGTGATCAGCTGTTGTTAGACGACCAATAATTTTTCCTCTAGGATTAAATGGATCTTGTACACCAATATTCCATAAGGAACCATCTACTTTAGTTCCTAGTGTATAAAGATTGCCACCTAAATCTATTAAAGCATGCTGAACGCCTTGGCTACGAAGTAAATCAGCAATTTCATCGGCAGCATATCCTTTACCAATTCCCCCTAAATCTAGTTGCATTCCTTTTTCCTCTAGATAAACAGTTGAATCTTCGGCATTTAACGTGACTTTATCAAAACCTACTAAAGGTAGTGCAGATTTGATTTCTTCAGGACTTGGAATTCTAGCATCAGGAAAACCAATATTCCAAAGTTTAACAATAGGTCCTACACTAATATCAAAAGCCCCATCGGTAAGTTTGCTATAAGCTACCCCTTTTTCAATAACTCTAAAAGTATCTGAATCTACTTTAACCGGTGCAATTCCGGCTTGATTATTAATTTCATCAATTAAAGTCCCTAACTTATTAATACTTAAGGTATCTTCTAATTCATAAAGTCTATTAGCAGCTAACTCAAGAATTTCTTCCGATTGATGATCATAAATAGAGATCTTCGCAACTGTTCCTAGAACAAATTCTGTACGCGTTAGTGGCTCAGTTACAGTGGACTTAGCTGAATTACAGCCTGTTAAATAAATAACGCCTAATAAAGAAGAAATTATAAGAAATAGCCAAATTTTTTTCGTGTAATTATACATTTTTTCCTCCATGTTAAGTAACGAGTTTATGTGTAAAATAAAGCTTCTAGAATGTATTATACTACAAACTATGGAAATAGAATATGTTTACTAAATCTAATTTGGAAAAATTATGTTGCACGGGAAAATATGAAACTAATAGTAGACTTTTTAACAAAAATTCGTTATAGTAATTAAGTAAAATAGATAAAACTAATTGATTGCTAAAATGAATACATCATAAACGAGGTGAAGGGATGAGCAAAGTAACGAATATCGTTATACTTGGTGCAGGTTACGCTGGAGTGCATGCCGCAAAAAAACTTGCTAAAAAATATAAGAAAAATAACGATGTACAAATCACACTAATTGATAAAAATCCATATCATACCCTTATGACAGAGCTTCATGAGGTAGCTGGTGGCCGTGTGCCTGAAGAATCAGTTAAGGTTAACCTTAGCCAAATCTTCCACAGAACAAAAGTAAAAGTAGTAGTAGACTATATCGACAATGTAGATATAGCTGGGCAAAAAGTATTAACAAAACATGGTGAGTATGCATATGACTACTTAATGATCGGAATGGGTAACGAACCTGCAAGCTTCGGTGTACCAGGTGTAAAAGAGCATGGATTTAGCCTTTGGTCTCTTGAAGATGCTCTTAAGATCAGAGAACATATCGAGTATAAATTTAAAGCAGCTTCACTTGAAAGAGATGAAGCTAAAAGAAGAGAAATGCTTACTTTCGCTGTGGCAGGTTCAGGCTTCACAGGTATTGAGATGGCAGGAGAGCTTCTTGAGTGGAAATCAACTCTTGCACGTGAGTACAGAGTGGATGAAAGCGAAGTATCACTTCTTGTAGTAGAAGCAGCAGGTACTATTCTTAACATGTTAGACAGAAAACAAGCTGATAAAGCTGAGAGATACATGACTAAACATGGAATGCGTATTTTAAAAGATAGTCCAATTACAGAAGTAACACCAGATGCTATTACATTAAAATCAGGTGAAGTGATTAAAACACAAACACTTATTTGGACTTGTGGTATCCAAAATAATACTGCTTGTTTAGCATATGGATTAGAGACTACTAGAGCAAATCGTCTTCAAGCTAACGAATATATGCAATCAACTCATCATGAAAATGTATATTTAATTGGTGACTGTGCATACGTAGAAGAGGAGCCAGGTAAAGGAAATCCTCAAATTGTAGAAGCAGCTGAGCAAACAGCAGCAACAGCAGCGAAAAACATCATTGCTTCTATTGAAAATAAAGAAAAAGTAAAATTCAAATCTAGCTATCATGGTTTCATGGTATCAATCGGTGGTAAATACTGCGTAGCAAACTTAATGGGTATTAAACTTTCAGGTCTCTTTGCTATGGCAGCAAAACATATTGTAAATATGATTTACCTATTTGGAATACTTAATATTCCAGCTGTATACCACTACTTACAACATGAATTCTTTGATATGAAAGAAAATAGAACTATTCTTAGAGGGCATTTAGCTTCTAAAGGTAATCGTTTATGGCTCATTCCACTTAGAATCTATGTGGGATGTGTATGGTTATTAGAAGGTCTTGCTAAGCTTTGTGGTGAAGGTACATGGGAAACTGCAGTAGATGCTTTATTTAATAAAGGTGAGTGGCTCTTTACAATTGGTGCAGATAGCTGGATTAAAGCTGGTAACATCAACATGCCATTTGCATGGCTTCAAGATGGTTTAACAGGTGCTTCTTCAGCAGCAGAAGGTGCAACTGCATATGCAACACCTATTTTAGATAGTATGCCTAAATTCTATGAATCTATTATGAAAATAATGATTCCAAACGAAGGAATGGCTAATTTATTCCAAATCATGGTTGTTATTTTAGAAATCGGTATTGGACTTGCTCTTATTGCTGGTTTATTCACATGGATTGCTTCAGCAGCATCAGTATTTATGACTATGAACTTCATTCTTTCAGCTATGGCTGGATGGGATATTTTATGGTATACTTTTGGTGGAATTGCTTTAATGAGTGGTGCAGGTAGAACATTTGGACTTGACTACTATGTAATGCCATGGATTACTAAGTTAGTAGGTAACTGGTGGCTTGGTAAGAACAAGCATATTTATAAAGAAGAAAAAACTGCTTAATATAAATCATTTTATTTCGCCTTACCTTTGTGTAAGGCGAAATTTGTATGTAAAAGTTGTTGGTAAAAAGAGGGTAACGCGATGAAAAAGTGGGATAAAATAATTATTGGAGTGTTATTACTCATTTCTTTCTTGCCGTATTTATTATTCAAAGTATTTTTAGTAGGAGACTTTAATGGTACTTATGCCTATGTTACAGTAGAAGGCGAGCCCTACAAAGAGATTCCTTTAACTGGACAGGTTGCACCTAAGGAATATATAATAAAAACGTCAAGGGGAACAAATGTGCTAGTGGTAGAAAATGAAAGCATCAGAGTAGAGGAGGCAGATTGTGCAGATCACCTTTGTGAGGAGTTTGGAGCAAAAAGCCAAGTTGGTGATGTAATCGTTTGTTTACCAAATCAAGTTTATATAGAAGTAAAAGGTACCAATCAGAATGATATAGTGGATGGTAGAATTTATTAGGAGGAGAATATGCAAAAGACGAGACACTTAGTTTATATGTCCCTCCTTGTAGCTCTCGCACTGGTGTTACACTTGATTGAAAGAAACATTCCCGTTCCTTTTATGACACCAGGAGCTAAATTAGGCTTAGCCAATTTAGTAACTGTATTGGCCCTATATACAATGCCTCAAAAAAAAGATGTTATTAAAATTATTGTAGCTAGACTTTTTCTTAGTAGTATTTTTGGTGGTAGTATATCAGGACTTATGTATGGTGGTATGGGAGCAGTATTTAGTTTTTTGATTATGGTAGTGATTAAGGACGGATTAAAAGAAAAAGTAAGTATTATAGGAGTAAGTGCAGCAGGTGCAGTATTCCATAATATTGGACAACTATTGGTAGCAGCATTTATTGTGAAAAACATAGGAGTCATGCTTTATTTACCAGTTCTTTCTTTAGCAGGAATTGTAACGGGTATTTTTGTGGGAATGGCAGCAAATTACGTAATAGAGCATATGAATAGACTTCCTATATTTAGAGACATCATGGAAATAGAAAAGAGGAATCATTAATGCATAAACTCTGGGATAATTACCCTGAAATTAAAAAGGAGCTAGAAGCAGTTGTACGTCTTATGGATGAAAATGCTTATTGCAAGGATAAGGTCATTGAAAGCTCTATTAAAGACATGATTCATTCAAATGGTAAAATGATTAGGCCAGGATTTTCTATTATTGCAGCTAAGTTTGGTGACTATGAAGAAGAAAGAACGAGAGTATTAGCAGCTGTAATGGAATTTTTTCATATGGCGACACTTGTACACGATGATGTCATTGATGACGCAAAGCTTCGCAGGGGAAAAGAAACAGTTCAGTCAAAGTATGGAAAAAACTATGCAGTTTATATTGGTGATTACTTATTTTGTATATGTTTTAAGCTTTTAGCAAGTACAGCTTCACTGCAAAGCATTCAAGTAGATAGTAAGGCTATGTCTAGAATCTGTTTAGGAGAAGTAGAGCAGCTTAATTCACGTTTTGATAAAAATGTATCAGTTAAAAACTATTTAAAGCGTGTTTCAGGAAAAACAGCTGAGTTATTTTCCTTAAGTCTTTATATAGGAGCAGCGGAAAGTAATTGTGATAAGAAACTAAGTAGACTATTTTGGAACATTGGACATAATATAGGAATGGCTTTTCAAATTATAGATGACATTTTAGATTATGTCAGTGATACACAGACTTTAGGAAAAGACAGTGCTAATGATATTAAGGATGGGTTATACACCTTACCACTTATTTATGTATTAGAGAAACAGCCTAAGGAGCTTTTAGCTATTCTAGATAAAGAGATATATGAAGATGAAGATATTGCAGCTATTTTTAAACTGACGCATGAATTAGGTGGAATAGAAAGTGCTAGAAACTTAGCAAAGAAATATACAGATAAAGCTTATAAGTTAATCAATCGATTACCAGATAATGAATATAAAGACATGCTCAAGGAAATGAGCAAGGCTCTCTTAGAAAGAGTATATTAATAACTAGATGAATAGGGATAGTGTAAAAAATGTAGCAGAGTATGACTTTGCTACATTTTTTTTATTGAGAGTATGAGATGTGATTATTCAATTGAACCATTAGTATTGCTACTTGGTAATATATTACCTAACTAAGTAGTTACGTTTTTTTAAAGGGGGATTAATCGAAAATAAAAGTTTGAAGATAGGGTATGGTAAGAATAAGATATAAGAAAACAACCAAACTATCCTTAAGAATAAAAGGGTAGGATAAAACAAATGATGAATGCATTACTCATAAAAAGTAAAATTGATGTACCAGACATGCTTTTAAAAGGAACCATTATGTTTTTAGTGACCTTTATAGTAGGTTTCTTATTTGGAAAGAGTAGTATGATGATTGCCTTTGTTATTTTACTGGGGGCAAATACTTTTGAAAAGCAAAATTTAAGAGTACAAACAACAAGGAAGATGGCGAGGCTTATTTTAATAGATACGCTTATTGTTTGCTTAGCCTTTTTAGCTTCTAGAAGTAGGTGGTGGGGTATCCCTATTAATATGGCTGCTCTATTTGGTATTACCTATTATTTTGTCTCCCCCTATGATCAAATGTCATATAAAACTTTTGTTATGCTATATGTATTTTCTCAGTATAATAGCATAGAACTTAGTGAACTACCTAGTAGGCTACTATTAGTTGTATTTGTTTTATTAATTATATTAGGAACTACCTTTATTAAACAGTATAAAAATAAGGCTCTTTTAGATCCTAATATTGGTAAGGCTTGGGAAGTAATTAACCAGCAGCTAAAAAGTATCCTAGAAGGTAATTATGACGAAGAACTTAGTCTCAGGTGTAGTAACTATATGAATGAAGTAGCTTATAGTATTTACTTAACAGGTTATAGACGTTATTTAACGACTTATGTAGGGAAAATACAGTTTCAGTTTTATATGAATATTAGTTACTTTAATGTGATCTTAAAGCAGTTATCATGTGAGTATGAAAGAGGACGTTTAGATAAAAAGGCATTGCAAGAGCTTATAGGTCTTACAGAAGTCATTGATAGTTATTTTAAAAGAGAAGTAACAAGAACAAAGGTGATTAGAATTCTATGGCGCTTTTTAGAAGAACATAGTGCTGCTAATGGCTTTGAAGAAGAAATAACAGATATGATTTATGGTATTTATAACAGTTTTGTAGAAATGAATATTTTAGATTATAAGAGAAGAAATAAGCTTTATTATGATTGGCAAAGATCTAATCTAGAACATGTACAAATGCGTATAAAAAGTATTTGTAATCCTAAGAGTATAAGCTTTAACTTTGCTATGCGAATGGCGCTTGTTTTATCTGTGAGTTTGTTCTTAGCAGATTTGTTAGGTTTTTATAAAATTATTTGGGCGATTATTCCTATCATTTCTATTACTGCACCTTACTATGAAGATACGCTTAAGAAGAAAAAAGATAGAATAAAGAGTAATGTGCTAGCAGCTATTATAGTGGGAATAGTAGTTAATCTCATAGGAACCTGGTGGATTAATTTAATACTTTTAATAGGTGGTTATTATCTCATTTATGCTTTTAGAGACTATTACAGAACGTCATTTTTCTTAACGATTGTATCTATGAGCTTATCGGCTTTTGGTAGTCATGTTAATACTTTAGTTTTTTATCGAATCATTTATGTAATAGTGGGGGCTACTGTGGCGGAATTAAGTGCTAGATTAGTACCTTATAAAATAGAAGATGGTATTGAAGAGCTAATTAGGGAAATCGATAAGCTTAATGAGGTATTAGAAGCGCAAAGCCTTGCTAGTTTAGAAGGCAAAGAAAATAAGCATTATATAAGAGATACGATTATTCATTCAGCAGTTTTGTGCCAAAAGCTTTATTTAAAAAATCAAAGCTATAAAAATCCTAAGGTAGCGAGCATTATTAACATTAATACAGAATTTGCTATCAGACTTGGTCATAAGCTTTTAAGGAATACCTAGGCATAAACGTAAACCAGAGTAGGCATAAGAAGAGAGATAAGCTATAATAAGTTTATAGTGAGAAGGGAAGGTGTAGCATGAATAAAAAAGCTATTTTTCTAGATATAGATGGGACACTTATTAATCATTATGGGAAAATACCAGATTCAGCTAGAGATGCTATTGAAATAGCAAGAAAAAACGGACACGTTGTTTTTATATGTACAGGACGTTCCAGAGCTGAGATACCAGAAGTCATTTTTGAAATGAATTTAGATGGTATCATAGGAGCTGCAGGGGGATATGTAGAATTAGAAGGAAAAGCTATTCATGAAGTTTATATCCCTAAAGAAGAAGTAGCTCATATAGTAAGCTTTTTTGAAGCTCATGATATTGACTTTTATTTAGAAGCTACTAGTAAGGTTTATGCTAGTAAAGGGAGTAAGTCTTATTTTATGGAGAGGATGAAGACTAGAATTGCTAGCTGCCCAGAAGCAAAAGAAGACATTGAAAGACATATGCTTCCTTTTATTGCAAATATGCAAGACGAGGGGGATTTAATAAGAGAAGATATTAATAAAGTTACTTTTATGGGAGCCAACTTCACTTTAAGTGAAGTACAAGAAGAGTTTAAAGAGAAGTTTGTAGCTATTCCTGGGTCTTATGGACAAGAAGGAAAATTAAGCGGAGAGCTTATGCTAAAAGAAGTGCATAAAGCAACAGGTATAGAGATTGTACTGAAAAATCTAGGCATTGAGCAGAAAGATACTTTTGCTTATGGAGATAGTTATAATGATATAGAGATGCTACAATATGTAGCCTGTGGAGTTGCTATGGCAAATGGTGCAGAGGCTTTAAAGAAGGTGGCGGATGATATTACTGATTCTCCAGATGAAGATGGATTATACAAAAGCTTTAAAAAATATGGGTTAATTTAAGAGAAAATACTGTAAGGCTACATGTAAAGTATAGATGTAGCCTTACAGTATTTTTATTTTCTCTCATCTATTATTATGAATCCCATAGGTCTAACATCTATAGATAAATAATGTGTATAATTATTGATGGCAATATATAAAGAATAGTAGAAAAATTTATTCTATTTACGTATAATATAATAATATATGACATGCATACAATGATTTAGGAGGAAGAATAGTTGAAAGAAAATAATCAAGATCAATTAATAAGCACGAAAAATAGTGATAAGAGTAGTAAGATAATACTACTGATTATATGTATCATAGGCTTTTTAACAATATCAGTAGGGGTATTAGCTATGGGGAGCTTAAATAGTAATGGCTCTAAAGTTAAATTAAGGAAGTTAAAAGGGACATCCCAACAAATTATACATAAAGCAATTCTTAATACACAAGATAAGTTAGCAAAAGAGAAGATATTACTTGAAGAAAAAAGTGGAAGTAAAGCTTTAGAGAATATCTTCAAATCAGAAGCTACAGACATAAATTTTAATGTAAAAGTTAAAGGTTTAAGTGGTATGGAGAATGAAAGTATCATTAATGCAGTTGTAAAGGATGTGAACCTTCAAGGGAATTTAGCTTCTACTAAAGATGGACAGTATTGGAATGCTGGTTTAAAAGTGAAGCAAGGAGAGTTAGAACTCGCTAATGCAACACTGTATAAAGCCAATCAAGAATTTGGGATAGACAGTCCTAAGATCCTAGGAAATCCGTATGCTATTAAAGGGGATACGTTCTTTGAAGATTTACAAAACTCATCCTTGTATGTACTAGCTGGTGGGCAAAGTGGCGATGAAACACAATTACAAGGATTTAAAGAAATAGTTACTGGCATAAGTCGTTTTAAGGATATGTTTAATCTATCAGGAAACAAGGAATATATTGATGAAAGTAATAAGTTATATGAATATATTATTAAAGAACTAGATATAAGAAAGCTTAATGAACAAGAAAAAGACTATGATATTTATGAATTTGCTTTAACTAGTGAACAAATAGCTAATTTTAATGAGAAGCAAATGGCTATTATTATGGAATTAGATTTTGCAGAAGACTTATTTAACTTGTTAGCAAAATATTCAGGGGTTACTAAAGAAGAGTTTATAGAAAAAGTAGCCAAAGATAGTACCTATGGTGATGTAACTGTAAAATTTGAACTTCATATAGATCAGTATTTTATTCGCTCAGGTATATGCACTATTATTAATAATACATATGATGAAGAGATGCTTAGTATTTCATTTGACTTAAGCGGTAAAGATTATTTACTAAGTAAAGGGCAGTGGGAAGTTAGAGCAGGAGAAGGACTCCAGGTAAAAGTAGCATTTAGTAATAATCTAGGTGAGGAGAGTAATACACTTGAAAAAGACCTTAAGATAAATCTTACTTCTTATGGGGAAGCAGGATCTGTTTGCTATAAGACTTCCTATGATTCAAAGGCTAAAGATAATAATTATGCCGTTAAATTTGAAGCAACGCTTCCTTATATAGGATCCGCCATAATAGAAGGAGAAGGAGCTAAAGTAGTAAGTGACAAAGAAGTATCTACTATTATAGATGAATTAACATGTAAGATAACTGATGATGATACTAATGAGATGCAAGCTAAACTGGCACTAGAATATGGCGTAAAAGCTATTCAATCTAAAGAGGCTATATTTAAAAGTAAAGAGCAAGTAAAATATGTTTTAGAGCTTTCTGAAGTAGAATTAATGACAATGTTTCAAAAGATACAAAGTAATTTAGGGTCAATAGGAATCGCGTTATTACAATAAAATGAATAGTGTAAAGGAGTATAAGAATGAATGTAGAATCTCGCATGGATGAGTTTGAAAAAGTATCACATAAGGCGACTAAGCAAGACGTTGAAGAACGTATGGATGAATTCAAGACAGCAGATAAGACGCAAAAGCACCTTATAAAAGAAAAATCTAGTAGCACATTACCTTATGGTCTTAAACGCTACAAAACATGTCCTAATTGTGGTGAGTTTATGGAAATAGATGAACTGAAGGAAACAGAAGCTATTTATAGTTGTAAAAGCTGTAAGCAAAAAATGAATATTAAAATAAAGTAATAAAGATAAAAAAGGGAGCATTAATTCATAAAGGTGAGTTGAGAACAGGGGGGATATATGATAAAGTGAATATATTGAATACGGCGAGTAACTAACAACGAAGGGAGCAGTCAATTTGATTTTTTCAACACTAACACTGAATCAAGATACACCTATTTATGAACAAATAGAAAAACACATAGAGAGGGCGGTAAAAGTAGGTGCATTGATTAAAGATAGTAAATTGCCTTCTACTAGAGAAGCTAGTAGTGTACTTGGTGTTAGTAGAAATACAGTTTTAATGGCCTATGAGAATCTAGAAAGTCGAGGCATTATTTATAGTATTAAAGGAAAAGGCTCTTTTATTAGGCAAGAGACTAGAAATGATTGGCAAGAGGTGAACTTGAACTGGAAACAATCTATTAATGAGTATGGTCAAACTTGTGAAGAAATGGATATTATTAAAACAGAACCTCGTTATGAAAAAGGTATGATTTCATTTAAAAGTATTGCCCCAGAAGGAAGTTTATTTGATATAGAGGAGTTTAAGAGGGCATTTTTAGATGTTATAGCGCTAGAAGGAGAAAAGCTACTTAACTATGGTTATGCAAGAGGATATAGGGACTTAATAGAATACTTAAAGAACTATATGGAAGGCAAAGGCGTAGTAGGAGGCCAAAAGGATATTTTAATAACAAATGGTTTTACAGAAGGCCTAGATCTTATTTTAAGCACTTATAGTAAGCCAGGAGATGTTATTTTATGTGAAAGTCCAACGCACCATACAACCTTAAAAATGATGAAGGCCTATGGCTTACAAGTAATAGGGGTACCTATGGATGAACAAGGCATCCTACCTGAAGCTTTAGAAGAAGCTATCATGACATATAAACCAAGATGGATTTATCTCACACCTTCTTATCAAAATCCTACAGGAATTGTGATGAGCGGAGAAAGAAGGAGAATGATTTATGGCATATTAAGTAGCTATCAGATTCCTTGTATAGAAGATGGATTTAATGAAGAGCTTCTCTATTCGAGTTCACATACTATGCCACTTATAGCACTGACAAGGGAGAGTAATCATATTATTTATATAGGAAGTCTTTCAAAAATCTTATTTCCTGGATTAAGGCTAGGTTGGATTATGGCAGACTCTACATGTATTGATACTTTAGAAAGTGTAAAAAGGGCAAAAACGATTCATACTTCTTTTTTAGATCAGGCCGTTTTTGTACAATACATGAAAAGTGGAGCCTTCGAACGGTATGTAAAAAAAGCAAAAAAGTATTATAGAGAAAAGTATTTATATACAGTAGAACAAGTTAAGCAGTATATACCTTATAAGAGATTATGGGGAGAAGGTGGTCTCCATATTTTTATAGAGTTAGATGATGAAATAGACACTAGAGCATTACTGCAGCAGTGCTATAAAAGAGGGGTACTATTTATGCCAGGTGATATTTTTGAACCTCATATTAAACAGACATCTAATCTTCGTATAGGTTTTGCGCGCTTAAAGGAAGAGGAAATATCTGAAGGTTTAAAAATAATAGGAGAAGAGATAAGAAAGAATATTATTCCATGATATAGAAAAATATGGTATAATTTTAGAACATAGTATAAAAACTAAAAACGACTTGTTATTACGAAATAAAGATGAAATAAAAAGACTGGATATATGAGGTGAAACAAATGGCAGAAAGAATATTAGTGGTAGATGACGCAGCATTCATGAGAATGATGTTAAAAGATATCTTGACAAAGAATGGATTTGAAATAGCTGGTGAAGCAGAAAATGGCCTAAGAGCAATTGAATGCTATAAAGAAGTATCTCCAGATTTAGTATTAATGGATATTACAATGCCTGAGTTAGATGGTATTGGTGCTGTGAAGCAGATTAAAGCAGAGGATCCAAATGCTAAAATTATTATGTGCTCCGCTATGGGACAGCAAGCAATGGTATTAGAGTCTATTCAAGCAGGAGCTAGAGACTTTATTGTTAAACCTTTCCAAGCGGATAGAATAGTAGAAGCAGTAAAGAAGTGTTTAAGATCGTAGATAATCTTCAAATTTAAATGTTACCCAGAGGGTAACATTTTTTTTGTTAAAGCAAACAAAATTAGACGAGAGTGGAAAACTATAATTATTTAAAAAAAAGCACTATAAAATAATAATTATTATTTACAAAGTGAAATCTATATAGTATAATAAAATCAAGTTAGAAGTGTATACAGTATACAAAGTTTAAATTTACTTTACAAAGGGGGTGTAGTAAAGGTAGAGCATAAAGCATCTACTTTTACAGGGCATATGACATATTGGAGAAATTTTAAATCAGGCAAATGGGAAAACGAAATTAATGTAAGAGACTTCATCGTGAACAACTATACAGAATATACAGGAGACGATAGTTTCTTAGCTGGACCTACACAAGATACATTAGATCTTTGGGATAACCTAAGTGAATTAATGGTTAAAGAAAGAGAAAGAGGTTGTTTCGCAGATACTAAAACAGTAGCAACAATTACTTCTCATGCAGCAGGTTATATTGATAAAGATAAAGAAAAAATTGTTGGTCTTCAAACAGATGCACCACTTGTAAGAAGCTGTCATCCATTTGGTGGTATGAGAGTTGTAGAAAATGCTTTAAAAGCATATGACTATGAAGTAGATCCAGAAATGAAAGAAATCTTCACTAAATATAGAAAAACACATAACCAAGGTGTATTCGATGTTTACAATAAAGATATTCGTACAGCACGTAAAGTAGGTGTTGTTACTGGTCTTCCAGATGCTTACGGTCGTGGACGTATCATTGGTGACTATAGAAGAGTTGCTCTTTATGGAATCGATAAATTAATTGAATTCAAAATGAAAGATAAAGAAGAACGTTCTAAAGTCTTTACATCAGAAACAATGAGAGACTGTGAAGAATTAGCTGAACAAATCAAAGCTTTAAATGAACTTAAAGAATTAGGCCAAATGTACGGTTTTGATTTATCTAGACCAGCTGAAAACTTTAGGGAAGCAACTCAGTGGTTATACCTTGCATACCTTGCAGCAACTAAAGAGCAAGATGGTGCAGCTATGTCAATTGGTCGTACATCTACATTCCTTGATATTTATGCAGAAAGAGATTTACAAGAAGGAAAACTTACAGAACAAGAAGTTCAAGAAATCATTGACCAATTTATCATGAAACTTCGTATCATCAGATTCCTTAGAACTCCAGAATACAACGAATTATTCTCAGGAGACCCAACATGGGTAACAGAATCACTTGGTGGTATGTTAGAAGATATGAGTG
>JAEWMQ010000022.1 GCA_023393125.1 Bacillota bacterium
CACTCATATCTTCTAACATACCACCAAGTGATTCTGTTACCCATGTTGGGTCTCCTGAGAATAATTCGTTGTATTCTGGAGTTCTAAGGAATCTGATGATACGAAGTTTCATGATAAATTGGTCAATAATTTCTTGAACTTCTTGTTCTGTAAGTTTTCCTTCTTGTAAGTCTCTTTCTGCATAAATATCAAGGAATGTAGATGTACGACCAATTGACATTGCTGCACCATCTTGCTCTTTAGTTGCTGCAAGATAAGCTAAGTATAACCACTGCGTTGCTTCTTGGAAATTTTCAGCTGGTCTAGATAAATCAAAGCCATACATTTGGCCTAATTCTTTAAGTTCATTTAAAGCTTTGATTTGTTCTGCAAGTTCTTCGCAGTCTCTCATTGTTTCAGCTGTAAATACTTTAGAACGCTCTTCTTTATCTTTCATTTTGAATTCGATTAATTTATCAATTCCGTAAAGAGCAACTCTTCTGTAGTCACCAATAATACGTCCACGACCGTAGGCATCTGGAAGACCAGTAACAACACCTACTTTACGTGCTGTACGGATATCTTTGTTATAGACATCGAATACCCCTTGGTTATGTGTTTTTCTATATTTAGTGAAGATCTCTTTCATTTCTGGATCTACTTCATAGTCGTAAGCTTTTAAGGCATTTTCTACAACTCTCATACCACCAAATGGATGACAGCTTCTTACAAGTGGTGCATCTGTTTGAAGACCAACAATTTTTTCTTTATCTTTATTGATGTATCCTGCTGCGTGAGAAGTGATTGTTGCTACTGTTTTAGTATCTGCAAAACAACCTCTTTCTCTTTCTTTTACCATAAGCTCACTAAGCTCATTCCAAAGATCTAATGTATCTTGTGTAGGACCAGCTAAGAAACTATCGTCACCTGTATATTCTGTATAGTTGTTAACGATGAAGTCTCTTACATTAATTTCATTTTCCCATGCACCTGATTTGAAATTTCTCCAGTATGTCATATGCACTGTAGAAGTGATTAGTCAATTGACTAGCCTCTTCTACTTCACCCCCTTTGAAGTAATTTATAATGTCGATTAATAATTAAGTACAGATAATAATTGTATACAGTATACATAACTTATCCTTACATATATTATCATATAATCCAATATTTGTGCAATAGAAATTAATAATTAGAAATAAATAAAATTTTTCTTAATATTTTATCCCTAAATCATTTCTTCATTATTAGCATAAGCCTGTGTACGTGAATGAATACGTTTTGCATAATCAATAATTTTACGTTCATAGGTTTCTACCATTAATGGAGATTGAATTAAAAAATCAGCCGTTGATTGATTGGTAGCTACAGGTATATCATATAGTGCAGCAATACGAAGTAATGCTTTTACGTCAGGATCATGTGGTTGTGACGCAAGAGGATCCCAAAAGAAAATCATAAAATCTATTTTACATTCTACAATACGGCAACCTATTTGTTGATCCCCACCTAATGGCCCACTATTAAATGCAGTAACAGGCAAATCTGTTTCTGCTGCAATAAGCTTTGCTGTAGTACCAGTACCACAAAGAAAATGTCTGCTTAATTTATCTTTATTATTTTGCACCCACTCAATAATATCTCTTTTACGATTATCATGAGCAATAAGTGCTATACTTTTCTGTTTCTCCATTTTTACAATCTTATAGTCTTTATCCACTTTTCTTCTCCCTATTCATTTTATTTACTTTAATATTTTTAACTGTATACATTATAACGTATCTTTTGATATTCCTCCATATTTTTTTACTGTTTTATAGCGTTCACTAATCTGATCAATAAAAATGCTTTTTTTGGCTTCTTGATGATAAGAAATAAAAAGTTTCTTTTTGGCTCTTGTAAGGGCTACATAAAAAAGCCTCATTTCTTCCCCCAATTGATGTTCCTTAAGACTCCTATAAGACGGAAAAACTTTATCATTGCAACCTGCGATATAAACTTCATCAAATTCTAATCCTTTAGCTTGATGTATTGTAATAATGGGAATACGACCTTTAAACAAATCACTTTGTTCTACTTCACTATAATGTAATGCTGAAAACGCTAATAAGTTAATAATGTTATCTTCATATGAGAGTGTTTTGTCTTCTAATTCGTTTATTATGCGATATAAGTTCCTTATGATTTCAATCTGAGACGCACTATAATAATCTTTAAAACTGCACTCATTCATTAAATAACTTAATCCCTCCGTCAAGTTATGAGTTAATAGATAACTTTTAATAGCAGCTAGCTTTTCCCTATACTCATTTAAATAACTGCCATAAGCTTCTATCTTTTCTAGGCGTTCTTGCTTTTTCTCTTCAATACATTTTAAAAGATGACTAAGTACCTCACTGGTAGCTAAAATATCTTGCATGGCATTATGTGTAGGTGCCGTTTCAGTTACAATCAACTTTGAGAGTGTTTCTAATTTATGATTACTTAACTTTGGATATACCTTATAAGCTAAATCTAAGGTGTCATATACATGATATCCTTCTATAGGTGCTAAATTATTGCGATTCATCATACTTTTAATAATCTGTAAATCATAATTCACATTATGTCCTACCAGAACTGCACCTTGAATAAAATGAGCGAACTGCATTAGGGCTTCTTTGGGTTCTATCCCTTCTTTTTGTAGTATTTCATCAGAAAACCCATGGACATAATAGGAATCCCCTACCGACTTTGTTGGTCTTAATAGAAGATCAAGTTGTTCTACTACACCTTTTTTACCATAACGAATGGCAGCAATTTGAATAATATCATCTTTGGTTGTTGATAGCCCAGTAGATTCTACATCCAGTACAACAATATCCTCATGAGCATATGCTTCAAATAAAATAGCATAAGGATCATTTGAATCGCTTCGAAACCAATCATGAAGATACATATAACAAGATTTACAACTTCTTAACTCTCCTAGTAACCAACTCGGCATATTTAAATAGGGATGCTCACCTAACTTTAACAAGGCATGCCCATTTCTATCATTAATACTATAGTCATAAAAAGCCAATAATTCTTTGACTTCTTTCTTTCTAAAAAACTTAGTATCTTCTATAACTGTACATTCAATCCCACTTTTACTAAAAGCCTGTGCAATTTTCTTTGCATATTCATTAGTTCTGGTAAGTATCGCTATACTACTCGTATTTTCTTTACTTTTTTTAATGGCCGCTTTTAGTAGGCTAATTTCTTGTTCTTTTGTTCCTGCTTCTAAAAGTGTAATCTTTTCCCCTTCACTACTTGCCATGGTCATACACTGCATAGGATATAACTGGCTACTTGAAATATAGCCATTGGCTGCTTCCAGGAGATTTTTAGTAGAACGATAATTAATCTTTAGATGAATTTCTAATGGACTAAAGTCCTGTCTAAACTCTGCCGTCATTTGATGAGGATTAGAGCCTCTCCATTCATAAATAGTTTGATTAAAATCCCCAAATAAAGAAAGCTGCTTACCTGCTAATAACTTTAAGATATCATACTCCCTACTACTAGTATCTTGCATTTCATCAACTTGAATTACATCATATTGATTTCTCCATTTAGCTAAAATTTCTGGCTGCTCTAATAAATACTTTGCTTCTACAATAAGATCCATAAAATCAATACAATTGTTTTCTAATAAATATCTTCTATACGTATTCAATAGTTTTAACCCAAAACGCCTTAAAAATGAATCTTCTTTTCTTCTCCCTAATTGCCCTAACTGCTCCTGAGATTTAAAATAATCTTCTACTATTATTTTATATTGATAACGTTCTTCTAATGAGAAAGTTAAACTATGCCTCTTAATATTTTCAAAAAAACTTATAATTTGTTGATAATAAATACTTTCATCAGTAAGCTTGTTGATTCGCATAATCTTTTCTACAATAGCTAGGCTATCAGTCTCATCAATTAAAGTACAAGGAAATGAAAAATGTGAGCTCTCTTTTTCATGATTAATTAAATAGTAACAGAAGGAATGAAAAGTTTTAATCATCATTTTTTTGGATTGTTCAGGTATGTAAAGCTGTATACGCTCCTTCATTTCCTTAGCTGCTTTATTGGTAAAGGTTAAACACAGAATTTTTTCTGGTTTTTGTTGATGCTGTACTAGATAAGCTGTACGCAAGGCAATTACCTTTGTTTTACCTGTTCCTGCCGGCGCTAGAACCAATAGGTTTTGATCAAGTATATCCACTACTTGTTTTTGTTCATTATTTAATACCCTATAGTCTGCATCAAACATACTTTCACCTCTTTTCACTTGTATTATAGCACAGCTCATTAACTGTAGCTATTTATTGCTATCACTATGAATTTATGCTATAATGTGCACCATAAAATCTTAATATTTTACAAAGATAATGGAGAAATTTATGAATACATTAATCAATCTTATTTTAGATGCGATGGAAAACAATACCTTTATTCGTTGCATTTGGAGTAATCCACGTCAAGCATCTGATTGCAAGAAAATAGCTATACGACCCATACTCATTAAAGAAAACTTGTTTTATCAAATTTCCAAAACAATAGATACCAAGGAATATCATCAGAATCTCTCTCTAGTAGAGCTTCAGAACTGGATTCCTGAAAACTGCTTTGTCTTTAAACAATTTCAACTCTTCACTACAACTGAAGACTATCATGCTTTAATTAATAAGAAACAGAAGGCCACAATCAAAAAATCTTCACCTAGCCTCACACTTCCTGCTTCTCTTTCTCATAATAGACAAAAAAAATACATTTTAGACACGCCTTCCTCCATGCCTTTTTTGAAATCCCTAGGCCTTATGGATGAACATGGTCAAATCAAACCTTCTAAATATGACAAATATAAGCAAATTAATCGTTACTTAGAAATAGTAGCTGATAGCATTGCCGAGGTACCTGAAAAAAAACTTCGCATTATTGATTTTGGTTGCGGTAAATCTTATTTAACTTTTGCATTATATCATTATCTAACTGTCCTTTTAGAAAAAGAAGTGGAAGTTATTGGACTAGACTTAAAAGCAGACGTTATTGCCTTTTGCAAGGATTTAGCAAAACAACTTGGCTATACCAACCTGCATTTTCAAGTAGGTGATATTGGAAAATACACAACTGATCAACCCATAGATATGGTAGTTTCCTTACATGCCTGTAATACTGCAACTGATGCGGCCATTGAAAAAGCTATCCGTTGGAAAAGTAAAATTATTCTTGCCGTTCCTTGTTGCCACCATGAAGCTTATACACAAATTCAAAATGATAGTTTAAATCCTATTTTAAAACATGGTATCTTAAAAGAACGTATTGCAGCTCTTGTAACAGATGGACTTCGTGCACAACTTTTAGAAACTGTTGGATATAAAGTGAATATGATTGAATTTATCGATATGGCGCATACACCTAAAAATATTTTAATCAAAGCTATTTTAAAGAAGAATAGTCAATTTGATCCTAATGCTTATAGTACCTATGAAGAAACCTCAGATATGCTTCATTTAAACTTAAGTCTTCCTAAAATGTTAAATGATTTGCTAGAAAAAGAGGTATAAAATAATGTCTCTTTCTCTTCTGAATAAGAAGCATTTTTTGCTTGATATTGAAACAAGTGGTTTGAATAAACATATAGATTATGTCGTTTGTATTGGTATTACTTTTACAAATGAAAAAGATGAAGTCACTGAGCATCAATGGATGCTTCAATTACCAGAGGAAGAAAAAGAACTCTTAAAACATTTTTTAGAGTTTACTCAAGACTTCTCACATGTTTATACCTATGGTGGCAAGCATTTTGATTGGCCTTTTTTATTAGCTAGATGTGCCTTTCATCAACTAGACCTATCCATGCTCCAAAGTCTTCATCTTATAGATATGAAAAAAAGTTTACAACACTTTGGTGCTACTCGTGTCAATTTAGAAGATGCTTTAGGCGCTGTACGCCATTCTACTACTTCTGGAAAAGCTTTAGCTAAAATATATAAGACTTATCAGTCTTGTGGGGAAACGATTTATAAAAGGCTTATTTTAGATCATAATAAGGACGAGCTTTCTACTCTATTAAATTTTTATGAACTTTATCAAACACTCTATCATTTAAAGCATTATCGTTTTATTCGTATGACAGAATCATCTGACTCTATAAGTTTTTCCTTTGAAGTACCCTACATTTTTAATACAAGCTTTCAAGGCTACTCTAAAAATATAGCTATCTATTGGACGCCAGGAACACAAACACTAGATATTAAAGTAGCCTTTTCTTGGCTTAACTTAAAGCAGTATCTTACTCCTTACAAGGATTATTATTATATTCCTTCTCAAAACCAACTGCTCCATCGTACACTGGCAAGTTTTGTAGCTGCACCAGATAAGAGAAAAGCTTCAAAAGAAGAATGTACGATTTACAAGGAGGATAATTACATCCCACTCTATACAACTTATAAGCTTAGTACTTCTATTTGGTATGATTCACATCATATGCCTTATCTAAAAATGAGTGATTTTTCTCCTTCTATTTTAGCAGATCAGCTTTTTTATTTGCTTTTTTCTAACAAAAAAACTTCTTAAGCATGGGAGCATTCTCCTTCTTAAGAAGTTTTTAATTTTATTCAGCTTTATTTATTTGCTGTTCTTGCTTTGCTTGCTGCTCTTTTTCCTTGGACTCTTTAATAAAAGCACCTAATTCTTTAATTGCTTCATCCCATGTTTTAAGTTTCTTATCTGATTGATTGTAATCACTCATTTAATTTACTCCTCATAGTCATACTTACTTTTTTGGTTTAGCTTTTTGATAAAAAAAGATTTTATTAGGTTCGAACCCATATTCTTGACACATAATAATTTGTTCTGTACTTCCTACAAATAAAATGCCTTCATCAACTAAAGCTTCATTAAATTTATGATAAATTTCTTTTTTAGCTTCTTCAGTAAAATAAATAAGTACATTACGGCAAACAATAAGGTCCATTCCTGTAGGATATGGATCTTTTAATAAATTATGTTGTTTAAAAGTAATACACTTTTTAACTTGCTCTGAAATGCGATAACCACCATTTTCTTCTTTTATATACAAGTCTCTAAATTCCTTAGGTATATTCGTCATATTACGACTACTATAAAATCCTTCTTGAGCTTTAGCTAATACTTCTTTATCAATATCTGTTGCTAAAATCTGAATTTGGCTAAGTGGCACTATTTTAGAAAGTACCATTGCCAAAGAATATGGTTCATCACCAGTAGAACACGCTGCACTCCATATTTTAAGCACCCGTTTTTTCTCTAATAAAAGTGGAAAAATATGTGCTTCCAAAATTTCCCACTGTGATGGATTTCTAAAAAATTCTGTAACATTAATGGTTAAGTATGCCACAAAATCCTCTAGCATTTTACGATCTTTTTTTAACACCTGTAGGTATTCATCATATCCTGAGCATAAATGCTTCCTGATTAGTGCATCTATTCTCCTCTTCATTTGATTTTCTTTATAAGCTGACAGATTAATTCCAGTTAAAGTTAAGATCTGCTGCTTAAACCCCTCATAATTCATGATTCTACCCCTTTAGTGTTCCATTTTTTGTAAAAAGCTAATCACTTCTTGAATAACTGAGGCAGGTGTAGATGCCCCTGCTGTAATCCCAACCTTTTGACAACCCACAAATAGTTCAGGTGCTAATTCCCCTGACTCACCAATGAAATGACTTTGCTTGCAATACATTTGGCTTAGTTCAAAAAGTTTTAATGAATTAGAGCTTTTTTTACTTCCTAAAACAAGCATTACATCTACTTGCTTAGCTATTTCTACTACCTCTTCTTGTCTTTCTTTAGTAGCATTGCAAATAGTATTAATATATTCAAAGTGAATACCTTTCTCTTCTAGCAGTTCTACTATTTCATCTACTACTTGTTTTTTATAAGTTGTTTGCGCTACTAAAAGGTATTTTCTATCTACTTTTTCTAACGAAAGTGCCTTTAACTCTTCTTTGTCTTTTACAATCAAACAAGTGCCATTAGCCCACCCGTTAATCCCTTGAACTTCCGGATGATCTTTATTTCCTGCTATAATGATAGTATAACCTTTTTCAAAATACTGTTCTACATAACGGTGGATTTTCTTAACATATGGGCATGTAGCATCTACGATTTCTATACCTTTTTCTTCCCCTTCTTTGTATATTTGAGGACTAACACCGTGAGAACGAATGATTAGTTTTTGTATAGGTTCACTCTCAATCGTATCAAGTGCCTTTATCCCTTTTTCTTCTAACGATTTAATAACCACCTCGTTATGAATAATGGGGCCATAGGTATAAGTTCCCTGATTATTGACATGTTCAAATGCCATGTCCACAGCTCGTTTTACTCCAAAACAAAATCCAGCTGTTTTTGCAACTATAATTTCCAACTATTTATCCTCCTATAAACGCGTTTCTAATAAGTCAATTATTTGTAATACAATCTCTTCAATTGTCATATAAGTTGTATCTATTTCAATCGCATCTTCTGCTTTTTTTAAAGGCGAAATCTTACGATTAGAGTCTTGAAAATCCCTTTCTTTAATTTCTATGATTAAAGTTTCTAAACAAGGGGTCTCTCCCTTTGCAACATACTCTTTATAACGTCTCTGGGCTCTTTCTTCTACAGATGCAGTTAGAAAAATCTTTAATGTTGCATGAGGTAGCACAACCGTTCCTATATCACGTCCATCCATTACAACAGATGTACTTTTAGACATATCTCTTTGTATTTTTACAAGTGCCTCACGCACTGCAGAATAAGTAGCCACCTTAGATGCTGCGGCTGCTACTTGATCATTTCTAATCAGTAAACTCACATTTTCTTTATTGAGAAAAATTTGTTGCCCTTCTTTTCCTAGGCTTAGCTCTAAATGTAAGTTGTTTAGTACCTTGTCTACTTCCTTTTCGTCATGATAATTTATTCCTTGACTAATACAATAGTAACCTATTGATCGATACATTGCTCCTGTATCAATATAAATACATTGTAATTTCTGCGCTAATTGCTTTGCAATACTACTTTTACCCGCGCCCGCTGGTCCATCTATGGCAATTGAAAATGTGCTCATCTTGCTTTACTCCTTATTTAATAAATCTGGCCTTAATTTAGTAGCCCTTCTTAAATATTGATGTTTAATTGTTTTTCGGTTAAGATGTGGCGACTCTACTAAAACATCCACTCGTATACATTGATTAAGTGAATTTACCACATACATCTCCTGGAAGCACATAAGTGATGCCTCTGTAATTCCTAATGCTCTGGCTGCTACTGCTGGATATGCGGCATCTAAGTCTTTAGTACAGCTAAAATGTAACTGAACAAGCTCATCTAATCTAAGCTCGTTACTTTTCAAAATAGCTTCCAGCATCTCATGAGTTGCTTCTAATATTGCTTCTCTTGTATTTTCTTCTACAGTAATCGCACCACGTATACTTACTAGACTCATTATATTCCCTCACTTTAATTAGTTAGTCAAATTTCTCTTTTTGTTCTTCTTGAGGTACAGTCCATAAATCTCGTTCTGTATCATCATATACCTCATATTCTACCCATATATTTTCTAACTTTTCAAGATTAACAGATATTTCGTCTTTTTTGCGTAAGCTGATGGCTACAATAATAGCATTAATAATACTTAAAGGTGCTACTAAAGAGTCTACAAAAGAAACCATCTCACTACAACCTATAAGAGCATGATCTGAGTAACTAGCAATAGGCGAAATATAACTATCTGTTATCGCAATAACACTTGCTTTTTTACTTTGTGCAAACTCCAAACATTTCATAACACGCTTTGAGTATCTTGGAAAACTAATTCCAATCACTACGTCTTTTTCATCTATACGGTGAATTGCTTCAAACATCTCACTAATACTATTTGTATTAATAACTTTAATATTATCAAATATAATATTAAGGTAAAAACCTAGAAAGCTAGCAAGTCCAGCACAGCTTCTTACCCCCAATACATAAATAGTCTTAGCACCTATTATTTTTTCGATCGCTTGATTAAAGGCTTCATTATCGATTTGTTCTCTGGTATAACGAATTTTATCTTCATCCATTTGAAGAACGCTTTTGAGTACTTCATTAGTATTAATACGATCTGTAGTTACTTCTAAACGTTGCATTGCTGTTAATTTGCTCTTTACTAATTCTTCTAGAGCATCTTGAAACTTAGGATAGCCATCATAACCTAATTCATTAGCAAATCTTACAACTGTGGATTCACTCACTCCCACAATTGCCCCTAATCTAGCTGCTGTTAAAAACACAGCCTTCTCATAATGTTCTAATATATAATTAGCGATTAATTTTTGACCTTTACTTAACTTTGGCATATTCTTTCTAATCCTATGGATTAAATCATTCTTACTCATTTTATAAGTCCTTCCTTTGCCTGCTCGCTTAGATACTATTTTTTAAACCTATTATATCATATCTTTGTTACAAAACAAATTATTACCTCTTTTTTTTACATAGTTTTGCACCTATAGCAAAAGGATGGCTGAAAGTTTATAAACCTTCAGCCATCCCTTTTTACAATAAAATGTATTATTTAGACTGGATATGCTGCATTTTTTATATCTGCAACTTGTATATCTACCTTTGTTTGTTGTGCTTCTCTATACTTAAAGAAATCAGTAGCTACTTGTGGGAATAAAGCATATGATAAGACATCCTCGTCTTGTTGTTTATATCTAGTTATTTCTTTCTCCAGTTTATCTAATTCTGGCTCTAAAAGGTCAGCCGGCCTACAAGTAATACGTTTTTCATCTCCAATAATTTTTTTAACGATTTCATCTGATATAGGTACTGGTGTCTGACCATACTCACCTTTCACAATGCCCTTAGACTCTTTTGAAACCATCTTATAACGCTCACCAGCAAGTACATTTAGTACGGCTTGTGTACCAACAATTTGACTTGTTGGTGTAACAAGTGGTAGATATCCAAAATCTGCACGAACTCTTGGAATTTCTTTTAATACTTCATAGTATTTATCTTCAGCATTTTGCTCCTTTAATTGTGAGACAAGATTAGAAAGCATTCCCCCTGGTACTTGATAACGTAGAGTATTAATGTCTACCTCTAATACTTTGGTGCTCATTAATCCACTATCAAGTGCTTTTTGGCGTATTGGTCTAAAGTATTCTGTAATTTCACTAAGTGCCTCTGAATCGATGCCTGTATCATAAGGTGTCCCTTCAAAAGTTTTAACAAGTACTTCAGTTGCAGGCTGAGAAGTACCCATTGCAAGTGGAGACATAGCTGTATCAATAATATCACAACCTGCTTCAATAGCCTTCATATAAGTCATTGCTGCTACACCACTTGTATAATGTGTATGAAGTTGAATAGGCAGTTCTGGAACGGCTTCCTTAAGAGCTCCTACTAATTCTGCAGCACGGTAAGGTACTAGTAACCCTGCCATATCTTTAATACAAATTGAATTAGCTCCCATTTCTTGTATTTGTTTTGCAAGTTGCACATAATAATCAATTGTATGTACATCACTAATTGTGTAAGAAATGGCCACTTGTGCATGTGCTTTTTCCTTATTAGCTGCTTTTACAGCAGTTTGTAAGTTGCGCATATCATTAAGTGCATCAAAAATACGAATAATATCAATACCATTGGCTACACTTTTTTGTACAAAATATTCTACAACATCATCTGCATAATGACGATAACCTAAAATGTTTTGACCTCTAAATAACATTTGAAGGGGTGTATTGGGTGCCTTGTCTTTTATCTTGCGAAGTCTTTCCCATGGATCCTCTTTCAAGAATCGAAGACAAGCATCAAAGGTTGCACCTCCCCACACTTCAAGCGCATGAAATCCCACTTTGTCCATCTTAGATACAATGGGTAAAATCTGTTCTGTTGTCATTCTTGTTGCGATTAGAGATTGATGAGCATCACGAAGTGTTGTATCCATGATTTTAACAGGTTTTGGATTAATATGAATCATCTTATAACCTCCTATATATGTATATGCTATTTTCTCATTAAATTAATTACCGTAAATAGATAATAAAATACCAGCTGCAATGGCAGAACCAATAACACCTGCTACGTTTGGTCCCATAGCATGCATTAAAAGGAAGTTACTTGGACATTCTTCTTGCCCAACCTTCTGAGCTACACGTGCTGCCATTGGTACGGCAGATACACCCGCTGCACCAATAAGTGGGTTGATTTTCTTACCACTTGTATAATACATGACCTTTCCAAATAAAACACCACCTGCTGTTCCCACACAGAATGCAGTTAGTCCAAGAATCACAACTTTAATAGTGTCCCATGTAATAAATGTATCTCCTGATGTAGTCGCGCCTACAACCAAACCTAACATAATGGTAATGACAGACATCATTCCATTGCTTGCCACTTCTGCTAAACGGTTTGTACAGCCTGCTTCTTTCAATAAATTACCAAACATCAACATACCTACTAAGGTTCCTGCAGAAGGTAAAAGCAAAGAAACAATAACCGTAACTGCAATAGGAAAAACTATTTTTTCTAAACGAGAGACTTGTCTAAGTTGCTCCATTTTAACCATTCGCTGTTCTTTAGTTGTTAGTGCTTTCATAATAGGTGGTTGAATAACCGGAACAAGTGCCATATAGGAATAAGCAGCTACAGCTATAGGTCCCAATAAATGTGGAGCTAATTTAGTTGTTAAATAAATAGCTGTTGGCCCATCTGCACCGCCAATGATACCAATTGAAGAAGCTTCACTAGGATTAAAACCTAAAAGTAATGCACCTAGAAATGCAAAGAAAATACCTAACTGAGCAGCTCCACCAAGTAATAAGCTTTTAGGATTAGCAATGAGTGGACCAAAATCTGTCATGGCACCAATCCCAACAAAAATAAGTGGTGGGAAAATCCCTAGTTCTTTTCCTAATCCAAGGTAATCTAATAGTCCAGCATTACCTTCACCTAAGAATTCAAAGAGTTCCTTAACACCACCAGATCCATTATACATATGAATTCCTGTATTAGGAAGGTTAACAAGTAGCATACCAAATGCAATAGGAACTAACAGTAAGGGTTCAAAACCTTTAGCAATAGCCAAGTAAAGTAATACACAAGCTACAGCTATCATTACAATATATTTCCAGCCATCGTTAGTTGTTACAATAGTAGTAATTCCCATTTCACTAATGAACTTCTGTATGGCCACTCCAAATTCACTAAACATAAAAACGTTCCTCCTTCTTTTTGAGTCGTTTGGAACTAGTTGAGTGTAACAATAATATCGTTAGTTTCAACTGCTGTACCTGCTGATAGATTAACAGAAGCTACTGTCCCTGCACTTGGTGCAAAAATCTCATTTTCCATTTTCATAGCTTCAAGGATGGCTATTAAATCTCCTTCTTTTATACTTTGCCCTACAGATACTTTAATATCTACAATTTTCCCTGGCATTGGTGCAACAACTTTAATTGCATTAGCTGGCACTACATCTGCTTTAGGTACTACTACTTTAGGTGCTACTGGCTCACTTGGGACTGCTACCTCCACTGGAGCAGCTGGCATAGCTACTGGTGTGAAGTTACCACTTAATTCTTCTACCTCTACTTCATATGTATTGCCATTTACAGTTACTTGGAATCTTTTCATGATTAATAGCCTCCTTAAATTAAAGTGTTTTTCTTTGAACCTTTCTTAATGACCTTACTTGAAGCCGATCGTTAGTAGTTCCTATGCTTGCAGCAATAGCTGCAGTAATAACCGCTATTAGTTCAAGTTCATCTTGATCATTTTCTACTTCAACCATAGCTACATTTTCTTTTGTTATACTAACTTCAGATTCAACTACTTTTATTTTTTTAGATTTATTTGTAAGAAAAACTACCATTTTACCCAATAAGACAATGGCAATAATCAGTAGCTCTAACATTACAAATACAACTAAAACACTAAGTATAAACGTAGGAATCCCTTCTAAAAAAGCGCTGATACTTTGATTCATATTCTTTCACCTACCTTTATGTTGGGTGTTTTTTATACTCCTAACGTTCTTTGGTTGCAAGAACCTCTAGTGCAGCAATAATACGTTTACGTGTTGCCGCTGGCTCAATAATATCATCTATTAAACCTCTTGCTGCTGCTGCATACGCACTGGCTTGTAACTCATCATATTCAGCTGCTTTCTCTGCAAATGATACATTAGTCAAAGTACCTTCCTCTAATTCTTTTGCATACATAATCTTCATGGCACTGTCTGTATTTAAACAAGTTACTGTTGCCGTTGGCCATGCGTAAGTCATATCGCACCCTAAAGATTTACTATTCATTGCCAAATAACCACTTCCAAATGCATATCTAAGAATTACATTTACTTTTGGTACACTGGCCTGGGCAAATGCCTTTGTCATTTCACTACACGCTTTAATGATACCTAACTGCTCTGTTTCAATCGTGGAAGCAAATCCTTCAATATCTGTAAGCGTTACAATTGGTATATTATATGTATCACACATTCTAACAAAGTTAGCTACTTTCTTCACACCTGCATAATCCATGCGTGTTTCTGTATTTGCTATAATACCTACTGTTCCACCATCCATCCGTGCAAAAGCTGTTAAAACTGTTTTTCCATAAGCTTCATTTAATACCAAAACTTCTCCTGTATCTACAATAGATATAACAATATCTTTTATCTTCTGTTTTTCAAAATCAAAGTTATTAAGACTTGCCTCTACACGGTTAATATCATCTGTTACCTCATAAAAAGGACCTTCTTGTACACTATTCTGAGGCAAATAAGAAAGTATACGGCAAACATCTTCGATTAACGTTTCTTCTTGATCTTTAATAACAGTTGCAAGTCCACTCTTCTCAAAATGTACTTTAGCAGTTGCAATTGTATCAAAGCTAGCTGCTTTATCATCTAAAGTATTAGGGCTGTTTAAAAATACTCGAGCAGACTTACTACTCATGAATACAAAATCAGATAATCCAGCAACAAACGCTGCTCCTCCTGCACAATCACCTACAATAACAGCTATTTGTGGAACGATTTCTGAAGCTTGTATCATTTTTTCATAAATCATACCATACCCTTCTAAAGCATCTACACTTTCTTGTAATCTAACGCCTACGGTATCTAAAAATCCTACTACTGGTGCACCTACTTTTATGGCTTCTTCATAAATCCTAACTATTTTTTTTGCATGCATTTCACCTAATGCACCACCTAAAACGCTAGCATCTTGGCTGTATACATAAACAGGACTTCCCTTGACTGTACCATAGCCTGTTACAACACCATCAGCAGGTGTTTCATTATTTCTCATGTTAAAAGCAGTACTCCTGCTTGTGATGAAAGTACCTACTTCAACGAAGCTATTTTCATCAAGTAACGTACTCACACGTTCTCTTGCAGTTAATTTACCTTGTGCAAGAGCTGTTTTTTTAGCGATCTCATTACTTTTTGTAATTATAGCGGTCCTACGAGATTCTAATTCAGATAATTTTTCTAAAGTGCTCATCTGGTACCCTCCATTGAAAAATATTTTTAAACAAAGTGTAAAATACCTTTATTTATAGTTTACTAAACTGGTAATAAACATTCAAGTTAATTATTGAATTTTATATATTTATAGTAATAATTCATAATATTTAATAATTATTTTTTTTATAATGAGGTTCTTATACTTCTCTTAAATGCCCACCTTCTCTATGAACTATAACTATTATGATGAAAATTAAATCTAACAAACCCTAAAGTGTTATATATACTTCTTAAAGTAATTTTTAACTAAAACAAATCTCTTGACCTAAACCTAAATTGCTTAATAAATAAACAACCAGTATCAGCTAAATGTTTTTTAGTGATACTGGTTGTTTATTTATATTTCTTCTATTAATGCAATACTTTTTAAGTAATCAACTTCTTCTTTAGTTAAAGTACGATATTCACCTAGTTTAAGTGTACCTAATTGGATCTTTCCTACTGACACTCTTTTAAGTTGCACTACAGGATATCCTACCGCCTCGCACATTTTTCTAATTTGGCGATTACGACCTTCATGAATGGTTATTTTAATCCATGTATGTTTTTCATTGTATTTAATAACTTCCACTTCGGCTGGATGAGTTTTTCGGTGTTCAATCATAACACCTTTTCTGAGCATCTCCAAGCTACGTTCACTTACCTTGCCACTAAGCTTAACCTCATAAGTTTTGCCAACATGGTGCTTTGGATGTGTAAGACCATAAGTTAAAGAGCCATCGTTGGTTAATAGTAATAACCCTGAGGTATTATAATCTAGTCTCCCCACAGGAAAAATTCTTGTTTTAACGCCCTGCATTAAATCAAGTACCGTCTCTCTTTGTTTTTCATCCTTCACAGTAGTTACATAACCAGTTGGTTTATTGAGCATATAATAAACATACTCTTCTTCTAAACACACACGCTTATTATTATAAAAAACCTCGTCATCCTCATTCACTTGCGTTCCTAGAGTTTGTACAACTTGTCCATTAACCGATATTTTTCCTTCTAATATAAATTGCTCGCATTTTCTTCTAGATGCAACGCCACAGCTTGCCAAATACTTTTGTAATCTCATAATACCCCTTCTTTATTTATTCATTTCCTTTAATCCATCTTTTAATATAGTCAATTAGTGTTGCTTTTGATACTTCTTCACTTGCTATAAGTGGTGCTTTAGCTAAAGTCACTCCTTCACATATAACTTGTACTTCCCCTATTATATCACCTTTATGAATAGGTGCTACTAATTGTGTTGGAACCACTTTTTTTATATACAGCTCTGCTTTTTCTTTCTTATTTAAAGGAAGTGTTATCTTTTCATTACACTCTAAGGGCAATTCCTTTTTTAAAGCTTTATCAATTGCAACTTTCATTACATTTTTTTGTGGCTCCACAAGCACATACTTCTTATAATACTTAAAGCCATAATTCATCATATTAATCACATCTGTATATTTCTGTGTCTTGCCAGCACTGCCCCACCCTGATCCTAAAGCAGCCCCTATAAGCTGCATATCATTCTTATATGCAGCTCCCACAAAACAATGTCCAGCTTTATTAGTAAAACCTGTTTTTATACCATTTGCCCCCTCATAAGAATAAAAAAAACGATTCTTATTTTGCAAGCCATAGGTCTGACTTCCTTCAGTAGGAATTGTAGGGATTTGAATAGTTGCTGTTGTTATAATCTTAGTAAACTCTGGATTTTTCAGGGCATATGCACCTATTAAAGCCATATCAAAGGCACTAGCATAATGGCCTTCTGCATCTAATCCATTGGGTGTTTTAAAAGAAGTATGTTCTGCCCCTATTTCTTTAGCTTTTTCGGTCATTTGTTCACAAAATGCTTCTACTGAGCCTGCAATATGTTCTGCTATAGCTATAGCTGCATCATTATCTGATTGTAACATTAAAGCATAAAGCAAGTCTTCTAATCTTTGCTTTTCTCCTACCTTTAAATGCAATTTAACAGGTGGCGCACTACTAGCTCTTTTAGAAATAGTCACAATATCTGAAAGGTTGCCTTTTTCTATGGCAAGGATACATGTCATAATTTTTGTAGTACTAGCCATTGCTAGTGGTTCATATCCATTTTTTTCATATAAAACACGTCCACTTTCTTGTTCAATTAAAATGGCTCCTTTTGCACGTACTTTGGGTACTTCGCTATTTCCATAACACAAGGAACCTACTAACATACTGCCTACTAATATAACGGATAAAATGATTTTCTTCTTCATGCTTTCACTCCTCAAGTTTCATTTAAGCATTCAATCTTGTCTCATTGTAAATCTTCCCTTATATTATAGACTTTATGCATTTTTAAGATGGTGCTATTCCTCATCTTCTGATATCGTATTATTTTCTTCTTTTATCGTTTCATGGTCTTCGTAGTAACTCATCTCTTCTCTTACTTCTTCTTTAAATTTTTCTAAAAGTTCCTCTTTAATCTTAGGTAATTCTTCTAGATTTCTAAATCCAAAATGACGTAAAAATTCATTAGTTGTTCCGAATAAAATAGGACGTCCTATAACATTTAATCTTCCAACTTCCTCAATAAGTCCATATTCCATTAACTTACCCATAGCATGTTCACATCTCACACCACGTACATCTTCAATCTGCGTTCTTGTTATAGGTTGTGAGTAAGCAATAATGGCTAATGTCTCGATTAAGGCTTGTGTTAAAAGATTTTTTACCGGTTTTTGTCTATAAAGCTGAATTATTTCTGTATGTTTAGGCGAGGTACACATTTGATAACCATCATCCACCTCTATAATTTCAATTCCACTATTAGTTTGTCCATAATAATCATTTAATTGGTTAATAGCCATATGAACTGAAAAAGCTTCAGTATTACAAACTTCACATATTCTTCTCTGTGAAATAATATCTCCCGCATAAAAAAGCAGGGCTTCAATACTACTTTCAAGCTCTGTCTTCTTCATCCATTATCCCTCCTTTTATAACAATATCCCCCTTAGGGTCTTCCTGTAAAACAATTACTTCCTTCTTATGAATCAATTCTAACAAAGCCATAAAAGTAACTATCAGTTCTATTTTGGGCATTTCTTTTTTACAAATTGTAAAAAAAGTCGTTTTTCCTTCTAGAGCAATGAGATTACGTATGTAAATACTTTTTTGCTCAATAGTATAAGTATCCTTTTTTAAGATATTATGATCAATTTTTCGTTCCTCTTTGGTATGTCGCTCCCATTCTTTTTGCTTCATCAGCTGTTCAAAAGTGTCGTATAATAGTTTTAAAGTAACATTTTCCAAAATAGAATCATAATCAATAGCACTATCAGGAATATCAATTTCAGCTGGCCTATTTCTAAAACAATATTGGCTACTCTCTCCTTGACATGCACTTAACTTTTCTGATACATACTTCACCTTTTTATATTCTAATAATTTTCTTATCAGTTCTTCTCTTGGATCTTCTTCACTTTCTTCTCCTGGCTTTGGATGTTTCGGTAAGAGCATTCGTGACTTAATATAAAGTAACGTAGCTGCCATTACGATAAAATCACTCATTTGATCTAATTCGACCTCCTCCGCTTCATCCAAGTATACCATATACTGATCCGTAATAGAGGATATTTCTATATCATAAATATTCATTTTATTCTTATCTATTAAATAAAGTAATAAATCCAATGGACCTTCAAAATCCTGTAACTTAAATAATACAGCCATTTAAAGAGCCTCCTGTCAACTTTTGTTATATACTAAGTGTACCGACTTGTCACTATTTATGCAAGCATTAAATATGAAGTCAGAAAAAGCATAATAAGAGTTTAACTCTCATTATGCTTTATATTACTTAGATAATTTAAAAAAGCGCTTACACATATAAGGAATCATCTGCTTAAGTGTTGCTTTATTAACATCTGTTGCAGATATAACCTCTCCTCTTCCAACTTCATTTCCATCTAGATAATAGGTAATCTCTCCTACTATGTTTCCTTTTGAAATAGGTGCTACAAGTGGATCTGTCAACTGAATTTCATAAGTTAGTTCGCTGTTAGTACTATTTTTCGGAACTACAAAAGCTTTAGTTTCTTTAGTTGCCACATTTATTTTAGTAAGATCACCCTTTTTAACAGGCACTTCACCTATAATTGTACCAATAGTAGGTCCTACTTTTACTTTATAATTCGCAAAACCATAGTCTAAAAGTTGAGCTGCTTCTTGAAAACGTGTTTTGCCATCTGCCGCTCCCATAATAACTGCGATTAATCCCATATTATCTCTTGTTGCAGTAGCACTTACACAGTGTTTCGCCTCTGGTGTATAACCTGTTTTTAGCCCTGTAATCCCTTGGTACCACTTCAACATTTTATTAGTATTGGATAAACCAAACTCTGACTCTCCTCTTCTTGTCCTATGAGTAATGCTATCCATCCAAGTTGTTAATGTTTTTGTAATTTCAGGATGCCCACTCATTAAGGCTCTTGACATTAAAGCGATGTCTTTTGCTGTAGATACATGCCCTTCTGTATGAAGTCCACAAGCATTTTTAAAAACAGTATGTGTCATTCCTAACTCTGATGCTCGCTTATTCATGAGTTCTACAAACTGTTCCTCACTTCCAGCAATGTATTCACTCATAGCGACGGCAGCATCATTAGCTGAAGCTATACAAATACATTTTACCAAATCACGTACAGTCTGTTCTTCTCCTGGTTCCATAAAAACTTGTGAGCCGCCCATATGCGCTGCATGTTCACTAATAGTTACTTTATCTTCCCAATTAATCTTCCCATTATCTATTGCTTCATTAATTAGCAATAAGGTCATTACTTTTGTAATACTTGCTGGGGGTAAAGGTTCATCTGCATTGCGCTCTAATAGAACCTTGCCACTTGATTCTTCCATGAGTATATAACTTCTAGCTGTAGCTGCTATAGTTTGATTAGTATTCTTCTTAGGAGTTGTTGCTGCAAAAACCTGTGAAGAACACATAACGATAAGCAATAAAAGGATAACTCCTACACGTTTAATTTTCATAACTGTCCTCCTTATTATCTTTGTCTGTAGTATTTGTAATTCCATACAATTTATACCTATAGACTTTTATAAGAAAACAGTTATTTTATTTTAATGAATAATATCATAAATTAAGTGAGGCTTTTCTACATGATCACTACTTATCCTATAAGCTCCTTCTAAAACAGTGGCAGCTGCTTCATATTTTTGCACGTCATTATAATAAATAGTTGCAACTGGCTCATTAACTTTCAATTCATCACCAATTTTTTTATGAATTATGATGCCTACAGCTAAATCAATATGACTTTCTTTTGTTTCTCTACCTGCTCCTAAAATGAGAGCAGCTTTTCCAACTGCTTCAGCATCAATAGCCTTTACATATCCTTCTTGCTTCAGATAAATTTCCTTATGATATTTAGCTTGTGGTAAATAGCTAAAGTCATCGACTGCCCTAGTATCTCCACCTTGTAAATGAATCCATTCTTTTAATTGCTTAATTGCAGCGCCACTAGTTAATAAGTCTTGTACTTTATTTCTAGCTACTTCTACATCTTCTACTATGCCGGCTAATACAAGCATATGGCTCGCTAAAGTAATAGTAAGCAAAGTTAAATCTTCTGGACCCTTACCTCTTAATGTATTAATAGCCTCCATAACTTCTAGTGCATTACCTACTGCACATCCTAATGGTTGATTCATATCAGATACAACTGCCATTGTCTGACGCCCCACATGATTCCCTATATCCACCATAGCTTTTCCTAATGCTTTAGCATCTTCTAAATTCTTCATAAATGCCCCTGTTCCACATTTCACATCTAAACAAATGGCATCTGCACCGGAAGCAATCTTCTTTGACATTATAGAACTTGCTATAAGAGACATATTATCTACTGTTGCTGTTACATCTCTCAGTGCATAAAGTTTTTTATCCGCAGGAGCTAAATCCCCACTCTGACCCACTACGGCAATGTGATGTCTATTTACATTTTCAAAAAATTGCTCTTCCGTTAATTCTACTTTAAACCCTTCAAAGGATTCTAATTTATCAATAGTACCACCAGTATGCCCTAAGCCTCTACCAGACATCTTGGCAACTCTTGCTCCAGCGGCTGCTAGAAGAGGGGCTAAAACAATTGTTGTTTTATCGCCAACACCACCTGTACTATGTTTATCCACCTTAATCCCTTCAATAGGAGATAAATCTATTTGGTCACCACTACTAGCCATAGCCATTGTTAAACAGGCTGTTTCATCTAATGTCATTCCTTGAAAATATATAGCCATTAATAAAGCTGACACTTGATAATCTGGGATTTCACCTTTTGTGTAACCTTTTATCACAAAATCTATTTCTTCTTTTGAAAGAGCTAAGCCTCTTTTTTTGTGATCAATAATATCATACATTCTCATCTTTTATTTTACCTACAATCTTAATTATTTATAAACTTCTTTCAAGAAACTTTCACCTATTTTTAGTTGTGGAAGATTAAATAATTCGCATAATGTCTGACCAATATCTGCAAAACTATTTCTTGTTCCTAAATTACCACCTTCTTTTATGTGTTTACCTATTACTAAAAGTGGCACATATTCTCTTGTATGATCAGTTCCTGGTGCGGTTGGATCGCAACCATGATCTGCAGTAATAATAAGTATATCATCATCCTTTAATGCTTCTACAATTTGTGGTAATGCTTTATCAAAGGCTTCTAATCCTTTACCATAACTAAGAGGATCATTACGATGTCCCCATTTCATATCAAAATCAACTAAATTAGTGAAGATAAGTCCTTCTTGATACTTAGCCATACACTCTAACGTCACAGCAATGCCATCATTATTATCTTTTGTATGAATAGCTTCAGTAATGCCTTGGCCATTAAAAATATCCTCAATTTTTCCAACTGCTATAACTGGTACGCCTTTTTCTCCACAGTAAGATAAAAGATTTGGTTTTGGTGGACATACCGCATAATCACGTCTATTAGCTGTACGTGTAAAACGACCTACTTCTCCTGTAAATGGCCTTGCAATAACACGAGCTACTTCATGCTCTCCTTTTAATAACTCTCTTGCAATTTCACACATCTCGTATAATTTTTCCAAAGAAATAATAGATTCATGAGCTGCGATTTGAAACACACTATCCGCTGATGTGTAAACAATAGGATATCCTGTTTTTACGTGCTCTTCACCTAGTTCTTCAATAATAGCTGTACCTGACGCCGTACAATTTCCTAAAGTTTTTCTTCCTATCTTTTCCTCAAAAGCCTCCATGATTTCTTGTGGGAAACCATTTGGGTAAGTAGGGAATGGTACTTCAGTATATATGCCTACCATTTCCCAGTGACCTGTTGTTGTATCCTTTCCTTTAGATAGTTCACTCATTCTTGCAAAACTACCCTTTGGCATTTCACATGTAGGAAGTGCTTTCATCCCCTCTATATTTCCTAATCCATAACTAATCATATGATCTAATTCTAATCCATTACAATGCTCATATACATGCGCAATTGTATTTACATCTCCATCACCATATTGTTTTGAATCAGGCATTGCTCCCATTCCTACGCTGTCTAAGACTATCCATATTGCTCTTTTCATCTTTTACCCTCCTAATTCTCAAGCAAATATTTGAATTTTCAAACATCTTTGCTTTGTTTCCTATTGATTAATCTTTATTGTACCACATTACTCAAAAAAATTGCATAAAAAAACTAGGATATTACTCCTAGTTTTATGCTCTTGGATGTGTTTTATTATAAACGTCTATTAACGCCTCTGTTTCTTTATTAAGATGCATATAAACTTGTGTAGTTGAGATATCTGAATGCCCTAGCATTTGTTGCACGGATTTCAAATTGGCACCATTTTGTACTAAGTGGGCCGCAAATGAATGCCTTAACATATGAGGTGTAATTTCACCTTGAATATGTGCAGTATTAGCATAAGTCTTCAAAATCTTCCAAAACCCCTGTCTTGTCATTGGATAACCATTACAATTTACAAATAACGTTTTGTCATTTGCACTACGAATTAAAATATGCCTTACGTCTCCTAAATACATATTTAAAGCTGAAATGGCTGATTTACCAATAGGAATAGTTCGTTCTTTTTGAGCATCTCTACACATGATATAACCTTGCTGCAAATTAATATCTGTAGTTTTAAGTGATATAAGTTCTGATACTCGGATACCTGTAGCATATAATAATTCAAGCATTGCACGATCACGAATTCCTTTTGTATCCTTTTTATTAGGTTGCTCTAACAAAGAACTAATTTGCTCCTGTGTTAAAATACGAGGGGCTTTTTTCTCTATTTTCGGTAGTGCTATTAATCTAGCTGGATTATCATTTAGTATTTGTTCTTTTACAAGATATTGACAAAAAGCACGAATAGAAGCTAATGTACGTGAAATAGTTGCCGTTGACTTCTCCTCGCCTTTCATATGCTCTAGATAGACTTTAATTTGGTGATCTGTTAAGAACTGAATCTCTATTTTCCCCTGTTCTTCAACATAACGTTCAAAATATCTTAAATCTCTTTCATAAGACTGTACCGTATTATCTGAAGCACGCTTAATATGCTTTAAATAATACAAAAATGATGCAATATACTCCTCCATAGCAATTCCCCTTTAACACAACATATTCTCATGCTTATAGTATTTTATTTCATTATACCCAAAATGACATTTGATGTCTATATTATTTCATTTTTATGTATAATTTTGTACTTTCTAAAATAATCATACCATATAATAACGCCTTAATTAAAGGATTTATTTTCTTCTTTCTCTCCTAACCTAAAATAAAAGGACTTTTACCTTCTTCAAATAAGAATGTACGAGTCCTTTATCATGCAGTTGTATATACATAAATATATCCAAGAAAAATATCATTACGCACAACACCACCAAGTACTACAATAGCTACATCTTATGCAACTTATATAATCACATAACGTATTAAAAAAGATTTTACAAAACTAAAAACAACTTTTTATCTTTCATAAACCTTTATCTTTTCATTATTTACTGACTAGGCGTACAACACTTTCTGAGTCAACTTCTTTTAAGCGTACTTGAACAATTTCCTTTTTGGATGTCGGTATATTTTTCCCAACAAAATCAGGTCTAATCGGCAGTTCCCTATGTCCACGGTCAATTAGTGTAGCCAATTTAATAAAGCTTGGTCTCCCTATATCCATTAAAGCATCCATTGCTGCACGTACAGTTCTTCCAGTAAAAATAACATCATCTACTAAAATGATTCCTTTACCATTAATCTCTGAAGTAATGGCATGTGCCTCTGTAAAAGGTTGATCGAATTTTTTTTCTAAATCATCCCTATAAAAAGTAATATTAATACTTTCTACAGGTACTGTACTATTTTCAATAGACTTGATTTTATCTGATAAAATTTTTGCTAGTGGAACTCCTCTTGTTTCAATACCTATTAAAATCAAATCTTTTGCTCCTTTATTTGCTTCAATAATCTCATGAGCAATTCTGGTTACAGCACGATTCATTGCTGCTTCATCCATTAAAATCTTTGTTTCATCCATATAAGAGTCCATCCTTTTATCTATTATTATCTAAATAAACTGTTATTATTATTCCTAAATCTTTTATAGTTAAAATAATAAAGAGACCTTTTATCGAAAGGTCCCTGAGTATTACACATAATTTGCCATCCAATAGGCACTATTTCTTTTGTGTATCCTTATTAGCCTCCCGTGCTACTTTAAAGGAATATAACTTGATTTATTCTCTCATAATTTTCTTAACTTGTCAATTACTCGTATAAAATAGTCAGGCAATTCACTTTCAAAATACATCTCTTTATGCGTAATAGGATGTGTAAATCCTATTACTTTTGCATGAAGCATTTGCTTATTGATGCCAAAGTTCATTTTTGCTGGTCCGTATACAGGATCTCCTAAAAGTGGATGTCCTATATGTTTCATATGAACACGTATCTGATGTGTTCTACCAGTATGAAGCGTTAGCTCTACATAAGTAAACTGTTTGAAACGCTCAAGTACTTTATAATCTGTCTTAGCATAACGTCCACCACTTACAACAGCCATCTTCTTACGATCTTGAGGTGAACGTCCAATAGGCTGTTCAATTGTTCCCTCATCCTCTTTAAACCCGCCGTGAACAATGGCATGATATTTTCTAGTAATATTATGGTCTTTTAATAACTCTGATAACCCTAAATGGGCCTTATCGTTTTTGGCAATCATTAATAATCCTGAAGTATCTTTATCAATTCGATGCACAATACCTGGCCTGATCTCTCCATTAATACCAGATAGCTTATCTTTACAATGGTAAAGTAATCCATTAACTAGTGTTCCCGTATAGTTCCCTGGTGCCGGATGAACAACCATATCCTGTGGTTTATTGACGATCATTAAGTCATCATCTTCATAGACAATTTCAATATCGATCGGCTCAGGTATAATATCTACTTCGACTGGTTCTGGTATAGTCATGATAATATAGTCCTTTGCTTTAACTTGATATTTGCTGTTAATAAGCTTTTGATTAACTAAAACGCCTCCCTTATCTATTTGTTTTTGTATAAAAGAACGCGTATATTCCGGAAATATCTCCGCTAAATACTTATCTATTCTCCCTTTTGCTTCTTCACTTACAATATGTTCAATTTTTTGCGTCATTAATTTAATTCCTCTTCTGTATTGTCCATCTCTAAATTATTCTTTCTCTCTTCCAAGTCACCAAATAACAGTACTATCATTAATAATCCAACTCCTACTACAACAAACATATCTGCCACATTGAAAACAGGAAAATTAATAAGAACAAAATATAAGAAATCTCTAACATAACCTAAAAATAATCTATCTATCCAATTTCCAATTGCACCACTAATGATTAAAACAAAGGCAAATCTCCCCCAATTACCCCATCTCGTTTTAGGAAACTGCCTTATATAAAAAAGCATACCAATAATGATAATACTTGTTACAATAATAAGTAATGCTTGTTTACCACTTAAAATCCCCCATGCAGCACCTGTATTAGGTGTGTAATGCAAATGAAAAACATCAGGCCATATAAGCATATCTGCTGTTCCACTTACTGTTCCATTCCCCCCTGCAAGTGTAGCTACTGCCCAAATCTTTGTTAATTGATCAATTCCAACCAGAATCATTATTATAACTATAGTTACTAATACCATATGTTCCTCCTCATAGTGTGACTAGAAAAAAACGTGCTTATTAGGCACGTTTTTTTCTAGTTATCTAATATTATCGCATTCATTAAATAGTATGTTACTCTTTACAATAATCATACCTACTTATTAAGTAAAGAGGATATTTCATCTTCCGACACTGGAATATATTCCTTTGTAAAATAATCCTCTTCAACTTTTTGCTCCTCAACTACTTCCATACTTTCTACTGTCTCTTTTTCAATAGTTGCAAAAGCTTGTACTAACTCATCTTGAGCTATAGTTGCTCTAACCTCACCTTGTTCCAATAACTCCATCTGTGACTGAAGTAATTGCTTAAATTGTGCTTTATAAGATAAATATTGTCTTTTTACTTCTTCGACCTTTTGACTTAATTCAAAAGCCTCTTGTCTACCTTGTTCTACAATTCTTGCTACGCGTTCTTCAGCTAAACTTGTCATTTTTTCAGCACGTTGTTCAGCTTCCTTTTTAATTTCCTCTGCTTTTTCATAAGCAGCACTTTTTGTGTCTTGTGCTGTTTTATCTGCTAAAACAAGTACATTTTGTATGGTGGATTCCATTGTTCGATAATATTGTACACTTTCATTTAACGCATTAATCTTATCTTTTAGGGCATAATTTTCATTAATAATCTCTTGATAACTCTTTAATACTTCATCAAGGAAATCATTAACTTCTTCAATATGATAGCCACCTATTTTACTTTTTCTAAATTCCTTGTTTTGAATGTCAACCGGTGATAACATGCTAATCCCCCTATATATATTTTTCTATTGTAATATGAAGCCTATCCTTCTTTGTTAATCCATTAATTTGCTTTAGCTTAATTTTACCATAGCCTCTAACAGTTATATGGTCCCCTTCTTTTATAAGCTGTTTATTGGTACTCATTATACCATTACATTTTACACGTTCTGCTTGAATAAGCTTTGTACATGTACCTCGAGATAATCCAAAAGCAGCCGCCACTATAACATCTACTCGTAGCGATGCTACCGTCGTTTCATATATTTTTACTTGAGGTGGATCAATTACTAGTTGTGAAAAAGGTATTATCTGTTGTTCAATATTTTGATATCTTCCAACACTTAATAAATTACTGCTAATATAGGAAATCATAGATTCACTAGCAATAATATATGCACCAAATGGCTTTATAACTATATCACCTATTGTATCTCTTTCAATTCCTAATCCTAATAGGGCACCTAAATAATCCCTATGTGTCAGTAATTTACCAATACCTGTCTTTACCCTTACCTCTAAAGCCATAATAGGAAAATCCTCCTCTTGAATATCATAAGGAGCAATTCCTAACACTTGCCTCTCTGCAGTTTCAAAGCCTCCATAAAAAAAGCACATTTGCTTAGTAGGCTCATCCACATAGCAGTCTAACATGTTTTTTAACCACTCTTTATTATAGAAATTTGTAAAAAATGGTCTATACTGCTGTTCTGCTCGCTTGCTATATTCAAGAATCATTTTTACAAAACGTTTTTCATCAACATCATGTATATGATTTAATGTTTGTTTCATCAGCACTAGATAGTAGGTGGAAATACACTACGTTGTTTTAATTTTTCTGGATTAATATTAACATGCTCTGGTGCAAAAATAAAAATGTAATCCGTTACTTTTTCAACTGTTCCATTCAATGCACAACATGCCCCTGTTAAATAATCTACTGCACGTTGCATTTCATGGGCAGCTAGTTTTTCCATGTTAACAATGATAGGCTTTTTATTTTTAATGTATCCACAAATTTCCCCTGTCATATCATAACTTAACATTGTAAAATTAAGTAATTCCATACGATTAGGCTGATTAAGAGAAACAACCTTTGGCGTATTCATTGGTGGTATATGAGTTTGATGCATAATATTTCTATTAACTTGCTCTACTTCTTGCTCCATATCTTCTAACTCATCTTCATCAAATTCATCCTCTGGTATAAAAATATTTTTAAACTTTGACATAAAGCCACTCATTCGTATTCCTCCCAAAATTATTTATTTAGCGTAATCTCTATTTCCAAAAATAGCTGTACCGATACGTACCATGGTAGCACCTTCCTCTATTGCTATTTTATAGTCATTACTCATCCCCATCGATAATATATCGCTACTTATATTATCAAACTTTTGCTTTTGTATGTCAACCGATAAATCATAAAGTTTCCTAAATATGGGTCTATTTTCTTCAGGATCTGCCACAAAAGGGGCTACTGTCATCAATCCCCTTACTCTTATGTGTTGTAACTTAGCTAATGCTGCCATAGCTGGCATTACTTCTTCTACAAAAAAACCATGCTTAGATTCTTCTTTTGCCACATTAACTTCTACTAAAACATCCGTTATACATCCTTTTTTAGCCGACTGTTTATCAATTTCCTCTGCTAACTTTAAGCGATCCACAGAATGAATCAGCTTTGTTTTTCCTACAATATACTTAACTTTATTAGTTTGAAGATGACCTATTAAATGCCAGTTAACCTTTTCATCTACATTATCCATTTTTTGTGTAAGCTCTTGTACATGGTTTTCACCAAAGTCTCTACATCCTAATGAAAATGCCTCTTGTATGGCCTCCAAAGGATAAGTTTTTGAAACTGCAATTAATGTAATATCTCCTACTTTCCTTCCACTCTTTCTTGCGGCCTCTTCTATTTCCTGCTCTATTATTTCAAGCTTATCTTTCATTCTATCCTCACCTTTACTATTCATTTTGGACACTCATATCTTCTAATAATTGATCTATTCGTATGCTTTTAGGATTTGAAATCATTTTATCCATCTCCTTAAGTTGTGTATCGACACCATACTTAACAATTGCATACTCTCCACTTACTAATTCAATTTCTATTGTTTTAAATTGAGCAATCTTCCCGTTAATAACATAAACACCTTGTTTGGTCTCTATTTCTGTTACTTCATAAGTATCTCCTGTTTGAGGATCCACTAAAACATTATTAACTTGTAAACTACTACTATTAGTAATATCTTGTCTTACATAAACGTTATCTTCTTTTCGATACTGTATACTAATAGGTAAAAATTCTGTTACTTCACCTGCTTTTCTATAAACACCGATTTTTCCTTCATTCTCTATACAGAAGCTACTTGGTATTTTTAGCATATTTTGCTCTACAATCGCTTGTAATGGAATTTTAAGACCTGTTACATTTTTATTTCCTATTGAAAAATCAACATATCTAAGCTCTAAGAAATCACCTATTTGATCATTTGTTTCAAACACTAATTGTATGCGTTTATCATCCTCTACTTTTTTAGAAGTTAATTTAAACGTAATTTGTTTACTATTTGTACCCGTAAAGTCAAGAACATAACTTTCCCCTTCTTTAAAATCTTCATCTTGTGATACATCCACATAACTTACTATATACCACTTGTTATCTAAAACTATCTTGTAAATAGGTTCTTCTTTAGTTACTGTGGTTTTATTAAGATAACTCACATTAGAATTCTTAATAATACTATTATATTTATCATAATTTATCTCTTCTATGACTTCTAATGCATTCACTGTTTCTTGTCCATCTAATTTGTATGAGACAATCCCTGCTTGGGGTGCAGTTTTTCCCAATTGGTACTGATTAATATTGGCTTGAATCTGTGTTTTTAAGTTTGCTATACTTTCTTTCTGATCTTGTTGTTCCTGAGTATAGATACTTGTACGCTTATTTACATTTTGATCTAACTGTCCACGGAGTATATAAACGTAATGTGTTGTATTTTCATAGCGATTATCATAAAAAGTCTCTATATCAGCTCTTACATCTTCATCTAAATCATAAATCTGATCTTGATAAAAAGATATATCTTTACGCTCTTCTGCCTTCTGATAAATTTGTTCGTCTATTTCGGTTTCTGTTTGAGTCGTTTCTGCTAACTGTTCTTCATCTACCAAAACATAAACCAAACCATCTTTCTTTACTTTTTCACCTTCGGACATAACGTATTGAACATTTCCTGCATCTTGACTATATACCACTTGCTCATTTCTTAAAATAACACCACTCATACTCTTCGAATTATCAATAACACCTGTTTTTACAACCTGATAAGAAACTTTAGGTTTAGTTAATGCTTCCTTTAATTCTATAGCTCCCCATACACCAAAAGTTGTAAAAATCATTAAAAGTGCTATTCTTAATATTAATTGGCGCTGCTTTCTTTTCTTGTTCTTATAAATTTGTGCTCTTGTAAGCTTATTACTCTTCTTAATCTGCTCTCTCATCATTTGAGGAGAAGGTTCTTCTTGATATACCCGTCTATTAGCAGTTGAATATTGTTCTTTTACGCGAGACGGTGTATTTTGATAGGTGTAGGAACTAGAACTATATGGATTTGTATAAGATACCTTCTGGTATTGTCTCTCTTCTTTTTGACCACTAGAGTTTTTTAGTTTGCTTGTATCCGCTTTATTTTTACCGGTCGTTCTATTTTTCTTATTAGTCTTATTTTGAGTAGTTCTTTTTGTACCTTCACCTATCTTTTGAGTCGCTGAATTAGTTTTATATGTAGAGCGTTTATCTGATTGTGCTGACATAGGATTTGCATAAGGATTAAAATAGCTTCCTTCACTATAGATAGCCTGCCTCTTAGAAACTGATTGCTTTCTATTAGTCTGCTTGGGTTGATTTTTTTTATCACTATTTTTCATTTGTTCACTTCCAATTCTATCCTTAATACTTATCATGATATAATGTAATAACTTATCTTGCAAGATATTACCTTTAAAAAGCTACTAATTTACTTAAGGTTTTATTTATATTTGTTAATTTTTATATTTTTACATAAAAAAAGGCACATTGTGTGCCTTTTAAAGAAGGATACAAATTAAACCACCATTTCCTTCATTGATAATTTTTTGTAATGTTTCTTGTAATTTTTGTTGAGCATCCTCTGGCATTCTAAACAACTTATTTTGCAATCCTTCATTTACTAATTCATGAAGCGATTTACCAAAAATATTAGATTCCCAAATCTTTGTAGGATCTATTTCAAATTCACTTAAAATATTATTAATCAAGTCTTCACTTTGCTTTTCTGTTCCAACAATAGGCGCAACTTCAGTTTGTATGTTCGCTCTAATAATATGATAACTAGGTGCACTTGCTCTAAGCTTAACACCAAAGCGATTGCCTTGCTTAATAATTTCCGGTACCTCTAATGTTAATTCATCAAAAACAGGACTAACTACACCATAACCTTTTTCTTTTACCTCATTCATAGCATAAGCAACCTTATCATATTCTTTTTTAGTAGTAGCTAATTCTTTAATGAGTTTCATAAGTTCATGGTCTCCGTGAATTTCCATTCCTGTTGTCTCAGAAAGTACCCTATAGAAAAGCTCCTCTGTTGTATTAACATCAATTTTTACAACACCTTCTCCTAACTGAATCTTTTCCAAATAGACATTTTTAACAAAGTCTAAGGCTCTTAATTCATTAGCAATCTCTTTAATTTGTCTAATATTTTCTACATTTGCAATTTGTTCTTTCACACAGTCAATCCATGCTTTCTTTACCCAATGCTCATTATCTAATGTTTCTACCCACTTAGGTAGCATAAATTGTATCTCATTAAGTGGAAATTCGTATAATATCTTTTCTAACAATTGATGAATATCCTCTGTTTTCATTTGAGCAATATCCATAGGCACAACTGGAACATCATACTCTCTTGATAATTTACCTGTAACTTCAATCACTTCTGTATCGAAAGGTTTTTTTGTATTGTATACTACAACGAAAGGCTTATTTAGGCGTTTTAACTCATTAATAGCGCGCTGTTCACCTTCTATGTAACTATTTCTAGAAATATCGGTAAAACTTCCATCTGTCGTTACTACAATACCAATAGTTGAATGATCTGTTATAACTTTTTTAGTACCAAGTTCCGCTGCTTGCGAAAAGGGAATCTCTTCCTCAAACCAAGGTGTTTTTACCATGCGAGGGGTATTATTATATAAGTGTCCTTCAGCTTCTGGTACGATATAACCTACACAGTCAATCATTCGTACTTTAACTTCAAAATCTCCCCCAATAGTAATCCCAATAGCTTCATTAGGTATAAATTTAGGCTCTGTCGTTGTAATCACCTTGCCATCTCCACTTTGAGGTAATTCATCTTGTGTACGTTCTTTACTATGTTCATTTTTAATATTAGGGAGTACTAGTGTTTCCATAAAGCGTTTTATAAAGGTAGATTTTCCTGTTCTAACAGGTCCAACTACCCCTATATATATATCCCCATTTGTTCTTTCAGAAATATCTTTGTAAATATCATGGTATTCCATATGAAAGCCTCCTTATATTTTAATTGTATGGGTACATTAAAATATATTGTACAAAAGGCAGATATATACCACTTTTATTCATTTTTAATGTTCGTCTTTTTTATCTCTTAGCATTAGATTATAGATTGTTTCTTTAACAGGCTCATTTTCAAAAATCACGTTATATATAGCGTTTAAAATAGGCATTTCTACTTGATACTTTTGCATCAGTGCATATCCTGCTTTAGTTGTAGGAACTCCTTCAACTACCATATTAACCTTCTCAATTGCCTCATCCATTGTATAACCTTGACCAACTAACTCTCCAGCACGACGATTACGGCTATGCCCACTTGTACAAGTTACAATTAAATCTCCAATCCCTGTAAGGCCTGCAAATGTATGGGGCTTTCCACCCATAGCAATACCTAATCTTGTCATTTCTGCGATACCTCTAGTCATAAGTGCAGCTTTGGTATTGTCACCAAAGCCCATTCCTTCTACTACACCTGCTGCTAAAGCAATTACATTTTTAAGTGCACCACCAATTTCAATCCCAATTAAATCTTCATTAGTGTATACCCTAAAATATTTATCCATAAATAAATCTTGTATTTCGTAAGCATATTTCATATCTTGACTACTTACAGTAACTGTCGTTGGAATATGCCTTGCAACTTCTTCTGCATGGCTTGGTCCAGAAAGTACAACTACTGGATTAGATACTATCGATTCAATAACTTGAGAAAGTCGAAGTAAAGTTTCTTCTTCCACCCCTTTTGCTACATTAACGATAATTGTACTTGGATGCAAATAAGTTTTCATCTTTTCAGCAGTTGTTCTAACAGCTTTAGATGGTACTGCCATTACAGCAACTTCTGCTTCTTCTAATGCTTCTTCCATAGATGTTGTAAAATTAATTTCTAAGGGAATCTTAATACCAGGTAGGCATCTTTTATTTTCTCTATGCTGTAAAATATCATTTTTTTCTTTTTCTTCATAGCACCAAAAAGTAACGTTATTCCCTTTTTCGTTCAGAAGTAATCCTAAAGCTAATCCCCAACCGCCTGCTCCAATAACTGCTATCTTTTTCATTTTATAACCTCCTACCACTACTTTTTACTTGTTAATTTCGCTTCATTCCCCTCTATTAATCTCTTAATATTGGCTTTATGTCTATAAAAAGTAAGACCTGTAACCAAAAGTGAAAGAAGCATTGCTTCAATACCTATATTTCCTTTGCCAGAATAAAAAATAATAATCATAATAGGAATTGAAGCTGTCATAATAAGAGAACTAATAGATACGATTCGTGTTATACCAAATGTTATTAAGAATAAAGCTGCTGCTATTAAAAACAAACGATAATCTATTCCTATTAACGTTCCTGCTGTAGTTGCAATACCTTTTCCACCTTTAAAATGAAAAAACAGAGGAAAACTATGCCCTAAGACAGCTCCTATCCCACTATAAAATGCAATTAAAATTGTTGCATCTGGATGGCTTGATGAAAATAGTAATTTTGCTACCCAAATAGCTATGATAGCTTTAAGTATATCAATAAGCAAGACAAGTATCCCTGCTTTTTTACCTAATACACGAATCGTATTAGTCGTTCCTGCATTACCACTACCTTGTGTTCTAATATCAACGCCTTTAAATCTACCATATAATATTGCTGATTGTACACCGCCAAAAAGATACCCAATAAGTAATGCTCCCAATCTATACATTTTTATTCTTTCGCCCCTTTTTCTCTTACAATAAATCGAAGTGGTGTACCCTTAAAGCCAAAGGCCTCTCTCATTTGATTTTCAATATAACGTTGATATGAAAAATGCATTAATTCTTTATCATTTACAAAAATAACAAAAGTAGGTGGCTTAATACTTACTTGTGTCATATAGAAAATTTTAAGTGGTTTTCCTTTATCACTTGGTGGCTGATTCATAGCCATAGCTTCATATAAAACATCATTTAAAACACCAGTACTAATACGCTGTGATTGATTTTGTGCAATTGCATAGATGGTATCAAATAACTTAGGGATACGTTGACCTGTTAAAGCTGAAATAAACATACATGGTGCATACTGCATATAAGCTAATGTATTGGTAATTTTTTTCAAGTAAGCATTCATTGTCTTATCATCTTTTTCAATAGCATCCCATTTATTAACAACGATAACGCAGCCTTTCCCCGCTTCATGCGCCATTCCTGCAATTTTAGTATCTTGCTCCGTAATCCCTTCTTCAGCATCAATAAGAATTAAAACTACATCTGCACGATCAATAGCTGCTATTGTACGGATAATACTATATTTTTCAATGTTCTCTTTAATTTTACTACGTCTTCTAATTCCTGCAGTATCAATGAGTACATATTCTTGTCCATCAATAGTCACTTCTGTATCTACTGAATCACGAGTTGTTCCTGCTATATTACTTACAATAACACGTTCTTCTCCTACAATTTTATTAACTAAAGAAGACTTCCCTACATTTGGCTTACCAATAATCGCCACTCTTATTTTATCATCATCATCTTCTTCTGCATCCTCACTAGGAAAATAGCTTACTACTTCATCAAGCATATCTCCTAAATTTAAAGCTTGTCCAGAAGAAATAGGGATAGGTTCACCAAGTCCTAGGTTGTAAAATTCATACATCCCCATTGTTTGGTGGACCATATCATCTACCTTATTCACTACTAAAACAACTGGTTTATGAGATTTTCTAAGCATATTAGCAACATGCGTATCTGCATCCGTCATTCCAGTCTTTACATCTACCAAAAAGATAATAACGTCAGCTGATTCAATGGCTGCTTCCGCCTGTCTTCTCATCTGACTTAAGATAATATCTGTACTATCTGGCTCAATACCACCTGTATCAATAATCGTAAATTTATGATTAAGCCACTCAACTTCTCCATAAATACGGTCTCTTGTTACACCAGGTGTATCATCTACTATCGATGTTTTTGACTTTGTTAATCTATTAAATAAAGTAGACTTTCCTACATTAGGTCTACCTATTACAGCAACAATCGGTTTACTCATTTATCTTTCTCCTTTGAATAATATTTAAAATAATCATCTTATCTCGAGTACCTTTTTTCTAATGTACTGATAATACCTCATTCTGTCAAGAGTCTCTACCTATTATCAAAAAAGTCTCGTTATTTCAAACACATAAATGCGCCTAACGTGCCTCTTTCACCTTGAGTCTTTCTGTGCGAAAAGAATAAGTCTGAATGGCAACAAGTGCAGATTTGACTTTGAATAATATTTTCCTTTAAAATCCCTGCCTCTTGAAGTATTCTCTCATTACATGCCCATAAGTCAATATGATACTTATCATCATCTGCATGTTCTTGAATAAATGATGCATCTTGGAATTTATCGTTAAATTGCTTAGCTACCTCAGCACCTACTTCAAAACAACATGGACCTATAGATGGGCCTATAGCCACCTGAATATCTCTCGCTAAAATACCTTCACTTTCCCATAACTCAACCATTTTCTTTCCAATTTCACCTACGGTTCCTCTCCAACCAGCATGAGCCATACCTATCATACCATATTTAGGTGCATAAAAAAACAGGGGAACACAATCTGCATAGTGCGTCACTAATGTGACCCCCTTCTCACTTGTATAAATGCCATCTTTACTTTCCCACTTGTTAGGTTTTATAATCCCATTTCCCCTATCCGCTTCAGTAACTTTTGCAATCTCTAATTCATGTACTTGTTTTGATAATACAAGTGAGTCTATATTTATGTCTAATGCCTTACATACCCTTTTATAATTTTCTATCACATTTTCTTCTTGATCACCTCTATTAAAACCAAGATTTAAGCTAGATAAGTTGCCCTCACTTATCCCCCCTGCTCTAGTTGTAAATGCGTGTAATAAGGCTTTATCTTCCCACGGTGTAAAAACCAAGTAAGTTAATTCACCCTTAGTCACAAACTTAAATAATGGTACATCTGCCATAGTCAATCCTCCTAAAATGCTGCTTCTAAATGTGTTATTGTGTTTTCTAAAATTTCAATTACATCAAAACGACTTGCTACTTCATAACCTATTTTTGTTTTTAAATAATACATAGCTGTACGTAAAATATGCTGTTTTTTTCTATAGTTAACAGCTTCTCTTGGATAACCAAAATCTTCTTTTTTTCTATATTTTACTTCTACAAATATAATATATTCACCTTGTTTAGCAATGATGTCAATCTCTCCAAAACGACATCTATAACTATGCTCTAAAATGGTATAATGCTTATCTTTCAGATAAGCTATTGCTAATAACTCATACCGCGTTCCTAAAACCCTTTTATTACTTGTGCCCTCTTGATTTGGCATAGAGTTCATCCATATCACCTACAAATACTAAGACTTTTGCTACAAGTTCATATAACTCTCTAGGAATCTGTTCTCCTACTTGTAACTCTGCTAAGATTGTAGCCAACTTCTTATCTTCATAAACAGGTACGTGATGCTTTTTAGCTTCTTCTAGTATATTTTCAGCTACTTTTCCACTTCCACTGGCTACAACAGTAGGCGCATTCATATCTTCTTGATAGGATAAGGCAATTGCTTTCGTTCTTTGCTTTTTTCTCATGGTTTCCTCCCTATGCTTTAAGATCCATATGATAAAGTCCCGTATCTATTTCCTCCTGAATTTTAGTATCCCTCAATAGGGCAACGTGTAATTGGTTTAACTCATAACCTGAACGACTTATTTCCTTAGACAATTCATCTAATGAATCCTCTATCTGCTTCTTCATTGATTGCATCTCTACCTTAAGTGTCATATTAACGGCATTTTGAATTTGCTCTATATGTACTTCTACCTTACGTAAAGAAGGCATATTAAGTGCCATTACAATGTACATCCGTTCATTCATACTGCCTTGCTTCTTCTTAGGTTTAAAAAAGTAAAGTTCACCAGCACCTTGCTGCTCATTTAAAATGAGAGGAAAGTAAAAATACTGTGCTTCTACATTATATTTTTGAACAACTTGAAATGTTTGGTTCATTTGTTGTAATTTTTCTCTTCCTTCATCAGATAAATCTAATTTATCAAGGTGTTTTATTATCTCTTCTAAATGTGTACTCGTCGATATGATTTTTTCGCTTTCTTTTATATCTTGTTTGATTTGTGTGATATCAACCTCCAGAGTAGTCTTAAAAATAGCCTGAGCAAGTGTTTTTAATATTTTAACATAAGAATGCCCTAACTGTTCTCCCAAATATCCATTTATTTTTGACTCCAATTGATCTTTGGGAGAACTTGATAAAAACCATTCCTTTAAAGCCTCTTCTATAGAAGAGGCCTCTACAAGAACTCCATATTCCTCTACGTTTTGCCTTTCCACTTGCTTCATAATTTCGCTATTAAGTAATGTACCTTTAATTACTTTTTGCAAATTTTCCATAGATAGTGTGTTGCCTAAATCATGAACTAATTTTTCTAACTGGCTACTATTTTTTATTCCCTCTACTATGCTTTTAAATTCCTCTAAAATTAAATTTATACCTTCTGACTTCAGAGAAGCAAGCCGCTGAATATCCTTTGATTCTATTGGAGTTTCACTAGACTTTAAGTTGACAAGTATTTCTGTTGGCAAATCATACGTTTTATAGCCTTGAAAAATAGTTAGAAGACTTTCTTTATCCAAAGGAAGTTGCTTGGCTACAAATTGCCCAATAATACTTTTCATCTCTAGCTGATTAGGTAATTTGAGTTCACTCATTACTTTATCGATAAACTGTTTGTTTGATAAAATTTCAGATAGGTTAGGTTTTAATACTAAATTTTGCCCTTCTTTACCTGCTACAACAAAAGAAAGTACTTTGCCTAGCTCTACATGATCTAATAGATTGACAGATAACTTTACACCATTATCTAGTCTTAATACAATGTTATTTTCTTCCTGTACTAATATCCCTTCTATGACGTCTCCTATTTGTAACTTTGAAACTAGTTGACCACTATTTTGTGTAGATGAAAAGGATTCACTCTGAGGTACTTTTATTTCTTTTAAAGGTTTAAATCCAAAAACTTCATTAATCAAACTATCCCCTCATTTTTTAAAAACGATTTACGATGTAATGGTGTAATACCATAATTCCTTATGGCTTCATAATGCTTTTGACTACCATAACCTTTATTATTTTCCCAATCATACTGTTCATAAGTATTGGCATAAGCCTTCATCATTTGATCTCTTGTGACTTTTGCAATAACACTGGCTGCAGCTATACTTGCACTTTTATCATCACCACCTATGATAGCTTCTTGTTTTAACTCAAGACCTGGAATAACTTTATCTCCATCCACCAATATTTTATCAAAACCTACTTTTAACTCACTTAAGGCTTGCCTCATTGCCTCAAATGTAGCCTGCAAAATATTAATTTCATCAATACGCTCAGCATCTACAACTCCTATACCAATACCTAAAGCAATTTCCTTAATTTGTTCATAAAGTATTTCTCTTTTTACCTCTGATAATTTTTTAGAGTCTTTTAATCCTACAAGCCTTGCATTGTAAGGTAATATAACAGCTGCCGCTACCACTGGACCAGCCAAAGGACCTCTTCCTACTTCATCAACCCCTACAAGCGTATAGCAATTATCATGAAATATGCCATCAAAATCACATTTAAGTTGCCACAAAGCCTCTTCTTTTTCATAGGCTTGTATTTTTCTTTTATATTTATCAATTAACTTAATAACACCAGTACGTGTATCCATCTCATGTAATTTTAGTTCTTCCTTCAGTGTATCTATACTTAAAGTACTTAATAATTGATCTAATTCTTTTATATTCAACTTCATTCCACCTATTCTACTATTCCTATACGCTGTAAAGGAAAAATTCTAAATCCAGCTTTAGCAATAATGTCTGTCCTTGGAATAGGCCCAAAAACCCTACTATCTTTACTATTCACTCGGTTATCGCCCATCATAAAATAATAACCCGAAGGCACTTTATAAGGGAAGTCAATAACCGAGCCAGAATAAAGATAGGTCTTTGTTGTTTCCTCTAAATATTTAGATTCATCTATAGCCTCTCCATTAACATAAACTTCATTATTAATAATATCTATGATATCTCCTGGTAAGCCTATTACACGCTTAATTAAGTGATCTCCTTGATAAGTAAATACTGCAATTTCTCCTCGTTCAGGATTTCTATAATAATAGGGTATACGATTGACAATAAGATGATCTCCAGGATAAATAGTATGTTTCATAGATTCTGTAGGGACTCTTGTATGGCTTATAATAAAGCTTGAAATTAAAAGTGCAGTTAATACAGCAAGTATCGGTTCTTTAATTACTTCTATCACTTTTCTCACTTTAGTATAATAACTGTTCATCATCTGCACATCTCTTTCTTGTAGTCTTTATTTAAGTAAACCTATTTGATTAAATGGATAAATTTTTATCCATGCTTTACCATATATTTTGTCTCTAGCAATTGCCCCTATATAACGACAATCTTGGCTCTGGGTTCTGTTATCTCCCATTAGAAAATAGTGATCTTCTGGTACTGTATAAGGAAATGATACATGTTCAGATCCAGGATAAGGTTCTGAGCTCATCCCTGCTGCTAAATACGCAGATTCATCTATCGCTTTATCATTCACATAAACCTGTCCTTCTCTAATATCAATCACATCACCTGGAAGCCCTATCACACGTTTTACCCAACTTTCTTCTCCTTGCTTAAAAACAACTATTTCTCCCACTTCAGGATCACGATAATAATAGGGTAACATAGTAGTTAAAATATGATCTTGTTCATTAATGGTACTCACCATAGATGGTGTAGGGATTTTATTATGACTTAAAATAAATGATGTAAATAATAACGCCACTAATACAACTAAAGCTAACTCTTTTACAAATTCCACGCATCCTTTGATGCTATATAATACTCTACTCATCTTTTCACATCCTTTTCGTTATGTAGCATTTTAAGGTTTATTTAACACTTCCTATACAATTAAATGGATAAATACGAAAAATAGGTTTCCCCACTATTTCATCTCTTGAAATAGCACCTATATATCTAGAATCTCTACTATCCATTCTATTATCACCCATTAAAAAATAATGATTGTGTGGCACCGTATAAGGAAAATCAACAGGCTCATCCCATGGTGAATTAGGTGTAGAAATACCTGTATTTTTTAGGTAAGCCTGTTCATCATAAAGTATACCATTAATATAAACATCACCTTCTCGTATATCAATGCTGTCTCCAGGCATACCTACTACACGTTTCACCCACATCTCCCCTTCTTGATGAAAAACGACAATTTCTCCTCTCACAGGGTTTTTGTAATAAAACGGAATAGGTGAAACTAATAGACGATCATTTACATTCAAGGTGCTAGCCATGGAACTAGATGGAATTTTATTTTGACTCATTATAAAGCTAAAAAACAACAAACAAACTAAAGCTACAATAGCTATCTCTTTTATTATTTCTACAACTGCCTTTGTCTTAAATCCCCCATCACCCATCTCATCACTTCTTTTCTACGCTTTATCTTTTATAGGCACTTCTACTGTTACATGCCCCCACTTACCACTACGGAACTCATCAATAATTGTTTGCGCTGTACGTAATTCATCTAGTTCTCCTCCTGCTATTATTAAACCTCTTTTTACACCTATCATCTTAAAAGCTTCATAGGCATCTTCTGGCAAATTTATTTTATATCGTTCTTCAATTTGAGACTTAAATAATTTACTTCCTTCTTCAAGCAAATGAATAGCTAACTGTCTATTATCTAATATATTGTCATTAATAGAACCAATATATGCTAAATGCCTTGCCACCATTTGGTCTTCAAATTTAGGCCATAAAATACCTGGCATATCTAAAAGCTCAAAGCCTTTTTTTATTTTAACCCACTGCTTACCACGTGTAACACCTGGCTTATCGCCCGTTTTCGTTGTTCCTTTACCTACTAGAGAGTTAATAAATGTAGACTTTCCTACATTAGGAATTCCCACAATCATAGCACGTATCGGACGATAAATTCTTCCTCTAGCACGATCACGCTCTATCTTTTCTTTTAATAAATCTTCTGCTATTTTAGTTACTTCTTTAATTCCCTTTCCAGTTGTTGCTATAATTGGTACGACCTTTACATTATGGGCACTATACCATTTAATCCATTCTTTTGTAATATCTTCATTTGCCAAGTCTGCTTTATTTAATATAATAATACGCATTTTATTTTGTGCTAATTTATCAATATCTGGATTTTTTGTACTATACGGCGCTCTTGCATCTAAAAGCTCGATAACAATATCAACAAGCTTAATATTTTCTTCTATTAATCTTTTTGTTTTGGTCATATGACCTGGATACCATTGTATATTCATTCTGTCTATCACCTTTATGAAATCTATTTTATACTTATTAACCTTATTATAGAGAGGTTATTGTTGCTTCTCAATATATTTTTATCATAAATATATTCTTAGACTTATAAATAATAAAAAAAGGACTATAAAAGTCCTTTTTTTATTATTTAATTAATTCTTTAACTTTAGCGTTTTTACCAACACGTTCACGTAAGTAGTTAAGTTTAGCTCTTCTAACTTTACCTAAACGAACAACTTCGATTTTTTCAATGTTTGGTGAGTGAAGTGCCCAAGTCTTTTCAACTCCAACACCATAAGACATTCTTCTAACTGTGAATGTTTCACGAACTCCACCATTTTGTCTTTTTAATACAATACCTTCGAACATTTGAATACGTTCTCTTTGACCTTCTTTAATTTTAGCATATACACGAATTGTGTCACCTACGTTAAATGAAGGTACTTCTGCTTTAAGTTGAGCATTTTCAATTTCTCTAATAATTGAGTTCATATTTAATTCTCCTTTTTTCTCAGATGTTCTTAACAAATGCTTTGACAGCGGACCATCCGTAATAACATTTAATATTATAACATGTCCTGTTTTTCATTGCAAACTTTTTTTGCATAAGCTTCAATAAAACTACGTTCTTTAGGTGTTAATTTAGCTGTTTCTAGTAACTCTGGACGTTTTCTATAGGTATTAATGAGTGATTCTTGTCTTCGATGTTCTGCGATCTTTTGATGATTTCCTGATAGTAATACAGCTGGTACCTCTTTTCCTCTAAAAACAGCAGGACGAGTATAATGATAATATTCTAAAAGTCCTTCACTAAATGATTCTTCTTCATAAGATTCTTGTTTTCCTAAAACACCTGGTAATAATCTTATAATACTATCTGCAATCATAACAGCAGGTAATTCTCCCCCTGTTAAAACAAAATCTCCAATAGAAATTTCATCTGTTACAATCTCATCAATAACGCGTTGATCTATTCCTTCGTAGTGACCGCATAAAATAACAATATTTTCTTCTTTAGAAAACTCTTCTGCTAATTGCTGATTCCATACTTTTCCATGAGGGGTCATATAAAGAACACGCATAGTTTTTCCTTCTGCTTTACTACGAATATGTTCATAACAATCATATACTGGCTGAGCCATCATAAGCATACCTGCACCACCACCATAAGGATAGTCATCTACTTGGTGATGTTTATTATTAGCAAAATCTCGTATATCTACGGCTTCCAATTCAACTAATTTATTTTTTCTTGCTCTTCCCATAATACTGTAATCAAATAGAGTATTAATGGTTTCCTTAAATAAGGTCATAACCGTTATTCGCATAATTCTTCAAGTCCCTCTAATAGTGTTACATGCATTTTGTTTTGCTTCACATCAACAGATTTAATCACTTGCTTAATAGCTGGAAGTAGTAAATCTTTAGCTCTATCCTCTTTTCTAACAGCATAAACATCATTACTTCCTGTGTAAATAACATCTACAATCTCACCTAAATAACGCTCCTCATCACATGTATAGACCCCCATACCATATAAATCTGCAATATAATACTCATCTTCTTCTAATGGTAAACTATCTTTACGATCTATTTTTAATAAGGCACCTTTAAATAGTTCAGCAGTTGTCATGTCTGTTATGTCTTTTAATTTAAGAAGAACCATTCCCTTATGATATCGTACACTTTCAATTTCATATGATTCCATTTTTTTTCTTTCTACATAAATCTCTTTTAGTTTTTCAAATCTAGTAGGATCATCAGTGCTAGGCATTACTTTTAATTCTCCCTTAACACCATGTGTATTGACTATCTTTCCTACAACAAACATTTCATTCATTCTATTCATCCTCTACTTTCATCATTTATAAATTTTCATAAATGATAGGTTGATCAATAACTTATGAAAACTCACAAACATCTTATTCATAGTATAACCATTACTGATTTATTCTATATTACATTCAAGCTAAACCTATCTATTCATATTGAATTTTAGATAGATAAATAGGTTAGGGGATGCCCCTAACCTATTCTAAAATATCTACTACAACCTTTTTAGATGATTGAGCTGTAGCAGCTTTAATTATTGCTCGAATTGATTTAGCAATTCTTCCTTGTTTACCAATTACTTTTCCCATGTCTTCAGGGGCTACCTTGAGTTGTAAGATAATTTTGTCCTCTTCCTCTATTTGAGACACAGAAACCTGCTCTTTATTGTCTACTAATTCTGTAGCAATCATGCGTAATAAATCTTCCATAAGACTTGCCCCCTTAGAAAAGTATTATTGAATACCAGCTTTTTTAAGTAAATCTTTTACTGTATCAGTTGGTTGCGCACCATTTGAAAGCCATTTTTCAGCAGCTTCCTTATTAATGCTTAATTCATTTGGTTCTTGACATGGATTAAAGTATCCAATTTCTTCAATAAATCTACCATCTCTTGGAGAACGAGAATCAGCTACAACGATTCTGTAAAAAGGAGCTTTCTTTTGTCCCATTCTTTTTAAACGAATTTTTACTGCCATAATATTTTCACCTCTTAAATGATTTTTAAAATTTATTTACATAAAAGGAAATTTAAATTTGCCTTTTTTGCCTTTCATAGCACCTGAAAATTGCTTCATCATAACTTGCATTTGCTCAAATTGCTTAATTAACCTATTTACTTCTTGTAAATCACGCCCAGAACCTTTTGCAATACGTTTCTTACGGCTCATATTTAACAAACTAGGATTTAATCTTTCTGCTTTAGTCATTGATAAAATAATCGCTTCAATGTGCGCCATTTGTTTTTCATCCATTTGACCTTGGATTTCATTTAACTTTGCAGCATTCATACCAGGAATCATACCAATCAATTGACTAATAGGCCCCATATTTTTAATCTGCTGCATCTGATCAAGAAAATCTTCAAAATTAAACTCTGCTTTTCTAAATTTCGCTTCAAGTTCTTTTGCTTTTTTCTCATCAATATTTTGTTGTGCCTTTTCAATAAGTGTGAGTACATCTCCCATACCTAATATGCGAGAAGCAATACGTTCTGGGTGGAAAGGTTGTAAGTCATTTAACTTTTCTCCCATACCTACAAACTTAATAGGTTTGTTAGTTACTGCTTTAACAGATAAGGCAGCACCACCTCTACTATCACCATCTAGCTTGGTCATAACCACACCATCAAGGCCTAAGGTTTGATCAAAAGATTCAGCTACATTCACCGCATCTTGACCTGTCATTGCATCTACTACAAGTAGGATTTCCTGTGGTTTCACTAATGCTTTGATGTTCTTTAGCTCGTCCATTAGTACTTCATCTATATGCAAACGACCTGCTGTATCAATAATAACAACATCTAAGTTGTTTTCTTTAGCATAATTCACCCCAGCTTGTGCAATGTCTACTGGATTCTTATCATTTCCCATTGAAAAAACAGGAACATTAACCTGCTTACCCACTTTGATTAATTGATCAATAGCTGCTGGTCTATAAACGTCACAGGCTACTAAAAGTGGTCTTTTACCTTGTGATTTAATATGACTACTTAATTTAGCACTTGTAGTAGTCTTACCAGCTCCTTGAAGTCCCACCATCATAATGACAGTAATACCTCTTGGTGCAAAATTTATTTTACTTTGGGTAGAACCCATTAAGTTAATTAACTCTTCATTAACAATCTTGATTACTTGTTGACCAGGAGTCAAGCTCTCCATGACTTCATGTCCTACAGCACGCTCTTCAATGGTTTTAATAAATTGCTTAACCACTTTAAAGTTAACATCCGCTTCTAATAAAGCAAGTTTTACTTCTCTAAGTGCTAACTTTACATCTTTATCAGAAAGCTTACCTTTACCTTTTAGCTGCTTGAAGACATCTTGTAGTTTGGTTGATAATTGATCAAAGGCCATATCCGTCCTCCTAAATCTTATTCATTAATCTATCTACTAGCGTAATGACCTTGTTTACACTATTCGCTTTTTCATCCTTTAAGTCATCAGCCACCATTTGGCATAAAGTTTTTATTTCATTTAACACTTTTTGCTCTGCTTGATATTTTTTAAATAAAGCCAATTTATTTTCATAATCTAATAACTTTTGCTCGGCTTTTTTAATTGTATCAAAAGCACTTTGCCTACTAATATCATGCTGCTCGGCTAACTCTCCTAAAGAAAGATCTTCAAAATAATATTCCTTTAATAAATCCCTTTGTTTATCAGTAAGTAGTTCCTGATAAAAATCAAACAAATAGGTAATCACTACAAATTTTTCCATGATTTACTCCCAAACACTGTCAGTCACTTTTGCTTTACACTAGTTAGTATAGTAAAAACCTTGTTACTTGTCAACCTTTTTTATTCAATCAATATTATGATTCTTTAAATAAGGCTGTAGCAAAAGTTTCTGCATCAAATGGTTGAAGATCATTTATTTGTTCTCCTACGCCTATATACTTAACAGGCACTTTAAGAGATTCATAAATCCCTACAATAGCTCCACCCTTAGCTGTACCATCTAATTTAGTCAGTATGATACCATTAATATCTGCTACTTCTTTAAATAACTTAACTTGTTGAATAGCATTTTGGCCAGTTGTAGCATCTAATACGATTAAAATCTCTTTCTTAGCTTCAGGGTATTCTCTTGCTATAATGCGAGAAATTTTCTCTAGCTCTTTCATTAAATTAGTTTTATTTTGTAATCTACCTGCTGTATCACAAATAAGCACATCGCTTTTACGTGACTTAGCTGCTGCAATAGCATCAAATACAACAGCTGCTGCATCTGTACCTTCTTCATGCTTAATAAGATCTACACCAGCACGATCTACCCAAACTTGAAGCTGCTCAATAGCTGCTGCTCTAAAAGTATCTGCTGCTGCAACAAGCACTTTTTTGTGTTGGCTTTTAAATAAATGAGACATTTTTCCAATAGATGTTGTTTTCCCCACACCATTTACACCAATAACAAGAATAACTGTAGGACCATCAGTATTTAATACTTCTTCTCTTGGCTGATCTGTGAGTAATTTTGTGATAATTTCTTGCAAGGCTTCTTTTAAGACAATAGGTTCTGTTATTTTTTCTCTCTTCACCTTTTCTTTTAGACTTTCCATAATATGAAGTGTTGTTTCAACACCAAAATCTGCCATAATTAAAGCTTCTTCTAATTCTTCATAAAGTTCTTCATCTATATGTCTAAAATTACTTAATACGTCGTCTACACCTTTTAAAATGCTATCACGGGTTTTAGTAAGTCCACTAAAGAGGCGCTTAATAAACCCTTTCTTCTCTGCTTCCTCACCTTGCATTTGTATTTCATCAACTAAATTACTTGCTTCTTCAGCCACTTGCTCATCTGCTTCAACTAAATCTCCAATAGCTTCCACTACTGGCTCTTTCAATTCTTCTAAGTTATCGTTTTTATCAACACTTACCTGTTCGTCTCTCAAAACAGGAGCTGAATCTAATACTAATCCTTCTGTTGTTTCTGTTATGATTACCTCTTTTACTTCTTCTTTTACTTCTTCTTTTACTTCTTCTAATGATTCATCCTCTGTCGATAATTGAGGTTCTAATTTTTCTTCTTGAACATCAGGCAGCTTAGTCTGCTCTTCTTTATTTTTACCAAAAAACTTTTTAAAAAAACTCACTGTTTAACCTCCTAACTGGTCTTCTTCTGATCAATATATTGATTAACATCCTCTAACTGGATAGAAAGGATTGTTGAAACCCCTCTTTCCTGCATTGTCACACCGTATAATGTATGTGCACGCTCCATTGTACCTTTTCTATGTGTAATAACAATGAATTGTGTTTCCCTTGATAAGCTCTCTAAATAGTTAGCAAAACGTAAAACATTGGCATCATCAAGTGCTGCCTCAATTTCATCTAGTACACAGAAAGGTGATGGCTTCAATTTTAAAATCCCAAAAATAAGCGAGATAGCAGTTAATGTTCGCTCTCCACCTGAAAGCAACGTCATATTCTGAAGTTTCTTCCCTGGAGGCTTAGCAATAATTTCGATTCCTGACTCTAGTATATTTTCTTCATCAAGTAGCTTCAAGTAGGCTTCACCGCCTCCAAATAACTCTTTGAAGACATGAGTAAAATTCTCAGCAATAATAGCAAATTGTGTAATGAATATATCTTTCATTTGCTCCATTAACTCATTTATAAGTTCTATAAGGGACTGTTCCGCTTTTTCTATATCTTCTTTTTGAGTAGTTAAAAACTCATATCGTTCTTTAGTTTCTTTGAATTCTTCTACTGCATTAACATTAACGTTCCCTATTTGCTTAATTTGACCTCTTACATCTACAGATTGTTTTTTAAGATCCGTGATGGAAACATCTTCTAAACGATAAGGTAACGCATGGGTAAACGTAAGTTCGTATTGCTCCCACATACTGTTTCCCCAATTCTGCTTTTGAAGCTCACTATTTTGCTTTTTATTTTCAAGACGATATTTTTCCTCTTTTAACAAGTTCATTTGTTCTGTAATCTTTGTTATCTCTTCTGCTAATTGAACTTGCTTTTGTTCTAATAGTACTTTTTGTTCATCTAATTGCTTTCTTTCTTTTTGCTTCATGATTACCTCTTCATCTAATAAGGTCATCATTTCTTTAACTTTTTCTCTTTCCTCTAATAACTGTTGTATTTCTGCTTGATAGCTATTAATCATTTCACTTAAATGAGCATTTTTTTCATCTTGACCATTAATATCTGCTTCTAACTCATTCATTTGATCTATCATATAGTTAATATTTTGTTCCGTATTAGAAAGACTTATCTTTTTATCAGTTAATGCCTTCTCTAAAATCTGGCGTTCATTTTTCAAATCCTCTAGTTGTTTTTCTAAATCAACGATTTGTAATTCATCACTATTAATAGTTGATTTTAAGTCTTTTAATTTATCTTCTGCTTGTTCTTTTCCTTCTTTAATTACTTCAATAGATTCATCAATAGTATTACGTTCTGTTATAAGTTGAAGTTGATTATTTTTTGTTAGCTTTAAAGCATGGGCATTTTTTTCCCATTCTAATTGATAATTTTTAATAGCATCACTTATTTGCAAATAGTTAACTTCTGCACCTTCATACTGCGTAAGTATTTTCTCTAATTCTTTCGTCAGCATGGCTAAAGCTTCTGCTTTTTTTTCTTCTTCTACTTCTAATTGCTTGAGTTTTTGTTCTAATTCTTTCATTTCCCTAGCACGAGAAAACATATTATTACTTTGATTCTTCATACTCCCGCCACTTAAAGAACCACCACTGTTAAATACCTCACCTTCTAAAGTGACAATTTTATATTTATATTGATATTTTCTCGCAATATATGAAGCATTTTTCATATCATCAACAATTAGAATACGTCCTAATAAAGAGGAAATAATATTTTCATATTTTTTATCATATGAAACAAGCTCACTTCCTAACCCTAGGAAGCCTAATTCTTTAGCTAAACCGCTTTCTTGAATAGGAAATGCTGGTTTAACAGTATCTAAAGGCAAGAAGGTCACACGCGAAATACCTCTTTGTTTCATGACTTGAATCATATCTTTTGCATCATCTTCTCTATCTGCTACTAAGTTTTGAATGGCACCACCTAAAGCAGTCACTATAGCAATTTCATATTCTTTAGGCACTTCCATTAATTCCCCAACTACACCAACTATACCTTGCCACTTATTAGGATCAGACTTTGCAACATTTAAAACCTGCTTAACACTGCTGAAATAACCTTCATGTTCTTCCCTAAGATGTTCGAACCACTTATATTGTCTTTCAGCCTGCATCTTATTTTGTTTAATGGCATTCAGCTGATTTTCATAAGCTACCTTTTGAGAAGTTAACTGTAATTTTTCCTTTTCCATAGTATCTAAGGAAATTTTTAAAGCCTCTTGTCTCTCCTTTGACTCGGCTTGCTTCTTCTCTATTACTTTGCAATTAACTTCTTGATGTTGAATTTCACTATTTAGTATTGCTATTTGCTCTAAGATTTGCTCTCTACGATAATCTAACTGTGCTTCAACACCATCATTCTTCTTAACTTCAGCTTCATAAACGTCAATTTCTCTCAACTTATTAAATAACTCTTGTCTTGATTCACTAATAGTCCCTTCTAGCTGGCTGAGTTTCTCCATAATCAGATGAATTTTCTCTTCTTCCTGCATAATAATAGATAACTTAGAAGCCTTTTCTATCTCTAGGGCTGTACGTTTTGTTTCTAAAAAGGAACGCTTTTCTATTTTCGATTCATGAGTACTTTTTTGCTGCTTTTGATCCTCATATACCTGTTCTAGCAATCGCTCAATATTAACCTTTTTTTCAGCATTAATTGTTAATTGACTTTGTTTACGTTCCTTTTCTTTTTCTTTTTCAGAAATAGCTTCAATCAAATTCTCTGTTTGATGATATAACTCATCTCTTTGCTTTTTATAAGAATCATTTAACTCACATTGAGCTATATACTGACTATTTTTCTCTTTTAGTTCTCCTTCAACATTTATCATTTTACAAGATAACTCTTGAATTTCTTTTTCTAAACGTTCAATCTCATAAATAAAGATATTAATATCGATGCCCTTTAGATCTTCTTTTAACTTTAAAAACCGAGTTGTCTTCTCAGCTTCTCTTTCTAGGGGAGTTAACCTATTTTCAATCTCACCAATAATATCTTGTAGTCTTGTTAAATTTTCTCTTTGTTTTTCTAATTTTTTTTCAGCTTCTTGACGTCTTACTTTATATTTATATATACCAGCCGCCTCTTCAAAAAGCGTTCTTCTCTCTTCCGGCTTGGAACTAAGCACTCTATCAATTTGACCTTGTCCGATAATAGAATAGCCATCTTTTCCTATTCCGGTGTCCATAAACAACTCTTGAACATCCTTTAATCGACAAGAACTCCCATTGATAAAATACTCACTTTCTCCAGATCTATACACTCTTCTTTTGATTACAATCTCTGTATAGGCAATTCGAACTGTTTCATCAGGATTCTTAATAGTTAAAGCTACCTCTGCATAACCTAAAGATTTCCTTTTCTCAGTACCTGCAAAAATAATATCTTCCATTTTGCTACCACGAAGGCTCTTTGCACTTTGTTCTCCTAGTACCCACCTGATAGCATCAGCCACATTACTTTTACCACTTCCATTCGGGCCTATTACACCGGTAATCCCTTTTGGAATACTTAGTTTTACAGCATCGCCAAAAGACTTAAAGCCATGTATCTCTATTTTATCTAGATACATATTTCACCTCAACTTTTATAATTATTCAATGCTTTTTTAGCAGCATCTTGTTCTGCTTCCTTCTTACTCTTACCAATTCCACGACCTAGGCTTATTGTATCATGGTACACTTCTACATAAAAGTATTTATCATGATCAGGTCCTTCTTCTCCAATTACTTCATAATGAATAGGATCATTACTTACCTTTTGAATGCATTCCTGAAGAAGTGTCTTATAATCTGTGTATAAATCCTCTATAGAAGTAACTTGTTCTATCCCTGCAATAAGTGTATTTGTCAAGAAACTCTTAGCCTCATTAAATCCACCATCTAGGAAAAGAGCTCCTGTTAATGCTTCAAATCCATCTGCTAAAATAGAAGCTCGCTCTCTACCACCTGTCATCTCTTCTCCTTTTCCTAATAAAATATATTCGCCTAAACCAATCAATTTTGCCGTTTTAGCTAATGAAGCTTCACACACAATACTTGCTCGTATTTTAGATAAATCCCCTTCTGGCATATCCGTATGTTTCTTAAATAAATATTCACTAATAATCAGATCTAAAATAGCATCTCCTAAAAACTCAAGACGTTCATTATCCTTGACTTTCTCATTCCTATGTTCATTAGCATAGGAGCTATGTGTTAAAGCCTCTTCTAACAGCATACTATTACTAAAGGTATAGCTTAACTTTCTTTGCATTTCATCTAATACTCGACTTTTGTTAGCTTTTTGTACCTTTTTACTCATTTTAACAATTCTCCTTTAATATACGAAAAGCCTCGCTAAGCGAGGCTTTTTGTTAGTCTAATCCTTTTTGATCTTTAATGTATTCTACTACATCACCGACAGTAGATACTTTCTCTGCTTCTTCATTAGAAATTTCCATTTCAAATTCTTCTTCAATTGCCATAATCACTTGAAATACATCTAATGAATCTGCATTTAAATCATCAGTGAAAGATGTTAATAAAGTAATTTCGTCTTCTGAAATATTAAACTGTTCACTAATTATCTGTTTTACTTTATCGAATACCATTGTTCAACACCTCTTATAAACATTTATATTTTGATGATAGTATATACAACTTTTATAGTCAATATTAATTTACATTTTCCTCAAAATTATCCTTTATTTTATCTACAAGCTGATCCTTTATAAAACCTTCTGTTTGTATTAAGGTACTTAAAATTTCTTGAGACTTGGAACTTCCATGTGTCTTAACAACCAACCCATTAACACCTAAAAAAGGTGCTCCTCCTTTGGTGGCATAATTAAACTTCTCTTTGATTTCTCCAATCCCCTTTTTCATAAGTAGAGCTGCAAGCTTAGTTTTTAAATTTTTTAAGAACTGAACTTTAAGCATGCCTAAAATCCATTTTCCAAAACCTTCCATGAATTTAAGGATAATATTTCCCGTGAACCCATCACATACAAGAATATCTACTTTACCTAAAGGAATATCACGCGCTTCTACATTACCACAGAAATTAATTGAAGTATTCGCAGCTAAAAGTTTATATGCTTCTTTGGTTAGCTGATTTCCCTTTTCTTCTTCTGTTCCAATATTAACAAGTCCAACCTTAGGAAATTTAACTTGCATACATTGTTCCATGTAAACAGTTCCCATGCGTGCAAATTGTTCAAGATAAGCCGGTTTTGCATCTACATTAGCACCACAGTCAATTAATAATGCACAGCCTGTTTGAGTTGGAATAAACGGAGCCATAGCTGGCCTTTCTACGCCTTTAATACGTCCCACAATAAGTGTAGCACCTGTCAAAAGAGCGCCCGTACTCCCTGCACTTACAAAACCATCCACTTTTTTTTCTTTGACTAATCTAAGTCCTACTACCATAGAAGAGTTCTTTTTTTGCCTAATAGCTGCAACAGGACTATCTCCCATCTCAATGACTTCATCTGCATGTACAATTTCTATTTTAGATGTGTCATATGTATAAGGAGAGAGCTTTGCCTTAATGATATCTTCCTTACCTACTAAAACGAGGGTAGATTCTATTTTAGCTGTTGCTAAAACACATCCTTTAATAATCTCATCAGGCGCATGATCGCCTCCCATGACATCTATAGCTATCTTTGACATATGCATCACCCTTATCTTTCTCACAATTTAAATCAAATATACAAAAAGACAGCTAACAGCTGTCTTTTTTAAAGCATTAGTCTACTTTTACTACAACACGGTTTGCATAAGAACCGCAAGCTTTACATACTCTATGTGGCATCATTAATTCACCACATTTTTGACATTTTACTAAGTTAAGTGGAGAAAGTTTCCAATTTGCTTGTCTTTGGTTTCTTCTGGCTTTAGAAGTTTTTCTTTTTGGTACTGCCATTTCTACACCTCCTCTTGTTACTACTCTTCACTTTGAGGGTGAAAAATATTTTTTAAACCTTCAAGTCTAGGATCTACATCATTCTTTTCACAATCACAAGATTGCTTATTCAAATTTTGACCACAGATTTTGCAAATCCCTTTACAATTTTCGTCATGTAACCCTTTCATAGGTACATTCAGATATATTGCTTCGGTTATAGCATCTTCTAAGTCAATTTCAGATCCTGTTACTTGAACGATATCCTCATCTTCATCATCCAAAACCTCTTCAGATGAATATTCCTTATATAAGTCTGCTTGTAGAGTATATTCATACTCCTCTAAGCAACGATCACATAAAAGTATGACTTTTGTAGTAACTTGTCCTTCTACTAAATAACGGTTACCGGACTTAGTAGCAATTCCATCTACAAAAGCTATGCAATCAAGTACATCATGTACAGGATTGATTCCTTTTAAGGATACACGCTGTTCACCTTTAAAAGTTACTTCGGACTTCTTATTAAGTTCATGGATATTAATCTTCATTTTTTCACTCCATTAAGTAACACTTCTGTAATTATACCTACTTGACTTATATTTGTCAATGACTTATTTTGCAACTAATGTTACAGTGTCTCTAGCTATCATAAGTTCTTCATTTGTAGGCACTAAAAGCATTTTCACTTTTGATGTTTCTTTTGTTAAATCTCTCTCTACACCACGACATTTATTTTTCTCAACATCAAGGTCTACACCTAACCATGTTAACATATTAGCAATTTCTTCACGCATGATTGCATTGTTTTCGCCAAGACCGCCAGCAAAACAAATTGCATCTACACCATTCATAAGTGCTGCATAAGCTCCAATATATGATACTACACGGTGTTGATATGCATCCATTGTAAATCTACAAGCTGGATCACCTGCAACTACTCCATCTTCAATTTCACGGAAGTCACTTGATAAACCAGATAAAGCATCTACACCAGATTTTTTATTTAAAATGTTGTCCATTTCTTTAGCTGATAAACCTTCTTTTTCCATTAAAAAAGTAACGATAGCTGGATCGATATCACCTGAACGTGTTCCCATTACAAGTCCAGCAAGTGGTGTGAATCCCATTGAAGTTTCAACTGATTTACCACCATCCACAGCACAAATACTTGCACCATTTCCTAAGTGACAAACAATTATTTTTGTTTCTTCAAGTGGTTTACCAAGCATTTCAGCTGCTTTTTGTGATACATATTTATGAGATGTCCCATGGAAACCATATTTACGAATACCGTATTTTTCATAGTATTCTTGTGGAATAGCATACATATAAGCTGCTTTATCCATTGTTTGATGGAAAGCTGTATCAAATACTGCTACCATAGGTACGTTTGGCATAAGTTCACGACATGCATCAATACCAAGTAAGTTAGCTGGGTTGTGAAGTGGTGCAAGTGCGCTACATTCTTCAATAGCTTTTTCTACTTCCTCTGTAATAACTACAGATTGATTGAATTTCTCTCCACCATGAACAACACGGTGACCTACTGCATTAATCTCTTCTGGTTTAACACAAGCTGTTTCACCTTCTGTAAGCATAGAAAGCATTTTTGCTAAAGCTACTTTATGATTTGGAAAATCCACCATTACTTTTACTGAATCTTGACCTTCAGTTGTATGTTTGATAAAAGAACCATCAATTCCAATTCTTTCACAAATCCCTTTTGCTATAACAGATTCATTCTCCATATTTAATAATTGATATTTTAAAGAAGAACTTCCACAGTTTACTACTAATACGTTCATTTTTTACACTCCTTAAGATTATATTAATTGTCTTTTAGTTATTTTGAGCTTGTACAGCTGTAATAGCAACAACACCCACAATATCTTCTGCACTACAACCTCTTGATAAATCATTAACAGGTTTAGCAATCCCTTGTGTAATTGGTCCATAAGCTTCTGCTTTTGCAAGTCTTTGTACAAGTTTGTATCCAATATTACCTGCATCAAGGTCTGGGAACACAAGAACATTTGCTTTACCTGCCACATCGCTATTTGGTGCTTTAGCACTACCAACTGATGGTACAATAGCAGCATCTAATTGTAATTCACCATCTATTTTAAGTTCAGGTGCTTCCTCTTTTGCAATACGAGTCGCTTCAACTACTTTATCTACATCTGCATGTTTTGCGCTACCATATGTAGAATGTGAAAGCATTCCTACTACTGGTTCTTCTCCAACTAACTGAGCGAAACTTTTAGCTGAGCTCTGTGCAATTGCTGCAAGTTCTTCTGAGTTTGGATTTTGATTAAGACCTGCATCAGAGAAAATAAAAGTACCATTTGCACCATATTCACAATTAGGCACTACCATAACAAAGAATGCGGAAACAAGCTTTGTACCTGGTGCTGTCTTTAAAATTTGAAGTGATGGTCTAAGTACGTCTGCAGTCGCATGAATAGCACCAGCTACCATCCCGTCTGCCATACCTTGTTTAACCATCATAACACCAAGGAATAGTGGGTCTCTATGAAGTAATTGACTTGCTTTTTCAGTTGTCATTCCTTTTTTTTCACGAAGCTTTACAAGTTCTGCAATGAAAGCATCCATTTCTTCAAAAGTTTCTGGATTAACAATAGTTGCTCCTGCTAAATCTAAACCTTCTGCTTTATTTGTAATAGCTGATTCATCGCCAATTAAAATCACATTTGCAATACCTTCAGCTAAAACTTGGTGAGCTGCTTTAAGAGTTCTTATATCAGATGTTTCTGGAAGAACAATTGTTTTTTTATCGCTTTTTGCTCTCGCTTTAATATTTTCAATAAAAGACATTTATATAACCCCTTTCAATTTTTACTTTCAATTACCCTCAATCTCTATTATATGCAATGTATCTCGTGTATACAAGAGTGAAATAAAAATTTATTTGTTTTTTCACCTTTATCTATTATGATTTTTAGTATAAAATCAGTAATTGATAAAAATATTTCAAGGAGGTCCCCATGCATATTGCTGGTATTATCGCCGAATACAATCCTTTTCATAACGGCCATCTCCATCAAATTATTTCAACAACAAAGCAAACACACTGTGACTACGTTGTTATTGCTATGAGTGGTAACTTTACTCAGCGAGGCGAAGCTGCCATTGCAGATAAATTTATACGTGCTCAAATGGCCTTAAAAGCTGGAGCTGATTTAGTTTTAGAGCTTCCACTCCCTTTTGCTACAGCTAGTGCTGAACGTTTTGCTCAAGGGGCTGTATCTTTATTTCATCATACCGGTATTATTGATACACTTTCTTTCGGCAGTGAATGTGGTGATATAGCCTTACTTCAGCTGATTGCAAGTCGTCTAGAAACGCCTTCCATTACTTTAAATACTGCCCTTAAGTCATATTTAAAAAATGGTTATAGTTTTCCTAGAGCCAGAGAGCTAGCTTTATTAGAAGACTTAAAATCATTAGAACTTCATCCTGAAGTTTATGATTCACTTATAGAAGTCATTAGATGCCCTAACAATATATTAGGAATCGAATACATTAAAGCAATTGAACACTTTAATGCTTCCATCAAACCGTTTACTTTAAAACGCCTAACAGCAGGTTATCATGATCCCTCACTTTATCAGCATATTGCTTCAGCTACTGCTATACGCACACACTTAAGTAGAGGATACTCTTCAGAATTAGCTGCTTGTATGCCTACCACTACTTCTGAGCTCTTAGCTTCTACTTCATACGCTCAACCCGATATGAGTATGCTAACACCATTCTTGCACTATAAATTTATGTTCTCCAGTAAAGAAGATTTATATTCTTTATGGGACATTCCAACTGATCTTATTAATACTTTTTTAAATAACTATCATACATTAGATTGCTTTTCAGATTTTGTAAAGGCATGTACCTCCAAAACCTACACATCTGCTACTGTTAGGAGAGCACTATTACGCATATTACTCAATATCCACACAGAAACTCTTCAAAAGCTTGAAGCAATTTCTTGGATCCCGTATATTCGCGTTTTAGGTTGTAAAAAAGAATCTCAATTTATTTTGAAACACTTAAGCCTTCACGCTAAACGTCCTATTATTACCAACCTCAATAAGGTTTATTCAAACCTTGACCCTTTAAGTAAGCAACTTATTGATTATGAACTTAATGCTACAAAGCTCTATCATTACTTAACAAAGCAATCCCACCTCTATACTCAAGATTTCACTCAAAGTTTTTTAATGGTTTAAATAAAGGTGCTACTAGAATAGCACCTTTATTTCTTGTTATTTTTTGTCCAAGCTTAGCATATACTACTTTATAGTGTTTTCCTTGGAGGTGTCCCTATGTCTAAAAAATCAACAACTGTTATTATCTTACTTAGTCTCATGGCTATTTTACTCATTTTCCCAAACTTATGTGTAGATGCTGCCCGGCAAGGACTTTTACTGTGGTTTAACAAAGTTCTTCCGTCTCTACTTCCTTTCATGATTTTAATCAATATACTTGTTGGATTAGATAGTATTAAAAACATAAGTAACCATGCTGGCATCATTACATATAAGCTTTGGAATTTACCAGGCTGTACTTTATTTGCCTTTATCATGGGCCTCTTAGCAGGCTATCCCATGGGTGGACGCATTATTAAAGAATTAGTTTCAGCAGGTAATTTAACACTTAAACAAGGTGAAAAAGCTCTTTGCTTCTGCAATAACTGTGGTCCTCTTTTTATTGTCGGCACTGTTGGTACGTCTTTACTTGGTAACGTTAAACTTGGATATTTTCTATTGCTTGTCCATATTTTATCTGCCATTATAACAAGCCTTTTACTTAAACCTACCTATCCTTTAATTCTAACAAAGTGCACTACTTCGCAATCAACTCCTTCAAGTAAAACTTTATCAACTTTACTAAATGAAGCTGTAGTACATTCAATGGATACAATGACTTGCATTGGTGGGTATATTATATTCTTTTCTGTTTTATCTCATCTTATAACAGATACACTCTTACTACAGTGGTTATTCCACTTGCCTCTTATTAATCAAATTTCTACTTCAACACTTCAAGCTATTCTTACTAGTTTTCTTGAAATGTCTAACGGTGTTAATGCTTTAAGTCAAATTTCATCTCCTTATGCATTAGCTTTATTGGCTGCTACACTTGCTTTTGGCGGCTTATGCGTATACTTCCAAACACTTTATGTATTAGAGGGAATATCTTTTTCTACAAGACCTTATTTTCTCAGCAAATGTTTACAAGCCATTATTAGTTTTTTGCTTACTTGTGTACTTTACCCCTTTTTCTCTATGTATACACAAGGAACAAAATTAGTTTTTAATCATACTTGGTGCATTATCTTAATTTGTTTTATTAGTACCTTTATCTCCTTAACTCATTTTACTAAAAGTAGTTTATTTCCTATTTTAAAAGAAGCACGTAAATTTTAATTCATTTAATAATCCATATAAATAAAAAAGGAGCAAAGGCTCCTTTTTTATTTACGTAATCTATTAAGTTCATCTAATAACGCACTATTAAGAACTTTAATGTATGTTCCCTTCATACCTAAAGATCTTGATTCAATAACACCAGCACTTTCAAATTTACGAAGTGCATTAACGATTACTGAACGGGTAATACCTACTTTATCAGCAATTTTACTTGCAATTAAAAGACCTTCACTACCATCTAATTTCTCAAAGATATGGAAAATAGCTTCAAGCTCTGAGTAAGATAAAGTAGCAATAGCAGATTTAACGATAGCTACTCTACGTTCTTCTGCATCATTTTCGTCTTTTAATGAAGTTAACATTTCAACTGCAACAATAGTTGCACCATATTCTGCTAAAATAAAATCTTCAGTGTTAAATGAAGACTCACTTTTCTCTTTATAAAGTACAAATGTACCAAGTCTTTGTCCTGCTGCAATAATTGGAACGATGCAAGCTGTATAATTAGCGCTATTTGCAGCTGCTGGGAATAATGAATCTAAAGAAACACCTTCTTTAATATCCATAATTGTTAAGAACTCATCATTTACAGAGTAATCAATATAATTTTCTTCGTTTGCAAAGTTATGTGGAATACCACTATTTACACCTAGTACTTTACTTTTTGTGCTAACTACCATAGCATTCGCTCTCACTACATCACTAATCACTTCACAGATATCAGAAAAGATAACACGATCTGAGCCAAATCTTTGTAAAAGTCTATTTACTTTTCGCATTTTTTGTAATAATTCTTGAGACATTTTATGTCCTCCTTAATTCTATTTGTGCTGTTTATACTCTAAAGGTTTTATATACTTTAGTATGTTCTAAAAATTTTAAAATATACACTTTATCATTTAAAAAGACAAAGTTGTAATACAACTTTGTCTTGTACAAACAAATCTTAACATGATTTGACAAAAAACTCAATATATATTTGTAAACATTAATACTAAAAATATTTAACAAATTGTAAACTAATTCTTATTTTGCTTACCATAGTTACATTTTGAATTACGACACACGATTTTTTTATTTTTACTATTCCCTTTTTCTATAAGTGCTTCTCCACATATTGGGCACTTCTCTCCTGTTGGTTTATCCCATGACATAAACTCGCATCCTTCACCATTATGTTCACATCCATAATAGCTACGGCCTTTCTTGGTTTTCTTCATTAGAATTTTCCCATTACATTCTGGACAAGTAATTCCTGTCTCTTCATACCATGGTTTAGTGCCATTACATTCCGGAAAATTAGGGCATCCTAAAAATTTACCATATTTTCCATAACGTACTACCATATGAGTGCCACACTTCTCACATGGAATGTCAGTATGCTCTGTCAAATCGATATTCTCTATCTGAGATTCTGCATATTCTACTGTATGATGAAAATGAGGATAAAAAGATTTAATAATCTCCTTCCATTCTACATTGCCTGAGGCAATTTCATCTAAAATTCTTTCCATATTAGCAGTAAAATCTACATCTACTACTTCATCAAAATATTCTATCATAATTTGATTAACTACTTCACCAAGCTCTGTCATATAAAGTATCTTATTTTCCTTTACAATATAACCTCTAGCAAGGAGTGTTGTTATAGTTGGTGCATAAGTACTCGGCCTTCCTACTCCATTTTCTTCAAGGGCTTTTACTAGTGTAGCTTCCGAGAAATGGGCAGGTGGTTGTGTAAAGTGTTGATTAGGGATAACACTACCACAAACTAATTGTTCTCCCTCTTCCACTTGAAACTTTGCTTCTTTCTTAGACTTTTCTTCTCCCAAATTATAAACTTTAATAAAACCATCAAATAATTCTATTGAATAAGAAGCTTTAAACTCATAATCTCCATTGAGAATTCTAATAGAATAAGTTTCATATTGTGCAGGAGCCATTTGACTTGCTATAAAGCGATTCCATATAAGTTGATATAACCTAAATTGGTCTCTAGACAAATACTCCTTGATCTCACTTGGTTCATATTCCATATATGTCGGTCTAATGGCTTCATGGGCATCTTGAATATGTGTTTTTTTAGTCTTTTCTACTTGCTTCTTCACACCTAAATAGCGTTCACCATACTTTTGTGTTATATAAGTAATCGCCTCTTCTTTAGCTTTTTCTGCTATTCTTATAGAATCTGTACGAATATAGGTAACAACACCTACTTCTTTTTTACCTACTTTAATCCCTTCATAAAGTTGCTGAGCAATATTCATCGTCTTTTGAGTAGAAAAACCTAAATGCTTCGCTGCTTCTTGCTGTAAAGTACTTGTTGTAAATGGTAATACTGTATTCTTGATTCTTGTTCCTTTTTTACTACTTACAACTTTAAAAGTACCTTTTTTACAGATGTCAACTATTTTTTTTGCTTCTTTTTCATTATTAATTTCACATTTGTCATTTTTATAAGTATCTAATTTAGCTTCAAATGCTTTTCCCTTGCCATTTTGTAAATTAGCCGTGATGCTCCAATATTCTTCTTCAACGAATTCCCGTATTTGCTTATCACGGTCACTAATCAGTCTTAAAGTTACTGATTGTACACGTCCAGCACTCAAACCTTTACGTACTTTTTTCCATAAAATAGGACTTATCTCATATCCTACCAAACGATCTAAAACACGTCTTGCTTGTTGGGCATCTACTAAATCTGTATTAATATCTCTAGGATGCTTAATAGCTTCTTTAACAGCTTGTTCTGTAATTTCATTAAAAGTAATACGACATACTTTTTTCTCTTGTAATTTTAGCGCATGATATAGATGCCACGAAATTGCTTCCCCTTCACGGTCAGGGTCAGTCGCAAGATAAACACATTTAGCACTTTTTACATCTTTTCTTAATTTCTGTAGCAGTTCACCTTTACCTCTTATAGTAATGTATTTAGGTTCATAATTATTTGCTGTATCTATACCTAATTGACTTTTAGGTAAGTCCCTAACATGTCCTATTGATGCTTCTACTTTATAGTTTTTGCCTAAAAAACGGCTAATTGTATTTACTTTAGCTGCTGATTCCACGATTACTAAATTATCAGCCATATTTGCCTCCTCATTAAACACGTACATATCTTTCCCCTGGTAATCTCTTTATAAGCCCTTTTATTTCTAATTGTAATAAATATTTATAAATATTTTTATAGGAAAGCTGTGTGCTATTTACTAATTCATTTAAAAAAATTGGTTCCTGACTTACATAAGCATATACTATCCTTTCCTCTTGTGCAAGTTCATAATGCTTTTTAGGATTATTTTTCTTTATTTCATCGTATTTTATTCTTAAATTAAAGGGAAGTTCTTCTATTACATCTTCTGCACTGGTAATACACTTGGCACCCTTTTTAATGAGTTCATTAGTTCCTAAACTTAATCTTCTAGTGATATTTCCTGGTATAGCACATACATCTCTTCCATAGTCTAGTGCTAGTTGTGCTGTAATTAAAGAACCACTTCGTATATTAGCTTCTGTAACCACAACACACATAGACATTCCACTTATAATACGATTCCGCCTTGGAAACTGATAAGGCTTAGGTTCATGATTCAAATCATATTCCGAAATAATACATCCTTTATTTACTATATCTTCATATATTCTTTGATTACACGCTGGATAACATATGTTCACTCCATTTCCTAACACAGCAATGGTCTTACCAGTCTTTAAAGCGCCATAATGCGCAGCTGCATCAATACCCATAGCCATACCACTTATAATAGTCAGTCCTCCTCCTGCAAGTTCTTCTGCCAATTGAACAGTTACACTATAACCATATTCTGAACAATTACGAGAACCTACTATTCCAATCATAGGCATATTTAATAGTTGATCATTACCTTTTATATATAGTAGCATAGGTGAATCTGGGATGTGCTTTAGATACTCAGGATATCCTTTATCTAAATAATCTACCAATTTAATTTGTTGACTCTCATAGTACTTTACCCGCTTCTCCAATACATCCTCTAGTAAAGGAAATTGTTTAATACGCTGAACAATTTCTCCTCGCCATCCTTTGCTCATATATTCTTCTTGAGAGGCTTTATAAATTCCCTCAAAAGATTTAAAACATGTTACCAGTTCCTTCTTAACCATTTCTGGTAATCCTAATTCGTGAAACCAGATACTATATATTTTACTCATAAAATCACCACTTTGTCTATTATTTAATTTTCAAATAATTAAGTTTATTATTTTTATTTTTTGCCTATACTTAAATAAACTATTTTATTAAAGAAAGGATACCCTAATGTTTTGCAAATTAAACAGTTATTCTTTAAATGGTATAGATGCTTTACCTATAGAAGTAGAGATTGACTTACATGATGGCTTGCCAGGATTTGATATTGTTGGATTACCTGATTCCGCTGTTAAAGAAGCTAAAGAGCGTGTTAAAAGTGCCATAAAAAATAGTGGGTATAAATTTCCCATTTGCCATATTACTGTTAACTTAGCACCTGCTGATATTAAAAAGGAAGGAAGCTTATATGATCTTCCTATTGCTTTGGGTCTATTATGTTGCTTAGGAGAATTTTCGCCCCAAGATTTACAAGGAAAATATTTTATTGGGGAACTAGCTTTAGATGGTAGACTACGTAGCATTAGAGGCCTATTACCTTTACTTTGTGAGATAGACACATCTTATGAGTGTATTATTCCGCTTGGAAACGAGGCAGAAGGCAACCTAGTTCCTGCTACATCTGTTAAATTGGCTACTCATTTAAATGAAGTAATTGCATATATAAAGAGAGTAGACCAATTACCTTCTTGCGGCAAACACTTCTCTACCTCAGCGCAACCAGATTATACTCTAGATTTTTCTGATGTCAGAGGACAAGAAACTGCAAAAAGAGGTCTTATGATCGCTGCAGCAGCTTATCATAACGCCATCCTAATAGGGGCTCCAGGTTCTGGTAAAACCATGTTAGCCAAAAGATTACCATCTATCCTCCCCCCATTAACAGAAAAACAATGTATAGAGGTTACTAAAATTTATAGTGTTGCTCATTTGTTAACTAACTGTGAAATTATAAAAGAGCGCCCTTTTCGTGCACCTCACCACACCATATCTCCTATAGGCCTAACTGGTGGAGGTATTCATCCTAAACCAGGCGAAATGACTCTTGCTCACCTAGGTGTCCTTTTCCTTGATGAGTTATTGGAATTTAATAAACATACACTAGATTTACTACGCCAACCTTTAGAAGATCATCGTATCGTTCTTTCTCGTTCCCAGCTTACAGTTGCTTATCCTGCTCATTTTCTTTTTCTAGCCTCTACCAATCCTTGTCCTTGTGGCTATTATCCTGATTCTCAAAAGTGTAGCTGTAGCATGCCTCATATCAAGAAGTATTTATCTAAATTATCCGGCCCCCTTATTGACCGTATTGACATTCATTTAGAAACACATGTTCCTCCTATTAAAGAGCTAAATAAAATCTCATCACTTTCATCTAAAGAAATGGCTGATCAAGTCTTATTAGTACACGAAAAACAAAGTGTTCGTTACAAAAACTATCCTTTTGATTATAACAGCCAAATTCCACCATCACTCATCAAGTTATTTTGTCCTGTCACTTCAGAAGGTGAGATCTTATTAAATCAATGGTTTACCAAAACCAATTCTAGTATTCGTGCTTATGATAAAATCTTACGTTTATCACGTACAATAGCAGATTTAGAGAATTCTGTACAAATTACAGCTAGTCATATTTCTGAAGCTCTTCAATACCGTTTGTTAGATCGACACTTTTGGTCATAAAAAAAGAGTTATTAAACTATTAATAACTCTTTACCTTTTTAATTTTTTTATATTTTCTAATTCCGTTATAAATTCATCAATACAAACAAATTGCTTATATACAGATGCAAACCTAATATAAGACACTTCATCTAAGTTTTTTAAGGCCTGCATAGTCATTTCGCCTATTTCAGTAGACGATACTTCTTTCTTTTCTCCATTATAAATTTGATTCTCTATCATATCTACTAAATCTTCAATCTGCTCAATAGAGATATTTCTTTTATTACAAGAGCGAAGTATCCCTTTAAATAATTTATCTCTTTCAAATACTTCCCTGCTCTTATCACGTTTAATTACAACTAGAGGAATGGTTTCTATTTTTTCGTATGTAGTAAAGCGCTTATTACAACCCTCACATTGTCTTCTTCTCCTAATAGAATCATTTTCATTAACAGGCCTAGAATTTAATACCTTAGAGGTACCGTAACCACAATATGGGCATTTCATGATGTTATCTCCCCTCTACATATATATGACAAGATTATCATAACTTGAAAATAAAAGTCAATACTCTATCTTTTTTAAGTATCTTCAACTTCTTTCCGAATTGGAGTACTTTTTATATAATTATGTCTTCCAACCTATTTATTATTAATGTTTTAACTTGTCCATGGTAAAATACAGTTCTTTTATTACTTACATCTTTTTCTAACAAAATTTCGTACCATCTATATACCCCTATCCATATTCATTAGCTTTCTTTGCCACTACTTTCTTTTTATATCTATTCTTCCTAAAATCACTAATCCCCCCAACTTCTTAAATATATTTTTTCATATGTTTAAGAGCTGTTTTTTCTAATCTAGAAACCTGTGCTTGAGAAATACCAATTTCATTAGCAACTTCCATTTGTGTTTTCCCTGCAAAAAATCTTAACATTAAAATCTGTTTTTCTCTATCGTTAATGCGTTTCATAGCCTCTTTTAACGCAATATTTTCTAACCAAATATCATCTTGACTTTTATCATCACTTACTTGGTCCATGATATAAAGAGTATCGCTTTCATCATGATAAACAGGTTCGAAAAGTGATATAGGATCTTGAATTGCATCTAAAGCAAATACAATGTCTTCTTTTTTTATCCCTAATTCATCTGCAATTTCTTGTATTGTAGGTTCTTTAGCATTTTTTCGTGTTAATTGTTCCTTTGTCTGAAGGGCCTTATAAGCCGTATCTCTTAAAGAACGACTTACTCTAATGGCGTTATTGTCTCTTAAGTAACGTCTAATCTCCCCGATAATCATTGGCACTGCATAAGTAGAGAACCTTACATTTTGTGTGACATCAAAATTATCAATCGCCTTAATAAGGCCTATACATCCTACCTGAAACAAATCATCTACATGTTCACCACGATTATTAAAACGCTGAATAACACTTAGTACAAGCCTTAAATTGCCTCTTATATATTCTTCCCTTGCTTTATTATCTCCCTTTTCAATTAGCTTAAAAAGAGTCTCTTTTTGTTCGTTGGTCAAAATGGGTAACTTAGCTGTATTAACGCCACATATTTCTACTTTATTTATAGCCATATCTATTGCCTCCTAGGAATACTATTTAAGCATAGGTAAAGTCTATAAATATGTTCTCCATTAATAATGGAAATATACCCTCTTTTAACTCATTCTATTAATTTCCTTTTTTAATCTTAATATAATTTTCTTTTCTAGTCTTGAAATATAAGACTGAGATATGCCTAGCAAATCAGCTACTTCTTTTTGTGTTTTTTCTTTGCCTTGCGCAGTGAAACCAAATCTTAATTCAACAATTTCTCTTTCACGATCTGTTAACTTAAGCAGTGCTTGTTTAAGTAGTTTTTTGTCAACCTCCTCTTCTATATTACGATAAATAATATCTGGCTCTGTTCCTAATATATCTGAAAGTAACAACTCATTCCCATCCCAATCTACATTTAAAGGTTCATCAATTGACACCTCTGTTTTTAACTTATTAGTACGTCTTAAAAACATTAATATCTCATTTTCAATGCATCTAGAAGCATAGGTTGCTAACTTAATCTTTTTGCACGGTTTAAAGGTATTAATGGATTTAATAAGACCTATGGTTCCTATCGAAATTAAATCTTCCATATAAATACCTGTATTTTCAAACTTTCTAGCAATATATACTACCAAACGTAAATTTCGCTCAATTAAGGTGGTTTTAATTGCTTTAATCTCCTCCTCTTGCTCAGCAAATTCTATTAGCTTTTGCATAAGGATCTCCTCTTCATCCCTTGATAAAGGTGGAGGTAATACTTCACTACCTCCGATATAATGAATTGCTTTTCTCTTTTTTAGCAAAAAGCTATACCATAGTTCTCTCCACCTTCTCTTTACCTTTTCCAATATGCTCTCAATATACCTAGTCATTATCCAACCTCCCCTAAAATATATTCTGGATGTAATAGCGCTTTGTAACTATGATCATTAAAAAGAGGCATTTGTACTATGCCAATAATGCATTTATAAAAATGTCTTTGAAGAGACATCTTTTCAAGAATCATTTCATCAATTTCTACTCCTAAAATCATCCCCGCTTCACACCCCATGCTATTAAATGGAATAAGGTGTTTTATGGTATGAACTTCCATTTGTGCCAACTCTAGTAAGTTATCCGAGAAGCTTTCATAAAGTTCCTGCTCCTTCTTTGTAAAAAGCTCTTTCACCTTATCATATTCAACCACAATCACAGGACGATGTGTAATAGGTGTATAAAGACAATTTCCTGTGTCCAGTAAAGCTTTTATTGTAGCTTCTTTATTTTTGTTGATTAATTTGATTTTGTATTCAAATGCAGGTAGGATAAAGCGTTTTCTTATAGAGTAAAAAGATATATAAAAAGTAAAGCCAATCACCACTCCTATACCTATAAGCATAAGTATATTTAATTCACCAATAGTTCTACTATCATTCCCTGACATATACCATAAACTAAAAGTTATTCCTCCTAGCAAGGCAGCTATTAGCATTGACAAAAAGTAATATTTAAGTAGCTGTTTGATATGAATAGGTCTAAAAATATAAAGAATAGGAATAATAGGAATAAAAAATGAATAAATGCTATAAGGTACATACTGTAAAAACGGGACTAGTATTAACATACAGTACAAAACAGCTCCCAATAGCCCCCCTACTATTATTTTTCTCACCTTAATAGGCTCATTAACAAGCATAGATACAATCCAAAATACAATTGTATCCATAATAAAATTAATTAAAAATAAAACATCCATGTAAATAACGTACATACGTACACCTCTTCTGTAGCTTTTTCCTTAGACACTCTCATTTTAAAGGATAAAGTTTACAAATTTTGTAAAAACTCTAGAGTAAATAAAAAAAAAGATACGACAATATCGTATCTTTTTTGAATATATTTATCGATTTCTTCTTAAGAATTGAGGAATTTCCACTTGAATGTCTTTAATCGGTGTAAATTTTGTTTCCTCAACATGAGTAGTAGTTGCTTTTTGTGTTTGTACTGGTACTTCTTCTTTAATAGTAGCCTGAACTGGTTTAAACGTGTTAAGGCTTACATCATGATTTTGAAAGTCTGTGGCAATAACTGTGATAATAATTTCTTCTCCAAGATTTTCATTAATTGATGTACCAAAAATAATTTCAGCATCTGGATCAACTGCTTCTCTAATAAGTCCCATACCTACATTAGCTTCCATAAGACCTAAAGACTCACCGCCGCACATATTAACAAGTACACAACGTGCACCATCAATACTTGTATCAAGTAATGGACTACTAATTGCAAATTTAACAGCTTCTTCAGCACGATTTTCACCTGTTGCACGCCCTATACCCATATGTGCTACACCTTTGTTATTCATAATGGTACGTACGTCAGCAAAGTCAAGATTAATAATACCTGGGTTTGAAATTAAATCAGTAATCCCTTGTACCCCTTGTTGTAATACATCATCTGCTTTACTAAAAGCATCTACCATTGTCGTTTTCTTGTCAATAACTTGTAAAATTTTATCATTTGGAATAACAACTAAAGTATCTACATTTTGTTTAAGTTCTGCAATACCTTTTTCGGCATTAATCATTCTTTTACGACCTTCAAAACTAAATGGTTTAGTCACTACACCAACTGTTAAAATACCTTCTTCTTTTGCAATACTTGCAATAACTGGTGCTGCACCTGTACCAGTTCCACCACCCATTCCAGCTGTGATAAATAGCATATCTGCACCTTTTATAGCTGTTAGTATTTCCTCACGACTTTCCTCTGCTGATTTTGTACCGATTTCTGGATTAGCGCCCGCTCCAAGACCGCGTGTCATCTTTTCACCAATCTGAATTTTAGTTGGTGCACCAGATCTTGCTAATGCTTGATGATCAGTATTAACTGTAATAAATTCTACACCATCGAGGCCTTTTTCAATCATTCTATCTACAGCGTTATTACCGCCACCACCTACACCAATAACCTTTATTTGAGCACCTTGTAATTCATTTTCCCATATTTCGAGCAAAGTAGTCTCCCCCTTTATCTGAAGTATCTTTATTTATTTTTAGCCTTATCTTTTTCTATGTAATGGGTTTTAAAAAAGCTTCACCTCTTTTGGTAAAAGTGCTTAAATCTAAAATGCCCATATTGTAATCTGCATGAATTTTGATAAGCGCTTCGATTTTTTTGTCAAAATCACCTATATCACCCATTATAACATCTAATTTATCAACATACAAGTGAATTTCTTCTAGGTTATATACATCTATCTTACTTACTTCCTTTACATACTGGTGTTTTTCTAAATAGCGTATAATCTCCGTTGCACAAAGCCATTGTTCCTCATTTTGAATAGGCAATGCTTCTCCTATTTTAAAACTCTCAAATTTCAATCCTCGAATAACTGGAAGTTCATGATACTTCTCAGGACTTTGTTCAATAACCTGTGCATTTTCATTTAAGCAAATATAACTTCCTGAAAACTCCACATATGCAAAGGGTGATTTCTCTACAATATCTATCTCTAATTTACCAGGAAATATATAATTTAGTTTTACCTCTTTAATGTAAGGTAAGGCTAAAAGTTGTTGTTTTGCCTCATTAAAAGATAAATCAAAAAAATGCTTTTTTTGGACTCCTGAAGCATTTATAATATCTTCCGCAGTATAAAAATGATTGTTTTTAACTTGTATTTCATTGATATAAAAAATAGGCATCATAAAAAATAGGAGTAGTATCATCCCTATTATGATGCCTATATACAGTTTTCTTTTTGTCTTTTGTTGTTCTTTTTTCAACTGTAACTACTCCTTCTCTTGTATATGTGCACCCAAATAACTTAAATCTGCCACTATATTTTGATAACCTCTTTTTATATAGTCAATTTGATTAACAACACTACAACCTTCTGCTGCTAATCCAGCCAAAACAAGTGCTGCTCCTCCTCTTAAATCTGTAGCATTAACTTCTGTTCCTATTAAACGTGCACCAGGTATAATTTTAGCTTCAATACCATCCACATCAATTCTAGCCCCCATCTTCATTAATTCATAAGCCGGCTTAAAACGTGCTTCAAATAAATTTTCTTTAATTTTACTTGGTGATTCACAAGTACATAGAAGTGCCATCATTTGAGATTGCATATCAGTGGGATAGCCTGGATAAGGCTCAGTAACTAATTCTATACCGTGTAAATGAGAGGGTGCCATCAAGCTTACTTCTGTACTACTTGCATTAATATGGCACCCTACCTCCTCTAATTTTCTAATAATTTCTATCAAATGCTCTATACGTATATCTTTTAAGGTGATATTTCCTCTAGTAATTGCTGCAGCTACTAGATATGTTCCCGCTATAATACGATCGGGAATCACTCGGTAGCTAACACCTCCTAGTTTTTTCACTCCTTGAATACTAATAACCTCTGTACCAGCTCCAGTGATCTTTGCACCGCAAGCCACGAGAAAATCTTGTAAGTCAACAATTTCTGGTTCTTTAGCCGCATTATAAATGTTTGTATTGCCCTCTGCAAGAGTAGCTGCTAGCATAATATTTTCTGTAGCTCCTACACTCGGTAAAGCAAGCGAAATTTCAGCGCCATGAAGGTTTGAACTTTTACAAATAATGATATCCTGCTGTTCTGTTATATGAACTCCCATTTGTTTCAATGCACTAAGATGCAAATCAATAGGTCTTGCCCCTAGTTGACAACCACCCGGCTGACTAATACGAGCTTCCCCACATCTTCCTATTAGGGCTCCTAGCAAAATAATGGAAGAACGCATTTTTTTAACTAATTCTTCACTAATGTTACAGTTTTGTAAAGTACGTGTGTTGATCATCAAGTTGTCTTGTTCCCATTCTACTTTACAACCTAATTGCTTCAATATTTCTATCATAATCTCCACATCGAGTATTCTAGGACAATGTTGGAGATAAGTTATATTCCCACTTAGTAACGTCGCTGCAATAATAGGAAGAACTGCATTTTTACTGCCATCTATACACAGTTCACCTTCTAGACGCTTACCTCCATGAATAACATACTTACTCATTTAAGAGCACCTCCTGAAATAGGTAAGCTTCTATAAAACCATATTATTCCAACTGATGGAAATATGTGACTTATTACTTTTGCAGCTTTTCAATATCTGCACTTCTAGAAACATTAAGTAATAACCCTAAAGTTGCTAAAAGTACCACTAAAGCCGTTCCACCATAACTTACAAGTGGCAATTGCATCCCTGTAGTAGGTAATGTATTAGTATTAACTCCTACATTAATAAGTGCTTGAATGCCAATCATACTTGTAATCCCAACTGCCATTAAAGCCCCTGAAAAGTCAGGCGCTCGCATTGCTATGGTCATTCCTCTTATAACAATAATAGCATAACCCAGCATTAAGAGAAGTGCACCTACTAATCCTAATTCTTCGCAAATAACAGCAAAAATAATGTCATTATAAGGCTCTGGCATAAATCCTAGCTTTTGTATACCTGAACCTAATCCTACGCCAAACAAGCCTCCAGATCCTACTGCTAACAATGCTTGTATCGGTTGGTACCCATCTTCTGTTGCATCAGTCCAAGGATCTTCCCATACTCTAATCCTGTCTAAACGATAACCCGGCAAAATTTTATTAATAATTGGAATATTAGGATCTTCACCTTTTGGTGTCACTGCTGCTAAGTGACGTACGCCAAAAACCAATCCCCCACCTATTACTAGTAATAATAAGTAATATTTCATCTTACCTGTACAAGCAAACATAATTACTGCTCCAATACCGCCAATAACAAGTCCAGAACTTAAATTGGTTCCTAATACAGCTACTACACCAGCTGGAATAAGTACAAGTAACCATCCTTTTATTATGTTAATTGGTCGATTCATCTCTTTTTTATTTCTAATAATAAAAGAAGTAAGCATAAGCACAACTGCTAATTTGACAAACTCAGAAGGTTGTATTTGTATACTTCCTATTTGAATCCAGCGCTTTGCACCATTAGCCTCAATACCAATTATCTTAACACTAGCTGCCAAAAGAATGCTTCCCCAATAAAAAAGACGCACTAGCATACGATTAGTACAAATATGATAATCAAACTTAAAGCAAATCCATAGCATAGCTATAACACCAACAATCCCTAATCCCAACTGCTTAACAGCTAATTTAGTAGGTGCCCAACCTTTTCCTGTAGCGTAATTAAAACTTGCACTATAGACCATTACAATACCAAAAGCTACAATAATTAAAATTACAGCCATTAAAATAAAATCTGGTGTACTTTGTTCTTGCCTTTTTCTTCTTCTAGTAAGGTTAGTTGATCTCACTGTCTCCATCATCTCACCCTTCCAAATGCATTACAATTTCTTTAAAGAGCTCTCCTCTTTTTTCATAGCTTTCAAACATATCCCAGCTTGCACAGGCTGGAGATAAAAGTATACATTCATTTGTTTTACTCTCATTATAAGCCGTCTTAACAGCATCTTCTAACGTTTCAAAAGTAGACACTTGTGTAAACTCTTCTTCTAAACATTCCCTTACAATTTGCTGCTTTGTTTCACCAATAATATAGACTTTCTCTACTAAGCCTGGGAAATGTTTAATCCAATCTTTAAAACTTATTTGTTTGTCCATTCCTCCAGCAATCAAACGAATAGGTTTATTTAAACTGCTTAAGCCTACTAGTCCAGCAATGGCTGCATCTATGTTAGTTGCTTTAGAATCATTAAAGAAGTCTACACCTCGTTTTGTAAGCACATATTCTGTACGATGCTCCACACCTTTAAATGTTGTTAATACTTCTCTGATTAAACTTTCATGCACACCAAATGCTGTAGCAATCGCTATAGCTGCTAAAGCATTTTCTACATTATGAGTCCCTTTAATATGCAAATCCTCTATTTTACAGATAGCATGAGCCGTTCCATTCACATTTCCATATAAGGTATTAGCTTGTACATAAGCACCACAACTTGGTATTTTATCAAGTGAAAAACTCATACATTTAGCTTTTACATGTTTCTTTGCCTCTTCATAATATTCATCCTTAGTGTTTAAAAGGCTATAGCCTTCTTCGGATTGGTTTTTAAAAATATTGTATTTACAAGCACAATAATTTTCCATCGTATGATGTCTATTTAAATGATCTGGTGTAATATTAAGTAACGCACTAATAAACGGATGGAAAGTATCAGCCGTTTCTAGTTGGAAACTGCTTACTTCTGCTACCACAATGCCATTTTCAGGTATTTGAAGTACTTCTTCACTAAAAGCCCTTCCTATATTTCCTACTACATAAGTAGATGGATTATATTGTTTCATGATCTCTCCCACCAAAGTAGTTGTCGTAGTTTTACCATTTGTTCCTGTTATGGCAATAATGGGTGCCTTGCAATACCACGAAGCAAATTCAAATTCGCCTGTAATCTTTTTCCCAAGCTCTTTGGCTAACTGCACTATTTCAATCTCTGGCGAAACCCCTGGGCTCATCACCACAAGGTCAAATGTTTTAACATTAGGCATTTCACCTAACGCATACATAATCCCTTGTGATTTAAGCTGATTAATGGTTTGCTTTGCTTCTTCTTGCCATGCTTCATAAGGCTTACCATCATAAATACAAACTTTTGCACCCTTTTGATGTGCTAGTTTAGCAGCACCTATACCACTCCTGGCATTACCCACTACTAAAACATTTTTTCCCATGATTTCCACGTTGCTTTCCTCCCTATAAGGCAATAAGCCCAATTAAACACATAATAGCAGTAACAACTGAAAAAACTGTTACAACCTTTGTCTCTGGCCATCCTCCTAATTCAAAATGATGGTGAATAGGAGCCATTCTAAATAAACGTTTTTTTGTTTTTTTGAAATAAGCCACCTGTAAAATAACAGAAACATTCTCTATCACATAGATAAGTCCTACAATTAAAATAAAAAGTGGCATCTTCATCACAAAGGCAGTAGCTACTACAAACCCACCTAATGCAAGAGATCCTGTATCCCCCATAAATACTTTAGCAGGATAACTATTAAATAGTAAAAAACCAAGTAAACTTCCCACCGCTGCTGCTGCAATAGGTACAACATTACTTTGAATGCCCCATGCAATAGCTGCAAAATAGGTTGCAACCAAAACCGTTACTCCAGACGCTAACCCATCTAATCCGTCTGTTAAGTTAACTGCATTAACTAACCCAAGTACACCTACTACTAAAAATGGCCAGTATAATATGCCCATATCCCATTCACTTCCACCTGTAAATGGTAAAATAATGCTGGTCCCTAAACCTATATACTGAGCTAACAGATAAGCAAAAATACAAGTTATAATAAGCTGACCTATAATCTTTTGCATTGCAGTTAAGCCTAATGAGCGCTTTTTTACAACTTTAATATAATCATCTATAAACCCAATAATACCAAAGCCTAGTGTTACAAATAAAATGGTTTGTACTTCCTTATTATTAACGATAAATAATAAACTTGTTAAAACAAGACTAGCTAGTATAATAATACCACCCATTGTAGGTGTACCAGATTTTTTCAGGTGAGAATTAGGTCCATCGGTTCTTACATTTTGCCCAAACTTTAATTTTTGTAATAATGGAATCACAAATGGACTCATCACAATATTTAAAAAAAATGCAATTAAAACCGCATATAATGCTTCATTTTTCATTTTACTTCACCTTTCTCACTGCTTCTAGCATTTCTTCAAAATGCATCCCTCTAGATGCTTTAAATAAAATGGTATCTCCTGCCTGAAGCTCCCTTTCCATTGCTTCAATAAATGCCTCTTTAGTTGAATAATAAAATACCGGAGTTCTCTCTTGTTCTTTAGCTCCCATAAAAATATGTTCTGCTAAATCTCCTACAGCATAAACCTGATTAATTCCTATTTCAGCAGCAAATGCTCCTACTTTTTTATGAAGTTCTGGAGCAAACTCTCCCATTTCAAACATATCACCTAGTACAGCGATCTTTCTACCTTTTGCATCATAATCTTTAAGTACCTTAAGTGCTGCTTCCATTGAGTCAGGGCTAGCATTATAAGTATCATCAATAACTGTTATTTGATTCTCATAAGTTTCGATATGCATACGCATTTTAGCTGGTGTGTAACTCTCTAGTCCTCTTTGAATCTCAGTTTCATTTAACCCCAAGTATTGCGCTACAGCAATAGCAGCTAAAGTATTATATACCATATGTTCTCCTAGTGCCTTAATACGTATATTAAATGTATACTGTGGTGTTGTTACTAGCGCAGTTGTATACTCCCCTTTATTGGTAATAGCTTCCGCATAGTAGTCATTCCTCTTATCTAAACCATAAGTTACTTTCTCAAAGGATATTTCTCCCATTTGACTTAAAAGGTCATTGTCTCCATTAACTACTAATATACCATCTGGCATTAAGCCATCTAATATTTCAAGTTTGGCTTTTAAAATACCTTCTCTACTTCCAAGATTCTCAATATGAGAAGTTCCTACATTAGTAATAACTGCTACTTCTGGTGCTGCAGTTATGCTTAAACGATGAATTTCACCAAAGTGATTCATTCCCATTTCGATAACAGCTGCTTCATGAGAGGTGTTCATCTTAAATAATGTAAGTGGTAACCCAATTTCATTATTAAAATTCCCCTCCGTCTTATGAACATTCCACTTGCCACTTAAAACAGCTGCAATCATTTCTTTTGTACTTGTTTTTCCTACACTACCTGTAATTCCTACAACGGGTACTGTAAATAGATTTCTATAGTAATGCCCCAAGTCTAGTAGTGCTTGCCTTGTATCCTTCACTTTAATAGTCCATAAATTCGAATCAACAACTTTATCTTCCATTGTTAAGGTAGCAATCACTCCTTTTTCATACACGCCATCAATAAAATGATGTCCATCAAAGCGATCTCCCTTTAAAGGAATAAATAAACCGTTGGTCACTTGACTCCTTGAATCTGTTGTAATCACTTCAATAGGTTCCTTTACTGCCCCTTCATGAATACATATACCATCTACAGCTGATACAATGTCTTTCAAACTTAATCTCATTCTATTTCCCCCTGCAGATAAGCGTTAACCACTTCACTATCATCAAAATGAATAATTCTATCTTTTAAGATTTGATAATTTTCGTGACCTTTCCCTGCAATAAGTATCACATCTTCTGCCTTTGCTTCACTTAAGGCCATTTCAATAGCAACTTTACGATCTTCAACCTTAACATAATTGTTAGTTATCACTTTAACTCCAACTTCTACTTCATCTAAAATTTGAAGTGGATCTTCTGTTCTTGGATTATCTGATGTAATAAAAACATGATCAGAATAAGCGGCAGCTATTCTTCCCATAATTGGTCTTTTGGTTTTATCACGATCTCCACCACATCCAAATACTGTAATGATATGTCCCTTTGCAAATTCTTTAATAGTTGACAAAACATTTTCTAAGCCATCAGGTGTGTGGGCATAATCAACTAAAACACTGTATCCCTTAATAGATTTAAAAGTCTGCACTCTACCTGGAACACCTTTTGCAATTTTTAAAGTTTCTAGGATGTGTGTCATTGGAATCTCTAATGCACGTGCTGCTGCAATAACAGCCAGTGTATTATATACAGTAAATTTACCTGGGATAGGTACATTGACTATAAAAGTTCCTTCACTACACAATAAAGTATATTCTACACCTGCTGCAGTTATTATAACGTTTGTTGCACGATAATCTGCTTCTTGATCGATTGCATAAGTAATCAGTTCACATGTTGCTTCTTTTGTAATAGCATCTATATAGTCACTATCTTTATTAACAACACCTGTTTCGCACATGGTAAAAAGCTTCGCCTTAGCTGCAGCGTAATTTTCCATAGTTTGATGAAAATCCAAATGATCTTGCGTAAGATTTGTAAATATCCCTACTTTAAAACAAGAACCTGCTACACGACTTAGTGATAGGGCATGTGAGGAAACTTCCATTAAAGCTGCATCTACTTGGCTTTCTACCATTTTCTTAAATAAAGCTTGTAAATCTAGTGACTCTGGTGTTGTACGCTCAGCTTTCAAAATTTGATTACCTATACGATTTTCAATAGTACCAATAATCCCAATTTTTTTCTGATAAGCTTCTAGAATCTGGCCCAATAAAAAAGTAATGCTTGTTTTACCATTAGTCCCTGTTACACCAACAAGTTCAAATTGTTTCGAAGGATGCTCATAAGCATTATTAGCCATTAGTGCCATGGCCAGTCTAGTATCCTCCACTTTAATGATTGTAACGTCTTCTTTAACTTCTACATCTTTTTGTACCAAGATAGCCTTTGCACCATTGGCAATTGCTGCTTCAATAAATTGGTGTCCATCCGTTTTAAATCCCTCTATAGCAATAAATAATCCCGCATTTGTCTTAATACGTGAATCATAAATCATATGGTCAACTTCTTGATGTTCGTTACCTTTTATACATACATAATTTAGTCCCGTTAATAGTTCACTTAGTTTCATGGTAACCCTCCTTATTCATTTCTTAGTTATTATAGCACGACTCTATAAGATAAAAAAGTCATCTAGTCTGTATAAAGTATAATTTTCGTAGTTTTATTAATGACTTCTCCTTCGAGAGGAAATTGATTGGCGATTTCACTTCCTTCACCTTCAATTTGAACTATAATACCATGTTTTTCTGCTAAATTTTTAGCATCTTTCATTTTCATTCCTATAAAAGAAGGTACCGTTACTTTCTGAACTTCTTTTAGCTTTTGTTCTGCTTCTGAATAAGTAGGTTCAACTCCTAAATAAGGGAGAGCATTAGATAAAATTTCTTTCATAACAGGTCCAGCAATAGTTCCTCCATAATAGGTACCTTGAGGCTCATCAATAATCACTAAGGTCATTACTACTGGATTTTCAGCTGGTGCAAAAGCTAGAAAAGATGCTGTATATTTTCCTGAACCACGTGGTAACTTCTGCGAAGTAGCCGTTTTCCCACCTATACGATAACCAGGAATATAAGCTTTCTTGCCTCCGCCTTCAGAAACAACACTTTCTAGAATCTTTTTTAGCCGCTCACTCGTTTCACTAGAAATAATCTGTTCACCTTTTGCATATTCAAAAGTAGTTAATACTTCACCCGCATCATTAATAATTTCCTTACCGAAATGAGGTACTACTTTATAGCCACCATTAACAGCTGCTGCACCTGCCGATAAAAGTTGCATTGGTGTAATTTGAAAAGATTGACCAAATGACATAGTTGCTAGTTCCACAGGTCCAATATTACTTTTATTATGTAAGATTCCTACTGCTTCTCCAGGCAAATCAATATTTGTCTTGGATTTGAAGCCAAATTTTATCATATAGTCATAAAATTTACTTGCACCGACACGTTCGGCCACTTCCATAAAAACGGGATTACAAGAGTTTTGAACTCCCTGTACAAAATTTTCTGCTCCGTGAGAACGCGGACTGCGCCAACACTTAATCGTTCTTCCAGCTACTACTTTGCTACCAGAACAATTAAATTGACTATTCTCACTTACTACATTCTCTTCAAGTCCCATAGCGGAAGTAAATATTTTAAAAGTAGAACCTGGTTCATACGTATCATTAATAGTGAAATTTCTCCACATTTGATTTAAGAACTCTTGCTTTTCCTTTGATGAATATAAATTCCAACTGTTAGCTACAGTTTCATTATTAATAGTAAAAGGCGAATTCAGATTAAAGTCAGGCTTTGTGGCTAATGCATAGATTTCTCCATTTTGAGGATTCATCATAATAATAGCACCTCGTTTAGCACCTTTCATCTCTACAGCCTTTTCTATAGCTTGTTCGGCATATTCTTGCAAAGTTAGGTCAAGTGTTGTAACCAAGTGATTTCCGTTTTCCGGGTCGACTCTTACCTCAACTTCTTCTTCTCGCCTTTCACCTTTTCCATTAGTCTCCATTAGTATCTTCCCAGGAATTCCCTTTAAGTAACTATCATACTTCACCTCTAGCCCAATAATGCCTTGATTATCTTTTCCTACAAAACCAAGAGTCTGCGAAGCCAACGTATGATAAGGATAATAACGTTTTGAATCTTCATCCACTTTTACTCCTGATAAATTAAGGGACCTAATTTCATCTGCTAAGCTTTTTTCTACCTTAGTAGCAATACGCATAAACGCAACTCGTTTTGTTACCTTCTTATAAACTTCTTCATAGTTCATATTTAAATGCTCTGATAATACCTTTGCCACTCTTTCCGGCTCAGTAATTTGTGCATGTACTACACCGATAGTAGCAACAGAAGCACTTTGGGCAAGTACATTTAAATTCCGGTCATAAATGTTCCCTCTAGTAGGCGTAATAGCCCTATTTCTCGTCTGCTGTTCATCTGCTAATTCTTGAAGTTTCTTTCCTTCTATAACTTGTACATAAGCTAAGCGCACACCCATTCCTAAAAGCCCCAATGTAAAACAAAGCATTATTATTAGCATTCTTCTCTTTAAAGCAAGAGAAACGTCATTTTGCATAGAAAAACTCCTCCTTTAAAAGTTGTCTTACCTAAAGTGTATTTTAAAGGAGGAGCCATTATGCTATTATTCAGTTGTTTTTACAATAATCTTATTGTTTTTTTCTATTTTAGTACCTGCTTTTGGCATCTGACTTGTTATACTTCCCGAGCCAACACCTTCAAGTACAAATTTTCCTGCTACTAACGTCTGCGCTTCTTCTATTGTTTTTCCTACTAGATCTGGAACTTCTTCGATTTGATCCATTTGACTAGTTGTCAAATATAATTTCACACTTCCGCCTTTACTCCATAGCGCTTCAGCCTGTGGTGCCTGATTAGCAACTTCACTGCCTACACCAACAAACTCATAATCTAACTCGTTTTGTTCAAGAAGCTTTACAGCTTCATAAATACTTTTATTTGAAACATCAGGCACAACGCTTATGGTACTTTCTGCCTTTTCAGCGCTAACATTCAGTTCAATATCTAAATAAGGCAAAATATTTTCCATCATTTCTTTAAAAGCAGCTGAGGAAGCACCTGTGTGATCAGGTAAACCATCAAAAACAACCAATCCAACAACTTCTGGTTTACTAATAGGTGCAGCTCCAATAAACGAAACAACATATTCATCTTTTGGACGTTCTAACTTGCCATCAACATTCACCCATTTTTCACCAGTTCCTGTTTTCCCACCAATATCATAACCTGAAATAGCGGCTTTTGTACCAGTTCCGTCCTCTACTACCTTTTTCAAGTAGCTTGTTACAAGGTTAGAAACCTCAGAGGAAACCACTGGACGACGCAATGTTTTTTTATGACTAAAGAGTTCTTCACCCTCTTCATTCGTAATATTAGAAACTACATAAGGCTCCATGAGATAACCACCATTAATAACTGCTGAAAAAGCTGTAATGAGTTGTAACGGCGTCACTGTTAAGTTTTGTCCCATTGAATAAGTTGCTTTATCAACAATGTTTAATTTCTTACCAAGTAAACCAACCTCTTCTCCAGCTAGCTCAATCCCTGTTGTCTCACCGAAGCCAAAGTTTTTAATAGCTTCTAAGAAAGCTTCATTATCCATGCTGCTAGTAAGTTCCATCATTCCCACATTACAAGAATTAGCTAGTACTTCTTCCAAAGTTTGCACACCATGTCCGCCAACTTTCCAACAATCTATTTTTTCGTCTGCCACAATTTTATATCCTGGACAATAATAGGTTTCATCACCTTTAATAATACCTGCTTCTAATGCCATAGCCATAATAATAGGCTTCATAGTAGATCCAGGTTCATACATATATTGCATCGTATGATTTTTCCATGCTTCTAAAAGCTTATCTCTTTGAGCTTCAGCAGATAGCCCCTTCCAAGTACTTTCTCCTAATTGTTCACTTAAGTCATTATATGTATTTGGATTATAGCTAGGATAAGAATACATACTGTAAATCTCACCTGTATTAGGGTTCATGATGATGGCTGATGCATTAATCGGATCATATAGGTCAATATATTTTTCCATAGTTGTCGTTACATATTGTTGGATCACTTCATCTAAAGTTAAGGTAATTGTACCACCTGGTTCTGCATCCTGTAATTGCCTTGTGATTATTTGCGAACCTTCCATCTGAGAAAATTCTCTTCCCGGCTTACCTGCTAAATAAGATTCATACTGTTGCTCTATACCATATTGGCCTTGTTCATTTTTATTAAAGAAGCCTAATACATGAGCCGCCAGTTCACCCGCTGGATACTTTCTAATATAAGTTCTTTCTAATGCTACCCCACCTAAACCTTTAAGCTGCTCTGCTTTCTCAGCAGACAGCTTTTTAGCCAAAATATAATATTTAGAATTAGGTCTTTCATTAACAATGCTTCTAATTTCATCAGCTGTTTTACCTACCTGCTTAGCTAATGTATCATATATTTTTTCTTGTTGCTCTTCTTTAAGTGTCAAAATATCTTTGGGACTCAAAAGAACATTATAGGCCAATACACTTGTAGCCAATGTCTTTTGATTGCGATCCACAATAGCCCCTCTTTGAGCAGCTATAACAGATTCACTTCTCATCATATTACTTAATGCCCCTTTAGTATATTCTTCACCTTTGAATAGTTTAATACTTGCTACTTGCCATCCTAGATATAAAAAAACACCAAAAAAGCATATATTTAAAATAACAATACGCCTATTCAAGTGTTTTCTAGTCACCAAGTTCTGTTTTTTCTTTACTCTTGTCCGTTTTCTCATTTTTTTACCTACTTTTTTACTTATCGTATGAAGTATAGCTCTCTTCCGGCAACTCAATATAAACAATTTGATGTGGTAAAGGCTCTTTCATACCAAGCTCATTTGCTGCACGTTCACGTATATAATCTAAATTAAGCTTTTCCGATATCTTCGCTTGTGTTTCACTAATAGCACTTTTTAATGCTATCCTATTATTTTTCAAATCAATTAATTGATCTTGCTTAGCACGAAGTGAAGCATAACTATTGATATAGAGAAAGGCGCTTGCAAACAAAATAACACCACAAATAGAAAGTTGCATACCAAAAGTAACATCTAATTTCTTCTTAGCAACTTTTCGTGGACGTCTTAATGGCTCGTTTATTGGTATAGGACTAATTACAGGCTGTTCATAAGCCCGCGCTGTACTATCATACTGATAATTATATCCCTTTTTCAACTCATTTGCCATACTTCACCCCTCCAATTATAATTTCTCTATAATTCTTAATTTAGCACTTCTAGAACGAGGATTAATCTCTATTTCCTCTTCTGAAGGTAAAATTGGTTTTCTTGTTATTACTTTTACAAGTGGTTCTTTCCCACATACACACATAGGAATATGCGGTGCACAAGTACATGGATTTTCTAGACTTCTAAAGGCATGTTTTACAATTCTGTCTTCTAAAGAATGAAAAGTAATAATGCACAGTCTTCCTCCGCTGTTAAGCTTATATACTATTGCTTTAATTGTAGGTTCGATAATTTCTAATTCTCTATTAACTGCAATGCGAATAGCTTGGAAAGTACGTTTAGCTGGATGTGGACCATCTTTTCTAGCACCCTGTGGAATTGCTTTTTTAATAATCTCTACTAATTCATAAGTCGTTTCAATAGTTTTTTGTTTTCTTTCTTCCACAATAAATTGTGCAATTCTTTTGGCCCACCTCTCCTCTCCATACTCTTTAATAATACGAAATAGTTCTTCTTCTGCCATCTCGTTAACTACATCATATGCAGTATAAGTTCCATCTTGATCCATACGCATATCAAGTGGTGCATCGTTCATATAGGAGAAACCTCTAGAGGGCTCATCTAATTGATGTGATGAAACACCTAAATCAATTAGCATTCCATCTACACCTTCTATTTCTAAGGATTCTAGGACTTCTGCTACCTTTTCAAAATTACTATTTATAATTGAAACTTTAGGCTTTACATCTTTTAGTCGTTCCGCCGAAACTGCTAAAGCATTTTTATCTTGATCAATCCCTATAAAATGGCCCTCTTCTGTCAAGTTACTACATACTACTTTAGCATGTCCAGCTCCACCTAACGTTCCATCTACATAAGTTCCATTAGGCTTAATAGCTAAACCTTCAATACATTCATTTAATAATACAGATACATGTTCAAATTTCATTTTATCACCTTTATATTCCTAACTCTTCCATTTGCTCAGCTAATAATTCTACATCTAAGCTTTCATTATTATAAGCTTCCCATTTACTACTACTCCATACTTCAATACGATTACTCATCCCAATAAATACTATGTCTTTTTCAATCTCAGAATATACTCTTAAATGAGTTGGAATTAAAACTCTGCCTTGCTTATCCGTCATACACTCTATTGCCCCTGATAAAAAGAAACGAACAAACTTTCTTGCATTGGT
>JAEWMQ010000041.1 GCA_023393125.1 Bacillota bacterium
AAAAAGATTTATGAAAAAGGTATTTCAACAATTCCATCATAATCTGTTTGTTATCCAGGCAAATTAACACATGGACATATTGTAGACTTAATTGAGCAAGGGGTTTCATTTATATTTTATCCTTGTATTCCTTATGAGAAAAGAGAAGACCAAACGGCAGATAACCATTATAACTGTCCGATAGTAACATCTTATCCAGAAGTGATTAAAAACAATATGGATGAGCTAAAAGAAGCCAATGTATTATTTTTACATCCATTTTTAAACTTGGATTCACCACAAGGTATGCTTAAACAAATGTCTAAGGCAATGGCAAGTTTTGAGATTCCTAAAAAAGAAATGGCAGCCGCTATAAAAGCGGCTTATGAGGAGCAAGATGCCTTTAAAAAAGATATAGCTAGTAAAGGTGATGAAACACTTGCTTTTATGAAAGAAAAAGGGTTACAAGGAATAGTAGTAAGTGGAAGACCTTATCACTTAGATCCAGAAATTAATCATGGTTTAACAGAACTCATTACAGCAGAGGGATTAGTTGTTTTAACTGAGGATTCGGTAGCACATTTAGCTGAAATAGAGAGACCTATTCGTGTATTAGATCAATGGACCTATCATAATCGTCTTTATAGAGCTGCTCATTTTGTATGTACCAGAGATGATTTAGAACTTATGCAAGTCACTTCCTTTGGATGTGGATTAGATGCAGTAACCGCTGATCAAGTTCAAGAAATTCTAGAAGGGTCAGGTAAGATTTATACACTTATTAAAATTGATGAGGGTGCCAACTTAGGTGCTATTAAAATTCGTATACGTTCATTAAAGGCTGCTATTGCTGAGCGTAAAAAGCTAACAGAAAAGGTAGTTATCCCTATTAGTAATGAGAGAATTATTTTTACTAAAGAGATGAGAAAAGACCATACCATTTTGGTGCCACAAATGGCACCAATGCAGTTTCAGTTTTTAGAAGCTGCCTTTAACAGCAGTGGCTACCAGGTAAAGGTATTAGAAAAAGTGTGTCCACAAGATGTAGAAGAAGGTCTTAAGTATGTGAACAATGATGCTTGCTATCCTGCGATTATTGTTATTGGACAGATGTTAAGAGCTTTAAAAAGTGGGGCAGTAGATCCTAACCATACTTCCCTTATTATTACGCAAACAGGTGGTGGATGTCGTGCTTCTAACTACATTAGTTTCCTAAGAAAAGCATTAAAGGATAGTGGGTTAAGCCATGTGCCAGTCATTTCTTTAAGTGCACAAGGATTAGAAACCCATCCTGGTATTAAACTAACTTTAGGACTTGCTAATAAAGCTGTTATGGGTGTTTTGTATGGAGACTTACTCATGCGTGTCTTATACCGGGTAAGACCATATGAAGCAGTACCAGGTTCTGCTAATGCGTTGTATGAAAAATGGTGCCGTTTAGGCAAAGAAAATGTAGCAACAGGCGACAAGCAACAATTTAAGAAGAATGTTGAGCAATTAGTTCATGAATTTGACACATTACCTTTAACGGATGTTATAAAACCAAGAGTTGGTTTGGTTGGAGAAATTTTAGTTAAGTTCCATCCTTATGCTAATAATGAAGTTGTAGAAACCATTGAAGCAGAGGGGGGTGAAGCTGTTATGCCAGATCTCTTAGACTTCTTCTATTATTGTGCATACAATAGTAAATTTAAATATAATGAACTCCATAAGCCAATTAAAGGATTAATAGGGGCAGAAGCACTTATGTATTATTTAGATCGTAAGCGAAAGCCTATAGTAAAGGCATTAGAGAAGAGTCAAAGGTTTACTGCTCCTCATAGTATTGAACATCTAGCACAAATTGCTGGTAAGGTCATGTCTCTTGGACATCAAATGGGAGAAGGTTGGTTTTTAACAGGTGAAATTATTGGTTTAATTGAAGATGGTGCTAATAATGTCGTATGTATGCAGCCATTTGGTTGCCTTCCAAATCATGTAACCGGAAAAGGAATGGTAAAGGAATTAAGACGTGTTTATCCACTATCAAATGTGGTAACAGTAGATTATGATCCAGGGGCTTCTCATGTTAATCAACTTAATCGCATTAAATTAATGATGGCTACTGCTTTTAAGAACCTATCAAAAATAGAAGTAATGAAATAAGTTAGTATGAGGCTGATGCACTAAAAAGTGCGCAGCCTCTTTTTTCTCTTATCCTAGTCATATTATGAAACAAGCTTGTATATATATGATAATAAAGGCTTGATGATGAGATAGGGAGGAAACTATGGAGAATAAATATTATAACCAGGATATAGAAAAGATCTATAATGAACATCATGTAGATCCTACTCAAGGGTTATCACCAAAAGAAGCAGAAAAACGTTTGCAAATGTACGGTCCTAATCTTTTTACAAAAGCAAAAGAGAAGAGTTTACTACAAGAAATAAAAGAAACGCTTACCCAGCAGCTTATTGTTATTTTACTTATTGCTGCAGCTATTAGTCTTTTGATTAAAGAATACCATGATGCTATAGGGATTTGTTTTGCAGTACTTTTAAGTACCACAATAGGTCTATTAACTGAAAGTAGGTCTAAAAAAGCAGCAGAGGCCCTTAATCGAATGACGGAGGATATTCAGGTAAAAGTATTACGTTCCGGAGAAAAAATGCTTTTACATAAAAGTGAAATTATCCCAGGAGATATTATTTTCTTAGAAGCAGGTGATCAAGTTCCGGCTGATGGTAGATTAATATCATGTAATGACTTAAAGGTGAGAGAAGATATGCTTACAGGGGAGTCTGATGATGTTAAGAAGAAGTTAGGTGTTATTAAGCAGGAAGAGCTGATAATAGAAGGTAAGACTGTTTATCAAGATCCTATTCCGGCAAAACAATGTAATATGCTTTTTGGAGGAACACTTATTGCTTCTGGACAAGCTAAGATGATTGTTACAGCTACAGGCGATGATACAGAAATGGGAGATATAGCAAAAGCATTAGGAAATAAAGAAGAAAGTACACCTTTAGAAATCAAAATGGATCATTTGGCACAGTCAATTTCTAAAATATCTACAGCAGTAGCTGGTATGCTATTTATTTACATGATTATTCAAATTATCGAGGGGTGCAAACTAAGTTTAGATTTTCGTAGCACGCATCAGTTTTTAAGTTCTCTTAGTCCCCTTGTAAATAGTTTTCCAGAGATGAAAACGGCCTTTGTCGTATGTGTGGCATTAATTGTAGCAGCAGTACCAGAAGGGTTACCTACTATGATTAATATTACTTTGGCTATTACAATGAAACAAATGGCGAAAATTAACGTCCTAGTAAGAAAAAAAGAAGCTTGTGAGACTATTGGATCAGTTAGCGTGATTTGCAGTGATAAAACAGGTACATTAACACAAAATAAAATGAAAGTTGCTAAGTTGTATTTAGAGGGAAGTTTTAAAGATATAGCAGATATAACTGACCATCCGGCGTTTGTAAAGAACTGTATGATTAATAGTACGGCAGACTTAGAGATGCATGGAAAAGAAGTGAAATATATAGGGAGTGCAACCGAATGTGCCCTACTCCTTTTATGTGAGCGCTATGATTATACACGTATGAGGTTAGGAAGTGAGGTTGTAAAACAAGTCCCCTTTAACTCTCAGAATAAATATATGCTTACAATAGCAAAAGAGGAAAATAACTATGAAATCTTTTCAAAAGGTGCACCGGAAATCATCCTAGAGCAATGCGGATTTGAAAAAATAGAAGGACAGGTTAAGCCTTTAACTAAGGAACGTAAGCAACATATTTTAAAAGAAATTGAGACGTTACAAGTACAGGCTATGAGGGTTTTGGCTTTTGCGAATCATCGTATGTCTACAAGTTATAATGTACTTCAGCGAGAAGAATGGAAAGAAACATTAGTATTTGAGGGTTTTGTAGGCATTCAAGATCCTCTTAGACCAGGTGTAAAAGAAGCTATAGAAACAGCCTTAGGTGCAGGGATTGAAACGAAAATGTTAACAGGAGATAATTTGCAAACAGCCCTTGCAATAGGTGAAGAAATAGGATTAGTAGGACATGGTAAAAAGGCAGTAGAGGCAAGCTATATTGATTTATTAAGTGATAAAGATTTAGAAAAGGAAATACGACATATTGCGATTGTAGCAAGGTCTAAACCTGATACCAAGATGCGTATTGTGCAAGCACTTCAAAAAAATGGAGAAGTAGTAGCAGTTACCGGTGATGGTATTAATGATGCTCCAGCTCTAACTAAAGCTGATGTAGGTATTGCCATGGGGATAGCTGGAACAGAAGTGAGTAAGAATGCAGCAGATATTATTTTAACAGATGATAGCTTTAGTACAATTGTAGAGGCAATTAAGTGGGGGAGAGGGATTTATAATAATTTCCAACGCTTTATCCAATTTCAACTAACGGTTAATATTATTGCATTTCTGATTGCTATTATAAGTCAAGTTATGGGGTATGATATGCCTTTTACAACCATTCATCTTTTATGGATTAATATTATTATGGATGGACCTCCAGCGCTGGCATTAGGACTTGAGCCGGTTAGAAGTGCAGTTATGAAAAGGCAACCAATCAAAAGAGAAGCACCTATTATTAATCGATTTATGTTACGAACCATTATTATTAATAGCAGTTTCATTACAGCACTTCTTTTCTTGCAAATCAAATATAATTTTTTAGGTGCTAGAAGTGTTGTTAATAATAATGCAAGTGAAATTCAAACAGTTTTATTTAGTTTGTTTGCCTTTAGTGTGCTATTTAATGCCTTTAATTGTAGAGAATTTGGAACGGGTAGTATTTTCCCGAACTTACTTAAAAATCAATTAGCGTTACAAATTATTTTATTAACAGCAATTTTACAGATTGTAATGATTCAATATTGTGGTGCATTCTTTAATGCTATTCCACTATCTAAAGAAATGTGGTTAAAAATTATAAGTTGTGGTGCACTAGTAGTTGGTGTTAATGAACTTATAAAACAAGCACTTAGGATGTTAAAACGATCTGCTAAAAGTGCTGTTAGGCAAGCTAAAAAGGTTAGATCTATGAATAGAAATAGGCTTTCTTCGTAGAAACAAAAATGGCTAAAGTACCTAATAAGGCATTTTAGCCATTTTTTAAAAAAGATAAATGCTAAAGAATTAGTATAACTCCCCATGTTCTTTTAGAAAAAGTGTAGCGGCATCATCTTCTTCAAAATCTTCTTCAATAATAGGTTGCTCTTTAATAGCTGGGAAATAACCAGATTGTTCAAGAATGTTACTGAGCTGCATAGCAGTTAATACACCTTGCTTAGGAGTCTTAAGATGAGTAAAGGCTCTTTGAACATAGGTTTTAAAATTATCACTAGACATTACAAAAGGTATATTGCTAATAAAATACTGCATACGGCATTTACGTTCTAAGGTAGGAAGTTCAAATAACTTAGTACGTAGTTCATTGATAAAGGTATCGATAATCGCTACTACTTCGAAGCTATAAGTAGCTTTTTTGACAGTAGTAAATCCAAACATCTGCTCAATAGACATAGATAAATAGGTTTGCATTAAGTTAAAGAAAGGATTTACTTGAGCAGTAGTACTTACCTTTTGCATAGCCTGTTTAAGATCTTTTGTTAATGCGTCTAAACGTTCCCTGAGTGTAGGAAGAAGAATTTCAATGTCGACTTCTTTAAGAAAAATAGATTTTAGAGAGTAGTAAAGATCAGAGAAGCTAACATGCATATCAGTAATATCGGTAAAATCTAATTCATCAAATAAAAGAAGATTACTTAAAGTGCAAATAGTCTTATACATATAATGAAGTATATCAATAAGTGTTTCTAAGGTCTCATTCAATAAATTAGCTTCTTCAAATAAATCTGTAAGTTCATCTAACGTAGATAAATGCTCCAAAGAGTCTTTAATATCTGCAAAATCTTTACCATATTGAAGGCAACAACTACCATCAAAAAGCTGGTTTAAAATAGAAACAAGATGGTGGGCAGATTCAGCTGTATCTTGAATAGCAATGTGCATAATACTTTTTTTGCAATAAGCTAAATAATTATCCTTTGTAAGCTTGATAGGAATATAAGGTAAAAGTTCACTTGCTTTTTTTTGAATAGTAGCTTCTTTATTTTCTCTAAAAACATAGTTTGTACAATCAAGAGCTAATTTTTCATAATCGATTTGAGTAGAATCAATATCTGTAAGGCCAAGTTCATCTAAATAATCTTTAGATAAGGAAGCTGCTTGTTGTTTCATTGTTACAATATGAGTAAGTTCTCTTTGGTAAGCAATTAAACAGCGATATTTTTGTTCTAAAATAGGACGATAGTCCAAAAGTTTTGTAGCACAAGTCTCTTTGCTTGAAGAGCCTGCAGATAAGAGTGTTGGCAAAGAAAGAAAAATATCTTTTAAGCCCTCTTGAATGTGAAAAGTTTCTTCGTCAAAATAAATAGTCGAAAAGTACAAAGAATTACTCAGTAAATTTAATTGGGCATTAATATATTCACTATAGGAATAGGAAATAACTGTAAATAATTGGTCATTATGTTGATGCATAGTAAGACTCCTTTCTTAATCTGTATCATTAGGATATACAATTTTATAGAATAAGACAAGCTTGTATCTGTAAGTCGTGTAAAAAAATGGTTTAGAATATTGAAAGATTTGAAAAAATATATTAAAATCAAACAAAGAGGTGAGGTAATGGAAAATAATAATAGATTAATAGAACAACAATTTCAGTTATTAGAACAAGGCACCTTAGCTACACCCCACAGTATACTCGGTTTACATTTGATTAATCAAGAAGAGAGACAAGTTGTACGTATATTTTGTCCTAATGCAAAACAAATAGTTGTAGAGGATTTAAAAGATGGGAATAACTACCCTCTGTCTTTCAAGGGATATCAAGGTCTTTTTGAAGGAGTAATAGAAGATAAGAAGGAGAAATTTTTATATAAGGTTATATGTGAAGATGAGCAAGGTCATAAATGGAGTTACATAGACCCTTATCAATTTGATTCCACTTTTACAGATGATGATCTTTACTTATTTGGTCTAGGTAAGGATTATGAGCTGCATCATAAGCTAGGAGCAAATTTTATAGCAGTGGATGGCGTTACAGGGATTAGATTTGCAGTATGGGCCCCTCATGCTAAACGTGTAAGTGTTATTGGAGATTTTAATAATTGGGATGGCAGAAGACATCCAATGAGGTTTATTGCTAAGCAGGGGATATGGGAACTTTTTGTCCCAGGACTTGTAGAAGGTGATTTATATAAATTTGAGATTCATACCGAGCGTGGAGAATTATTATATAAGACAGACCCCTATGCAAATTATTATGAGCTTAGGCCCAATAATGCTGCTGTTATTTATGATATGAGAAGGTATAAATGGAAAGATACAAAATGGATGAAGGCTCGGGCTAAAAAGGCACATTATAAGGAAGCTGTATCTATTTATGAAGTACATATTGGTTCATGGAAAAGGCATGCTAATGGGGATTTTTATACCTATCGGGAGGCAGCTGATGAACTTGCTAGTTATGTGAAGGTAATGGGCTATACTCATATTGAATTAATGGGTATTGTAGAACATCCTTTTGATGGGTCATGGGGGTATCAAGTAACAGGGTATTTTGCACCTACGAGTAGGTATGGAACCCCAGATGATTTTAAGTACTTTGTAGAGACGATGCATAAAAATAATATTGGTGTTCTACTAGACTGGGTACCAGCTCATTTTCCTAAAGATGCTTTTGCACTAGAAAAATTTGATGGACGGGCTTTATATGAAAAAGCAAATGAGACGGAAGCTTTACACCCACATTGGGGAACACTTATTTTTGACTATGGAAAGCCACAAGTGGCACTGTTTTTAATTGCGAGTGCACTTTCTTGGCTAGAGCGATATCATATAGATGGGCTGCGAGTAGATGCAGTTGCTTCTATGCTGTATTTAGATTATGGAAGAGAAGGAAATTTTATTCCAAATCAATATGGTGGAAAGGAAAATCTAGAGGCTATTGCCTTTTTGAAACATCTTAATGAAGTGGCATACTCAAGAATACCAGGTGTTATGATGATTGCTGAAGAGTCTACAGCTTGGCCAAAAGTATCTCATGCTATATCAGAGGGTGGACTTGGCTTTGGTTTTAAATGGAATATGGGATGGATGAATGATTTTCTAAGTTATATGAAGACTCCTCCAGCGAAGCGTACGAGGGAGCATGGTAAGATTACATTTAGTTTGATGTATGCCTTTAGTGAAAACTTTATTCAAGTTTTATCTCATGATGAAGTAGTTCATGGTAAGGCATCTATGATTTATAAAATGCCAGGAGATAATCTTGAAAAGTTTGCTCATTTAAGAGCCGCCTATGGTTTCATGTATGCACATCCTGGAAAGAAGATGTTATTTATGGGAGATGAGTTTGCTCAGATTAAAGAGTGGAATGAAGAGGTTGCTTTGGATTGGGATTTGTTAAACTATAGTGAGCACCAGGGTATTACAAATTGGGTGAGAGCACTTAATCAATTATACAAAGCTGAGAAAGCTTTATGGGAAACCGGTAATGGTTATGAAAATTTTGAGTGGATTGATTGTGAGAATAGAGAACAAAGTATTATCTCTTTTTTAAGAAGAAGTGTAGTAACAAAGGAAGAACTCATAGTTGTTATTAATTTTCAAACAGCAAGTTATACAAATTATCGTATAGGTGTACCAGAATTAACAAGTTATAATGAACTATTAAATAGTGATGATCTGCTTTATGGAGGAAGTCATCAATTAAATGGTGTAGTAAAATCTACAGATATAGGTTGGCATGGTAGACCATATAGTATAGAAATTACTATACCGCCTTTAAGCATGATGATATTTAAAGCAAAGAAAAAACTAGTTAAAGAAAAAGATAAAACACAAAAGAATGTAAATGAAAAAGTAAAAGAAGAAGTAAAAGAAAATAAAAGTGTAGTTAGAAAAGACGCACAGCTTATAAAATCACCAGAAGAAAAGAAGGAGAAAGTAGTAGGTATAGCAGCAAAAGAAACAAAGAAAAAAACGTCTAATAAGGCCGAGGAATTGACTACTAAGGAAAAGACGACTCAATTAACAAATGAAGAGGGGAAGAAAATAAAAACCAAGAGGATAAAAACAGAAAAAACAAAGGAAAATATAAGTCAAATTAAAAAGTAAAAAATGTGTTAAGATAAGAGGGAAGTACATTAAGAAGAGTATACATCCCTCTTTTTGTATGCAAAGAAGTTAATTTTTTATAAAACCTGCATATTTTTAGTGTATACTAATCAAGTAAATAAATAGAAGAATACTGGAGGCACATATGAATAAAAGACTAAGGACTTTGATTTTTATAATCATAGCAGTACTTTTAGCGGGAATATTGGTAATACAATTTATAACACCTAAAAGTAGTTACGTACAAGAAACAATTACTGATACAGCACTTATTAATGAATTAGATATGAGTGCACAAGCAGCACTTAAAAAATATTTTGATATTGAAGTAACTGAAACAAAAGAGTGGACAAAAGGAGCTGTACGTAATCGTGCCAAAGAAGGTAGTGGATTACAAAGCATATTATCATTAACAGCTAAAGATGAATCAGAAAATAAAGTAGAAGGCGATTTGGAGTTCTACGGTATTATTATGGAAGAAGAGACTAAAGAGCTAAGAGGCATGATTTATCAATGTGTAACAGAAGCGCCAGTTATAGAATTAACAGATGAAGAGCTAAAAGCACGTTGTGAAACATTTCTAAAAGACAAAGGTTTAGTGGCTGCAGATGCACCTATTACAGTAGAATCTATTCAATCTGATGAAAAGACGCCACAGCTAAAAATGTTAAGTATAAAAGCAGACAATGCAGCTTATGCGGTTGCGTACAATTTACAACTAGATCAAGTGATGTATTTTGAGTATGTACCTATTCAATAATAACATGTTTAAAAAAAGATAAAATAGTCTACACTTTCAATAAAAAGGAAGGATGACTATGCAATTAGTACGGCAAGGAATGTTAGATAATGAGCATTCAAGGTGTTTTTACTTTTATGACTATAAAGATTCAAAGTGGATTTTAAAATATCAAAAAGGGATTAACAAGCAAGATGAACTATATGAATTACTAGTAGTGACTCGTCCGTCAATAGATTACGCTATTATTGATTTGAATAAAGTATATAGAAATACATTTTATGCCTATTCTCCTAGTACAATAATAATTATTCCACCTATAGCTGTATGGCAACTTTTTAGTAAACTCTGGTTAGTAGGTCAAGAGTTATATATGGAACTTGCCACAACGATTGAAGAGGAACTTGAGGTAATGCATGGGTATGAGTGCAATTACACCTTTCTAAAGAATCTGTATCAAATGAATAATAAAGAAATGGCTGAAGCTTATTATGAAGAATGGCAATTAGACGTTTCACTTACTGATCATTCTATGCAGCATTTTATAGAAATTATAGAGAACTTTAAAGTTGAAATTTTTAATTATTTTATTGTTAAACAGATGTTAGATAATCCTCTTCATATCTAAATGAAACTCATAAAATAAAATTAATAAAGTGTGCGATCTAAATGATAGCACACTTTATTAATTTTTAAGAACTGGATAAAGAAAAAGTTCAAAAATTTTATAGAAAATTATTGTAACCAATCAGTAGCGCTTTTTATATGAGCTGTAACGGTTTTTTCACTTGGCCCACCTTTTACTTGGCGTTCGTTGACACAAGTTTTAAGTGAAATGGCATTGTAGATATCTTTATCAAAAATAGGATGAATCATTTGATAGGTTTCAAGTGGTAATTCTTCTAAAGTAGTATGTGTAGTAACACAATGAAGAACGAGTTTACCAATAACTTCATGAGCATCTCTAAAAGCAAGACCTTTTTTAACTAAATAGTCTGCGGCATCAGTTGCATTGGTGAATCCACCAGAGGCAGCAGTATACATATTAGATTTACAGACTCTCATTGTTTTGATCATTTGTGTAAAAATAGGAAGACACATTTTAAGCGTATCGATACTATCAAATAAGCGTTCTTTATCTTCTTGCATATCTTTGTTATAAGCAAGAGGAAGTCCTTTCATAGTTGTTAATAAGCTCATTAAATTACCATATACACGTCCGGTTTTCCCACGAACTAATTCTGCTATATCAGGATTTTTCTTCTGTGGCATAATAGAACTACCTGTACTATAAGCATCATCTAATTCTATAAAGTGAAATTCGTGGCTACTCCATAAAATGATTTCTTCACTAAAACGACTAAGATGCATCATTAAAGTAGAGAGGGTATAAAGTAAGTCTAGGCAGAAATCACGATCAGAAACACCATCTATGCTATTTTCACAAATACCAGTAAAGTCTAAGCTTTTAGCTACAGCATCTCTATCTAAAGGATAAGTAGTAGTAGCTAAAGCACCACTGCCTAAAGGTGAAAAATTGGTATTTTCATAAGTGAATTCTAAGCGTTTAAAATCACGTTTAAACATTTCAAAGTAAGCCATGAGATGATGAGCAAAAGTAATAGGCTGTGCACGTTGGAGATGAGTATAACCAGGCATAATAGTTGATGTATGGTCTTTAGCTAGAGTGACTACTGTCTGCATGAGCTTCTTAAGCATTGTTTTTAATAAGATGATTTCATCACGCGTATAAAGTCTTACATCAAGAGCTACTTGATCATTACGACTTCGTCCGGTATGCATTTTTTTAGCAACATCACCAATACGACTAATAAGTAGGGCCTCGATATTCATATGGATATCTTCCATTTTTTCATCAAAAACAACTTCGCCCTTTTCAATATCTTCTAAAAGTACATTTAACCCATTGATGATGGCCTGACTTTCGGAAGAGGAAATAATATTTTGATCTCCTAACATAGCTACATGTGCGATACTACCTATAATATCTTGTTGATATAATCTTTGGTCAAAAGAAATTGAAGAGTTAAAGTGGTCGGTAAGTTGGTCAGTCTCTTTGGCAAATCTGCCACCCCATAATTTCATAGTAATCCTCCCTTAATAGATTGTTTGAATAAATCATAAAACAAGAGAGTGTTACAAAACTAGAAAAATTAGTTTTGAACACTCCTTGAGCTGTTAGATATAGAAAAAACTATTTCTGCATTTCAGCAGCTTTTAAGGCACGTACACGAAGTGGTAAGCCATAAAGTCTGATAAATCCATCAGCATCTTTGTGATTATAAAGATCGCCAGTAGTAAAGCTGGCAAGTGCTTCACTGTAAAGAGAAAATGGAGAAGAAGCACCTTGAGGGATAACATTACCCTTATAAAGCTTTAATTTAACTTCTCCTGTTACAACTTGTTGTGTACTTGTAACAAATGCTTGAAGAGCTTCACGAAGAGGCGTAAACCATTTGCCATTGTAGATTAAATCAGCAAACTGTAGTGCAATTTCTTGTTTGTAACGGTAGGTTTCACGATCTAAAGTGAGGTGCTCTAACTCTTCATGCGCTTTATAAAGGATAGTTCCACCAGGAGTTTCATAAACACCACGTGATTTCATTCCAACGACACGATTTTCTACAATATCTTCAATACCAATACCATTAGCACCACCTAACTCATTTAATTTTTCAAGAAGTGCAGAAGGCTCCATTGCTTCTCCGTTTAAATGAGTTGGTATACCTTGAGCAAAAGTTAAAGAGATAATAGTTGGCTGATCAGGTGCTTGCTCAGGAGAAACACCTAGTTTAAGAAGTGTCTCGTAGTTAGGTGCATTCCAAGGATCTTCTAGTTCAAGACCTTCATGTGAGATATGCCACATGTTGCGGTCACGACTATAACTATCTTCTTTTTTCATTGGAACAGGTAGACCACGTTTTTCAAGGTATTCAATTTCTTCTTCACGAGAAGAAATGTCCCAAATTCGCCAAGGTGCAATCACCTTTAAATGAGGAGCAAGAGCAGCAATACCTAACTCAAAGCGGATTTGATCATTTCCTTTACCTGTACAACCGTGACAGATAGCTACAGCCTCTTCTTTAAGAGCAACATTAACAAGTGTTTTTGCAATAATTGCACGAGCAATAGAAGTACCTAGATAATATTTAGATTCATAGATGGCACCAGACTGAATCATAGGAAATACATATTCTTTCATAAATTCATCTTTTACATCTTCAACATATACTTTGCTTACACCCATTGAAAGGGCTCTTTCTTCAAGCCCTTCAAGTTCCGCATCTTGACCTACATTTATACATACAGCAATAACATCATAATCATAATTCTCTTTAAGCCATGGAATGATAACAGAAGTATCTAGACCGCCTGAATAAGCTAAAACTACTTTTTCTTTCATGATTAATCCCCCTTAATGATTTAATATATATTAAGATATATGTATAATTATACATTTATAAAAATTTATTTCAATAGTTTTTATAAAAAAATGCGTTATTAATTAATATTATATAATAGTTAAATAAAAACAAATAGAAAATGATATAAAATAAATATAAATAATCGAATAATTTATAAGAATAACACATTAATACACTAGTATAGATAGTATAGAAAAAAATAATTATCTATAGTATAATAAGAATAACTAAATATTTATTCAAGGAGGACATAATAGAATGTCAGGATTATTTGATTTGGATGCCCCCATATGGGTTTGGATGAATGAGGTAGCAGATGTCATTATTTTATCAATGTTGTGGTGGATTTGCTCTTGTGGCATCATTACAATAGGCGCTTCAACAACAGCTGTCTTTTATGTGTTGGGTAAAAAGGTAAGAAAAGAACAAACCTATGTAGTTGCAGATTTTTTTAAGAGTTTCAAGCAAAATCTTAAACAAAGTATTCCTTTATCAATTGTTTACATAGTGGCAGCTATAAGTTGTACACTTTATGGTATTTTAGTTGTTGATGGTCTACTTAATCCAGAGCATTCAAGTATGTTGAAGTTCGTGATTCCGTTAGCGATACTTATTGTATTTGAGTTTTTAAATTATAGTACTTATTTATGGGCTGTATTTTCTAGATTTGATATGAAAACTAAGGTTTTATGCAAAACATCTTTTGTTATGACACATAAACATTTATTAACTACTATACTTAATACTGCAATATATGCCTTGGCCGTTGTTCTTATATTAAGATTCCCATTTTTAATTGTAGTTGCACCAGGACTTATCATATTAGGACAATCTTTTTTAATGCAGAATTTATTTTCACATTATGTTACTTCAGACGAAACGCCTAAATCCATAGAAGCATAAGAAAGACTATAAGTTGATATAAAAACAGACTATATTTGCATTCATACATTGAAGCAAATATAGTCTGTTTTTATAAAAGGATATTTAAATTATTTTCATATAAAGGAGATATAATATTTATATAGAAAAAGAGGTGAAGAAATGGTTATTGATTTGATAGTAAATATTATTTTAGTAATAGGTCTTGTAAGTTTATTTAACTTAACACGCTATATATTAAAGATAAGGAAGTTGGTTAAAAAATATAAAGATAATCCTAATGTTGAGGGAATTACTATTGTAAATGGTGAGGTTAAGATTATTGAAAAAAATCAAATGCAAAAAACTAAACCTAATGAGCCGCTTCAAGAAGAGTTAGTTAGAGATTATTATTGTAATAAAGAGATAGAAAAATCACAGGCGTATCGTGTTGTGAAACAAGGAAAAGAATATTTCTTTTGTTCATGGGAATGTAGAGATCAATTTTTGAAACAAGAAGAAGGTATGTAGCATACCTTCTTCTTGCTATTTATCATAATAAAAAATGATAAGCACTCTTGATTTGAGTGAATAAGAGAAAGTGGTATAATAAAGAAAAAAGGATAAGGCAGGGATCGCTATGAACGCAGAAATAATTGCTATAGGTGATGAGGTTATTAAAGGATATACGATAAATACAAATGCTAGCTATATTTCAAAACAACTTCAAACCATAGGCATAACACCAGATTATCATACGGGGGTAAGAGATCATGCAGCGGCTATTAAGACTGCTATTAATACTGCAATAGAGCGTAGTAAGTATATCATTGTGACTGGTGGTTTAGGACCAGCGAAAGATGATCTAACAAAGGAAACGATTTGTGAAACCTTGGGATTACCCCTTTATATGAGAGCGGATTTGCTGGAAAACATCACTGAGTATTTTAAAGAAATAAATGAGACGATGCCTAGCATTAATGAAAAACAAGCAATCTTTCCGGCAGAGGCATATATTTTAAAGAATGAGTTTGGAACCGCACCTGGATGCATTATTGAGTATAAACAAGCAATTATTATATTACTTCCAGGTCCGCCACGTGAGATGAGGCCTATGTTAGATAATGAAGTCATACCTTATTTAAAGCAAAAGCAAACATTTTATAGTGAAACATTAGATATAAAATTATTTGGACTAGGAGAAAGTGAAGTAGCTACTCGTTTACAAGGAATACTGGGAGAATTTGAATGGGGAAGTATAGCGACTTATGTGAGAGAGTACGAGATAATTGTGCGTATTACTGTACAAAGCAGTAGGTTAGAGCAGACAAAAGAACAACTCCTGCAAAAGAAAAAAGAAGTTGAAGAACGTTTAGGGAGTTTTGTGATTGGATATAATAAAGACAGACTAGAAGGAATTATTGCAAAATTACTACTAGATAGCAAAAAAACCATAGCTACAGTAGAGTCTTGTACAGGAGGGTTATTAGCAGGAGCATTAGTGAATTGTAGTGGCATATCTAATTGCTTTAATGAGGGTATTGTTACTTATAGTAATGCTGCTAAGATGAAATATGTAGGTGTAAAGGAAGAAACATTACAATCTGTTGGAGCAGTTAGCAAACAAACAGCAAAGGAAATGGCAGAAGGTATTAGAAGAGTTAGTGGAGCTGATATTGGTTTATCTACTACGGGTATTGCAGGACCTGATGGTGGTACAGCAGAAAAACCAGTAGGATTAGTCTATATTGGTATTGCTACAGAAGAAAAAACATATGTATATGAATTGCATTTAAAAGGAACAAGGAAAGAGGTAAGAGAGAAAACTGTAAAAAATATTTTATTTCAACTTTATAAACTTTTTAAGTAAAATTCCCTTGCTATCTAGAAAAAAGTTAGGTATAATAAGTTTAGAACAAATGTTCGATATATGATGAGGTGATAATAATGAATGATGAATCAAAAAAGGCATTAGATGCAGCCATTTCACAAATACAAAAACAATTTGGTAAAGGTTCTATTATGAAACTTGGAGAAGCTACAGATACGAATGTGCATACTTTTCCAACTGGCTCCTTAAGTTTAGACATTGCACTTGGTGTAGGTGGACTACCTAAAGGAAGAATTGTAGAGGTTTATGGCCCGGAATCTTCAGGTAAAACAACTGTTACTTTACACATGATAGCTGAAGTGCAAAAACAAGGTGGAATTGCAGCGTTTATCGATGCTGAGCATGCTCTAGACCCATCTTATGCAACTAAATTAGGTGTTGATATCGATGAGCTTTATATTTCACAGCCAGATAATGGTGAACAAGCTCTTGAAATCGCAGAAACTATGGTGCGTTCTGGAGCTATTGATATTATTGTAGTAGACTCGGTTGCTGCATTAGTTCCAAGAGCTGAGATAGAAGGGGATATGGGAGATTCTCATATGGGATTACAAGCAAGATTAATGTCTCAAGCATTAAGAAAGTTAACCGGTGTTATCAATAAATCAAAGTGTACTGTTATTTTTATCAATCAACTTCGTGAAAAAGTTGGTGTTATGTTTGGAAGTAATGAAACGACTACGGGTGGTCGTGCGCTTAAGTTCTATGCATCTGTTCGTTTAGATGTTCGTAAGATTGAAACCTTAAAACAAAGTAATGAATTTATTGGAAGTCGTACACGTGTTAAAGTTGTTAAAAATAAAGTAGCGCCACCTTTCCAACAAGCTGAATTTGATATTATGTATGGTGAAGGTATTTCAAAAGAAGGAGATGTTCTTGATTTAGCGGCTAATATTGATATCGTTAATAAAAGTGGAGCATGGTATTCCTATGGTGACTTACGTTTAGGTCAGGGAAGAGAAAATGCTAAAATTTATATTAAAGAACATCCAGAGCTTTTATTAGAGATAGAAAACAAAGTAAGAGATCATTATGGCGTTAAAATGTTAGATGTAGTTAATCAAGAAACTCCAAATAAATTAGATGATAAAATTTTAGAAGATGAAGAAAAATAGAATATTCAAAATTAAGAAGGTAGCAGTTTGCTACCTTCTTAATTTTTTGTTAAAAAGCAATAGTTAGAATTGTATAATCAAATATATGTAAAAAAGGATAAAAACACCGTATTTTCAATAGGTAATGCTTGACAGCATTTTTAAAAAGTTATACAATTATAATGTTATTTGCACATTGATAATACTTGGGAGGTGGTAGATATAGAACAAATAGGCTTAATAATAGGAATTATTTTGGTCATTGTTATTGTTGGAATAATAGCCTTTTTTAGTGGCGCTTCTTATAGAAAACATATAGCGGAAGCACAAATTGGAACAGCAGAAGAAAAATCAAGAAAAATTATAGATGACGCTATCAAAGCAGGGGAAGCTAAAAAAAGAGAAGTATTATTAGAAGTAAAAGAAGATAGTATTCGTGTAAAAAATGAACTAGATAAAGAAGTACGCGAAAGAAGAAATGAATTACAACAAATGGAGAAAAGATTACTCCATAAAGAAGAAAATATTGATAGAAAAACAGCAGCGCTTGAACAAAAAGAAGAGCAGCTACAAAGAAAAATGGATAAAGTTGATAAAACGAGAGAAGAAGCTGAAGCTTTACATGAAAAGCAACTAGAAGAACTAGAACGCATTTCAGGGTTGACCTCAACCGAAGCAAAACAATATCTTTTAAAGACGATTGAAGAAGATGTAAGACATGAATCTGCTATAATGATTAAAGAGATAGAAGCAAAAACTAAGTTGGAAGCGGATAAAAAAGCAAAAGAAATTATCACTAACGCAATACAAAAGTGTGCTGTAGATCATGTAGTAGACACAACAGTATCTGTTGTACCATTGCCAAATGATGAAATGAAAGGACGTATCATTGGGCGTGAGGGTAGAAATATTAGAACATTAGAGACACTTACCGGTATAGATCTCATTATAGATGATACACCTGAGGCAGTTATCTTATCAGGGTTTGACCCAATACGTCGTGAAGTAGCGCGTATCGCCTTAGAAAAGCTAATTGTAGATGGTCGAATTCATCCAGCTCGTATAGAGGAAATGGTTGAAAAGGCAAAAAAAGAAGTAGAGGTACTTATTCGAGAAGAAGGAGAAGCAGCTACTTTTGAAACGGGTGTACATGGTTTGCATCCAGAACTTATTCGTCTACTAGGTAAAATGAAATTTAGAACAAGTTACGGTCAAAATGTATTACGTCATTCAATAGAAGTATCTAATTTAGCAGGATTAATGGCTAGTGAACTTGGGTTAGATGTACGTTTAGCTAAAAGAGCAGGATTACTTCATGATATTGGAAAGTCTGTAGATTACGAAGTAGAAGGTTCTCACGTAAGTATAGGTGTTAACTTATGTCGTAAGTATGGAGAGAATGCTACTGTTATTAATGCAGTAGAAGCACATCATGGAGATGTAGATCCAGAAACAGCAATTGCTGTTATTGTACAAGCTGCAGATACTATTTCTGCTGCAAGGCCAGGGGCACGCCGTGAAACTTTAGAGACTTATATTAAACGTTTACAGAAACTTGAGGAAATTGCAACTTCCTTTAAGGGAGTTGAAAAATCTTATGCTATTCAAGCAGGTAGAGAAGTAAGAATTATGGTAACACCAGAAGAAATAGATGATAATGGTTTAATACTTCTTGCTAGAGATGTTACTAAACGTATTGAAAATGATTTGGAATATCCAGGCCAAATTAAAGTAAGTATTATTCGTGAGACTCGTGCAACTGAATATGCTAAATAGTAAATAGCGGTGCTTAGCACCGCTATTTTTGTATTGTGATAGTATAAATATAAAACTTAAATCGAACAAAAAACAAAATTTTTAAATAAATGTTCGAATAATGCATTGCCATTTAGGATAATAATACGTATAATAAAGATAATAAACTAATTATGAAAGGAAATGAACATGAGAAATTCATATAAAAGTCCATTTGAAGGTAGATATGCAAGTAAGGAAATGCTTTACTTGTTTTCGGAAGAGAAGAAATTTAAGACATGGAGAAAATTATGGGTTACTTTGGCTGAAACAGAACATGAACTGGGGTTGAATGTGACAAAGGAACAAGTTGAAGAACTTAAAAAATTCAGTGAAGATATTAACTATGAAGTGGCAGAAGAGTGGGAGAAAAAAGTCCGTCATGATGTAATGGCACATGTACATGCGTATGGTGAACAAGCTACTTTAGCCATGCCAATTATTCATTTAGGGGCTACTAGCTGTTATGTGGGAGATAATACAGATTTAATCATTATGTATGAAGCTCTTGAGGTGATTAAGAAAAAGGTTGTTAATGTAATAGATAAATTAGCAAAGTTTGCTACTGAGTATAAAGATTTGCCTACTTTGGGCTTCACACATCTGCAACCAGCTCAGCTTACAACTGTTGGAAAGAGAGCGACTTTGTGGTTACAAGATCTATGGTTAGATTTAGAAGAAATTAATCATTTGCTTAAGGAAAAAAGGCTTCGAGGCGCTAAGGGAACTACAGGAACTCAAGCGACCTTTTTGAATTTGTTTGATGGAGACTATGAAAAGGTTAAGTTACTTGATCAAACAATTGCTGAAAAATTAGGTTATAGCTCTGTTTACCCAGTAACGGGGCAAACTTATACAAGAAAATTTGATTCAATTGTATTAAATGTATTAAGCCAAATTGCTCAATCTGCATATAAATTTAGCAATGATATTAGAATACTGCAACATCTAAAAGAAATAGAGGAACCTTTTGAAAAGAATCAAATCGGATCATCAGCTATGGCGTATAAGCGTAATCCTATGCGTACAGAACGTATTTCATCTTTGGCACGTTATGTAATATGTGATGCTTTAAATCCGGCTATTACAGCTTCTACTCAATGGTTTGAAAGAACTTTGGATGACAGTGCAAATAAGAGAATTGCTGTTTCAGAAGCGTTTTTAGCAATTGATGCAATATTAGAGATATACATGAATGTAGCGGATGGATTAGTTGTGTATCCAAAAGTAATAGAAAAACATATTAATGATGAATTACCATTTATGGCTACTGAAGTCATTCTTATGGAAGGGGTAAAACGAGGCGGAGATCGTCAAGAGCTTCATGAACGCATACGTGTCCTATCTATGGAAGCGGCAGCTGAAGTTAAGCAGAACGGAAAAACGAATGATTTAATTGAGCGTATTTTACGAGATGAAACTTTCAAAATGTCAGAAAGCGAATTAAAAGCTATATTAAAACCAAAAAACTTTATCGGCTGTGCAGCTATGCAAGTTGAAGATTTTATTAATGAAGTTATTAAACCTGTATTAGAAGAAAATAAAGCTCTATTAGGCGTAGAAGGACATGTACGTGTTTAGCATGTGTCTAATAGTGATAAAAGAGATGCGTTTGTTAACGCATCTCTTTTGTATTTAGAAAGAATAAGTTTGGTGAGTGATAAATCTATTATATGAAGGTGCGAAAATTTAGGTATAAATAGGATGCTTGTATCATAAATTATTTTATGTGATAGAGTTAGGGGGATGGGAATGAATGAAAGTTATTTATTAAAAAGTAGATTATTTGTAATGAAAGAGATAGGGGTAAAAATGTTATTGATATTAACGATATTGGCTAGTATTTGGTATGCCTTTTGGGTAGAAGAAAGAAATATACAAACATTTGAAGTATTATATACGTGGTTTACGCAAGATTATATAAGTGTTAATCTTATGAGTTTTAGTTATATAATAACAAAGTATTTAAAAAAGCTATCATTAATATGGTTATTTGGTTGGTTTGGGCTTACTATTCCTTTGAGTTGGGTTCTTTTGTTCGGTATGATTTTTTCTTATGGTTTTACAACTACAGCCCTTATATTACTTCTAGGGAGTAGAGGTATGATTATAGGTATGTTTTCTTATGGTATACAAGCGATATTGCTATTGACCATAGGTATTGAGATTTTAAAAAGAAGTATAGATTTGGTAGGGAAGGATAGAGGACAGTCCAGAAGGCACTATATTCAGCTGCTCATTCCCTTAGTAGGTGGATCAGTGATAATGACACTACTGGATTTGGTAGTAGTAAATATGTTACAATTGTTTATAAAATAGACCTTTGGGTCTTTTTTTGTTTTAAAATATTATAAACCCAAACAAATACGCTTCAATTAACACAAAATTCGATTTTTAATAGCAAAAAGCGGTAGTGAGTAAGTATCATTTGAGTATTCTAGAGACATAAGCTTGTTAATATTTATTGCTTTATGACGAATATAATTATATAATTGAAATTATATTATTACATTTGTGCAATTATGCTTATAGGTTAATCATTTAACTTAGATTGAAGAGGGGGAAGGGAATGAACATTTTTTCTGATATAGATTTGATGAATAAGGCAATAAATGCAACAATGCTTAGAAAAAGTGTTATAAGCCAAAATATTAGCAATGTAGATACACCTGGATATAAAAGGAAAGATGTTGAATTTGAAACTATTTTGGAAAGAAAAATGAAAAAAGAAGGAGTATCTGGATTAAACTTAAAAGAGATTGAACCGGAGATTTATACAGACTATTCAAGCTCCTCTTATAGATTAGATGGTAATAATGTAGATATCGACGTAGAAATGGCAGAAGAAGCTAAGGTAAGTGCCAGGTATAATGCTTTAATAACGAGGGTAAATAGTCAATTAGGGCGTTTCTCTACGGTACTACAAAATTTAAAATAATGAGGAGGAAAAAGTATGGGTTTTTTTGATTCTATGGATACAGCTGCTAGTGGACTTACAGCACAGCGCCTAAGACTAGATATTATTTCACAAAATATGGCTAATGTGAATACAACACGTACTGCAGATGGTGGTCCATATAAAAGAAAGACAGTTGTTTTTGAACAAATACAAAATGAAAATAGTTTTTCTAGTATATTAAATAAGAAGAAACAAAGTGGGGTAAATGGAGTTCGAGTAGCAAGGATTGTTGAAGATGAAACCCAAGGCGCATTGGTGTATAATCCGTCTCATCCTGATGCAAATGAAAAAGGATATGTTGAGATGCCTAATGTTAATACAGTTGATGAGATGGTTAATATGATTTCAGCAAGTAGGTCATATGAAGCAAATGTAACTTCATTTAACACAATGAAATCGATGTTTGCCAAAGCATTAGAAATTGGTAAATAATTCTGGGAGGAAAGATTATGATAGCAGCACTTCAAGGCGCACAGTTTAATCAGCAAGTCATCAGCACAATTCAAGATGAGAAAAAACTTACAGGGAATGAGAGTTTTACATATGCATTAGATGCAGCAAAAGAGTTGATTCAAGCCAACAAAGCAGCAGAAGCAGAAACTAAAAATTTAACGAATGATTTTATAACAGGTGCCAATGATGATATTGCTAGCTTGTTAATTGCTCAAGAAAAATCAGGGATATTATTACAATATACTTTACAGGTGAGAAACGGTTTATTAAGTGCTTATAAAGAAATTATGAACCTATCTGTTTAATCTCAGAGCGAAATAAAGTGAGGTGAATAATTTGCAACAAACGATTGAACAGATATCAAATCAAATTACGGAAAAATGGAATAGTTTAACTAAAAAGCAAAGAATTCAAATTGGAATAGGGATTTTGGCACTAGTCATTGGAGTTATAGCAGTGGCATTGTTAACTAGACCTAAGATGAAGAATCTTTTCACTGAAAATCTAGACTCTAAGTCTATTGGACAAGTAGCCACGGTTTTAGGTGAGAATAGTATTAAGTATAAATTAATTAATGATAGTACTAATATCCAAGTTCAGGAAGACCAATATGAGCAGGCATTAATGTATACGGCTATGTCAGATGTACCAGAAAGTGGAATGACTTTTGATCAAGTCATCAATAACACAATGTCTACAACACAGACTGAGATGACAGCCAAAAATAATGAATATAAAAAACAACAATTGGAGAAAACTTTAAGTTCGATGGAGGGGATTGAAAGTGCCCGGGTTGAGCTGGTTATTCCAGAACAGAAGAATGCATATCTTCAATCACAAGTGGAAAGTAGAGCCAGTATATTTCTGACTTTAAGTAAGACACTTACAACTAAGCAATGTGAAGGTATTGCAACCTACATTTCTTCTAGTGTAGCGAATCTAGATAAAAAGAATATAGTAGTTATAGATTCTCAAGGCAATACATTATACTCTGGTAGTGAAGAAAATCAGTTAGGACTTAATAAACAACAAGAAATGAAGTTGTCAGCAGAACAAGATGTTACTCAAAAAGTATCTCATTTATTAGGAAACATGTATGATGATGTACGTGTAAGTCCTAATTTAATTTTGGATTTTGATCAGTATCAAGAATCTAGTCAAAAGTACCAAACACAAGGAGAAGATGAAAGTAGAGGGGTTATTCAACAAGAAACCCAAGCATCTAGTTCGAGTAAGAATAATCAAACAGGAGCAGAGCCAGGTACTACAACAAATGGGGGAGATATTCCAACTTACCAAACAAATGATGGTACAACTGGTGAAAGCAAGGAAACTCAGAAAGAGATTACTTATGTACCAGATAAGACAGAGTCAGTTTATGTCAAAAACCCTGGAAATGTTGACTTGAAAAATTCTTCTTTATCAGTTAATTTGTTTAAAAACAAGATTTATAAAGAAGAGGAAGTTAAACCAACTTTATCAGGAATGACATGGAATGAATTTAAAGAGAGTAATCGTGAGCAACGTACACTTACTGTGGATGAATCTATTGTTAATTCTGTTAAGAGTGCAACAGGAATAGATAATGTTGTTGTAAATGCATATGAAAATCCTATTTTCTTAGACCAAGAAGTTTATCAAATTGACTACAAAGATTATTTACCTTTAATATTCCTTGTATTAGCATTACTTTTATTTGCATTCATAGTACTTCGTTTTAGAAAACATGAAGAAGTTGTTGAATTAGAACCAGAACTTGAAGTGGAAGAAATGTTAAAAGTAGCTAAAGAACAAGTAGAACTTGAGGAAATTGAGTTAAAAGAAACATTAGAAACAAAACGCCAAATTGATAAATTTGTTGATGAAAAACCAGAAGCTGTGGCAAATCTACTTCGCAATTGGTTGACAGAGGATGATTGGGAGTGATGACATGATGAAAGAACAATTTTCAAGTAAACAAAAAGCAGCAATGTTGTTAATTGCTTTAGGACCAGAAAAGTCTGCCAGTATATTTAAATATTTAAAAGAAGAAGAAATAGAACAGCTTACACTAGAAATAGCTAGTATTAAGGCTGTATCACCTAAGGTAAAAGAGGAAGTACTTCAGGAATTTTATGAAATGTGTTTAGCACAAGAATATATTGCCGAAGGTGGTATTGGATATGCAAGACAGCTTTTAGAAAAAGCCTTGGGTTCAGATAAAGCAGTTGAAGTTATTAATAAACTTACTGTATCTTTACAAGTGAGACCATTTGAGTTTGCTAGAAAAACGGAGGCATCACAGCTAGTTAACTTTATCCAAAATGAGCATCCACAGACTATCGCACTTATTTTATCTTATTTAAAACCAAGTCAATCAGCAGAGATTATTAGAGCGTTGCCTCCAGAGATGCAAGCTGATACTGCACGTAGAATTGCACTTATGGATAGAGCTTCACCAGATGTGATTAATCAGATTGAAAGAGAATTTGAGAAACGTTTATCTACACTAGTATCTGAAGATTATACAAGTATTGGTGGTATTGATTCAATTGTTGATATTATTAATCAAGTGGATCGTACAACTGAAAAGAATATTATGGAAAACTTGGAAATTGAAGATCCAGAGTTAGCAGAAGTTATTAAAAAACGTATGTTTGTATTCGAAGATATTACTACTCTCGATCCGAAATCTATCCAACGTGTTCTTAGAGAAGTGGATAATCATCAGTTAGCAATAGCACTTAAAGGTGCAGGAGATAGTGTTAAACAAGTTATTATGTCTAATGTCTCTAAACGTCTTGCAGCAATGATTGAAGAAGACCTTGAATATATGGGTCCAAAGCGTGTTAAAGAAGTTGAAGATGCTCAACAAAAAATCGTTAATATTATTCGTAAATTAGAAGATGCGGGTGAGATTGTAATTTCACGTGGAGCAGGAGATGAGGTCGTTGTCTAGTATTATAAAAGGCGAAAGAATAAGAGCGCAAAGTATTATAGATTTTTCAAGTAGGCAGCTAGAGAGACCTACGGAAGAAGAGTACATAAAAGAAACAGTAGAACAATTAAGTTTTGAAGAGAAAGAACAGTTAGTTGATTTTAAAGAAGAAAAGCTAAGAGAAATACAAAAACTTGTTGATGCTAAATTAGAAGAAGCAGATCATCAAGTGAGGCAGATGCTTTTAGAAGCAGTCCAAAAGTCACAAGCAATAGAAGAAGAAGCCAAACAAGTAAAAACACAGATGCTATTTGAAATGGAACAAGAGAAAGCACGCATATTAGAAGAAGCTCAAAGGCAAGCAGAACTCATTATAGCAAAAGCGCATGAAGAAAAAGAAGAGCTTATTATGAGCACTGAAGGTGAGCTTGTAGAAACACTTATTGCACTCTTAAATCATATTATTAGTGAAGAGATGAATTACCAGGTTGATTGGGTAAAATGCTTGGTTAGAAAGATGTTAAACAAAGAAGACATTTCTGGTAAAGTTAAGGTAATCATTTCACCTATTTTATATGCAAGGTTGTCAGAAAATGAGTTAGAAGCTATTAAAGACATTAGTAAAGATTTAGTAGTAGAAACTAGGGACAATCTTAATGAAACCACTTGCATGATTGAATTTAATCAAGGCAGCATTGTGTATGATATAGCACAGGGACTTGAGCGTGTTATTAATGATACACGAATTTTAATGAATACAAAGTAGGGGATAATATGATTGATTTTAAAAGGTATGAACAAGCTACTAAAAGTCAACTATGGACTTATAAAGGAAGAGTAACTAGAGTTGTTGGGATGAGTATTGAAACGCTAGGTCCAATCGCTAATATTGGAGATATTTGCTATATCCAGCCAAGAGGAAAGAATGAGTTAGTAACTGCTGAAGTGGTGGGTTTTAAGGATGATTCTTTATTACTGATGCCTCTAGGTAATCTAGAAGGCATTGGTCCTGGCTGCGAAGTATTAGCCTATGGTGATAAACTTAGTGTAAAAGTAGATGAGAGTTTACTAGGAAAAGTAGTAGACTGGCAAGCAAAGCCTATTAATAATGATGAAGTATACTGCATGCATCAGGTGCCGATTGACAATACTGCGCCTAATCCACTTACAAGAAAACGTATAACTATTCCACTATCATTAGGTGTACGTGCTATTGATGGTATGTTAACTGTAGGAAAAGGACAAAGAATAGGAATATTTGCAGGAAGTGGTGTAGGAAAAAGTACGCTAATGGGTATGATTGCAAGAAATGCTTTGTCGGATATAAATATCATAGCCTTAATTGGAGAACGAGGTAGAGAGGTAAGAGAGTTTATTGAAAATGACTTAAAGGCAGAGGGTCTTAAACGCTCTATAGTAGTAGTAGCAACTTCGGATCAGCCGGCATTAATGCGTCTTAAAGCAGCTATGACGGCAACAGCTTTAGCAGAACATTTTAGATCAGAGGGAAAAGATGTACTTCTTATGATGGATTCTCTTACAAGATTTTCAATGGCACAAAGAGAAATAGGGCTTGCAATTGGAGAACCACCCGTTTCAAGGGGATATACACCATCAGTTTTTGCACAGATGCCAAAGCTCTTGGAGCGAGCAGGTAATTCCGATAAAGGAAGTATTACAGGTATGTACACAGTTCTTGTTGATGGTGATGATTTTAATGAACCTATTACAGATACCGCCAGAGGAATATTAGATGGACATATTGTATTATCTAGAAAATTAGCTAACAAGGGGCACTATCCAGCAATAGATGTTTTAGCTAGTATATCTAGGGTTATGAGTAACATTGCCTCAGATGAACATAAAGCTTGTGCTAGAGAGATAAAAAAGCATATGGCAGTATATAAAAAAGCAGAGGACTTAATCAACGTAGGTGCTTATAATAAGGGAAGCAGTGAAGAGATTGATGCAGCTATTGATAAGATGAAATTAATTAACGAGTTCTTGTGTCAATCAGTAAGTGAAAAGATTGAATTTGGAGATACTTTGAATCATATGCAAGAAATAATAGGTTAGGGTGTGAGTATGTTTAAGTATAAATTGGAACCTATTTTAGCTTTAAAAGAAAAGCTAGAAGAAAGTAAAAAGAGAGAATTAGGTTTAGCACATCAATGCCATGAAAAAGCAAAAGCTGAAAAAGAAGTATTAGTGAAACAGAGAGAAATGGCATTTAGAGAAGCAGAAATTCAATCTAATGAAAAAGTAAATGTAAGGCAATTAAGGCAACTTAATTATTATTCCAATTATATAGATAAAGCTATTCATTCTAAAAATGAGGAAATTAACTTAGCGGCAAGAAAAGTAGAGCAAAGACGAGATGAACTGATAGAAGCCGTCAAAGAACGAAAAATACTAGAAAATTTAAAAGAAATTCACTTAGAAGATTATAAAGAAGAAGAAAAGAAAAAAGAAAATAACATAGTAGATGAAATAGTTACTTATAAATATAGAACGAATCAAAAGGAGTGAAGATAAATGGGACAGGAAACAAAAGAAAAAAAAGTACAGGAAGTAAATAATGCTATCCCTCCTTTTAAACCTAAGAAGCGCAAAAAGAAAAAATGGTTTTTTACAGGCCTTATCTTCATTCTTTTACTGGTTACCGGTTTTGTTTTCAGAAAACCATTAGCAAATTTTCTAAGGAATGTTCCGATGGTTGGTAGAATTATTCCTAGTGTAGTAGAAAGTGAAGCAGTATTATCTAAAGATGAAATTCTTGCTCAGTATGAAAAACAAAAACAGGAAATGCTTACTTTAGAAGAAAAAATAAATATGCTTGAAGAATCCAATAAGGATTTACAGACAAGAAATGATACATTAAAAGAGTATGAAAGTAAGTATGAGGATTTTCTTAAGCAAAAAGAAGCATGGGATCAGTCAATAGCAGAAAGTAATCCAGAATTATTCATTGAACAATTTGAAAAGATATATCCAGAAACAGCAGCGGAATTATATAAGACCTTAAAAGGTGAGGTTGTTAATACAAAAGAACAACAGGCATTGGCTAAAGCAGTAGGAGAAATGGATGAAGACCAAGCTGCAAAGGCATTAGAAGTGCTTTTAACAACAGATGCTGAATTAGTTCAGACTATCATGAAAGAGATGAAAGATGATAGAAAGTCACTTGTTTTAAGTAGTATGACTTCAGAGGGCGCTGCAAAGGTAATCAAACTGATTTCACCAGAAATAAATAGTAAGCAAGAGTAAGAGAGGAGGAAGAATATGGGGCAAATCGGTTTAGGTACCCTATTTATGAATGAGCAAGTAGCTAATGTGGATACATATACACCTAATACTGGGATTATGAATCGATCTAATGAGTATTCATTTAGCAAAGCATTAGACAGAGCTAAAAATTCAAAATTAGAAAATGCAGATAAAAATGACACGCCTAAAGTAAAAGATGAAAAGACAAATCAAGTTGTACAAAAACAAAAAGATCAAAACAAAACATCAAAAGTAGATAATAAAGAAGAAGTAGAAATAAAATCTGAAGATGAATTAGATTATACAAAAGATGAAAATGATGTTGATGAGAGAATTCTTTCTTTACTAAGTCAAGGGTTAAATGTTACAACTGAGCAGTTAAATGAATTACTCAATCAAATGGGCTATAAGCCGTCTGATTTATTAAACCAAGAATTATTTGGAAAATTTGTTAGCGAAGTTTATACCCAAATAAAAGGTGAAGATTTATTGATGGTTGAGTCTGGAATTGGAAATATTAGTAAAATATTTGATCAAATACAATCTCTGTGTGATGAGATAAAAGTGGAAAGTAATCCTTTAAATTTACGAAAACAGATGAATGTTGAGGTAAATATAGAGGAGGCAACACAAAAGCTTGTACAAACAGAGGTTACTATACAAAATATTAAAAAAACTACAGAAGCAGTAGCTACTGGAAATATAGAAGAAACACAGTTACAGGATGTAGCCCAGACCATGAATGCAAAGAACGTGGCTCAGCTTCAAACCAAAGAGGAACCATCTAATACACTAGCTAGTGCTATTTTAAGTGAAAATGATACAGTAGATTTAGGAATAGTAGTACCTATACAAAACTTTTCATCCACAGTGAATGCTCAATTATGGCAACCACAAGAAACAGGAATAATGTCGGCAGGGCAGACGCCTCAACTTATAGAGAATAGCATCATAGAACAAATAGATTTTAAAACATTAGGGGCAACTAAGGAAATTCATATGAAGCTTTCTCCTAAAGAATTAGGGGACCTTAGTATTAAGCTTGTTGAAGAAAATAGCAGTATAGTAGCACATATAAAGGTTGATAATGAAAAAACGAAAGCATTTTTAGTAAATGAAATGGCTAGTTTAAAAACAGCTTTAGAAGAACGAGGATTAACTGTTGCAGATGTAAGAGTAGATATTAAGAAGGATGAACATCAATCTCAAATGGAGCAACAAAAGCAAAAGTCAAGTAAGAGAATTCAAGAAATCATAGCAAAACATATGAATGAATATGAGGAATTAGAAGAAGTAATTCCTGAAAAAAGTAGTGATTCAGAAGTTGATTATATGGTATAGGGGGAGAGAGAATGTCAACAACCATTTCAAAAACAACAACTTTAAATAGTGATTATATGAAAGTAACCGAAGATGTTAAACAGCAATCTGAATTAGATAAAGATGCCTTTATTAATTTATTAGTTACTCAAATGAAGTATCAGGATCCTCTTGAACCTGTAGATAACTCAGAAATGTTAGCTCAGTTAGCTCAATTTACTGCTCTTGAGCAGATGATGAATGTTGCTCAATCCTCACAAAAGCAATTAGCTAATGGTATGATAGGTAAGTACGTTGAATACCTTTATAATAATACAGAAACAGGAACATCTGAATATCTTGTTGGTAAAGTGGATTATGTTAAGGTATCAGGAGATACACCGGTTATAGGCATTGGAGATGTAGAAGTTAATCTTGAGGATATTTATCAAGTTTATGATAGTAGTAACATTCAAACAAATACTACAGCCTTTGAATTATTAGGTAAAACGATTCAAGGTGTAGTAGAGGAAACTAAAACGGATGGTACAAAAGAAAGTATTATTATTGAAGGTGAAGTGCTAGGGATTGAAATGAAAAATGGTAATCCTTATATGGTTATTGGAACCGGTGAAAAGAAAATATCCATTGATTTTAATAATATACAAAACGTAGTAGACAAACCAAGTATTACAGGTAAAACAGTAACTGGAACTTATACAGATAGTGAAGGTGCAACACAAACTATAACTGGGACTGCTGAGTATATACGTATTGAAAAAAGTGGTACTTTGGTTTATGTTAAGGGACAAAAAGAAGGTCAATTTATTAACTTTAATAATATTACGCTAGTAGAAGAGAATTAATAGACAAAATGAGGAGGTAGATTAATATGATGAGATCAATGTTTTCTGCTGTATCAGGACTTAGGGTACATCAGACGAGAATGGATGTAATAGGAAATAATATAGCTAATGTCAATACGATAGGTTATAAATCACAACGTGTAACGTTCAATGATGTTTTTTCGCAAACCTTATCAAGTGCTAGTGCTGCAAGTGATGAAACAGGTAGGGGAGGACGTAATCCTATGCAAGTAGGATTAGGTGTAAATGTATCATCCATTGATATGTTAATGACTCAAGGAGCTGCACAACGTACGGATAATCCATTTGACTTAATGATTAATGGAGATGGATTTATTGTTGTAGGAGATGCGAATGGCACCTATTTTACTAGAGCTGGTGCTTTAAGATCAGATGTGGATGGCAACTTGATTATTGCTAATGGAATGAAAGTGAAAGGTTGGACATCACAACTTAATGAAGAAACGAATAAGTATGAAATTGTTAAAGGTGAAGCAGATGACATAAATTTATCAGATCCTAGGTTTACAACATCCAATCCATCAGCAACGACAAAGGCTCAACTAACAGGAAATCTTAACTCTACAGAAGATAAAATAGAAACAAGCATTAAGTTTTATGATAGCTTAGGAAACTACTATACAGCTGCCATTACTTTAGAAAAAGGAGCTACAGATACAGATGGTAATACGGTATGGGAACCAAAGCTTGGGAAAATCACAGATTCAGATGGTAAAATATTTGCTGGGACGGCACCTACAATTGAAGGGACTATAACATTCGATAAAAATGGTAAACTCAAGACCAATACAACAGGAACTGGAGATACAGCCACTACAACTGGTAATACGATAAAATTAAAGTTTGGTGCTGGTACAGATACAGAGGCGACTGTTGGAAATGCAGTCTTTAAAGATATAACTATAGCTATAGGCTCACTTACTCAATATGCTTCAACATCAACTGCTGAACCTAAAACTATTGATGGTAATGCAGCGGGTAAAATGATAGGTTATGAAATAGGTGGTGATGGTATTATTACAGCGTCATATGACAATGGAGATATGAGAATACTTGCACAGGTTGTAGTGGCTAAATTTGATAATCCAGAGGGACTTGAAAAAGTGGGAGATAATCTTTATAAAGTTACGCCAAACTCTGGAGAATTTGATGGAGTGGGAACAGTAGGAACATTTAATACTGGAGTTCTTGAAATGTCTAATGTAGATCTTTCAAGTGAATTTACAGATATGATTGTTACTCAAAGAGGTTTCCAAGCTAATTCAAGAATTATATCTGTTTCAGATGAGATGCTCCAAGAGCTTACTAATCTTAAACGCTAATGTATAGGAGACGCTTATGATTAAACTTTCAAAATTAAATAATCAGGAGTTTGCTATTAACTCTGATTTAATTGAAACAATAGAGCAGACACCTGATACAGTTATAACAATGACAACAGGTAATAAATATGTGGTGAAAGAAACACAAGAAGAGATTATTAGGCGCATTATTAAATACAAACAAAAGATACAACTTGTGAGTGAAGGGGAGGAATAAACAAGTGGATATTTCTACAATAATAGGGCTGGTATCAGGAACGATATTTGTTATTGTATCGATTATTTTAGGAGAGGGACGCGTATCTCTTTTCCTTGACTGGCCTTCAGTAATGATTGTATTCGGTGGGATTACTGCTGCACTTTTTGTTTCTTATCCAATTCCTAAGCTAATTGAAGGATTTAAGACAGGGAAACATGCATTTTCTAAATTAGAAATCGATCCAACAGAAGTCATCTCAAAGATTAATGAGTTGGCATTATCGGCCAGAAAAGAGGGATTACTTGCATTAGAGGAAATTGCTCAAGGAATGGACGATCCTTTTTTACAAAAAGGAATTTTATTAATTGTAGATGGTACGGATGCTGAATTATTACGTAGTATTCTAGAAACAGAGATTGCTTTTGTGGAAAACAGACATAAAGATAATCAGAAGTTTTGGGATACTATTGCAGAATTAGGTCCAGCATGGGGGATGATTGGTACGCTTATTGGACTTATCATCATGTTAGATAACTTAAACGACCCATCTACACTGGGTCCTAAAATGGGTGTGGCACTTATTACTACCTTCTATGGTTCGATGATTGCCAATCTAGTGGCTACTCCAATATCTAACAAATTGAAACTAAGGAGTAATGATGAAATTCTACATAAACAGGTTATGGTAGAAGGCTTATTATCTATCCAAGCAGGAGAAAACCCACGAGTAATTGAAGAAAAATTAAAAGCATTCTTATCTCCAGGAACACGTAGAGTATTTGATGTTAAAAACAAAGAAGAATAGGTGGTGAACCATATTGAAAAAAAGAGAAGATGAACCTAAAAAGGGTGCACCTGCTTATATGAACACCTATGGCGATATGATGACTTTATTGCTAACATTTTTTGTTCTTTTATTTGCAATGTCAACAGTAGATGCAGATAAATTTAAAGCATTAGCTTCATCCTTTAATGCATCAGTAAGTATATTTGATGGCGGTCAAACGATTCGTATAGATAATAATGTATTAGAAAATGGTATGTCTCAGTTTCCAGTACAAGAAACACAATTTTCTATTGAACAAGCTTATCAAGAAGCACAAGAGACAACAAAAGCTGAACAAGATATAAAGGCGTATGTTGAAGCGAAAGAAATAGATGATAAGATTACTGTTCAAAAAAGCGGTGATATAATAGTCATTCGTTTTGCAGATATTTTGTTATTTGACACAGGAAAGGCAGATATTAAGGCAGGAGCTATTCCAAGTTTAAACTTAGTAGGAGAAAAATTAAAAGAGTATGTAGATAAAGGTTATCATTTACGAGTAGAAGGTCATACCGATAACCAACCAATACATAATGCACAGTTTCCAAGTAACTGGGAACTTTCCAGTGCTAGAGCGATTGCAGTTATGAGGTTTTACTTAGAGGAAATGGATTTTAATCCATCTAAGATATCAGCAGAAGGAATGGGAGAATATCACCCCATAAGTTCAAATACTACACGTGAAGAACGTGCTCAAAATAGACGTGTAGAGATTAAACTCAGTAAATTAACATCTTAAATGAGGGGGGATGAGACATTGGAAAGTAAATTTAAACTTTTTGTGATTATAGCGATTATAGTATTAGGGATATCCATTGCTGCTAGTACATTTTTTGTACTTAAGCAAATGAGTCAGTCTCAAAGTGAGGAGCCAGCAGCTACAAAAGCAGGATTAGAACTTACAGAAGTTTCCATGGGGGATGCAATTATGACAAACATTGCCATGGGAGAAGATGCAGTCCAACATTTTGCTAAAATTAAAGTTAGTTTAGGCGTAGATGCCAGTGATAAAAAAGTTTATGAAGTATTTAATAATGCAGTAACCAATCAAGCTGCTAGTATGAGAAATGAATTAATTGCGGTTATTGGTGAGCAAACTTTTACTATGTTAAGAGCAAATGATGGTAAAACAAAACTAGCAGATGAAATTGTAGCAAGACTTAATCAATTATTAGGTACAGATATTATTTATGATGTGTATTATGAAGAATACTTTGTGCAATAAGTATCATTTAAAGGAGGTGACATAGGGTGAGTGAAGTACTGTCACAAAGTGAGATTGATGAGCTTTTTAAAGCACTCAATACTGGCGAGATTAATGTCGATGAGATGCAAGAAGCTAATGAACAAAAGGGCATTAAAACATATGATTTTACAAGGCCATCTAAGTTCTCAAAAGAGCAACTTCGAACTTTAGAAATAATTTTCGAAAGCTATGGAAGAGCTATTTCCACCTATTTATCTGGGCACCTCAGGACAATGGTATCAGCAGAAGTCATGAATGCAGAAGCCATTACCTATTCCGAGTTTTCTAATGCACTGATCAATCCTGTTATTTTAGCAGTTACAGATTTCAGTCCATTGAAAGGTTCTATTCTTCTTGAACTTTCACCTAACATGGGTTATACCATTATTGATCGTGTACTAGGAGGAAGTGGAAGGGGCCTTGAAACTATTAGAGAATTTACGGATATTGAACGTGTTATTTTGGAAAAAATATTTATCCAGTTTGTGCACCTTTTATCTGAGCCTTGGCAAAATGTTGTGGAACTAGATCCAATGTTAGAAAAAATAGAAACTAATTCACAAGTTGTACAAATTATATCACCTAATGAAATCATAGCCCTTGTTACACTTAATATAAAAATAGGAAATGTAGCTGGTATGATGAATATATGTATACCACATTTGGTTATAGAGTCCATCATGGACAAATTAAATACTAAGTTCTGGTTTGCACAGAAAGAGCAAGAATTAGGACCATCTTATCATGAATATATTGAAAAGATGATTGAAAAATCTAGAATACCTATAAAAGCAATTTTAGGCAAAACCCATATTACTATACGTGAGTTTTTAGAATTGTCACGTTCAGATGTTATAAAGTTAGATAAAGACATTGATTCTGGATTAGATATTTATGTTGGAAATATACTTAAATTCACAGGTTCACCAGGTGAATATAAAAATAAAGTCGCTATAAAAATTAATCATGTTATACATAGGGAGGATGAGTAATGGTAGCCGAAATGCTTTCACAGGAGGAAATAAATGCACTTTTAGGGAATATGAACACGGATAATAGTAGTGATAATAGTGCATTACAAGGAGACTATAGTATACAAAGTAGTGGCAAAGTTACATTAAGCCCAGAGGAAGTTGATGCATTAGGTGAAATAGGTAATATATGTATGGGAACGGCGGCAACTACCTTATTCACGCTTCTTAATCATAAAGTACTTATTACGACCCCAAAAGTTGAAGCTTTAACTTGGGAACAATTTATGAATACAATTACAGATGATTTAACTGCTGTTTCTGTAGATTATACAGAGGGCTTTCGTGGTGCTAATTTAATGATTTTAAAAGACCATGATGTGAAAATCATTGCGGATTTAATGATGGGAGGGACAGGCACCTATGTGGAAGGACCTGTAACGGATTTACATCTTAGTGCTATTGCTGAGTCAATGAATCAAATGATAGGTTCATCTTCCACATCGATGGCGCAAATATTTAACAAGAAAATTGATATTAGTCCACCACAGGCACTTAAAATGAAAAACAATTTGGAAGATATTTTTGGGCCTAAAGGAGATATTGTTAAAATATCTTTTAGATTACAAATAGAAGAGAATATTATTGATAGTGAATTAATGCAAGTATTGCCAATTCAATTTGCGAAAGAGCTTATTATGGGACTTCTGAATCAAGAACAGGCTGTAGTTGACTCTATAGAACAGCAGGAGCCTATTGAAAATAAGTCAGTAGGATCATCCTCCGCAGTACAGATGGACAATCAGCATACGATGGTTCAGCCAGAGTATAAACAACCAACAATAATAGAACCATCACATATAGCAAGTGATCCTAATTATTATGGTGAAACCTATCATAAATCTACTAGCAATATAAAAGCTGATGTAGATGTACAGACGCCACAATTTCAATCATTTGATAATCGTCCAAAAGTATATCCAAAAGAAAATATGGATCTCCTAATGGATGTTTCATTAGAAGTTTCTGTTGAACTTGGTCGTACGACAAGAAAAATAAAAGAAATACTCGAATTTGGACCAGGAAGTATTATTGAGCTCAATCGTTTAGTGGGAGAACCTGTTGATGTACTTGTTAATGGGAAATTTGTTGCAACAGGTGAAGTTGTTGTAATTGATGAAAACTTTGGAATAAGAATTACAGATATTATTAATCCAGAAGATAGAATATAGGAGGGTGTAAAAAATGGCGAAAAGGGTATTAATTGTAGACGATGCAGCATTTATGCGTATGATGATTAAGGACATTTTAAGCAAGAATGGTTATGAGGTAGCTGGAGAAGCGGAAAATGGTATAAGAGCAGTAGAAAAATATAAAGAATTAACACCAGATTTAGTACTTATGGATATTACAATGCCAGAAATGAATGGGATTGAAGCCGTAAAGAATATTAAAGCACTAGATCCAGGGGCGAAAATAGTAATGTGTTCTGCTATGGGACAACAAGCTATGGTTATTGAGTCTATTCAAGCAGGGGCAAGGGACTTTATCGTTAAACCTTTCCAAGCAGATCGTGTATTAGAGGCTGTTAGAAAAGTAGTTGGTTAAAGACATAAAAGTTAGTATTAGTGGTAGCCTATTTTAAGGTTTACCACTAATACTATATACAAATAATATAAAATTGAATGGTGATAATATGATAAAAGATATGCTTGAATTAGTGCTATTAATTCTGATTTTTGTGGGGATTTTAGCACTAACCTATTTTGTTACTAAGAAAATGGCAACCTTTAATAAGAGAATGGCTTTCAATAAGAACATGGAAATAATAGAAGTGCTTCAATTAATGCAAGGACAATATTTATATATTGTAAAAATAGGTGATGAATACCATTTAATAGGGAGTACTCAAAAAGGAGGCATCTGTTATTGCTCGTCACTTAAAGAAGAACAGCTGAATTTAGAACAAGCAAAAATAAAGCCTTTTGGTGAACAGCTTAGTCATTTTATGAAAGGTAAACAGGTAGATGAACATGAAAGTAAATAAATCCATTCTAAGAAATATAATATATTTAGCAATTATTTTATTTTATGTAGGAGGCTTATATACTCATACTCAGGCCGCCGAGGTACAGGTACCTAATATTACTGTTAACTTAGGGGGAGAATCACAAGCACAAAATACCAGTGCTTCTTTACAAATGATTTTTATTATTACTATTATTGCACTAGCACCGTCTATTTTAATTATGATGACATCATTTTTAAGAATTATTGTGGCACTTCATTTTGTGAGATCTGCTATTGGAACACAGACTATGCCACCTAATCAAATTTTAGTCGGGTTAGCTTTATTTTTAACCTTTTTTGTTATGAGTCCTGTTTTTATGCAGATTCAAACAAATGCAATAGATCCTTTAGAAAAGCAAGAAATTACTCAAGAACAGGCAATAGAACGAGGGGTACAGCCATTAAAAGAGTTTATGCTTAAACAAACAAGAGATGAAGATATTAGTTTGTTTATGGAGTTAGCCCATATAGAACCTTATACAGAGGATACGGATCTTGTAAAAGAGATGCCTTTACATGTTATCGTTCCAGCCTTTATTATTAGTGAACTAAGAGCTGGATTTATTATAGGCTTTTTAGTTTACATACCATTCATCATTATTGATATGGTTGTGGCAGCAACGCTCATGTCAATGGGGATGATGATGTTACCTCCAGCTATGATTTCTTTACCTTTTAAGATTTTGTTATTTATTTTAGTAGATGGATGGAATTTATTTATTGGACAACTTATACAGACATTTAATTAGGGGGAGAGAGCATGGAGCAAATTGTTTTAGATTATATGAGAGAAGCATTAATGATGATTATTAAAGTATCACTTCCTATTTTATTAACGGGGCTAGTTGTGGGACTAATTATAAGCATTTTTCAAACAGCTACATCTATTCAGGAACAAACTTTGGCGTTTGTCCCCAAAATAATAGCAGTATTTTTAGCCATTATTTTATTTGGATCATGGATGATGAATATGCTTACTGTATACACCATTAGGCTTTTTAGTAGCTTTAATACACTGTTATAAGGAAGGATGCTATGGAAGATTTAGTCTATTTATATGCACACGTAGACGTGCTACTTATTATTTTTTGTAGAATCATAGCTGCCGTACTGTTTCTGCCTATTATTGAAGAAAGTAAAGTTCCTAAATTAGCAATCTCAGGCTTATGTTTATGTTTAGCGATAACAGTTTTTATGGTTACAGATTTAGAGCAAGTTTATTATGAGCCTACACTCATAAGTTACACATTAGTACTAATAAAGGAAGTTTTGATTGGACTGATTATTGGATTTGTATTAAAAATCTATTTTCAAATCTATCAATTTATTGGAAGTTTATGGAGTACACAAGGAGGCTTAAGTATGAGTATGGCCCTAGACCCTGTAGGGGGAGTACAAACACCTGTACTAGGTCGTTTTTATAATTTATGCTTGTGTGCTATCTTTGTATTAAGTGGAGGATATCATTGGTTTATTAAAACACTAATAGATTCCTTTACACTAATTCCAATTAATAAAGGGGTTTTAGGTACGCATATTGTAACAGGCTTCATAGATACAGTAGGGAACTATTTAGTAATTTCATTTAAATTAGCAATGCCAGTACTAGGCATATTAATATTAGTTGATTTCGGTTTAGGTATTTTGGCTAGAACGGTACCTCAAATGAATATGTTTGTTATTGGTATTCCCTTAAAAGTGATCCTTCTATTTGTACTACTTATAGCTACAGTTGGTTTAGTACCTAAATTTAATATGATTATTATTGATAACATGGTCAATACTATCATGAATTTAATACAAGGAATGAGGCCATTATGATTGAAACAAAGTATCGCTTAGACCTGCAATTCTTTTCGGCAGAAAGTGAAGGAAGAACAGAAAAGGCAACTCCCAAAAAGAAAGACGATGCAAGAAAAAAAGGGCAGGTTGCAAAAAGTGCAGAATTAAATACAGCTGTTTTAATCGTGGGTTTTTGCGCTGCGAGTTTGTTATTGGGAGGCTATATGCTTTCTGGTATTCAAAAGAATATGATAACGAGTATGAATCGATTAAGCGAAGTTTTTAACGAGGTTACCTCAAATTATATGATTGTCGTATTTAGAAGTGCTATACTTGATATTTTATGGATTTGCCTGCCACTATGGGGATGTTTATTTGTCATTGGGTTTATTATTTCGTATATACAGGTAGGTTATAAAGTAAGTTTTGAACCAATGAAGGTTAAATTCAGTAAAATGAACCCCATTAATGGAATGAAGAAAATTATTTCAAAAGATATGGTGGTTAGTTTGATTTTATCCACCGCAAAGGTCATTGTACTAGGATCTATCGTTTATAATATCATTTTATCTAAGATTCCTATTTTTATAAGATTTTATGAATTAACTATAGAACAAATTTTAAATACAATAGCTATGACAGTTGTTCAAATTGGTTTTTTTGTAGGAGGAGCTTTTCTTGTATTAGCTGTCCTAGATTATGTATATCAACGTTTTAAGCATGCGGATAGTCTTAAAATGAGTAAGCAAGAAGTTAAAGAGGAATATAAGAATGCAGAAGGTGACCCTCAGATTAAATCTAAAATCAAACAGAAAATGAGAGAAGGTTCTATGAGGCGTATGATGCAAGCTATTCCTGAGGCTGATGTTATCATTACTAATCCTACTCACTTTGCAATAGCGATCAAATATGATGAAGCAAAAGGTACAGCTCCTATAGTAGTGGCAAAAGGTGTAGATTATGTTGCACAAAAGATAAAAGAGAAAGCAAAGGAACATCATATTGAAATTGTTGAAAATAAACCTTTAGCTAGAGCACTTTATTATACTGTAGATTTGAATAAAGAAATTCCATCGGAATTATACGGAGCTGTAGCAGAAGTTTTAGCATTTATATATAGTTTGCAAAATAAAAAAATGAATAGGAGGAGCTAATTGTGAAGTTTAAAACAGGTGATATAGTATTAGGGCTTTTGGTGGTAGGACTTATTTTCTTAATTATTATTCCACTACCAGATACTATTTTAAGTATATTATTAATTTTAAATATTTCTATATCAACGATTATACTAATGAGTGCACTTTTTTCAAAAGAACCACTAGATATATCGTTATTTCCTACACTATTATTAATTACAACTCTATTTAGATTAGGTCTTAACCTATCAACTACAAGAATGATCTTGAGAGATGGCTATGCAGGAGAGGTTGTTCAAGCCTTTGGAGAGTTCGTTGCAGGTGGAGATATTGTTATAGGAAGTATTATGTTCGTTATTATTACCATTGTAAATATGCAAGTTATCACTAAAGGCTCTGAACGTGTAGCAGAGGTAACGGCAAGATTTACCTTAGATGCTATGCCAGGTAAACAAATGGCAATAGATGCTGACTTAAACACAGGATTTATTGATGAAGCAGAAGCAAAGAAGAGAAGAAAAAAAATCCAAGATGAAGCAGCCTTCTTTGGTTCGATGGATGGTGCAGCAAAATTCGTTAAAAATGATGCAATGGTTGGTATTTTTATTACATTTATAAACATTATAGGTGGTATGATTATAGGTGTTGCAATGGGAGGATTAGAATTCTCAGATGCTATACAAAAATATACAATAGTAACTATTGGTGATGGTTTAGTAAGTGCCATACCTTCATTACTTATTTCTACAGCTACAGGTATTTTAGTAACTAAGACATCTACAGATCAAGAGATGAGTAGTACATTAACAAAGCAACTATTTTCTTCTCCATTGGTACTAGTTATTGTGGGGATTACAATTACTGTTTTAGGTGTATTTACGCCTATGGGGGTAATCATTACATTACCAATTGCAGCAGTTTGGTTATTTATTGCATCAAGTGTCAATAAAAAGCAAAAAGTTGCTGAAGTGGAATCTGAAATAGATACAGAAGATGAAGCAGCAGAAGAAATTAGAAAACCAGAGAATGTCATTTCTTTATTACATGTGGATCCAATTGAGCTTGAGTTTGGATATGGTATTATTCCACTTGCCGATGTTAATCAAGGGGGAGACCTTTTAGACCGAGTCGTAATGATTAGAAGACAGATAGCATTAGAACTAGGAAGTATTGTCCCCATTGTACGCTTAAGGGATAATATTCAGTTAGCTCCTAATGCTTATAGTATAAAGATAAAGGGAGTAGAAGTAGCAAAAGGAGAAATTTTATTTGATCATTATATGGCGATGAACCCAGGGTATGTAGAAGAAGAAATAGATGGTATTGCTACAACAGAGCCTGCCTTTGGACTTCCAGCTTTATGGATTACTGAGATGCAAAGAGAAAAGGCAGAAGTAAAAGGCTATACAGTAGTAGATTGTCCATCTATTATTGCAACTCATTTAACGGAAGTTATCAAACGTCACCTACATGAATTACTTAGTAGGCAAGATGTACAAACACTGATTAATAATGTGGCAGAAACACATCCAGCTTTAATTAGTGAACTCACACCAAAACTACTTAGTGTTGGTGATATTCAAAAGGTACTAGGTAATTTATTAAAAGAAGGTATTTCTATTAGAGATCTAGTAACAATATGTGAAGTACTAGCAGATTATGCCACAAGTGTACGTGATACAGATGTATTAACTGAATATGTCAGGCAAGGGCTAGCTAGGGCTATTTCAAAGAGGTTATTTACACTTCCAACAAATCAAGTCATTACACTAGATCCAACTGTTGAGCAACAAATTATGTCTAGTGTGCAACATACTGAGCAAGGAGCCTATGTTGCATTGGATCCTAAAGTAGTTCAAAATCTAATAAATCAATTAAAAAGAGAAGTGAACAAATTAACTTCTGTGGGATTACAACCTATTATTTTGACTTCGCCTATTGTAAGGATTTATTTTAAGCATTTAACGCAGCAGTATATGCCAGATTTAATTGTTATTTCTTACAATGAAATTGAACAGGACGTAGAGATTCAATCAATAGGGATGGTGAGCATTGCATGAGAATACTTAAATTAAAAGGTAAGTCGGAAGAGGCGATACTAAAAGAGATAGAAAAAGAATATGGTAATAAGGCAGTTATACTTAGTACACAGCAAGAAGAACAGACAGGACTAGCTAAGTGGTTTAAAAGGCCAAGAACGATTATAACTATTGCAGTGAAAGATGATGATGAAATAGAACAAGAGAGAAAAGGATTAGAAGAGGCATCAAGAGTAAATTTTATGCCAGAATCCAATGAAAAATTAAAAGAAGAATCTTATGAAGTATTACTTGGCTTAAAAGATCAATTAAATCAGTTACAAAGAGAGCTGAGTACTATAAAACAGGCACAGTTAGAGGATAAGAAAGATTCAGTGAATACTACCTATGAAACTGAAAATAAATGGATTAATTATATGAAGGCAAAGTTACTCCAATTAGGATTAAAAGAAGAACTATGTACTTTGTATTTAGACGGAGTTAGTCATGAATCTCCTGAAGAAATTATTCGTAAAGTTTATTCGGAATTAGAAAAATCACTATGTGAAAAAGAAGAAAAGGATCTAGCTCAAATTATTTTCTTTATTGGATCTACAGGAGTAGGAAAAACAACTACACTAGCCAAACTAACAGCAAAATATGTACTGGAAGAAAATAAGAAGGTAGTATTGTTCACTGCAGATACATATAGAATTGCAGCAGTTGAACAGTTAAAGACGTACGCCGATATCCTAGGAGTAGAAATAGAAGTTATTTATAATGAAGCAGAATTACCTCAGTATATAGAAAAATGGAACCATGTAGACTACATACTTATAGATACAGCAGGACGTTCGCATAAAAATGAAGAGCAGGTAAAAGAACTTAAAGCTTTGATGAAAAATGTAGAAAAAAAGCAGGTATTTTTAGTATTAAATGCAAGTACAGCAGCTAAGGATGTAGTAACCATTGTAAATACTTATCAGAAGGCAGAATCAGAATTTGATCTTATTATTACAAAGCTTGATGAAACAGATGAAATAGGTAACGTTGTTAATATTGGTTATTATGCTAAAAGGCCAATTATGTATTTAACAAATGGTCAAAACGTACCAGCTGATATAAAAATATTTAATAAAGACGAGTATATAACAGATTTGTTAGGGAGAATAAGTAATGAATGATCAAGCTGAAGCACTTAGACAAATGGTAGGAATTAATGAAGCAAGTAAGTTAGCACAGCAAGATGACATGAGGATTATAACAGTTGCAAGTGGTAAGGGTGGGGTTGGAAAAAGTAGTTTTAGTGTTAATCTGGGGCTAGCTATGCAGGCACTAGGTCAAAAGCCAATTATCTTAGATGCAGATTTTGGCCTAGCTAATGTAGAGATTATGTTAGGTGAGAGGCCTCAATTTAATTTATCACATCTCATTAAAGGACAATGCCATATCCATGAATTAGTAACTACAAGTAAATATGGACTTCCTTTTATTTCTGGTGGTTCAGGCATAAAAGATATGAACTTTCTATCTGCTTATCAAATTGATAAAATTAGTTCACAATTAGCTGAATTAAGTAGATTAACGAATATGCTCATTATAGATACAGGAGCGGGTATCAATGAGATTGTCGTTAATTTTTGCAAATTAGCTCATGAAGTTTATATTGTTGTAACACCAGAACCGACTTCTGTAACAGATGGTTATGCATTAATCAAAACATTAATAGGACAATTTGACTTGGATAGTACTATTAAAGTCATTGTAAATAAAGCAATGTCTCAAGAAGAAGCACATGAAGTATTTCATAAACTCTATTATGTGACAGAACACTTCTTAAAACGTCCTATCCAATATGGAGGCTTTGTGCCATACGATGAACAATTATTTAAGTCTGTTAAAGAGCAAGTTCCAGTATTTGAATACAATCGTCAAGCAAAATCTAGTATGGCCTATTATCAAATAGGAAGGATTGTTTTAGGCGATAAGACTAGACAAACTATTAAAAAGGAAAATTGGGTAAGTCGATTTAAGAAAATATTTAGTCATTAAAAATACTCATATTAACTCAGAATACATAAAAATAAACAAGTAAAGTAGATATAGTATAAGTATACTTGATATTATAGGAGATTAGATAAATGAGTGAGATAAGTAGAAATGGTAAGACCATAGAAGAGGAACAATATGAATATATTGTTGCTATGGGAATATCCACAGGTGGACCAAAGCTATTAAGTCAAATTATACCTATGCTAGAACATAATTTATCTGCAACCTATTTAATTGTACAACATATGCCCGAAGGATTTACTAAAAATCTAGCTGCTAGACTAAATAGCTTAAGTGAATTAGAAGTAAAAGAAGCTGAACACGAAGAAGTATTAAAAAGAGGTACGGTTTATATAGCACCTGGTGGAAAGCAACTTAAAATCATTAATGGATTAAAACCACAAATTAATATTACAGATGATCTTCCTTATAAAGGACATAAACCATCTGTAAACGTTATGATGAGTTCCTTAGCAGAGTTAAAAAATTGCAGTAAAAAAATGATTGCAGTTATTATGACCGGAATGGGCTCAGATGGATTAGAAGGTGTAAGTGATTTAAAACAAACATATTCATGTGAAGTTATTGCTCAAGATCAAGTTTCTTCTACGGTTTATGGTATGCCTAAAGCTATAGCAAATGCTGGTTTAGCAGATTATATTGTATCGGCAGATAATATTACACAAATTATAAAAAGAATAGTGGGGGATAGTCATGGACGTTAGTCAATACTTACAAATATTTATTGAAGAATCAAAGGAAAATTTACAAACTCTAAATGAAAGTCTACTTAATCTAGAAAACCATCCAGATGACATAGAAACTTTAAATGCTATTTTTAGAGTGGCACATACACTTAAAGGCATGGCAGGAACGATGGGCTTTGTAAAAATGCAAAAACTAACGCATACGGTAGAAAATGTACTGTCGGAAATTAGAGCAGGTAAACTTGCCGTTAATTCCAGTATAGTAGATACTCTTTTTCAAAGTTTAGATGCGCTAGAAAACTATGTAGAAGAGATAACTAACACCTCAAATGAGGGTAATGAAGATTATGCTGAACTAGTAAATGCATTAGGAAAAATTATAGAAAATGAAGATCAATCACCAACTGCAACTGTACATATGCAATTAAATGAAGAAGTTAAGGATAAGGAAGAAAAGCTTAGTGATAATGCAGTAATGGATTTACCTGAATCACAAAAGCTAGTAAAGAATAATGCACTGAGTATGGGCATGAATGTTTTTCAAATAGATATAGAGCTATCTACAAATTGTGTTTTAAAGTCAGCAAGAGCATTTGTTATTTTCACAGACCTTGAAAGATTGGGAGAAATTATTCATTGTAATCCAAGTACTCAAGATATAGAAGATGAAAAGTTCGAAAATCAATTTTCAGTTGTATTTGTTACAAAAGAAACGAAGCAAAAAGTAGAAACAACCATTCTAGGTGTTTCAGAAATAGAAAAAGTAACAGTTAATGCTTTTGCTCCAGAAGAGGATTTTGAGTCTAATGTACAAGTGGAAGAGCCAGAAGAAAATACATCGAATGTATCATCACAAGAAAACAACTTAGCACAAAATACAAAACAACAGGTATCAAGTAAAACAGTTAGAGTGAATATTGATCGTTTAGATACACTGATGAATTTAGTAAGTGAGCTTATTATTGTGAAGACTCAGTTAGAGGGATTAAATGTAAAAGAAAATGAAATGGGAAACAATTACAATGATTCCGTTGAATATCTAGAACGTATTACAACTAGTTTACATGATGCAGTTATGAAAGTAAGAATGGTTCCAGTAGAAACCGTATTTAACCGTTTCCCACGTATGATACGAGATGTTTCTAGAAAGCTTGGAAAAGAAATAGAGCTTGTAATGTCGGGTGAAGAAACAGAACTTGATAGAACTGTAATCGATGAAATTGGTGATCCACTTATCCATTTACTTAGAAATGCAGCCGATCATGGCTTGGAAACAACAGAAGAGCGTATTAGTATAGGAAAGCCAAGAAAAGGAACGATTAAATTACAAGCTTACCAAGATGGAAATAGTGTAGTAATAGAAGTTGAAGATGATGGTAAGGGTATTAACGTTAATAAAATTAAAAATAAAGCTATCGAGAAAGGTAGTGTTACAAAAGAAGAAGTAGCTGCCATGACCGAGAATGAAGCAATAGAACTTCTTTTCAGACCTAGCTTTAGCATGGCTGAAAAAATCTCTGATTTATCAGGAAGAGGAGTAGGGTTAGATGTAGTTAAAAGTAAAATCACTTCACTAGGAGGCCATGTAGAAGTACAAACAGAACTTGGTAAGGGGAGCAAATTTATTGTTAGATTACCATTAACCTTAGCCATTATTCAAGCATTGATGATTAGTATTGGGAATGAAAAATATGCTATCCCATTAAGTAATATTCAAAACATTGAAGATGTTAGAAAAGAAGATATTAAACTTGTTCAAAAACAGGAAGTTATTGTTGTAAGAAATGAAATTATTCCAATTATACGTTTACGTAGTGTGTTAGGTTTACCAGAAGAAGAGGATAAAGAATTAATGATGGGAGTAATTGTCAAAAAGGGAGAAAAACAAGTTGGCTTTATTATTGATTCTTTAATTGGACAACAGGAAATCGTTATTAAGTCATTAGGTAAATATCTAAGTGGGATAGACATTATTGCAGGAGCGACTATATTAGGAAATGGTGAAGTTGCACTTATTTTAGATGTTAATTCACTTATATAGGAGGAAAAGAAAATGGAGCATGTTCGTGACACAATACAACAATTTATTGTATTTAAGTTGGATACACAACTATTCGGAATTGATATTCAAAACGTACAAATTATTGAAAAAATGAAATCTATTATGCGTGTACCTAAAGTTCCGACTTGTGTAAAAGGGGTTATGAATTTAAGAGGTGAGATCATTCCTGTTATTAATTTAAGAGAGCAATTTGAATTAGAACAACTAGATTCTACAGATAAAACTAGAATTATTATTGTAAAGTTAGAAGATGCAATGGTTGGTATTATTGTAGACGAAGTAAAAGAAGTGATTGAAATAGCATATGACCAAATTGAGGCAGTACAAAATATACAAGGTAAAATGAAGACTAATCATATATTAGGTGTTGGAAAGGCTGAGGAAAGCATTGTAACCCTACTTAACTTATCTAATATAATAGAAGAAGCCTTTGAAGACGAGGAATTAAGATAGGAGGGGCACCTTGGGAAATCGCAATTATCAAGACATTACAAATGAAGAGATGGATATGTTACGTGAAGCTGGAAATATTGCTTCAGGTAACGCCATGACATCTTTAGGACAGTTAATTGATCGCACATTAGATATGAATGTTGCTAGAGTGAGAATTGAAAATATTCAGGAGTTAGGAGACGTTTTAGGTGATGCAGAAGAAGTTATTGCAGGCATGATTATTAATGTGTATGGAGACATTAATGCCATGCTACTTCTAGCATTAGAACCTGAAAGTGCTACTAAGATAGTAAATATGATGCTGGATAAAAAAATGCAAGACTTAAATGAGTTAGATGAACTAGGACATTCAGTACTGTGTGAAATTGGAAATATTTTAGCAGGTTCATACCTTAGTTCACTTAATACGTTTACAGGATTACAGTTAGATGTATCTATACCTCAAATGTCCATTGATATGGCAGGTGCCATATTAAGTTATCCTGTTATTGAATTTGTTAGAAATGATAATACGATGTTATTTATCGAAACAGTGTTCAGAGATATTGATGGTATATTGAGTGGCACATATATACTTATCATCGATAATGAAGCGTACAATAAAGTCATAGATGCATTAGGTGTTTATATATGAGTGGTGAAGTCAATATTATAAAAGTAGGCATGGCAGATTTAAATATAGGTAGGGCTCCTGATATATTAACAACATTGGGATTAGGTTCGTGTGTAGGCATTGCATTATATGATTCAACCACAAAAATTGGTGGATTAGCACATATTATGCTTCCGGATAGCACACAAATTAAAAATAATAGTAATGTAGCGAAATTTGCAGATACAGCTATTGAAGCACTTATTAATAAGTTATTAGCGGAAGGGGTAAGAAAAAGTAGGCTAGTTGCCAAAATTGCGGGAGGAGCTCATATGTTTGAGTTTAAAAACATGGATGATACCATGCGCATTGGTACACGTAATGTCAATGCGGTTGTAAAGATATTAGTCAAGAATAACATTCCAATTATAAGTCAGGATACAGGTAGCAATTATGGAAGAACAGTAGAACTTTATACAAGTACAGGAATCTTTCGTGTAAAGACAATTGGCCATGGCATCAAAGAAATATAGAAGTAATAATGGGGGTTCTTACATGGAAAAAAAAGATATGAATGCTGCTTGGGTACAGTATGCAAAGACAAGAGATGTATTACTTAAAAGTAACTTGATAGAACATTATGTCTATCTTGTTAAGCTAGTTGCGGGAAGATTAGGTATATACCTTAACCAATATGTAGATAGTGATGACCTTGTTGGATATGGTGTGCTAGGTCTTATTGATGCTGTTGATAAGTTTGATCCGGGAAAGAATGTTAAATTTGAAACATATGCTTCTTTAAGAATTAGAGGGGCTATATTAGACGCTATAAGAAAATTAGATTGGGTACCAAGGACACTTAGGAAAAAGCAAAAGGATATTGATAAAGCTTATGTTGAATTAGAAGGAAGATTAGGAAGACAACCGTTAGATGAGGAGGTTGCTGACTTTTTAGAAATCAATATTGATGAATATAATGAACTTTTAAAAGAAGTGAATATTTCTAGTTTAATATCCATAGATGAATATATGTATCAGTTTGAATCGGTTAAAGACCCAAGTGCACCTATTCCAGAGAATTATATAGAGGATGCTGAAGTAAAAGAAATGTTAGCAGAGTTTATTAATAATTTACCAGAAAGAGAGAAGAAAGTTATATTCTTATACTATTATGAAGAGTTAACATTAAAGGAAATTAGTCATGTACTTGAAGTATCAGAATCTAGGGTTTCTCAATTACATACAAAAGCTGTTTCTAGATTAAGAGCATATATGCAGAAATATCATTTTGTAATACCTTTATAAAATAGTAGATATGAAGGAGTGAAACGATGCTACGTCCTATAGATACCCAAACTATTTACCAGCAGTCTCAAGAAATTTCTAATAGACAACAAGCTCATAGGCAAGGTGAAGAGATGCAACAAATGCAGTTTGCACACCTTATGCAGAAGGAAACCAAAGAGAAAAGAGAAATTGTTAATGAGATTCAACATGATGAGAAGGTAGACAATGAACTGAGTAAAAAGAAAAAGGAACAGCATACTAAACAAGAAAAAAGGGACAAAAAGCAATCTAAAAGAGAAATAAGGGAAATAAAAAAAGAGCCAGCAACGCATTTTGACGCCAGAATTTAAAAAGGAGAAGAAATGAATATAACAATAGAAACGATGCCTATTTTATGTTTATTGTGGGTTGTTGTGGGAGTCATTTTTATTATTATTAGTGTTATTCGTTTAGCAGGACATCAGGAATCTGAAGATCACTATGTTACTTTAAATAAACAACAAAGTGAATCCACAAATGATTTAGAAGAGCTTTTTAGTTATTATTTGGAAGAAGAAGAAAAAAAGAATCAAGGATTTCGTGATTTATTATTAACCACTTTAAAGACACAAAATGAACAAGTACACCAGCCACTAAAAGAACCTCAGAAAACACAAAAAACAAATGAAAAGATATATAATGAAATTATTAAGCTTTATGAAAATGGTGAGAGTATAGAAATGATAGCCAAAAATCTAAAGAAAGGTGTAGGGGAAGTAAAATTGATTCTTTCACTCTACAATATGAAATAGAGGTATGAGACAAATAAAAATGACATATTGGTTATTAGGGTTTGGCTGTGGCGTCATTTTATCTGGAATTGTAGGAGCAATTTGTAGTTTAAATATACAAGAGTATAATATTGGCGTAAGTAATGTTACAGATCCGCCAATGATGGAAATAAACAATCAAGAACAATTTGAAAAAATAAACAATGAAAATATAGAAGAATATAAAACTGAAAAATATGAAAATGAGATTTCAAGTGTAGAGCAAGAGTCTTCAAAGGTAGAAACAGTAGATCCTTCTATAGAAGTATTGGAGACTATAGAAGTTAATATTCCTTCTAAATCTATGGCGACAGATATTGCAAAGATTCTAGAGAAAGCTGGAGTTATAGAAGATTCGAAAGCATTTGTTGATTTTATTAAAGAGAAAAAAAAGACAACAAAGTTAAAAAGTGGTAAGATAATTTTTACTAAAAATTCAAGTTATGACGAGATTTTAGAAATACTTGCACACGACTAAATAAAATATTGATAAAATGATTGAAATTGTTGTACAAGTATGGTATACTCATTCAGAAAAACGCACGTATATAGATGTAATTGTGGGGTGCTGATATAGTCCACAATTATTTAATATATACGGAGGAAAAAACCAGGAGGTATTACAATGAGTGTAATTTCAATGAAACAATTATTAGAAGCAGGTGTACATTTCGGTCACCAAACAAGAAGATGGAATCCAAAAATGAAAGAGTACATCTTCACAGAAAGAAATGGTATCTACATTATCGACTTACAAAAAACAGCTAAAAAAGTTGACGAAGCTTACAATGTAATTCGTGAAGCTGCAGCTGAAGGTGGTAAAGTATTATTCGTAGGAACTAAAAAACAAGCTCAAGAATCAATTAAATCAGAAGCTGAAAGAAGTGGTATGTACTACGTAAATAACAGATGGTTAGGTGGTATGCTTACAAACTTCTCTACAATCAAAAGCCGTGTTGCTAGACTTAAACAATTAGAAACTATGCAAGAAGACGGTACTTTCGAAGTACTTCCTAAAAAAGAAGTAATTGAACTTAAAAAAGAAATGGAAAAACTTGAAAAGAATCTTGGTGGTATCAAAGAAATGAAAGAACTTCCAAGCCTTATGTTCGTAGTTGACCCACGCAAAGAAAAAATTGCTATTCAAGAAGCTCATATTTTAGGAATTCCAGTAGTAGCTATCGTAGATACAAACTGTGATCCAGAAGAAGTAGATTATGTAATCCCAGGTAATGATGATGCTATTCGTGCCGTAAAATTAATCGTTGCTAAAATGGCTGATGCTATTATCGAAGCAAACCAAGGTGAAATTTTTGAAGCATCTACAGAAACAGTAGAAGGAACTACTGAAGAAGTAATCGCTGAATAATTATATAATTTGGAGGAAACAAAAATGGCAATTACAGCTGCTATGGTAAAAGAATTACGTGAAAGAACACAAGCAGGTATGATGGACTGCAAAAAAGCATTAAACGAAGTAAACGGAGATATGGAAAAAGCTGTTGAATACTTACGTGAAAATGGTTTAGCTAAAGCTGCTAAAAAAGCAGATCGTATTGCTGCTGAAGGTCTTGTAAAAGAAGCAATCTCTGCAGATGGTAAAAAAGCTGCTATCGTAGAAATTAACTCTGAAACAGATTTCGTTGCTAAAAATGATCAGTTCGTATCATTTGTTAATGAAGTAGCAGAAATCGTTTTAAATAACGATGTTGCAGATGTTGAAGCATTAAAAGCGCTTGCTTGGCCATCAGATGCATCTAAAACTGTTAATGATGTATTAACAGAAAAAATTGCTACAATCGGTGAAAACTTAACAATTCGTCGTTTCCAAAAAATTACTACAGAAGGTACACTTGCTGCCTATACACACGGTGGAGGTAAAATTGTAGTAGTAGTAGAAGTAGCTGCTGAAGGTGAAAAAGCTCATGAAGTAGCAAGAAACGTAGCAATGCAAGTTGCTGCTGTTAACCCAGAGTTTGTTTCTGTTGATCAAGTATCAGAAGAAAAGAAAGCTCATGAAAAAGAAATTTTAATGCACCAAGCAATTAATGAAAACCCAGGTAAACCAGAAAACATCATTGAAAAAATGGTTATTGGTAGACTTAATAAACAACTTAAAGAAATCTGCTTACTTGAACAAGAATATGTTAAAGACCCAGACTTCACAGTTGGTAAATATGTTGCTGCTGAACTTGGTAGCGCAGATGCAGTAAAAACATTTGTTCGTTTTGAAACTGGTGAAGGAATCGAGAAAAAAGAAGAGAACTTCGCTGAAGAAGTTGCAAAACAAATTCAAGGTTAATAGAAATCGGGGGCACAAAAGTGCCCCTTTTTTATGGGCATAAAGTTAAAAATACATCTAGAAATAAATAACTATTTATGATAGAGTAGTGATAGCAGGAGGAAATGACGATGAAATATAAACGTGTCTTAGTAAAATTAAGTGGTGAAGCCTTAGCTGGAGAACAAGGTAGAGGTTTTGATCATGAAATCATTACAGGAGTGGTTAAGCAACTTGGAGTACTTGTAAAAAGTGGTATTGAGGTAGCTGTTGTTATTGGAGGCGGAAATTTCTGGAGAGGACGAACTTCAGGAGATATGGATCGCACAAAGGCTGATCAAATAGGTATGTTAGCTACAGTTATGAATGCTATTTATGTAGCAGATGTATGTCGTAGTCAAGGACTTAAAGCTAGCGTGCAAACTCCGTTTGTAGTAGGTAGTATGACAGAAATGTTTTCTAAGGATAAAGCTATTTCAGATTTGGAAGCAGGTAAAATTGTTTTCTTTGCAGGTGGAACAGGTCATCCATTCTTTTCAACTGATACGGGCGCAGCTTTAAGAGGTTGCGAGATTGAAGTAGATACATTATTATTCGCTAAAAACATAGATGGTGTTTATGATAGTGATCCTAAGACGAATCCGAATGCTAAGAAGTATGACTCTCTTTCATGTCAAGAGATGTTAAAGCAAGATTTAAAGGCAATTGATACAACTGCAGCTGCTTTATGTATTGAACAAAAATTACCTATTATTGTCTTTGATTTAGGTGCAAATGAAAGTATAGTTAAAGTAGCTAATGGTGAAAAAATGGGTACAACCATTTATATAGAAGGGTAAATACAAGGAGGATATTTAATGAAACAAGAGTTAAACAAATGTCAAGAAAAAATGAATAAATCAATAGGTGCATTTGCTGACGAGTTAGCAACTATTCGTGCGGGTAGAGCTAACCCACATGTATTAGATCGTCTTACAGTAGATTATTATGGCGTTGCTACACCAGTACAACAAGTTGGAAATATTACAGTGCCTGAGGCTCGTGTACTACAGATTCAGCCTTGGGAAGGTACTTTATTAAAAGCAATTGAGAAAGCTATTAATGAGTCAGATTTAGGTATTAATCCTACTAATGATGGGAAAGTTATTCGTCTTGTATTTCCAGAGCTTACAGAAGAACGCCGTAAAGATTTAACAAAAGATATTAAGAAAAAAGGTGAAAATTCAAAGATTGCTATTAGAAATATTCGTCGTGATGTATTAGAAACTTTCAAGAAGATGGAAAAAGCTAATGAAATCACAAAAGATGAAATGGAAGTAGCAGAAAAAGAAGTACAAAAATTAACAGATAAGTCTATTGCTGAAATTGACGCATTAGTAGATAAGAAGAGTAAAGAAATTTTATCTGTTTAGGGCCTATTAAAGTACCCAAATGAATGCTAATTAGAATTGCTCCTCCTAATAAGAGGAGCTTTTTAGTATAGGAGGAATCAGGCATGTCAAATAGAAAAATACCTGAACATATTGCGATTATTATGGATGGTAATGGTAGATGGGCCAAGGAGAGAGGATTACCCAGAAATGAAGGACATAGAAGGGGAACAAAAACATTAGAGAGTATTATTAAGCATGCAGAGAAGCTAGGTGTCAAGTATCTAACAGTTTATGCTTTTTCAACTGAAAACTGGAAGAGACCAGAGGAAGAAGTTGATGGATTGATGAGTTTATTTGAAAAATACCTAGACAATCACATTAAAAAGGCAAAAAAAGATTTGAATCGTTTTAGAGCTATAGGAGATCTAGAAGCATCAGTTATTCCTGAACGTATTAGAGAAAAAATTAATCTCTTGGAAGAAATGACAAAAGATAAAACAGGCATTTGTTTTAATATGGCCTTTAATTATGGTGGAAGAGATGAAATCTTAAGAGCTTGTAAGAAAATAGTAGCTGAAGTTAAGCAGAATAAATTAGATATAGCTGATATAAATGAAGCATGCTTTGAAAACTATTTAGATACAAAAGGAATGCCAGAACCAGATTTGATGATTCGAACCAGTGGTGAAGTGAGAACAAGTAACTTTTTACTATGGCAACTAAGCTATACTGAGTTTTATTTTACATCATGTTTATGGCCTGATTTTAATACAAAAGAGCTAGATAAAGCCATAGATGCTTTTAATGAAAGACAAAGAAGATTTGGGAAAAGTGAATAGGAGGAAGTGGCGTGCTTACAAGGATTATCACAGCTGTATTAGGAATTCCCCTTGTTATAATTGTATTATTACTAGGTAGTACATGGCTAAGATTAGCAGTTGCAGTTATAAGTTGCATTGCTTTATATGAGATATATCATGTAATGAGAGAAAACTATAAACCTATTAAATGGTTGGGATATAGTATAATTGGTATATATTATCTTCTTTTTGAGTGGATAAAAAGTGATTTTCTAATTTTTATGGGTTTAATAGTTATATTGCTTCTAACAGTAATGGTTATAAAATATCCTAAGTATTCTATAGTAGATGTAGCACTCACTCTTTTTCCAGTACTTTATACAGGTTTATTATTTAGTTTTATTGTTTTAATTCGAGACATAGAACATGGTATGTTTTGGGTTTGGCTTATCCCTATTAGTTCTTGGGGATCAGATACTTTTGCCTATTTTACAGGTATTACTATCGGTAAACATAGACTTGCACCTCATTTAAGTCCTAAGAAAACCATAGAAGGTAGTATTGGAGGTGTATTAGGAGCTGGTGTTATAGGGTATATTTATACAATGCTTTATACTTCATATAGTGCACCAGAGCTAAGAAAATATATGGTTTTAGTACTAATAGCAGTTATGCTAAGTGCTGTATTATCTCAAATAGGGGATCTAGCTGCATCGGCTATCAAGCGCTATTTTAAAGAAAAGGACTTTGGATACCTTTTACCTGGACATGGAGGTATATTAGACCGATTTGATAGCCTGCTATTTGTAGCACCTGCTATTTATGCAGCCGTATTAGTTGCTGAAAACATCATGAGATAGGAGTAAAAAATGCAGAAGAAAATTGTTATTTTAGGATCAACAGGATCTATTGGAACACAAACTTTAGATATAGTAGAAAGACATAAAGATATACAAGTAGTAGGTTTGGCAGCCTATAGTAATATTGATTTGCTTGAAGAGCAAATTATTATGTTTAAACCACAAGTGGTTTGTGTAATGATGCCTGAAAAGGCTACTTTATTAGAAGCACGTCTAAAAGAAAAGCAGATTCTTACAGAAGTGATAAGTGGTCAAGAAGGGTTAGTAGCACTAGCTACTTTAGAAGCTGCTGATATGATTGTAACGGCTGTTGTGGGAATGATTGGTTTATTACCTACTTTAGCAGCTATTAAAGCAGGAAAAACCATTGCTTTAGCGAACAAAGAAACACTTGTTACGGCGGGAGAACTAGTAATGAGCTTGGCTAAAGAAAATAACGTGAGTATTTTGCCAGTAGATAGTGAACATTCTGCTATTTTCCAAGCACTTAGGGGAAATGAGCATAAATGTATTTCAAAACTAGTTTTAACAGCTTCCGGTGGTCCTTTTAGAGCTTATACAAAAGAACAGTTAGAACAAGTAACAGTAGAAGCAGCACTTAAACATCCTAATTGGGCAATGGGGAGTAAGATTACTATCGATTCTGCATCTTTAATGAATAAAGGATTAGAAGTAATAGAAGCAAAATATTTATTTGATGTAGCACCTAGTCAAATTGATGTTATTGTACACAAGGAGAGTATTATTCATTCTATGGTAGAATATATAGATGGTTCTACTATAGCACAATTAGGACAGCCTGATATGAGGCATCCTATTGCTTATGCACTATATTATCCAGAACGTACCAAAGCACCTTATATTAAACCTTTGGATTTTGCAAGCATTGGTACATTAAGCTTCGAAGCACCTAAAAAGGATTTATTTCCTTGCTTGCAGTTTGCGTATGATGCATTAGAAGTAGGAGGTACTATGCCAGCAGTTTTAAATGCAGCTAATGAGGTAGTAGTAGCAAGTTTTCTAAATAGACAAATAAGATTTTTAGATATTCCTAAAATTATACATATGGTGATGGAAAAGCACATATGTATAAATAGGCCAACCTTAGAAGATATACTAGGGTGTGATGAATGGGCTAGGGAATATAGTAGAAAGAAGGTGGCTGAGCTTTGATAAAAGTCATTATGATTATATTAATGTTTGCCTGTATTGTTATTGTTCATGAATGGGGGCACTACATTACTGCTAAAAAATGTGGTGTTTTAGTTCATGAATTTGCAGTCGGAATGGGTCCTGTCTTATGGTCAACAAAAAAAGGTGAAACTGTTTACTCCATAAGATTACTTCCTATTGGTGGCTTTTGTAGTATGGAAGAAGAAGTAGGAGAGTCTGCAAATCCTAGGGCAATGGCTTCCAAAAAACCTTGGCAAAAATTACTAATTGTTAGTGCTGGTGCTATTATGAATTTTGTATTAGCTTGTGTACTTTTAAGTATTGTAGTGGGTTACCAAGGATATGGAAGTAATGAGATAGCCTCTTTAGAGGCGAACATGCCAGCAGTGCAGGCAGGGCTAAAAGTAGGCGATCAAATTATTGCTATTGATGACCATAAAGTAGGACGTTTATCTGATGTGACTAAGGTTTTAGAAAAAGAAGAAAAAACATATACACTTACTGTAAAACGAGGAAGTGAAACATTTACGACACCTATTACTTCTAAATGGATGCCTAAAGAAGAGCGTGCTCGTTTTGGATTTTCACCTACATTTATTCATTTTAATATCTGGGAAAATATTAAAGGCGGCATCGTCTGGGCATGTGTCATTATTGCGCAGGTTTGGAAGGCATTCGTTGAACTTTTTACTGGTGCTATAGAAATGAATCAATTATCAGGGATTGTAGGTGTTGTTAATCAAAGTGCAGAAATTTGGGATACTAGTATGCAAAGTGGAGGCTTAGGTATAGCTATTTTAAATATGATGATTGTAGCATCAGCTTTATCAGCAAACCTTGCGGTAGTTAACTTATTCCCGTTACCGGCTTTAGATGGTGGACGTATTGTTTTTGTTTTGATAGAAATGCTTCGAGGCAAACCCATTCCTCCTGAAAAAGAGGGGGCGGTTCATTTTGTTGGATTTGTTTTATTAATGATTTTAACAGTAGTACTTATTTATAACGATTTTATGAGGATAAGCTTATGATAATAAACACAAGAGAAAAAACACGTCCTGTACAAGTAAAAGATATCGTCATAGGGGGAGGAAATCCTATTGTTATTCAGTCCATGACTAATACAAAAACCCAAGATGTAGAAAGTACAGTAGCTCAGATTTTAGAATTAGAAGAAGCGGGTTGTGAAATGGTTCGTGTAGCTGTTCCCCATGAGGAAGCGGCAAAAGCCATTGAAAAGATTGTAAAACGTATTCATATTCCATTAGTAGCTGATATTCATTTTGATTATCGTCTTGCCTTAATGGCCATTGAAAATGGTATTAATAAATTACGAATTAACCCGGGGAATATAGGGAGTGAAGAGAAGGTCAAAACTGTAGTTGAGAAAGCTAAAGCTTACCATATTCCGATTAGGATAGGCGTTAACTCTGGCTCTATTAGTAAGGCTAACCTAGCGAAATACGGTGGTGTTAATGCTGAATCTATGGTGGAAAGTGCAAGTGAGCATATTCGTATATTAGAAGCACTAGACTTTAAGGATATTATTGTGTCATTAAAAGCTTCAAATGTACCATTAGCAATAGAAACGTATACTACTTTTGCAGAGCGTTATAACTATCCATTACATGTAGGTATAACAGAAGCTGGAACCTTATATAAAGGGACTATTAAATCTTCAGTAGGCTTAGGTGCTATTTTATCCAGAGGCATTGGAGATACCATAAGGGTTTCTTTATCAGATGATCCAGTTAAAGAAATTGAGTGTGCGCAAAATGTGCTTCAATCATTAGGATTGGGGCAATATGGTGTGGAAATTATTTCATGCCCTACTTGCGGAAGAACAGAAGTTGAATTAATAGAACTAGCTAACCGCGTAGAAGAAGCGACTAAGCATATAAGAAAGCCGCTAAAAATAGCTGTTATGGGATGTGTTGTTAATGGTCCTGGAGAGGCTAGAGAAGCTGATATAGGGATTGCTGGTGGAAAAGGTGAAGGTCTTATTTTTAAAAAGGGACAAATATTAAAGAAAGTTAAAGAAGATGAATTATTTAAAGCTTTTATGGCGGAAATCAATCAAATGTAACCTTTTTAAGTTTATCTTATATGAGGGTTGATTTTTCAGTCAAAAGCTGGTATAATTTAATCATTATAATCATGAACGTGTGAGAGAGAGTGGGTTTTTACCCACTCTTTCGTATTGTTTAGATGTATATATAATTGAGTTTATGCAAAACTATAGGGTATGAAAGGATGAGAGTATGAATAAAAAACAACTTATTGAAGATATAGAAGGATACCTAGATCCAATACTCATGGAGTTACACTATGAATTAGTTGATGTAGAATATGTAAAAGAGGGACCAAACTATTATTTGAGAATCTATATTGATAAAGAAGGTGGCATCACCATTCAAGATTGCCAACTTACTAGTCGTGCTATAGAGAAAGTGCTAGATGAGAAAGATACTATCAAAGATCCGTATGTGTTAGAGGTGAGTTCTCCTGGACTTGACCGTGTTTTAAAAAAGGATAAAGAATTTGAGAGATTTAAAGGGCGATTAGTAGATGTAAAACTTTATGAGGCTGTAGATAAACAAAAACATTTTACAGGCGAATTAATTAAAAAGACAGAAGATAAGTTGTATATAGAGGATGAGGGCACTAGCTTTGAATTTGAAATGAAAAATGTAGCGGTTGTAAGACTTGCGATTACCTTTTAAAAGATAAGGAAAAATTTGGAGGAGGATAAAAATGAATCAAGAGTTCATTATGGCAATTGATCAAATTGCAAAATCTAAAGGGATTAATAAGGATAAACTAATCGATGCCATTAAACAATCAATTGAAGTAGCTTGTAAAAAACATTTTGGTATTAGTACAAATGGAAAGCAAAATATCAAAATTAATATTGATGAAAAAACAGGAGATGTAAAGGTATTTGCTGCAAAAACAGTAGTACCAGATGAAGAAGTTACAAATGAATTATTAGAAGTGGGTGTTACAGAGGCACAAAACCTCAATAGACTTGTGCAATTAGATGATATTATTGATATTGAAATTACCCCAAGAAACTTTGGACGTATTGCGGCTCAAAATGCAAAACAAGTAGTTATTCAAAAGATTAAAGAAGCAGAACGTCAAATGGTGTATGAAGAATACAGTGTAAAACTAAATGATATTGTTAAAGGTAAAGTTTTAAGAAGAGAAAAGAATGGCTATATTGTACAACTTGATTTTACAGAAGCTTCTCTTCCAACAACAGAAGCAATGCCAAATGATAATTTCGATGAGCAAATGGAAATGAATGATGGAATAGGTGCTTATAAAGCCTTTTATTTATTAAATGTAAAAGACTTTAATAAAAATGAGAACAAATTAGATGGCAAATCTAAAAATGTAGGTGCACAAGTTATTGTATCTCGTACGCATCCAGAATTAGTTAAACGCTTATTTGAACAAGAAGTAGTAGAAATTAAAGATGGAACTGTAGTGATTAAAAGTATCGCAAGAGAAGCCGGATCTCGTACAAAAATAGCAGTTTATTCTAATGATCCATTAGTAGATCCAGTGGGGGCTTGTGTTGGAGAAAAGGGTAAACGTATTAACAATATTGTACAAGAGCTTAATGGAGAAAAAATAGATGTTGTTCATTGGAGTGAAGATCCAAAAGAGTTTATAAGAGAAGCATTAAGCCCTGCAAAAGTGATCGATGTAGTGCTAGAAGAAACAGAAGGTGAAAGAAGCGCAAAAGTAATTGTACCTTCTCACATTTTAACCTTAGCTATTGGTAAGGGTGGGCAAAACGTGCGCTTAGCAGCAAAGCTTTGCGGTTGGAAAATCGATATTAAAAGCATTGAAGTTAATGAAGAAGTAGAGGAATAGGCTTATGAAACAAAGAAAAATTCCTTTACGTAAATGTACGGGTTGTAATGAAATGAAAAATAAAAAAGAAATGATTCGTATTGTAAGAGATCAAGAAGGTAACTTTTCTTTAGACTTTCATGGTAAGAAGCCAGGGAGAGGGGCATATATCTGTCCTAATAAGGCTTGCCTAGCACAAGCAGAAAAAAACAAGGGTTTAGAGCGCTCTTTTAAAACCGCAGTAGATAAAAGTATTTATGAACAACTTAGAAAAGAGTTTGATAATCATGATGGAGAATAGAGTTTATCAAATGATTGCCTTGTGTCAAAAAGCAAGACAGTTAGTAGCCGGTGAATTTGCTGCGAAACAAGCCGTTCTAGAGAAAGAAGCTAAACTTGTCATTGTAGCTGAAGATGCATCTCAAAATACGAAAAAACTTTTTAATGATAAAAGTGCTTATAGAAACATTTCTTGTAAGGAATGGGGAACAAAAGAAAAATTAGGAAGTATACTTGGAAAAGAACCCCGTGCAGTTATTGCGATTGTTGATGAAAATTTCGCAAAGAGGATCGACGAAATGATAAGTAAGAGTCAATAACATTTGGAGGTAGATATATGTCTAAGATAAGAGTATATGAAGTAGCCAAACAATTAGAACTTACAAGTAAGGAAATTATAGATAAACTAAAGGAATATGGTTTTGAAGTACATAGCCATATGAGTACTTTAGAAGATGAGGAAGCTGAACTAATTATTAACTATTATAAAGAAGTGAGTGAGAAAACAGCCCTAGAAGTAGAGCCTGAGAAGGCTACGGAACAGTTAATAGAAACAGAAGTGGCAGTGACAGAAGAAGTAATTAAAAAAGAGGGCAAAAAAAGTAAAAACAATAAGAAAGGCATAAAAGAAAATAAAAATATGAATAATCAACAAAAAAATGAATCAGAAAACATGACAGAAGAAATTAAAATCATTCAATTACCAGTACGTATTTCCATTAAGGATTTTGCAGCAGAAGTTGGAGTACCTTCTACTGAAATTATAAAGAAATTAATGAAGAGAGGTACTATTGCTACAATCAATCAAGAGATTGACTACGCATTAGCAGCTGAACTTGCAGAAGAATATGATATTATTGTGGAGCCAGAAGAAGAAAAAGATGTAATGGAAGAAGTTTTTGGAGAAGTCATCGATGAAGAGAAAGACTTAGAAAAACGACCACCAGTTGTAGTTGTTATGGGACACGTTGACCATGGTAAAACATCATTATTAGATGCTATTCGTTCAACACATGTGACAACAGGAGAAGCAGGTGGTATTACACAACATATTGGTGCATCTTCAATAAGTTTAAATGGTGAAAAAATCACTTTCTTAGATACTCCAGGACATGAGGCCTTTACTGCAATGCGTATGAGAGGTGCTAAGGTAACAGATATTGCTATATTAGTAGTTGCAGCTGATGATGGGGTAATGCCTCAAACAATCGAAGCGATTAACCATGCTAAAGCTGCTAATGTACAAATCATTGTAGCAATGAATAAAATTGATAAGCCAAGTGCTAACCCAGACCGTGTTAAACAAGAATTGGCTGACCAAGGCTTACTTGTAGAAGACTGGGGCGGAGATACAATTTGTGTACCTGTATCTGCACTTAAAAACCAAGGAATAGATAACTTATTAGAAATGGTACTTCTTGTAGCGGAAATGGGTGATCTTAAAGCGAATCCAAGACGTAAAGCACGTGGTACGATTATTGAAGCACAGCTTGATAAGGGAAGAGGACCAGTAGCTACAGTTCTTGTACAAAGTGGGACACTTCAAATAGGAGATCCGATTGTTGCTGGTGCAGCCTATGGACGTGTAAGAGCTATGGTTGATAGTACGGGTAAATCGGTTAAAAAAGCAGGTCCATCTATACCAGTTGAAATTTTAGGTTTATCTGAAGTGCCAACAGGTGGAGATATGTTCTATGTAGCTAATAGTGATAAGCAAGCACGTCAAGTGGCTGAGCGTATTAAGGCACAAGGTCGTGTACAAATGATTGGTCAGACACCAAATAAAGTTTCTTTAGATGACCTCTTTACTCAAATTCAAGAAGGTAAGATGAAAGACCTTAATATTATTATTAAAGCTGACGTTCAAGGTTCTGTAGAAGCTGTACGTCAAAGTTTAGAGAAGTTAAGCAATGAAGAAGTTAGAATCAGAACAATTCATGGTGGAGTGGGAACAATCACAGAATCAGATGTTCAATTAGCATCTGCATCAGGAGCTATTATTATAGGATTTAATGTACGTCCAGAAGCTGCTACAAAAGCTTATGCTGATCGTGAAGAGGTAGATGTAAGATTATATCGTGTTATTTATAATGCGATAGATGATATTAAAGCAGCGATGAAAGGTATGTTAGATCCAGAGTTTGTAGAAAAAGTAATTGGTCATGCTGAAATCCGTCAAACCTTTAAAGTATCTGGCGTTGGTACAATTGGTGGTGCCTATGTAACAGATGGTAAAATTGTAAGAAATGCAGGTGTACGTATTGTGCGTGATGGTATAGTTGTTTATGAAGGGCATCTTGCTTCACTTAAACGTTTTAAAGACGATGCAAAAGAAGTAGCAACTAACTATGAATGTGGTGTTATGTTTGAAAAATACAATGATATCAAAGAAGGCGATATTGTAGAAGCCTTCATTATGGAAGAGGTTCCTAGATAAATAAACTTCATATCTCGGATTTTTTATCCGAGGCAGAGATGTTGTTGTCTAAGAATGAATCATTCATTGCTCTACATTAAAATGGTAGATTAAATGAATGATGGTCATTAGATAAAACTTCTAAAAGGATGTGGATAAAATGGCTAGTCAAAGATTAACTAGAATAAACGAAGAAATGCGTAGAGAAATTGCAGAAATCGTTCGCAGTGATATTAAAGATCCAGGTGTTCAAGATGCTATGATTAGTGTTATTGCTGTAGAAACAACGAATGATTTAAAAACTGCAAAAGTTTTCATTAGTGTACTTCAAGATAATAAAAAACAAGCAGCGTTAACTGCCTTAACTAAGGCACAAGGATATATACGTAAAGAAATCGCTAGACGTATTAACTTAAGAAATACGCCAGAACTTTTATTTAGATTAGATGAATCAATTGAGCGTGGTATGCAAATGTCTAAAATGATTGCAGATGTTATGAAAGATAGCAGTAAAGAATAAAGTATTGATGTTATTAGAGAAGGCCACTTAAAGTGGCCTTCTTAATGAGTGATTTATACTAAATGCAAAAAGACTTTACATGGTAGAAAGTGATAAAGTGTGAGTTAAAATGTTAAATGGGATAATTAATATTTATAAAGAAAAAGGTTTTACTTCTCATGATGTTGTAGCTAAGGCGAGAGGCATTTTAAGAGAAAGAAAGATTGGTCATACAGGAACACTAGATCCAGATGCAGAAGGGGTCTTACCTTTATGCATTGGGATGGCTACAAAAGTTGTTCCCTATCTTTCTGATGCCAATAAATGTTACGAAGCAGAAGTAGTTTTAGGAGTAACCACCACTACAGAGGACGCCTCTGGAGAGGTAATCGAATGTAGGGAAGTGACAGCTACTAAGGATAGGATTACACAAGTAGTAGCATCATTTGTAGGCAATTATACACAAGTACCACCTATGTATTCAGCTATTAAAGTAAATGGTGTACGACTTTATGAGCTTGCTAGAAAGGGAATTGTAATTGATAGACCAAGTAGAGAAGTAACTATTTATGGATGTGATATTATAGAGTGGATTGATGAAAAGCGTTTCAAGATAAGAGTAAGTTGTTCAAAAGGTACTTATATACGCACCTTATGCACAGATATTGGTAGACAATTAGGTTGTGGTGCACATATGGGAACGTTGCTTAGAACACAAGTAGGACAATTTAAACTGGAAGATAGTATTACCTTGGAGCAGCTTGAACAATACAAGGGGAATTTAGAAGATCATATAATGGGTGTTGAAGAGTTGTTTTCTATATATCCTGTAGTTCATGTTACTAAGGCAGGTGAGAAACTCTTGTATAATGGTAATGCCTTAAGAAAAAAAGATATAGAAAATTTTAATGATAGTTATATGAATACTTTAATACGTGTAGTAGATACATCTAATCAATTTATAGCTCTTTATAAATGGAATGCAGAAAAATCATGTTTTAAAGTAGAAAGAATGTTTTATAATGCATAAATAAAGCCCCCTCATGCAGGGGGTGTTTTGTTTAACTTACCCCTTTGAAGAGCAAGAAAATCATGGTATAGTTATAGGGAGTAAATGAATCAAATCATGATAAGAGGTGTAGGGATGCAGTATATTTATGGAACTGCTGATATTATGAGACAGGAGGACTGTGTAGTAGTTTTAGGGAATTTCGATGGTGTACATAAAGGGCATCAAAGATTATTTCAGGTTGCAAAAGACCGAGCTAAAGCCAATGGACTCGAAACAGTCGTGTTTTCCTTTTACCCACACCCGACATGGGTGATTGGAGATAATCGAAAAGCGCTTATCATGTCTAGGCGAGACAAAAAACAAGTGATTGGTGAAATGGGTATAGATGAACTAATAGAATATCCTTTCACTAAGACTTTTGCGGCTATTTCTCCAGAGACCTTTTTTGTGGATATCTTAATGAAGAGACTAAAAGCAAAGATACTTGTAGTAGGCAGTAACTATTATTTTGGTAAAGGAAAAACGGGTACTCCTAATTTTTTAAGACAATTAGGAGAAAAATATAATATAGAAGTATGCATTGTAGATGCGGTAAAGATAGGGGGTAGTATGATATCGAGTTCTTCCATAAGAAAACTTATTCTAGAAGGAAATATGGAGCAGGCTAATGAAATGTTAGGACATCCATATATGGTCGTGGGTAATGTTGTTCAAGGTAAACAACTAGGGCGTACAATAGGTTTTCCTACGATTAATCTTATTGCTGATCCAGATCGTGTATATCCACCTAATGGCGTTTATGCTACTTTTGTAAAGGTATATAATAAGGTTTATATGGGGATGACTAATATAGGCATTAATCCTACTGTATTGGGACAGAAAAAAATGATAGAAACACATATTTTTAATTATGATGCAGATATTTATGGTGAGGCTGTAGAAATTTATTTCTATCATTTTATTAGGCCTGAACAAAAATTTAAAGATGTAGAGACTTTAAAGGTACAAATTGAAAAAGATAAATGTCAGGTTGAAAAAATTTTCGCAAACTCAATAAACTTGATTGCAAACAGCAAGTAAATATGATATACTAGCTAAGGTTATATACCTTTACTCAGATTTGGGACGCTCCGACCCATTCTTGGTAAACGGCATAGATTAAATTTAATAGGAGGTCAATAAAATGACTAAAGAACGTAAACAAGAAATTATGGCAAAATATGCTAGAGGTACAAATGATACTGGTTCTCCAGAAGTACAAATCGCTTTATTAACAGAGAGAATCAATCACTTAACAGAGCACTTAAGAACTCACCAAAAAGATCACCACTCTCGTCGTGGATTATTAATGATGGTTGGTAAAAGAAGAGGTCTTCTTGACTACCTTATCAAAACAGATATCGAAAGATACCGTTCAATCATTGCTGATCTTGGAATTAGAAAATAATAAAAAGTGGGCGGATTACTCCGCCCTTTTTTAACATTTAAGTGTAAAATAATTAAGAAGAGGAATGATGTATCTTGTGCAATGTTATAAGCTGTTTTTAAAGAACATCTTATAAGATTGCGCAACATTGCTTTCTCTTCTTAAAATAACAAATTTAAAATGTAAAAAAATGAAATGATATTTCGAGAGGAGCAATACAAATGGTAAAAAAATATTCAACCCAATTAGCTGGAAGAGAATTTTCGGTAGAAATTGGAAAAGTAGCTGGTCTTGCTAATGGTTCAGCAACAGTAAGATATGGGGACACTATGATTTTAGCAACGGTTGTTGCAGCAGACGCACCTAAAGAGGGAATTGATTTCTTCCCTTTAAGTGTCAACTATGAAGAAAAATTCTATTCTGTAGGTAGATTACCAGGTGGATATATTAAACGTGAGTCTAGACCTTCAGAAAAAGCTATTTTAACATCAAGGGTTATTGATAGACCAATGCGTCCATTATTCCCAAAAGATTACCGTAATGATGTTGTTATTACTACAACTGTATTATCTGTAGATCAAGACTGTAGTCCAGAAGTAACAGCTATGATAGCAGCATCTTTAGTAGTAGATATTTCTGATATTCCTTTTGCAGGTCCAGTTGGTTCTGTGCAAGTAGGTTTAGTAGATGGTCAGCTTGTATTTAATCCAAATCAAGAGGAGCGTCAAAAATCAGATTTAGCACTTACAGTTTCTTCAACTAAAGATAAAGTAATGATGATTGAAGCAGGTGCTAATGAGGTATCAGAAGACATTATGTTTGATGCAATTATGAAAGGCCATGAGTTTAACCAACAGGTGGTTCAATTTATTGAGAAAATTAAAGCAGACTGTGGAAAATCTAAGAATGAAGACTATGTGAAATTTGGTGTACCAACTGAGATTTATAATGAAATAGTTTCTCATATTGGCGACAAGCAAATGGAAGAAGCAGTTTTCACTGATGATAAACAAGTAAGAGAAGTACAACTTAAGGCATTAAAAGATAAGGTTATTGCAGCTTTAACTGAAGCTGGTAAAGAAGAGGATTTGGCTTATCTAGAAGAAGCTTTCTACCAATTTGAAAAGAAAACAGTTAGACGTATGATTTTAAAAGAATCAAAACGTCCAGATGGTCGTGCATTAGATGAAATCAGAGCGCTTGCTGCAGAAGTAGATCTAGTGCCACGTGTTCACGGTACTGGTTTATTCACAAGAGGCCAAACACAAGTGCTTACAGTAACAACTTTAGCAGCTTTATCTGAAATGCAAACTTTAGATGGATTAGATGAATTAGAGGTTTCTAAACGTTATATGCATCACTATAACTTCCCACCTTACTCAGTAGGGGAAGCAAGAGCACCACGTGCACCAGGACGTCGTGAAATTGGACATGGTGCTTTAGCAGAACGTGCATTAATACCAGTATTACCAACTGAACAAGAATTCCCATATGCTATTCGTACAGTTTCAGAAGTACTTAGCTCAAATGGATCAACTTCACAAGCAAGTATCTGTGGTTCTACTTTATCATTAATGGCAGCAGGTGTACCTATTAAAGCACCAGTTGCTGGTATTTCAGTAGGGCTTGTAACAGGGGATACAGATGATGATTTCGTACTTCTTACAGATATTCAAGGATTAGAAGATTTCTTTGGAGATATGGATTTTAAAGTAGGTGGTACACATAAAGGTATTACAGCTATTCAAATGGATATGAAAATCAAAGGGCTTACACCTGAAATTATTAAAGGTGCTTTAGAAGATACTAAAAAAGCAAGATTTTATATTTTAGATGAAGTCATGTTAAAAGCAATTCCAACTGTACGTGATCACTTATCTCCTTATGCACCAGTTATTACACAAATCACTATAGATCCAGAAAAGATCAGTGAAGTAATTGGACCAAAAGGAAAGATGATTAATCGTATCATTGATGAAACTGGTGTTAAAATTGATATTGAAGATGATGGTCGTGTCTTTATTTGTGGTTCAGATGCAGATAAGGCACAAAAAGCTATCCAGATGATTGAAGGTATCGCTAAGCCGATTGAAGAAGGACAAGAATTTGATGGTAAAGTTGTACGTCTTATGAATTTTGGAGCTTTTGTAGAATTAGTACCAGGTAAAGAAGGACTTGTTCATATTTCCCAATTAGCACATGAGCGTGTAGCTAAAGTAGAAGATGTAGTTGCTGTAGGTGATACTATTAAAGTAAAAGTTATCGAAATTGATAAACAAGGTCGAGTTAATTTGTCACATAAAGTACTTCTTCCAAAACCAGAAAAAGAATAAAAAATAAAAGGGAGGGAAACCTCCCTTTTATTTTTTAGAAATTGTAATCAATAAACGGAGGAAATTATGAAGTCTCAATTATCAGCGTTGTTGAAAGCTATTTTATTAGTTATATGGTTTATGGCTGCATCAACAATTGCAAGTATAGGGGTAGAATTATTTACTGGAAACCTAACAGATTATCAAGTGGTTATAACAAATCATAGATATGCTATTAGTTTAGCCAGTCAGATTCTTTGTTTGATAGGAATAGTTATTTTTACGAGAAATCAACCGGTTATTAAGAAGATGGGGCAAGAGATTAATGTTAAATTAATTCTACGTTATGTTATAATGGGATTAGGAGCTTGGCTCATATGTGTTATTGTAACACAAGTACTTATTCCTTTTTTTCCTGAATATGAAGCTATTAATGAACTCTTTGATAATAATGAGGTTATTTTAAGAGCTATTGTTTTAGTTATTATGGCACCTTTAATAGAAGAGTATTTATTTAGAGGAAAAATTCAAGGGTATTTAACAGAGGGATTTGGAACAACCTTTGCTATTATTATTCAAGCGATTTTGTTTGGAAGTTTACATCAATTAGGTTTACAAAAGATATATAGCACGTTTATGGGCATAGTATTTGGAGTGGTAAGAGAGAAAGAAGGGAATTTTTTATCAACTTTTATTATGCACATGGTAGTTAATTTGATTGGCTGGTATGTAGGTAGTTTTATAGGTGCTATTGGATAAATGTAAATGTTATTCAGCAGAAGATTGGTTATAATAACATAAAGAAGCAAGTATTATTTTTCTAAAAGAGGGGGATGGTGAAAATGGATATTAAAGATTTAGATCGTTTAGCAAAAGAAAATGCACCGATGCCTAGTGGATTAGCTATGCATGAGCAGTGTTATTATATTTCTTCACGAGGCTTGTATCAGCAATATGCAGCAAAAGCCATTAGCCTTTCACAAGCTAAACTAGAAAAAAAGCAAGTGATTGAACAATATCAAAAGGGTCAGCAGCAGTGGGAACTATTCATAGGTTTATTTGAATTACAAAGCAAACTGACACAATTGAAAGAAGAAGAATTTAATAGTGTATTAGAATTTGAAATATTAGAACATATTAATCAGTTACTATAAGGTTGGTATTTCATTATCAATCAAACAAAAGAAAGACGAGTAGATTTTTTGAAAGGATTAGTTAAGATGGGAAAAGAGCATATACGTAAACAAAAATGGAAAGCAGGAAACATGGTTTATCCTATTCCGGCGGCAATGGTAAGTTGCGGAGATCGTGAAAGGGCCAATATTGTAACGGTAGGTTGGACAGGCACCATTTGTACTAATCCACCTATGACCTATATTTCTTTAAGGCCGTCTCGCTTTTCCTATGATCTCATCAAAGAAAGTGGTTATTTTGTTATTAACCTTACCACTAGAAGCTTAGTAAGAGCAACAGATTTTTGTGGGGTAAAAAGTGGAAGAGATATCGATAAGTTTAAGGCTATGAATCTTACGGTAATAAGAGATGAGGAAACAGGATGTCCTATGATAGGAGAAAGCCCTGTAAGCATTGTTTGTAAGACAAAAGAAATTAAAGAATTAGGATCACATCATATGTTTATTGCAGATGTACTTAATGTTTATATTGATGAAACATATTTAGATGAAAAAGGGAAGTTTCATTTAAATGCAACAGACTTAATTGCCTATTCTCATGGGAGTTACTTAACTTTAGGTGAAGAATTAGGAAGCTTTGGTTATTCTATTTGTAAGACTAAAAAGAAGGATATGACAAATAAAATAAAAAATGTTTCTAAGCCTTTACAGAGTAATAAATTAAAGGATGAATCAGTAAGTACTCATAAAAATAAACGTAAAAGCCAACAGAATTTTGACAAAAACTCTAGTACGAAAAACAAGATGAAAAAAGCTATTACTCATCAAAAGAAGAAAAAATAAAACAATGCAATTTAATCAAAAGAACGCCTCTATCGGCTTTAAAAAGTAGAATAATGAAAGATAAAGCAATAGGAGTGAATAAATGGAAAATTTATTCACTCCTATTGCTTTATTTAAGATTTAAAAGGATAAAAAAGAACTCCCATCAATGGATAATAAAAAATGCAAAGGATAATTGTCTGAAGCATTTCCAAGTAGATAAAGTGTGTAGATACGAGAAATTTTAAAAGAAGAATTTTTTAATTCACATACAGTGTCATTTTTCTCATGAGTTAAAGCAGTTATGTCATAAGTTCCAGGGGTAAAAGAGAGATAATGAGAGCTTTGGTGAGGGGGGATTTTTCTAAAAGCTAGAGTTTGTTCGGAAAACTGAATATTAACTAAGTGTAATAAATCACAAAAAGTACCTAGGCGTAATAAACAATGTTCATTAGGTATAGGGCGTTGTGCATCATTAATAAGATAAAGACCTGGACCTAATGTTTTAAAATCTGTGCTAATAATAAGTGTATAAATTTTTTCATTACTAATCCAAATAGAACGTGTGCATAAAATATTAGTTTGTTCATGTAAAGTAATGCTGATTTGGTGTTCTCCTTTTGCAAGAGGTTTATAATGGCTAAAATCTTCATAAAGAAAGTCTTTTATATAAAGTACATCGTCTAAGTAAACATCTAGACTAACTGGATTTGGAAGTGCATGAAAACAACGTAAAAAAGCTTCAAAAGTATCTTTTTTATTTTTCATAACAATGCCTCATTATTCATATTCTATTATAGTATATGTAAAAGGTTAAAAATCATGTTACCTACCCGTTAGAAGACATACAAGTTGATTATAGATAGAAATAAGTAAGATAATTATATAAAGTAACTAATTATTTTATAAATAATTAGAAAATGATGTTCTTGTTGACAGAAATATTATAAAATGAGGGTATCATTATATGGAATTCTGAGGGAGGTTATAGATGAATAAACATAAGCTAATGCAGCTCTTAAAAAATGATGAAGGATTTAAATTAGATTTTAAATTGAAATTGAGTTTAGAATTAGATTCAGAAAAAAAAGAGTTTGTAAAGGATGTAATTGCTATAGCAAATACACCGGGTGGGAGAGGTTATATCATATTTGGTGTAGAAGATGCAACGAGACAAATTATAGGTTTAGAAGCTATCCCTGAGCACATTGAGGAACGCATTCAACAAATAATTGCTAATAGGGCAATGCCACCTGTTCCTGTACGCTTTGACACTATAGAAGTAGAACAAAAGGTATTAGGTGTTGTTACTATTTTTAAAAGTATGCAAGTGCCTCATCAAATGCTTCAAACAGGTGCATTTTATATAAGAAGAGGGTCTACAACAGATAAAGCTACAAGACATGAAGTGGCTAATATGTTACAGCAATATGGCATGCTAAGTTTTGAAAATGTACCTTGTAGAGGAAGTAGCCTAAGGGATTTAGATGAAAAAGCTTTAAGTATTAAATGGGGGAATCAATTAGCGAATAATCATGAGCAGCTTTTATTATTAAGTTCATTAGGTATTATTGCAACAGATTATGAAAAAGAAGTCTATTATCCAACCTACGGTGGCTTGTTATTATTTGGAAAGCATCCACAGGATTTTATACCGCAAGCTATCGTGGAAGTGAGTTGTAATAATCAGGTGATTGGAATAGAAGGTAACATTTTAGAGATGATTAAGGCCTTTGAAGAGTATGTAAGTAAGTTGTTACCTAAAAAATATCCGATTTCTGGACTAGTAGAAGTACTTACTAATGCAATTATACATAGAAGTTATTGGAATAATACACAATATATTCAAGTTATTATTGATAAAAACTATGTGAAAGTGATCAATCCTATGAGTCATGAAATATATGAAGGAAAAGAGCGACGTTGGCGAGTTAACCCTTGGCTATACTCGCGGCTTCTTATTATGAGTCAAAGACAAGATAATTTTCATCTAGGAATAGGACTTGAGAAAACTAGAAAGCTATTCGAGACAGCTGGAGGTATTAAAATTGAAACAAAGCGTTTAGAAGGTATTTTTGAAGTGACTTTACCAGGGATAGCAGTTTACTAATTAAGGGGGAAATGATTATGCAATTAAGAGAAGTAAAGAATTTATTAAATGCTAAATTATGGATTGGAGAAGAACAACTTTCTAGTGAGGTGTATACTGCATGCGGGTGTGATTTAATGAGTGATGTACTCGCTTTTGCAAAGGAAAAAGTTCTACTATTAACAGGACTTGTAAATTTACAGGTTATTAGAACTGCTGAAATGCTAGATATTAAAGCTATCGTTTTTGTAAGAGGAAAATCACCTAGTGAAGATATGGTTAAATTAGCAAAAGAAAAAGGTATGGCTATTTTTTCCACAGAAGAACCACTCTATATAGCCTGCGGTAAATTATATGAAGCAGGCTTAAGAGGTAAAGGAGACGCATAGTATGAGATTACATTACCAGGTAGATGGGGAAGATTTCTTAAGAGCAGGAGAAGCTTCAGCGTCATTAAAAAGAACTTTAAAACAACTGGGAATGGATGCAACTATCATTAGAAAAATTGCGATTGCTATGTATGAAGCAGAGATGAATATGGTTATTCATGCTGATGGGGGAGATATAGATGTAGAAATTTGTACGGATTATGTCACTGTTATTTTGAAAGATATAGGACCAGGCATACCCGATATTGACCTAGCTATGAAGGCCGGTTATTCAACTGCTTCTCATCAAATACGAGAGTTAGGATTTGGTGCGGGTATGGGACTCCCTAATATGAAGAAATATAGTGATGCTTTGCATATTGAATCTAAAGTAGGTTCAGGAACTACTGTAACTATTAAAGTTTTTGTGGCAACTAATGAATGAGAAAGGAGGAAATAGGCTTATGTATACCCACTCAGTGACAATTGAAAAAGAAAAATGCATTGGTTGTACAGATTGTATTAAGCGCTGTCCAACTGAGGCTATTAGGGTGAGGGGATCCAAAGCAGAAATTATAGAAGAACGTTGTATTGACTGTGGTAATTGCATAAGGATTTGTAGAAATGGCGCTAAAAAAGCAGTCATGGATGAGTGGGAGATGCTGAGTAATTATACTTACTCTGTAGCCCTTCCTCCACCCTCACTATATGCTCAGTTCCCTAAAATAAAAAATATTAATGAGATATTAGAAGCACTTTATTGCATAGGTTTTACTGATTGTTTTGAAGTAGCTTTTGCAGCAGAAATGATTACACAAAGAATTTATGATTTTTTAGAAAAAGCAACACACCTACCTGTTATTTCATCTTCATGCCCTGCTATTGTGAGACTAATTCAAAGACGTTTTCCATCATTATTACCTCATTTATTACCACTCATGTCACCTATGGAATTAGCTGCACGTTATGTTAAAAAGCAATATGCAGAAAGAGGAATTGATCAAAAAGAAGTAGGTGTGTTTTTTATTTCCCCATGTCCTGCTAAAGCAACTGAGATTCACCGGCCAAAAGGCTTCTCAATGTCTTATGTGGATGGGGTTTTATCTATGCAAGCTTTATATAAAAAGATGAAGTCTAATCTAAAGCCTTTCGAAGGAAAAACCTTACATCGCAAAAGTAGTTATATTGGATTGATGTGGGCTATGAGAACAGGAAGTCTAGATCAACATCGTATTAAAAGTCATATTTCTGTGGATGGGATGGAAAATGTAATTGGTATATTAGAGAAGGTGGAAGATGGAACATTGACAAATGTAAGCTACATTGAAGCTCTTGGATGCACAGGAGGATGCTTGGGAGGCGTTTTAACGGTTGAAAATGCATTTATAAGCTGTAATACACTTAAAAAATGGATTGATCAAGAGAGTAGTAGTAAGCAAATTATAAAGTATCCAGAGATTTGGAGGGCGTTAAAAGAAGAAGCTTGTTATTTTGAAAAAAATATTACTCCAAGACCTGTTTTTACCTTGGATAGTGATATAGAGAAGGCCATTGTAAAAATGCAAGGCATAGAAGAACTATATGGAAAGCTACCACAAATAGATTGTGGGGCATGTGGTGCACCTACTTGTAGATGCTTCGCCGAGGATGTTATTAAACAAAGGGCAAAAGTTGAAGAATGTGTTTTCATGCTAAGAGAAAAGATTAAAGATTTATCCGATCAAATACATGCTTTAACTCAAATTAATGTTCCGACTGAAAAAAGAGAAGTAAAAAAGGAGGAAATGAAATGAATGTAAGAGAACTTAAGGTAGCATTAAACTTAAAATTAATGGCAGGAGAAGCAGGTCTATCACGAGAGGTAAAAGGTGGCTATACAGGAGATCTACTAAGTTTTGTAATTGCTCATGCAAAAGAAGATGATGTATGGGTTACTGTACAAGGACATATGAATACGTTAGCAGTAGCAGTTATGGTAGGCATATCTGCTATTATTTTAGCTGAAGGAGTAGAAATTGATGAAGAGATGAGGCTAAGGGCAAATCAAGAAAAAATACCTGTATTTAGTTCAGAGAACAATAGTTTTACATTGGCACATGAAATTGCCAATTTATTATAAGGAGGGCAGTATGTCGCTTATATATGATTTGCATGTTCATACAGCGGCTTCACCATGTGGCGATATAACCATGACGCCTAATAATATTGTCAATATGAGTTTACTTAAAGGGCTAGAAGTGATTGCGATTACAGATCATCAAACGGCTGCTAACTGTGAGGCTGTTATGGCGGTGGGGAAAAAAAGGGGATTATTAGTAATACCAGGTATTGAAATTGAGTGTATGGAAGAGTTTCATTTAATTGCTTTATTTAGGAACCTAAATGAGGCATGGGACATAGCCACGTGGATTAATGAAGGTCTTCCTAAAATGAAGAACAGAAAAGATTTGTTCGGTGAACAACTTATACTTAATGAGCAAGATGAAATTGTAGGAGAACTAGAACAATTCCTTTTGACGGCAACTCAAATATCAGTATCTGATATTGTAAAAGAAGTGAGACGGAAAAAGGGTATTATTTATCCAGCACATATCGATAGAAGGAGCTATAGTATTTTGTCTAACTTAGGAGCTGTACCAGAGGAATTAGATTTTAATATATTAGAAATCTCACAAAAATCATCTCTAAAAGAATATGAAGAAAAATATAATAAATATACAGTTATACAATCTTCAGATGCACATTATTTGTTTGATATCTCTGAAAATACGAGAACTATACCAAGTAAAGCCCGTGAATTAATGAATTTAATTTATAAATTGAGCAAAAGTAACAAAGACTTATGAGAATTTTATGTAAAAATTGACATAAAATTTATATAAAATGTAACACATTACTGAAAGTTCGGAATTTATTGATTGACTTAGGGTGTAAATTGTGTTATTTTCATAAAGTAAGTACCTATTTTCTATAATTTTTGTTATTTTTTTAACAAAAATTATAAAAGCTATGAAATAAGGAGGATATATTATGGCATGTGAAGGTTGCAATAATAAGCTAACCCAGAGTTTGTATGCTGAGTTAGAACAGTTCATTAATGAGCTACCTGAAAAAAAGGGAGCACTTATTGCAGTGTTACATAAGGCACAAGGTTTATTTGGTTACTTACCAAAAGAAGTGCAGATGTTTGTAGGTGAAAAGCTCAATGTTCCTGTTTCACAAGTCTATGGCGTAGTAAGTTTTTATTCCTTTTTCACCATGACACCAAAAGGGAAAAATCCTGTATCCGTTTGTTTAGGAACTGCTTGTTATGTACGTGGTGCAGATAAAGTACTCGATGCCTTTAAGAAGGAACTAGGCATTGAGGTAGGACAAACAACAGTTGATGGTAAATTCTCATTAGATGCGCTTAGATGCGTAGGTGCATGTGGTCTTGCACCAGTTGTACTTATTGGAGAAAAAGTATATGGCCGTATTGGCTCAGCAGAAGAAGTGAAGAAAATCCTAAGTGAATATGATGAAGCGTAAGGAGGAAAGCCATGCCAAAAATAATGTCTTTAGATGAATTACAAGCTTTAAGAGAAAGTGTTAAAAATAAATTAGATTTAAGAGAAAAAGGCGATCATGTAGATCAAATGATTGTGATACGTGTTGCTATGGCAACCTGTGGGATTGCTGCAGGTGCAAGAGATATTATGAATTATTTTTCAGAAGAGGTACGTACACGTGGTCTTAACAATATTGTCATTACCCAAAGTGGTTGTATGGGGTATTGTTATGCAGAGCCTACAGTAGAAATTACTATTCCTGGTAAAGAACCTATTGTATATGGAGATGTTAATAAAGAGCGTGCAGCAGAAATATTGGAGAAACATATTATTGGTGGGGAAATGATAGAGGGTATTATACCCGTTACTCATAAGTCGCTTGATGAATAAAGGAAGGAGGTCCTAATATGTCTAAGTATACAATGCATATTTTAGTGTGTGGGGGAACAGGTTGTCTGTCTTCACAATCTAATGAAATCGTAAATGAGCTTATTGCTCATGTTGAAGAAGCAGGGATGACAGAACAAGTACAGGTTTTAAAAACAGGATGTTTTGGTTTTTGCGAGAAAGGTCCTATTGTAAAAATACTTCCAGATAACACTTTTTATGTACAGGTAAAACCAGAGGATGCAGAAGAAATTGTTAAAGAACATATTGTTAAAGGAAGGAAAGTGAACCATTTACTTTATGAAGATCCTACAACAGAAGAGCAAGTTTCTGACTCTAAACATATGGATTTCTATAAAAAACAGATGCGTGTGGCATTACGTAACTGTGGCTTTATAGATCCTGATAGTATTGAAGAGTACATAGCAAGAGATGGCTATGCAGCTTTAGCTAAGGTTTTAACAATGACACAAGAAGAAGTTATTAATGAAGTAAAGGATTCAGGTCTTCGTGGCCGTGGGGGTGGCGGTTTCCCAACTGGACTTAAATGGGAATTTGCTCATAAAAATCAAGCAGATCAAAAATATGTTGTTTGTAATGCCGATGAAGGAGATCCAGGCGCATTTATGGATCGTTCTATATTAGAGGGAGATCCAAATTCTATAGTAGAGGCCATGGCTATTTGCGGATATGCTATTGGTGCAACTAAAGGTCTTGTTTATATTCGTGCAGAATATCCATTAGCTATTAAACGCTTAGAATCAGCTATTCATTCAGCAAGAGAATATGGATTATTGGGCAATAACATTATGGGTAGTGAGTTCTGTTTTGATATTGAAATCCGTTTTGGGGCAGGTGCTTTCGTATGTGGTGAAGAAACAGCACTTATTCACTCTATGGAAGGTATGCGTGGTGAACCTACAACTAAACCACCATTTCCAGCAGCAAGTGGTTACTGGGGCAAACCTACTAATGTTAATAATGTTGAAACTTTCGCTAATATTCCAGTTATTATTTTAAAAGGTGCAGATTGGTTTAGCAACATTGGAACAGAGAAGTCAAAAGGTACTAAAGTATTTGCTTTGGCTGGTAAAATCAATAATGTTGGCTTAATAGAAGTACCTATGGGTATTACTTTAAAGGAAGTTATTTATGATATTGGTGGGGGTATTAAGAATGGTAAAAAATTCAAAGCTGTTCAGACAGGGGGCCCTTCTGGTGGTTGTTTAACAGAAAAAGACCTTGATACACCAATTGATTTTGACAATCTAATTGCAAAAGGTTCTATGATGGGGTCTGGTGGTATGATTGTTATGGATGAAGACGATTGTATGCCAGCTGTTGCTAAATTTTACTTAGAATTTACAGCAGAAGAATCTTGTGGAAAATGTACACCATGTCGTATAGGAACAAAACGTCTTCTAGAAATATTAGAAAAGATTACAGCTGGTAAAGGAAGCGAAGAAGATTTAAAAACACTAAAGGAATTAAGTGAGGTCATTAAAGATACTGCACTTTGTGGATTAGGTCAAACTGCACCCAACCCTGTTCTATCTACGCTTAAAGTCTTTGAAGATGAGTACTTAGCTCATATTTACGATCATAAATGTCCAGCTGGACAATGCAGCGCTTTATTACAGTACCATATCACGCAGCAATGTAAAGGCTGTACAGCTTGTGTGAGAGTATGTCCAGTAGGTGCTATTTCAGGAACAGTAAAAACACTACATACGATTGACCAAGAAAAATGTATTAAATGTGGTGCTTGTATGGACAAATGTAAATTTGCAGCAATCGTAAGAGAATAGGGAAAGGAGAGAGAAAACATGTCTGAAATGAAAATAACAATAGATGACACACAGGTGCTGGTTTCTCCAGGTACAACGATTTTAGAGGCAGCTAAGAAAATTGGTGTACAAATTCCAACACTTTGTCATTTAGATTTACATGATACAAAAATGGTAAACCAAAGTGCTTCTTGTAGAATTTGTGTGGTAGAAGTAGAAGGACGTAGAAATCTAGCTCCTGCATGTGCAACCCCAGTAACTGATGGAATGGTAGTAAACACGCGATCTATTAAAGTGCTCAATTCAAGAAGAATAGTACTTGAACTTTTATTATCAGACCATCCAAAAGATTGTTTAATCTGTGAGAAGTCAGGTAACTGTGAACTTCAGGACTTAGCTATTACTTTTGGTATTCGTGAATTAACAGTAGGTAAGGATGGGGCTCAATCAACTTATAGAAAAGATATTAGTGAAGCTATTGTTCGTGACATGGACAAATGTATTATGTGTAGACGTTGTGAAACAATGTGTAATAAAGTACAATCTGTAGGTGCTCTATCAGGTATTAATAGAGGATTTGATGCAGTTGTTGCACCAGCTTTTGAAGTGGATTTGGCAGATTCTGTATGTACTCATTGTGGGCAATGCGTAGCCGTTTGTCCAACAGGTGCACTTTCTGAAAAAGAACACATTTGGAATGTTGTAAGGCAATTGGCAGATCCAGAGAAAGTGGTTATTGTACAAACGGCTCCAGCAGTAAGAGCTGCTTTAGGAGAAGAGTTTGGTATGGCACCTGGTACATTAGTAACAGGTAAAATGGTAGCTGCTCTTAGAAAATTAGGATTTAATTATGTATTTGATACAGATTTTGCTGCTGATGCAACCATTATGGAAGAAGGAGCAGAGCTTGTGGATCGTCTGACAAGATTCCAAAATGGAGATAAAACTGTAAAATTACCAATTCTGACAAGTTGCTGTCCAGCGTGGGTCAATTTCTTTGAAACGCAATTTCCAGATCTTTTAGATATTCCTTCAAGTGCTAAGTCTCCTCAACAAATGTTTGGCGCTATTGCCAAATCCTACTTCGCACAAAAAATGAATATTGATCCTAAGAAAATGGTGGTTGTATCTGTTATGCCATGTCTAGCTAAAAAATACGAAGCATCAAGACCGGAATTTAATAGAGAAGTAGATATTTCTATTTCTACTAGAGAACTTGCTCATTTGATTAAAAAAGCAAATATTGACTTTAGTAACCTTAAAGAAGAAGAGTTTGACCATCCACTTGGAGAATCAACAGGTGCCAGTGTTATTTTTGGAACAACAGGTGGTGTAATAGAAGCAGCTGTTCGTACTGCCTATGAAGTTATTACAGGAGAAACTCTAGGTAAAGTTGATTTTGAAGAGTTAAGAGGTTTCGAGGGAATTAGAAATGCTACTGTTAACGTAGGTGATTTAGATTTAAATATTGGTATTGCACATGGACTTGGCAATGCAAGATTACTTCTAGAAGAAATTAGAAATGGTAATCCAAATCATTATCATGCTATTGAAATTATGGCATGTCCAGGCGGTTGTATTGGTGGAGGAGGTCAACCTTATCATCACGGAAATAGTGAGATTTTAAAACAACGCCAAGCAGCAATTTATACAGAAGATAGGAATAAAGTCATTCGTAAATCTCATGAAAATCCCTACATCAAAGAAATGTATGCAAATTACTTTGGAAAACCAATGAGTCATAAAGCACATGAATTACTTCACACCCATTACGAACCTAAGGAAAGAATTTAAATAGTAAAAAGCAGATTAGTAGGGAATGATCTCTATTAATCTGCTTTTTTATTAGATAAATGAAAGTTGTTTTATATGTGAGGAGATAAATGATAGTTTGAATCGTGCACAAATTAACAAATGATTATGATTAAAAGTTACAAGATTAAATTGACAAAAAAATAACAATAATATATATTTTAATTAAAGATTTAATAAAACAGTGATTTTGCATAGAGGTAAGAATTTAGGATTCTACTAGGAGATGAGAAACATGTGGATTATAGATTTTTTTAAATCAAATTGTAAAAACTGCTATGCTTGTGTAAGATCTTGTCCTGTTAATGCTATTAAGGTGCAAGCAGAACAAGCAAAGATTATTAAAGAACGTTGTATTGGATGTGGTAAATGTTTGAAGGTATGCCCTAAAAATGCAAAACATGTCCAATCTGAGTTAGAAAAGGTAAAATATTATTTAACGCAAGAAGTAAAAGTGATAGCTTCAGTAGCACCTAGTTTTGCAGCTCTTTTTGATAAAGATAGTAATAAATTACCAGGCGTATTAAAAGTATTAGGGTTTGATGCTATAGAGGAAACAGTAGTAGGAGCTGAATTAGTTACAGAAGTTTATGAAGCCTATAGCAAGATGCCAGGAGACCAATGTTATATAACAAGCTGTTGCCCTACAGTTAATGCACTTATTCAGAAGCATTATCCAGAAGTAATTCCGTTTTTAATCCCTGTTGTTTCTCCAGCAGCTTGTCATGCTAAACTCATTAAGCGTCGACATGGAAAAGAAACAAAGGTTGTTTTTATAGGACCTTGTTTGTCTAAAAAAATAGAGGGTATTGAAGAAGAATCCATTGATGCTGTATTAACTTTTGAAGAATTATTAGAGTGGATTAAAGAAGAGAAAATAGATTGGGAAGTTATAGAGGCATCTTCCTTTGATGTTACAGGAGCAAGCCAGCGTCGCTATCCAATAGTGGGGGGCATGACGCATACAATAAAAGATCAACCCTTACCTAGAAAAATTATTCAAATAGATGGAGTGGATGAGTGCATTGATATGATGCCACATATTATGAATGGGGCATTTAAAAATACACTAATTGAAATTCATGGTTGTAGGCAAAGTTGTATCTCTGGAGCAGGGATGCCACAAGATGGTGTTAATATATATGAAAGAAGAGAACGTATTAAGCGTTATGCAGAAGAACAAGTTTTAGAAACAAACTCAAAAGAAGTGAGCGAAATGACAACGGATTCTATTAATTTACATAAGGAATTCTATAACTTAAAACATCAATTAAGGACTCCTAGTGAAGAAGAAGTTGAAGCTATTTTAAATAGTATAGGAAAAGAAACCAAATTGGACGAACTCAATTGTGGATCTTGTGGTTATAAAACTTGTCGTGATAAAGCCGTTGCAGTATTTAATGGTATGGCTGAACCTAATATGTGTTTGCCTTTTATGAGACAAAAAGCAGAAACATTAACTAATATTATTTTTGAAGCCACGCCTAATTTGATTATTATGGTGAATGAAGCATTAGAGGTAATAGAGGTTAATCCAGCAGCTAGAAAGTTCTTTGGTATAACCAAGGATATAAGTGATAAATTACCAGTCAGTGCCTTGATGGAGGAAGAAAGCTTCAAAGAAGTAAAACGTATGAAAAAAAGCATACTGAATCAAAAAATTATTTTGAATAGTATAGATGCTACAGTGGTACAAAGTATTATTTGGAGTGATTACCATACCATTATGGTTTGGATTGCTAATGATGTGACCTATGATGAAAAGAAAAATAAGCAACTTCAAAATATGAAGATTGAAGCCATAGATATGGCACAACAGGTTATCAATAAGCAGATGACAGTTGCGCAGGAAATTGCCAGCTTATTAGGAGAAACAACAGCAGAAACCAAAGTAACATTAACTAAGCTTAAACAACTTATTAAAGAGGAAGAGGCTATAAAACGATGAATTTTTTTATGGATTTTGCAGCGGGTAGCTTAAATAAATATGGAGAAGAACTTTGTGGAGACAAAGTTGAATTTATTAGTGAGCCAAATGGTTTTATTGCTGTTTTATCAGATGGTCTAGGCAGTGGTGTTAAAGCAAACATATTAGCGACGCTAACGTCTAAAATAGCTATTACCATGTTAAAAGAAGGTTTGCCAATAGAAGAAGTAGTTGATACCATCATCCACACACTTCCCATTTGTTCGGTGCGAAAATTAGCATATTCTACATTTACGATTATTAAAGTTAATCAAGAAGGAATGGTATATATCGTTGAATTTGATAATCCCAGTATCTTTTTTATGCGTGAAGGTAAGATGCAACCCATTGAAAAAGAAACAAGAGAAATTAATGGACGTATTATTCATGAAAGTCACTTTAAATTACAACAAAAAGACACGCTTGTTTTTGTAAGTGATGGTGTAATTCATGCAGGTGTAGGGATGGTACTTAATTTAGGTTGGAGCTGGAAAGAAGTTGCCCAGTATTTACAAGGATTAGGGGTAGAAGATTTACCTGCTAAAAAAATCACTAGCTTGCTACTGGGGGTATGTGAAGATCTTTACATAGAAAAGCCAGGTGATGATACAACTGTAGCCACTATTAAGGTGACAGAACCTAAATCAGCCACCTTGTTTTCGGGTCCTCCTTGTGATAAAAACCAAGATAGTGTGGTGGTAGAAGAACTCATGCAGACTAAGGGTAAGAAGATTGTATGTGGTGGTACTGCAGCTAATATCGTTTCAAGAGAACTAGGCAGAGAAGTAGCCACTAGCTTTAATATTATCGATCCCCATATTCCACCTATTGGTCATATTAAAGGCGTTGATCTTGTTACTGAAGGAGTTCTTACGATACAAGGTGCAGTGGAAAAATTAGAGCAAGTAAAGAGAAGTAAGGATTTAGATTTTTTGTACCAAGAAGATGGTGCCTCATTATTAGCTAGAATGCTTTTTGAAGAGTGTACTCACTTAAAAATTTTAATAGGAAGAGCTATTAATCCTGCACATCAAAATCCAGACTTTCCAAATGCATTAAGTATTAAACTTAACATTTTACATAGATTAGAAGAAGTATTAATAAGTTTAGGGAAAATTGTATCTGTTGTTTACTATTAATAAAAAGATAGCTTATAAAGAGCTATCTTTTTTTGTTATTTAGGAATGATTATATCATATAGTTCCTAAATAACGAGAGTAAAAATAGATGCTATCAGATGGTTGAAAAATAACAATTATCTGATATAATGGAAAAAGATGGGAAAATAGGAGGGGAAAGATGAGAAAATGGATAAGTTTAATTGTAGTAATGGTTATTAGCGGAACACCTATAAGAGCAGAAAGGATAAAGCAATCAACTAATGAAATAGTAGCTGAATTGATTCAGTCTGAGGAAGTAACAACTTATTTATCAAGACAATTATTTAATACCATTTTAGAAGAACAACAATTAGCCTATTTAATAGAGCAATCGCAAAATCAAGAAATATCTTTAAAGGAAGCAGCTTATGCATTATGTCAAATGATTAATGAAGCGGGTATTTATCTACCAGAATCAGAGGGAATAAGTGATCCTTATATTGGGAAATTAGTACTAATAGGCATTTGGCAAGAACCAGAAATCAAAGGGGAAAGTTTAGTTACAAGTGAAGCTTGGGATAGAACCTATGAGAGGGTATTACATTACCAAGAGAATAAACAAGCATTTATAAGAGAAGATAGCAAAGCAGAAAAAGTAGTGATGGACTATCGTCAAAAGACTATGACTACTCTTTCTTTTGAAGAAATGGAAATAGGCAAGTTAACTTTGAGCAGTCAAGTATTAGCTTATGGGGAATATACTTATCCGCTATATACTTTTTTAAATACAAGTTATATTGATTTAAATACATTAAAGGCTATGGGGTTTACCTTAGAGAAACAGGCTCAAGGTGATGTATTAAGTTTGAATAATGAAAAGGCACAAGCAAGTGAGCTTTTGAAAGAAAAAAGTATAGATGTAAGTTTATCAAAGGCAAATATCTATTATGGTTTATTAAAAACATATGCATTACAAAGCGAGCAAAATTTATTTATTCCTCTACGCGCTTTAGAGATAGAATTTAATTTAAAATACGATGCAACAACTCTTATTTTAGAAGCACCTGTAGAACAGGCAGGTTATTTAGCTTATAGAGATGGGCTTTTACATAATACAAGTGAGCAACCTATAGAAGTGGTAACCACTAGTTATTATTGGAATGGTCAAAAAACAATAGAGGAAGTGAAAAGACAGTATCTTAAGCCTGGTCAAAGTGTAGAAGATCCTAGAAAGTGCTATGTGCTAAGAGGAGCTTATTATTTAAACACATTGGTTAATTTAGTAGAAACTAATGATGAAAGTTATCAGTATCAAAAGTTATATGGTCAGCAAATGGATAGTATTTTAAAGAACTATGAAAAAGTAAGGTTAGCTGAAATAAAGAAACAAGAAGATATGCAGATAGAAAAAATGACTATCGATGAATTATTTCCAGCAGCACCTGTATATGCAACTTTGAAAGTAGCTACTAAAGGACTAAAAAAAGGTGAACAAGTTGAACTTTATAGAGAAGATAACGGGAGCTATACAGTAATTACAAAGGACAAGAAAAAAACAACTATCCCGAAAAAGGATTTAAATATTCCAGCTGATAAAAAAGTAACAGCTACATCAGCTTCTAAAGTGCAAATTGAAACTTATATTAATGTACAAAACATAGAAAGTACTACAAACTATTTAGTATGGACAGATTTATATAGGCAAACAACTTATGTACTAAAAGGAAATAAGAATGAATGGCAGCTTATAAAACGTATGATTTGTTCTACAGGGGAAAATCAAACGCCTACGCCAAGGGGTTTTTTTACCTTACAAAACAAAGTACCTTCCTTTGGAGAAGAAAAAGGGTATTCTTGCAAAAATGCGTATGGCTTTATTGGGTCTAGTTACCTATATCATTCTATTTTATATGATAAAACAGGGAGCTATATTATAGCAGGAAAAAAAGAGTTAGGACAAAAGGCATCACATGGTTGTATCCGATTATTACCAGAAGATAGTTTATGGCTTTATAATAATATGCCAAAGGGAACGAAGGTTTGGATTAACTAAAACTTACTTGAAAAACGTATAATCTACATATGACTATATCATAATATTAAGAGTTATTAATGTTTGGAATAATAAAGTATTATATGCTATAATAAAGCAAAATCTAAAGGAGGAAAAATATGTCAGACACAAAATTAACACTAAAAAAAGAATACAAAAACACATGGGAAACTTACTCTAAAGAAGATTTAGAAAAGCTGTTTGCATATGCAGAACGCTATAGAAAATTCATTTCATATAATAAAACAGAAAGAGAATGCATTAGAGACTTAGTAAAGAAGGCAGAGGCAGCAGGTTATCAAGATATACAAGCATGTATTAAATCTGGTAAAAAGTTAGTGAGTGGTGATAAAGTTTATGCTAATTATAAGGACAAGACCCTTATTTTATTTTGCATAGGTGAAAAACCATTAACAGAGGGACTTAACCTTCTTGGAGCACATTTAGATTCGCCACGTTTAGATTTGAAACCTAATCCACTTTATGAAGATACAGATTTTGCAATGCTTAAAACACACTATTATGGTGGTGTTAAAAAGTACCAATGGGTTGCCATGCCTTTAGCAATCCATGGTGTAGTTGCTAAAAAAGATGGGAGCATTGTCAATCTCAATATAGGAGAAGATGAAAAAGATCCTGTTGTAGGGATTTCAGACTTACTCATCCACTTAGCTAATGAGCAAATGCAAAAGAAACTCAGTGAAGCCATTAAAGGAGAAGACCTTAACATTTGTCTAGGAAGTATTCCATTACAAGGAGAAGAAAAAGATAAAGTAAAGGCCAATATTTTAAAGCTACTTTATGAAAAATATGGTATAGTTGAAGAAGACCTTGTGTCAGCTGAGATTGAGATTGTTCCAGCAGGTGCTGCAAGAGATTATGGTCTTGACCGCAGTATGATTATAGGGTATGGTCAAGATGACCGCGTTTGTGGTTATGCATCTTTTGAAGCACAGTTAGAAGTAGAAAAACCAGTGAAAACAACAGCCACTGTCCTTGTAGATAAAGAAGAAATAGGAAGTGTAGGTGCATCAGGTATGCAATCTCATTTCTTTGAAAATATGGTTGCAGAATTGCTTAATTTAACAGGGGACTACTCTAGCTTACTTTTAAAGAGAACATTAGCGAGTTCAAAAATGCTTTCTTCTGATGTAACAGCAGGTTATGATCCTAATCATCCAAGTGTATTAGAAAAAAACAACGCTGCTTACTTTGGGAAGGGTGTTGTTTTTATGAAATACACAGGTGCAAGAGGAAAATCAGGCTCTAACGAAGCAAATGCTGAATTTGTAGCAGAATTACGCCGTATCATGGAAGAAAATAATGTAACTTGGCAAACAGCAGAGCTTGGTCGTATTGACCTTGGTGGTGGTGGTACCATCGCATATATTCTTGCTAATTATGGTATGGATGTTATCGATTGTGGTGTACCAGTTCATAGCATGCATGCACCATGGGAAATTACGAGCAAAGCTGACTTATATGAAATGAGAAAAGCTTATGTAGCTTTCCTTAAAAATGCTTAAACATAAAGGAGATATAAAATGGAAAATAAAAATCCAATTGTAACGATTACTATGGATGATGATAGCCAAATCATCTTAGAACTTTATCCAGAGGTAGCACCAGAGTCTGTTAAAAACTTTATTTCTCTTGTAGAAAAAGGTTTTTATAATGGTTTAACTTTCCACCGTATTATTCCAGGATTTATGATTCAAGGTGGATGTCCTGAAGGTACAGGTACAGGTGGCCCAGGTTATCGTATTAAAGGTGAATTTGCACAAAATGGTGTGAAAAATGATTTGAAACATACACGTGGTGTACTTTCTATGGCACGTAGTATGATGCCAGATTCAGCTGGATCACAATTCTTTATTATGCATGCAGATTCTCCTCATTTAGATGGTCAGTATGCTGCATTTGGTAAAGTAATAGAAGGAATGGATACTGTAGACTATATTGCTAATGTGGGTACAGACTTTAGTGATAGGCCTGTTGTACCAGTAAGAATGAAAACAGTAACAGTTGATACAAAAGGTGAAGTTTACGAAGGGCCTAACAAACTTTAAAAAGTATAGAAGCCAAATAAATGGGTACAATGAAAAAGAGTTGTTGGTAAATAATTGTAACCTATGCTATAATAATACAAGTAATTATTCCTAAGGAGGAACTATAACATGGAAGAAAATAAAAACTGTGGATGTGGCTGTGGCTGCGGACATGAAGAAGAAAATACAAATGGATGTGGCTGTGGTCACGATCATGATGAAGAAGAAACACTCATCTATGTTACTTTCGAAGATGAAGATCAAGAAGTAGCTTGCAACGTACTTAGTATTTTTGAGTGTGATGGTAGAGAATATATCGCTCTTGCACCAAAAGAAGAAGTAGAAAATGCAGAAGAAGCAGAAGTTCTTTTCTATCGTTTTTCAGAAAATGGAGAAGATGTTCAGCTTGATGATATTGAAACAGATGAAGAATGGGAAAAAGTGGCATCAATATTTGATGAAGAATTCTTTGGACCATTTGATGACGAAGAATAATAGGAAACAGGGCTTTGGCCCTGTTTTTTATTGCTATGTCTGATGGAACTAGGAGACGAGAATTGTCAATAGAAGTTGCATATTATCTTGTAAAAGGATAATGGGATTACTAAGCACTAGAAAAGTGGCATAAAAAAGAAAGAAAATATACATACTTATAAAAAATAAAATAAGGAAGTGAACCGATGAAAAAGGTTATTTTATTGATTATAGGTATAGTTGTAATGGGAGGTTTTTTTTGGGGGCTGCAAGGTAGCAATGAAGTTAATAAGAAGCAAGTCATTAACTTAAATCCTTTAGCAACAGTAAAATTAGGTAATGGACAAACTTTTAAAATAGAGCTTTATCCTGATCAAGCGCCTAATACGGTGAATAACTTTATTGCACTTGTAAATAGTAATTATTATAATAATCTAACCTTCAATAAAATGATACCAGATTATATAGTACAAACAGGAGATAGAATAGGTGATGGAACAGGATTTCCAGGGTACTTTATTCGAAGTGAATGTAGTGACAATGGCTATGAGAACAACATATCTTTAGAGGAAGGTACAGTCTGTATGTCTCGTGGACAAAAGTATAATACAGAAGGGTCACAATTTTTCATTTTGCTTAGTCCTAGAAGGGATTTAGAAGGAAAATATACGGCATTTGGAAAAGTTATAGAGGGTTTAGAGTTTTTAAAGGAAATAAGTAGAGTAGTTCCAGATGAATTGGTACAACGAGAAGAAGGAATAGAAATAAGTCGTATTGAAGTAAATACTTTTGGTAAACCTTATGAGGAGCCACAAGTACTTTCATTAGCTGAAGTACGTGAACTACCCTAAGAGAATTTAAGAATATACTCAAAGACTAGGGTATTATTTAAAACTTGACAATAGGTCAGCTTTTATTTACAGTTATAAGATGAGATTATGTATATAGGTGATTAAAATGAGAGAAAAAACATATGATAACCAAAGCATATCTGCCCTTAAAGGAGCAGATCGTGTTAGATTACGTCCGGGTGTTATTTTTGGTTCAGATGGTATAGAGGGGTGTCAACATTCTGTATTTGAGATTCTAGCAAACTCTATTGATGAATTTAAAGAAGGCTACGGACACACAATTAAGGTAACCTTGCACGCTGATCACTCTATCACGATTGAGGATTTTGGTAGAGGGATCCCAGTTGATTATAATGAAGCAGAAGCACGTTATAACTGGGAACTTGTTTTTTGTGAGCTTTATGCAGGGGGGAAATACAATAATAATGAAGGGGACAACTATGAGTTTAGTTTAGGTCTTAATGGACTGGGAAGTTGTGCGACACAGTATAGTTCGGAATTCATGGATGTAGAAGTTAAACGTGACGGCTATATCTATAATCTTCACTTTGAAAAAGGCGAAAATATTGGGGGACTTAGAAAAACAAAAGCAGAGTATAAGCAAACAGGTAGTAAAATTCATTGGAAGCCTGACAGAGATGTTTTTACAGATGTGAATGTTTCTTCTGAGTATTTTCATGATGTCTTAAAAAGACAAGCAGTCGTTAATAAAAATCTAGAGTTTGTTTTTACAGATGAAATTAAGGATGAAAAACATGTCTATCTTTATGAAGATGGTATTTTAGGCTATGCAAAAGAGATTGCAGAAGAGAAGAATTTTACAGATGTAGTATTTACTGAGCAAGAAACAAAAGGAAGAGACCGTGAAGATAGACCAGAATATAAATTAAAGTTCCAAATTGCTTTTTGTTTTTGTAATGAGAAAAATTTACTAGAGTATTATCATAACTCAAGCTACTTAGAGTACGGTGGTTCACCAGATAAGGCGATTAAGAATGCTTTTGTTTATGCCATTGACCAATATCTCAAAAATGAGAATCTTTATAATAAAGATGAGAAAAAAATTACTTTTGTAGATATACAAGATAGCCTTATTTTAATTTCGAACTCTTTTTCAACTGTAACGAGTTATGAAAATCAAACCAAAAAAGCAATCACCAATAAATTTATACAAGAAGCGATTCAAGAATATCTAAAAGAGTTTCTTTATATTTATTTTATTGAAAATAAAGATGCAGCAATAGGCATTGCTAAGCAAGTGCTAGTTAATAAACGTAGCCGTGAGAAGGCAGAGCGCACACGTATTAATGTGCGTAAACAGTTAAGCGGTAGTATTGATATTGGCAATCGTATTAAAAAGTTTGTAGATTGTCGTACAAAGGATGTAACAAGGCGTGAACTTTATATTGTAGAAGGGGATTCAGCATTAGGTTCTTGTAAGTTAGGAAGAGATGCGGAATTTCAAGGGATTATGCCAGTAAGAGGGAAGATCCTGAATTGTTTAAAGGCAGATTATGATAAGATTTTTAAAAGTGATATTATCGTAGATTTATTAAAGGTTTTAGGATGTGGTATTGAAATCACCTCCAAACACAATAAAGATTTGCATACTTTTGACCTTAATAATTTACGTTGGAATAAAGTCATTATTTGTACGGATGCCGATGTAGACGGTTATCAAATTCGTACCTTGATTTTAACCATGCTGTATGCTTTAGTACCTACGCTTATTAAAGAAGGGCGTGTTTTCATAGCAGAAACACCTCTTTACGAAATTAATACTAAAGATAAAACTTACTTTGCTTATTCGGAACATGAAAAAGCAGAAGTCTTAAGTAAAATTAAAACCAAATATACCATTCAACGTTCTAAAGGACTTGGTGAAAATGACCCTGATATGATGTGGGAAACCACCATGTGTCCAACATCACGTCGTTTAATTCAAGTGATGCCGGAAAATGTAGAAGACACTCAAACGATGTTTGACGTTCTTTTAGGAGACGATTTAAAAGGACGTAAGCAATTTATAGCAGATGAAGGGTATCGCTACTTAGACTTAGCAGATATGAGTTAAAAGAAAGGATGACGCGTAATGGACCAATATGTCATTAAGCAAAATATTACGGAAACATTAGAAAGCAATTATATGCCTTATGCCATGAGTGTTATCGTGTCTAGGGCATTACCGGAAATTGATGGTTTTAAGCCCTCCCATCGTAAATTACTTTATACGATGTATAAGATGAATTTAATAAAGGGCTTACGTACTAAATCAGCTAATATTGTAGGACAAACCATGAAACTAAATCCTCATGGTGATGCAGCTATTTATGAAACTATGGTACGTTTAACAAAAGGCTACAGTGCTTTAATGACTCCTTTTGTAGATTCTAAAGGTAACTTCGGTAAGGTGTATTCTCGAGATATGGCTTATGCTGCAGCACGTTATACAGAAGCTAAGCTTAGTGAAATATGTATAGAAGTATTTAATGATATTGAAGAAAATGCAGTTGACTTTATTGATAACTATGATGGAACACTCAAAGAACCTGTTTTATTACCAACACGCTTTCCTAATATTTTAGTCAATCCGAATCAAGGGATTGCTGTTGGGATGGCAAGTAATTTCTGTTCCTTTAATTTGAAGGAAGTCTGTAATGCAACCATTGCCTATCTTAAAAATGAAGATGCTGATATATTAGAACATATTGTAGCACCTGATTTCCCCACAGGGGGACAAATCATTTTAGATGAAGCTGAAATGAGAGAGGTTCTAGAAGCAGGGAAAGGAAGCTTTAAAGTACGTGCGAAATATAACTACATTAAAAAGGAAAATTGTATTGAAGTTATAGAGATTCCTTATACAACAACAGTAGAAGCGATTATCGACAAAATTGAAGAGCTAGTTAAAGCAGGCAAGATTAAAGAAATTACTGACGTACGAGATGAAACAGACTTATCAGGTCTAAAATTGACCATTGATCTTAAACGAAGTACAGATCCAGAGTTGCTGATGCAAAAGCTCTTTAAGTCAACGCCGCTAGAAGATAGTTTTAGTTGTAACTTTAATTTGCTTATTAATGGAATGCCGAAAGTACTTGGCTTTAAAGAAATTATTAAAGAGTGGTGTGAGTTTAGACAGCAATGTATTATACGTAAATATCGTTTTGCTATTGAAAAAATGGAAAAGCGCTATCATCTTTTACTAGGGCTTAAACAAATTCTTCTAGATATTGATAAGGCTATTGAAATCGTGCGTCATACAGAAAAAGAAAAAGATGTTGTACCACGTTTAATGGCACATTTTGAAATTAGTGAAATGCAAGCTGATTATGTAGCAGAAATTAAATTACGTCACTTAAATAAACAATATATTTTAGAAACTTTAAAGGAACTAGATGAATTAGAAAAGAAAATTGCTGAATTAAAAGACATTATCGAAAGTCCTAAGAAGGTTAAAAAGGTTATTAGTGATGAACTTAAAGTGATTCAGAAGAAATTTGGTGCTGAACGCCGAACAGAAGTCATTAAGCATACAGAAATTGTAAAGGTGAAGCATGAAGAACTCATTGAAGATTATAATGTAAAGCTATTCTTTACAGATCATCAGTACTTAAAGAAAATCACACTTGTTTCTTTAAGAAGTAGTGGTGAACAAAAGCTAAAAGAAGATGATACGATTATTCAAGAAATTGAAGCAAGTAACCGTAGTGATCTTTTACTCTTTACAAATAAAAGTAATGTTTATAAATTAAAGTTACATGAAATAGAAGATACAAAAGCTAGTCAATTTGGCGTATACTTGCCTAATTTATTGGATTTAGAAGAAGGCGAACAAATTGTAGCGATTCACAGTACAGTAGATTATACAGGATATATAGTTTTTGGGTTTAGCACAGGTAAAGTAGCTAAAGTACCAGTAGCAGCATATGAAACCAAGACAAATCGTAAAAAACTCATCAAAGCTTTTTATGGTAAAGCACCTTGTGTGGGTATTGCTTTTGTAGAAGAAGATGATGTACTTCTTTTAACAAGAGAAGATGATAAAGTAGGTGTTGTACCCGTAGCACTTTTAGAAGAGAAACAAAAACGTGATGCTAATGGCGTTCAAGCATTGAGTATTACTAAGAAAATTGGAATGAAAAAGCTTGAAAAAGCCAATGAACTCACAGAGGAGCTCAAGGTGCGATTAGCAAAGGAATTACCAGCAACTGCTAAGTTAATAGAGAATAAATAGAAATAGAAGCATTAATAAAGCAATATTAATGAAGATGAAATGAGGGGAATGAAATGAGAGCAAGTGTGAAAGCTGCAAAGCGTATTATTATTAAAATAGGTACATCATCTTTAACTCATGAAAATGGAAAAGTTGATTTGAATAAGATGGAGAAGCTAGCTCGTGTTTTAACAGATTTAAATAACTCAGGGAAAGAAATTGTTTTAGTTTCTTCAGGAGCTATTGGAGCTGGGATGCAGCGTATTGGTCGTAGTAAAAGGCCAGAAGACTTACCTTTGAAGCAAGCTACAGCAGCTATCGGACAAGCTATCCTTATGAAAATGTATCAAAAGTTCTTCGATGAATATAATCAAGTGATTGCACAAATACTACTGACAAAAGATGTTATTGAAGATCCTATTAAGAATAATAATGCTAAAAATACATTTGAAACATTATTAGATTTGGGTGTTATCCCTATTGTTAATGAAAACGACTGTATTTCTACAGCTCAAATTGAAGGCTATCGCTTTGGAGATAATGATACCTTATCAGCTACAGTTGCAGAACTCATTCATGCAGACCTTTTAATTTTACTCACAGATATTGAGGGGCTTTACACAGCTAATCCAAAAGAAGATGCAGATGCCACTCTTATTCCGCAGGTAGATGACATTACAGAGGAAATAAAAGGATTGGCTGGAGGTTCAGGCTCACATCTAGGAACAGGTGGTATGATTACTAAAATTATGGCAGCTGAAATAGCCAAAGCTTGTGGAACTGAAACGATTGTGGCTTCTGGTGAAAATATTGAAATTTTAAGAGACATATTAGGTGGAGAAGCCATAGGAACTTGGTTTACTGCTTAATGCAAGAAAGGAATTGAAGCGATGCAAATGGATGAACTTATTAAGGAAATTAACGCCTTAGCACATAAAAAGAAAACAGAAGGCTTAACAGCTGAGGAGCAAATTAGACAGGATCACTTACGTCAGCAATACTTAGCCATTTTTAGAGGTAATTTTAAAAGTCAATTAGAGCATACCAAGATTAAAACGCCAGATGGAAAATTACATCCTTTAAAATATATGCCAAGTGATAAAAAGCCTCATTAGTAACCAAAGTAATGAGGGCATGAAATAGCGATGGGCTCATGTCCCATCGCTATTTTACGCCTAGGCACTTGAAGAAACATATTTGCCAATTAAAGTAGAGTAGTATACAATGATAAAGTGAGAAGTATGAATTAAAAAGTGAACTAATTAACAATTATTTATTCTTAATTAGTTGATTTACATTATAACAAAAAATGAAAGTAGAGAATCTACATAGATGATAAGGAAAAGGAGCAACCCATGATCACCTATTTAGTTGGAAACCTAGAGCATATAGCAGAAAATGCATTAGTCATAGAAGTATATGGTGTGGGCTATGAAGTGTTTTGTAGTAGCCGTACTTTAAGTGAATTAAATGGCACCCGTGAAAAGGTGAAAATATATATCCATGAGCATATTAAAGAAGATGGACATGATCTATATGGTTTTTACCATATAGAAGATAGAGAGCTATTTAGAAAGCTTATTAGTGTAAGCGGTATTGGTCCTAAAGGTGGTATGCAAGTTTTCAATACTTATAGCAGTCAAGAAGTCATTGAGATTATTTTAAATCAAGATAGTAAAGCGCTAAGCAAAGTAAGTGGTATAGGTCCTAAAACAGCTCAGCGTATTATTCTAGAGCTAAAAGATAGTATTGGCAAACTATTTGTACCAGATTTAAGTTTATTACAAACTGGCTTAAAAGATGAAACGGCTAAAGAGGAAGCGATAGAAGCACTTGAAGCTTTAGGGTATACATCTCAAGAAGCAAGAAAAGCAGTAGAAGCTATTTATGATTATAAGGCAAATAGTGAAGAGCTTATTAAAAAAGCATTAAGTTTATTAGGCATGTAAAGGGGGATGAAACGTGGAAAAGCGTATAATGTCTACGGATTTACAACTAGAAGATAATGAGATAGAAAGTAATATTAGACCCCTCACCTTAAATGACTATATAGGGCAATCGGCTATTAAAGAAAACATCAAGATTTTTATTGAAGCAGCTAAACAACGTCAAGAAGCTTTAGATCATGTACTTCTTTATGGACCTCCAGGTCTAGGTAAAACTACTATGGCAGGGGTGATTGCTAGTGAGATGGGTGTTAAATTTAAAGTGACATCAGGTCCTGCTATTGAAAAACCAGGCGATATTGCGGCTATTTTAAATAATTTACAACATGGTGATATTTTATTTATTGATGAAATTCATCGTATGAGTAGACATGTGGAAGAAGTACTTTATTCGGCTATGGAGGATTATTGTATTGACATTGTAGTGGGTAAGGGACCAGCAGCAAAGTCCATTCGTTTAACCTTACCTAAATTTACTTTAATTGGTGCCACTACGAGAGCTGGGATGCTAAGTTCACCACTTCGTGACCGTTTTGGAATTATTCAAAGGTTAGAGTATTATACGATGCAAGAGTTGGGGAGTATTATTAAACGTACAGCTAGTATATTGCAAATACCTATTACAGAATCAGCAGCATTAGAGTTAGCTAAGTGTAGTCGTGGGACACCTAGGGTAGCTAATAGGCTGTTAAAGCGTGTAAGAGATATTGCACTCATTAAATATGATAATCATATCGATGATGAAGTATGTACTAAGGCATTAGAGCTACTCAGTATCGATCGAAATGGACTTGATGATATTGATAGACGTATTATTAGTGCCATTGCATTACAGTTTAAAGGTGGTCCTGTAGGCTTAGATACCTTGGCAGCAGCTATTGGCGAAGAAAGGGATACCTTAGAGGATGTATATGAACCGTATCTGATTCAGCAAGGGTATATGCAGCGAACACCAAGAGGACGTATGTTGGCACCGAAAGCTTATGAAACCTTTGATTTAAAAACTTTATAGTATTTTCTGGTAGGTTATGCTATAATTGTGACAAGAAAATTGCATGTAACGGGGTGAAATGCATGTCGAAAAATAAAGTAGAAGTAGTGATTGGTGGACTCATTTACGCCCTTCAAGGTGAAGAGTCTGAGGAACACATGCAAAAGGTAGCTAAGCTCATTAATGAAAAGACACACGAGGTGCAGTCGGTATATCACAAACAGCGCATTAATCCTGCACGTATGAATATGTTGGTGACGCTTAATATAGCAGATGAGTGTGTGAAAAGAAAACAGGAATTAGATCATTATGTGGCAGAATTAGAAAAATGTAATCAGGAGAACCTGGCTCTACGAGATAAAATGAAGGAAATTTCCTTAGAGCTAACAGAAAGCAAGCAGCAACAAGCAGTTGCAGAATCATTTAAGAAAAAAGAACATACAAACAGGGGGAGATAAAACTTCCCCTGTTGTGTTTATGGAAAAGGAGAATGAAGTTGAAAAAAGCAGAACTACTAGCCCCTGTAGGGAAAATGGAAAATGCTATAGCAGCAATAGAGAATGGTGCAGATGCCTTATTTGTTGGTGGTAAAGGTTTTAATGCAAGGCAGGCAGCAGATAATTTTACTACAGATGAACTACAGGAAATTGTTAATTATGCTAAGTTAAGAGGGGTTCGTGTTTATGTCACGGTTAATATTCTAGTAAAACAAAAAGAGACAAAAGAGTTATTTGACTATCTTACGTATCTGGAAGAAGTAGGAGTTCACGCTATTATTATTCAGGATTTAGGGATTGCCCATATGGTGAAACGCTATTTTCCGCAATTACGTATGCATGCTAGTACTCAAATGTCAGCTCATAGTATAGAAGATGTTTTATTCCTTAAATCTCTTGGATTTAAGCGTGTGGTTTTAGCTAGAGAATTGCAGCTTCAAGAAATCCAGGCAATTATTAAGGCTTGTGATATAGAAGTAGAGACTTTTGTTCATGGCGCTTTATGTTATAGCTATTCAGGGCAATGCCTAATGAGTAGTTTAATTGGAGGAAGAAGTGGCAATAGAGGTAGATGTGCACAGCCTTGTCGTATGAAATATACCTTAAAAGAAGATGGAGCTCCTTTAACAAAAGATAGTTATTTGTTAAGTTTAAAAGATATATGTAGTGTTGAATTTTTACCCGAGCTTTTAGAAGTAGGCATTCATTCTTTTAAGATTGAAGGACGTATGAAATCACCTGAATATGTAGCTTCTGTTGTAGGGACTTATCGTAAATACATGGATTTAGCGCTTAGAAATGAGGCTTATCAGGTTAGTGAGTCTGACATGGAAATCATGAAAGGCGTCTTTAATCGTGGAGGTTTTTCTAAGGGATATTATTATAATCGTGGCAATGCGAAGATGCTTACACCTGATAGTCCAAGACATATAGGTATTAAAGCGGGAAAGGTGACTCATTTTGCACCTAAAACAGGAATAGCAACTATTCATTTAGAAAGAGATTTACATCCTGGAGATGGCCTTGAAATCATTAGAAAAGGTAAAGAAAGTGTAGGAACGGGTATTACAAAAGAATACCGTGCTGGTAGTCAAATTAAATGTCATTTTGATTACTTCGTAGAACCTGGTAGTGAAGTTTATTTGACTAAAAATCATCAACTACTTAAACAGTTAAAAGCCACTTATCAAAAACCTCAAAAGAGATTACCGATTCATTTAAGGATTACAGGTCGTATAGGTGAATCTTTAGAAGTAAACTTAAGCTATGAAGATTATCAAGTTGTTTGCAAAGGAGAGGTGTTGCAAATAGCAGAAAATAATCCTGTAACCAAAGAGCAAGCTTTAAAGCAACTTACCAAACTAGGAAGTACTTCTTTTTATGCAGATGAAGTAGTAATTCAGTGGCCAGAAGATGCTTATATAGGTATTAGTCAGTTAAATAATATACGAAGAGAAGCAATCAGTCAGCTAGAGACAGCCTTGCTCAGCCATGAAGTTAATCATCCTTATAAGGCTTATGAGGAAATATCTAGAAAGGCAGCTATAACTCCTATAGCTATTTGTCATGTAACAAGTTTAGAACAATTAGAGGCTTGTTTAGAAGTAGATGAAGTAACAGCAATCTACTGGGAATGGCATTATGATGATGCCATAAGTAAAATAGCATTAGAACGTTCTAATGCCTTTGGAAAAGCATTTTACTTAAATCTGCCAGCTATTATGAAAGACGCGAGTCATAAAGCTTATGATGAAATCATTAAGGCTTGGGCAGAGACAGATATAGAAGGTTATGTAGTGCGTAACATGGGTGAATATGAGGTCGTTAATGGATTAGGAAAAGCCATTATTATCGATTATAATATGAATGTAGCTAATAACGAAGCCATTGCTTTATGGCAAGAACAAGGTGCTACACGTGTAACCGTGTCGGCAGAGTTAGTAGGTGAAGAGTTAGAAGCTCTTGTTGGAGATAAAGAAAAGATTGTCTATGGTACATTGCCGATGATGACCTCGGCTCAATGTGTGCTAAGAGGAACACCTCAGTGTCAAAAGGGAGTAAAAGAAAAGCATTTGTTTGAAATTGAAGATCGCAAACAAACTTCTTGGCGTATTCAAACAGATTGCCAGGCTTGCTATATGCAAATACTAAGTTATGAACCATTAGTATTAAAAAACAGTGAGGTGCAAAAACTAAAGCAAAGCTTTAGCATACGTCTACAATTTACTAATGAAACGGTAGAGGAAACAAAAGCTGTATTAGCAGCATATTTTGGAACTGGAACTAAGGAGCCATTAAAAGGTACAGGATTTAAAACAGTTCTTTAAGGAGGGAACATTTTGGGGTACTTTAATTTGATGATTTTACTAAGTCGCTATATTTTTGCTGGCTTTGGTATTTTATTTATGATAGTAGCCTTTAGCTTTATGAAACCCTTTGTCAATTATTCTTTAGGAACAAGAAAAGAGAAAAATAAATTTCTGTCCCTTTGTTTATATTGCTTTCATTTAGCTGGAGTAAGTATACTCATGGGTAAACAAACTGACTCTGCTATGAAAATGGCCATTGGAATTAATGGGATAGTCGTACTTGTTTTATTTATTGTATGCTTATGGATTTTGAGATTGATGAAAAGACATCATGAATTGGTGTTATGGCAGCTCATGTTCTTCTTGACAGATATCGGATTTTTGATGCTAGAACGCCTAGATCATGAGATTGCTACTAAGCAAATAGCAGCTTATATAATAGGAGTAGTCATTGCGCTAATTTTTCCAAGTTTGTTTTCTATTGTGATTAAACCTAATAATAAATATATCTATCTAGGTGTTTTGGGAATCACAATGTTTTTACCTTTTGTAGCAGGTACAAAAATATTAGGGGCAACCAACTGGGTAAGTATTGGCAGTTTTTCTTTCCAACCCTCAGAAATTGGAAAGGTTGCATTAGTTCTCTTTTTAGCATCCACCTTGAGTGATGGAGAGCGGCAAAAACAAGGTTATAAAGGACTCATTTTTCCAGGATTAGTGGTATTAGGATCTTTGGGTTGTTTAGTGCTTCAAAAAGACTTAGGAGCAGTACTTCTGTATTATCTAACTGGCTTAATGATGTTATTTGTAGCAACACAAAGCTTTTTACTTCCTAGCATTGGTCTTTTGGCAGGAGGTTTAGGGAGTGTAATAGCCTATTTCTTATTTGGGCATGTAAGAGTACGTGTAGCAGCATGGCTTAATCCTTGGGCAGATATATCTGGTGGTGGGTATCAAGTGGTACAAGGTTTATTTGCCATGGGAACATGGGGCTGGTTAGGAAGTGGATTGACTAGAGGTAATCCAAGTAAGATTCCTTATGCGGTATCAGATTATATTTTTGCGGCGGCTTGTGAAGAGTTTGGAAATAGCATAGGTATTGTTATTTTATTTGCTTATTTAGGCATTATTTTACTTTGCTTACAAGTTGCCTTTCGTTATAGCCATGCCTTTTACCGACTTGTTATTATTGGGATTGCCACTATTTTTGCCATGCAGACCTTTATTATTATAGGTGGTGTACTTAAGCTCATTCCTTTAACAGGTATTACCACACCTTTTATGAGTGCAGGTGGTAGCTCTATAGTAGTGAGTATGGGAATGATTGGATTGATTACTTACTTCTCCTATAAAGGAAGAATGAATGAAGGCAAGGAGGGAGAAAAAGATGCGCGAAGGGAAGAAGTTAAAAGAAGATAATAAACCTAATCAAGATAAGAAGAGTAGCCAAGATAAAAAAATGATTTATACCATAGCGGCAATCTTTATCTTGCTTTTTGTACTACTTATAGGTTATATGGTTTATTTTACGGTGTTTAAACAAAAACAAATGGCTGTTCACCCTCAAAATACTCGTTTAAATAACCTAGAATCAGAGGTAGTAAGAGGGGATATTTATGATACAAACTTAGAATTACTAGCAACAACTACCCAAGAGGGAGAACGTTATTATCCTTACAAAAATTTATATGCTCACCCTATAGGTTACTCTCAAAGTGGTAAAACAGGGATTGAGGCTTTGGCAAACCAACAATTACTTTATCCAAGATATGATATTGTTTCACTTTTTAAATCTGCTTTTATGAATAGCAAGTTTGAAGGGCGAGATGTGGTGCTGACTTTAGATCATAATTATCAAGAGGCAGTAGCAAAAGGGATGGAAGGTAAACGGGGAGGTGTTGTGGTAATGGAAGCCACAACAGGGAAAATTCGTGCCATGTATAGTAGTCCTAATTTTGATCCGAATAAAATTGTGGAAAACTGGTCAGAGCTTAATACGGATACAGAAAATACACCATTAGTTAATCGTGCAACGAAAGGTTTGTATCCACCTGGATCTATTTTTAAAATTATAACAACTTTAGCTTATATGCAAACGCATCCAGGAGAAGTACTAGATTTTACACATAATTGTACAGGAAGTATTAGTGGAGCAGATTATACGATTAAGTGTTATAATCAAGCAGTTCATGGTGAGTTAGACTTAACAGAAGCTTTTGCAAAGTCTTGCAACACCTACTTTATTGCTTTAGCAGAAAGCCTGCCAGCAGGAGCTTTAAAAGCAGCAGCTGAGTCAGTTGGGTATAATGAACCTCTAAACTTTGATATGGATTATTCCATAAGTCGTTTTAATTTAAATGAAAAAGCTGGAACAACGACTACTCAGTCAAATATAGCAGAAGATATGATTAGTTCTGATTTTGAGAAAGCGGCTACAGCCATTGGTCAAGGAAAAACATTAACATCTCCCCTTCATATGGCTATGTTGGCTGCTGCCATTGCTAATGATGGTATAAGTATGAAGCCTTATTTGATAGAGTATTCCATGACTAAAATTCACGGTAAAGTAAAGTTTAGTAATATGCCAAAGCAAACGGGTGCATTAATAACCGAAGAACAAGCACAAGCACTTCAAATGCTTATGGAAAATGTGGTGGACCATGGAACAGCCGTTTCTTTACCTGAAAAAGGACTCATAGTGGGTGGAAAAACAGGAACAGCTCAAAATGAAACGGAGGAGGATCATTCCTGGTTTATGGGCTATGCCAAAGATCCAGATGGTAATAAAGCACCTATTGCTTTTGCCGTTGTTGTAGAAGGCGGAGGTAAAGGTGCACAAGCTTTAAAAGTATGTAATCAGATTTTAGAAGCTTATCGCAATACTGAAGAATAGAAAGCGTCTTATTGATGCATTTTTAGAAACAAAAATCATGCATAAAGTTGGATGTATCATCCATCTAGTTATGCATGATTTTTTCTTTATAAAAATCTTTTATGCTTTATAGAGCAACTCTATTATATAATATAAATTTGGTAAATGATGGAATGCGGTTTTAAATAGCCAGTTTATAAGCTGATATGTTATAATAAAATGACATATTATGACAAATATTATACATAGACAACTAGGAGAACATCATATGAACAAAAAAATGACAAGTCTTTTATTGGGAATGACTGTGGCTTTTAGCATGCCGATACAAACGACTCTATATGCACAAGAAGCCCATATAGCAAAGCAAGAAGATAGTGTGACAGAGATAGAAGTAGATACAGTGCAGGAAGAAGATAATGCAAAACAAGAAGATGAGACGTTATCTAAGCTCATTATGACCATTGGAAACAAGCAAGCTGTATTAAATGACAAGGCGTATACACTCCCTGTAGCCCCGCAGATTATTAAAGAAAGAACTTATTTACCACTGCGCTTTGTAGTTGAAAATATATTAAAAGCACAAGTAGACTTTAATCACTTACAGAAACAGATTGTTATTCATAAAGAAGGAGTGCGTGTTGTTTTAGAAGTAGGCAAAAATACAGCTACTGTAAATGGTGAAAAAGTTTATTTAGATGGTGCACCAGTCATTGAGGCGAGCACCACGTTAGTGCCGCTTAGATTTTTAAGTGAGACCTTTGGATTTCAGGTAGATTATCACCATACTCAAAAACAAGTCATATTGACTAAAGAGCAGGAAATAACTACATCTAATAAAGCACCCATAGCACATTTTACTTTTAAAGAAGAGAGTTATTCTGAAGGGGAAGCTATAGAAGTGATAGAAGATAGTTATGATGAAGATGGTGATTCTATTATAACTAGAAATTGGGAATTAAGTGGTAAAGGTAGTAGTCAAGATGTGAGTAGTCTATTAAAAAATCTTAAAGCAGGTACTTATGAACTCTCGTTAAAAGTACAGGATGAAAAAGGTTTATGGAGTGATACTTATATACAAAACTTAGTTATTATACCTAATGAGCCTCCTGTAATAACTACTTTTAAAACACAAAAGACAAGTTATGCGCAAGGAGAAGCTTTAAGCTTTGATTATACTTATGACAATGAAGAAGGAGAAGAAATTTTAAAAGAAAGATGGACGTATCGCAGTGTAAATGAAGCTTCTAATCAAGCTATTATTACAAAACCTTATGCCTTTTTTGCACCAGGAGAGTATATTGTTACCCTTCAGCTTACAGATGCAGCAGGTAAAGTCAGTGAAGAAGTAGAAACAATTGTACATATAACAAAAGAAGTAAAACAAACGGAATGGACTTATCACTTTACGCAGGGGAAAATAGGAGATACCATTGATAATTATCAAGGTATTAACTATAGAAATTATAAGACAGCAACTATTAAAGAACAGCTACAAAATAGCGATACATTATGGATGAGTGATTCACCAGAAGTAGTAACGACAAATGGTATTTTATATCAGGGTGATTTTATAGGTGAAGGAAGAGTACTTTTACATCATATCAATGGTTTTAATGAAAGTGAAGCTTCAAGAAAACGTTTTGTTTTAGTTGCTGAGAACACAGGAAATGAGCCTATTGTTATTCGCCTTAGTCAAGAAGTCGTTAAAGGGCCAGTAGAAGATGTCCTTTACTTAGGTCAGCAAGTACTGTATGATTATTGGAAAAGTACATCCTCAAGAACGATTACGCTGGTGCCGGGCCAAAAGATTGCTTTGTATGATTCAATAAACAAAACTTGGCTTAAAGAACAGTGTATTTCAGGTATTATGAATTTAGAAACAGATGGAGCTATCCAGTTAACAACGGCAGTTATAGATAAAACAGATGATTTAAGTCAATTAGATACTTTACCACTTTTAGATAAGAGCATTCATGTGAGAGGTACTTTTGAAGGAACGGTGCGTTATTACGACTTAGATATTGAAAAAGGTAAGCCAACACAAATCGTGTTAGGAGAAACAACAGATGAGTGGGTGTCAGGAACGGATGCAATTACTGGAGAATGGATTCAAAATAAAGGTAATTTTGGTGTGACCTACAGACTTACTTTAACAGCTCAGGAAGATACAGGGATTATTTTAAACCCAAGGGCTGATGTTTTTAGAGGGGCAATTAAATGGGTAGATACAGATACTTATCTAGCTCCGAAAGCAGGTTATTTTATGGGACAAAATAAAAAAGCCGTTTTACTGGGTGTAATTAAAAAGGGAGAAACAAGAGTGCTAGAGTATATGTTGCCAAATGGTTCCTCTGCTCCAGTACTACTTGGATTTATTCCAAAAAGTCAGTGGTAATAACAAGGCTTATAGATAAACTGGTGACTGGATGAAAGATGGGAAGGAGATCATTATGAATGAAGAGATAAAAGCCTTAGCTCAAAAGGTAATTACGAAAGAGGATTTTGAATATGAAGTATGTAGACAAGGCTGGAATAGAGGCGTTGAACATTATCCTTTAGCCATTGTTTATTGTCAAAAGGAAGAAGATATACAAGCTACCATAGCCTATGCCAATAAGCATCATTATGCTTTGCGTATTCGTTCAGGTGGACATCACTATGAAGGATATTCTAATGGTCATGAAGTCATAGTCATTGATATAAGTGAAATGAATGCTATTACAATTGACGAAGAGCAAATGAAGGTGACAATTCAAGGTGGCGTTAGGAATGAGGCGCTATATAAGGCTCTAGGAGAGAAAAACTATCCTTTTCCTGGTGGCGGTTGTCCCACTGTAGGGGTAGCAGGTTTAACCCTTGGTGGCGGCTGGGGATATTCAGCAAGATTTTTGGGACTAGCAGCGGATTCACTTTTAGAATTAGAATTAATAGATGCTTATGGAAAGAGAGTTATAGCTAATGAGAAAGTAAATCCAGAATTATTTTGGGCTTGTAAAGGGGCAGGAGGAGGTCAGTTTGGTGTAGTTACCAAGCTTGTTTTCAAACTTCCAGAAAAGGTAGACTTAGCAACTTGGATTTATTTAGACTATCCTAATAGTACACTGGCAGAAAAAAAGCAGATTATAGCCACTTGGCAAGAGACCTTTGAAACCTTAGACTCACGTTTGAATTTAAAAATGAGTATTTATAATTCTGATGAAAGAGGCAAGGGAATCTTTATGACAGGGATTTGTTATGGAGATGCTTCACTTACCCATGAATTATTAATGCCGTTTAAGAGCTTAGCATGTTCTATGATTTTAAAATTAGAAGAAGCACCTATTTTAAAGATAAATCAAATTATACAAGATAGTCATCCGCCTTATGAAAAGTATAAATCTAATGGACGTTTTCTAATGAGGAGTTTAAAAGAAGAGGAAATAGAAGCCTTGGTTAATTTGATTGAGGTAAAGCCGGATGGAGCGTATTACACAGCACTTTCATTCTATGGCATGGGAGGTAAAATTGCACAGGTGCCTAAAGAAAAGGCAGCCTTCTATTATCGCGAAGCAAAAGCTATTATTGGTTTACAAGCTGTATGGGAAGACCAAGAAACAGCACCTATTAATAGAAAATGGGTACTTAATCAGCTAGAGCAAGTAGGTTGTTATACAGAAGGTGCTTTTGTGAATTTTCCATTAGCGGAGTTAACAGATTATGAAGCAGCATATTTTGGGGAACATAAGAATCAGCTTAAAGAGATTAAGGAAAAATATGACCCAGAAAATTGTTTTTCTTTTCCTCAGAGTATAAAAAATGATTGCAATGAGGAGTAAAGAAGCTTTGCAAGTAAAGTATATTTAGTTATACTACTAGAACAATAGACGATAAGCAACATGGAGGTAAGTTGATGATTAATAGAATAAGTAAAGTAACAATATATGTTAATAACCAAGAAGAAGCAAAACGTTTTTGGTGCGAACAACTAGATTTTGTTGTAACTTTTGAACAACAAATGGGACCAGGAATTAAATGGATTGAGATAGCACCTAGTATAGGAGCCGATACAACCTTCGTACTTTATGATAAAAATATGATGTTAGCTCAAAAAGCAGATGCTAATGTAAGTCATCCTAGTATTATTTTAAGTACGACAGATATAGCTGTGGCTTACGAGAAGATGAAAAACAACGGTGTTGAGGTAGGGCCAATGATGCAAATGCCTTATGGCACTATGTTTACTTTCAAAGATACTGAGGGAAATCCTTATATGCTAAGAGAAGATAAATAATGTGTTTTAATAAATAAAGATAGGAAGAAGTCTATCATTTAAAATAACAACATAAAAAAGGCAATCTAGAAATACTAGATTGCCTTTTTTGTTTCTTTAAACAATTATCAGAATTAGATAGGCTTTTTATTGCAAAAATAAGTTCAATGGCAAGACCGTTACATATGATGGGGTAAATAAACAAATTGTAATACAATAATTAAATTAGACAGTAGAAAAAGACTTATTAAAAAATGATTATATAAAAACACGCCTAAAGTTATACCTTCAACTTAATTGTTGGAGGTGTTTTATATTGTAATATTGAAATAGATTGAATATAATGATTATAAAAACTATTTTATTTGATTGTAGAGGAGGAAATGATGATGGAGTTTGAAAAAGATTATGTAATGAGACTAGCAAAAGAAATAGCAAGAATGATAGCTTTTTTAATAACTGGGAAAAAAGATGAAGAAGAATTAGAAGATAAAAGACTATATACATCATTAGATGGTTTGTATGGATTAATTATTAAGCTAGCAGACAACGGAAAAATTAATGAGGCCGAGAGTTTACTGTTCAACAAACTAGATAAAAATGATATAGAACAATTATATATAGCAATGGCCTTTTATGAACATATTAATGAGTATACAGATGAATTTTTATATCAACATTCATACACTAGAGAAGAAATCATAGAGGGACTTAATGATCTTGCAAAGGAATATGGTATTTCAGAACAAGTGTTATCTTTATTAACATAATAATTATTAGCTAGGACAATAGATAATTATTACTGAAATATGTATTACGTTGTAGTATGTAATTGGTCAGCTTATAAAGCTGACCTTTATTTTTGTTTTAAAATATTTGATGTATATTACGATTGATTATGTAGTTTATCTAAGTAATTCATTAAAGACAGAGGATAATGAATAATCTATAGAAAGGATAAAGCTAACTAATAAACATGATAGAGCTATAGAGAACATAGGAATATCTATTTTGAACTAAACACAGATAAAGCACATAGTTTCTGAGGATAGATATATCTAATCAGAAAGATATAAGAGTATAGAATAGTTCATAAAAGTGTTATAATATCTTATAACTTTGGAATAAAATTTATATTTATGGAGGTTTAGATGGCAACTAGGGGAGCATTTTCTATAATAAAAAATGAAAGTGGTAAGATATTATTAATTAGGCGAAAAGATTTTCCTATATGGGACTTGCCTGGTGGTAAGCTAGAGAATAATGAAACTATAGAAATATGTGCAATTAGAGAAGCTGAAGAGGAAACTGGGTATATAATACAACTTGAAAAGCAGATTGGAGAATACCATAGGCCTACCCGGCAAGATATTCAGTATGTTTTTACTGGTAAGATAATAGGAGGAAAGCCAATTCATAGAGGTAGTGAAACAAGTAAATTAAAATTTTGCCATGTAAAGTTCTTACCTTTATTAATGGTACCTCATAGAAAAGAACAAATTAAAGATTATGTTAGTGGAAAACATAATATTAAAATGGTTTTAACTGAAAAGAAAAGTCTTTTAAATATATTAAGACGTTTAAAGTATAAGCATTAATTAAATACTTATAAGAGGGAAAATATATAAGGAGAACATAAATGATACTTGCAAACAAATTAAATAAAGGTGATACTATTGGTATTTTTTCTCCATCATCACCTGCGACTTCAACAGCTCAAAAACGTTATTTACGTGGAAAAAAATATTTAGAGAGTTTAGGTTTTCATATTGTAGAGGGTAAGCTTACAGGGAAAAAGGACTTTTATCGTTCAGGTTCAATTCAAGAAAGAGCAGATGAACTGAATGAACTGATACATAATCCTAATATAAAATGTATTATGGCTGCAATTGGAGGGATGAATTCTAATTCGATTTTACCGTATATAGACTATGAAGCATTAAAACAAAATCCTAAGATTATAATAGGTTATTCTGATGTTACAGCTCTGTTATTAGGTATTTACGCAAAAACAGAATTAATTACATATTATGGTCCTGCAATAGTAGCTTCTTTTGGTGAGTTACCACCATTTGTTGACTTAACATATGGTTATTTTGCGAATGTATTAATGGGTGAAAGTTTTACACCATATATAGTTCCAAAGCCAAAGATTTGGACAGATGAGTATATTAATTGGGAGACACAAAATATAAGTAAAAGGGCCTATGAAAATAAATGGGTGACGTTGAATGGTGGCAAAGTCAAGGGGCGTTTAATTGGTGGAAATTTAAATACGATGCAAGGAATATGGGGAAGTGAGTATATGCCGCAAATTAAAGATGGAGATATACTTTTAATTGAAGACTCCTTAAAAGATGCAGCAACGATAGAACGTAGTTTTTCACTACTTAAATTAAACGGTGTATTTGATAAGATAGGTGGGTTAATACTTGGTAAACATGAGTTATTTGATGATTGTGGTACAGGTAGAAAATCTTATGAAATTTTACAAGAAGTTGCTGGAATAGTTGATTTTCCTATATTAGCTGAATTTGATTGCTGTCACACACATCCTATGATAACCATGCCAATTGGTTGTGAAGTGGAACTGGATGCAACTGAGCAAACAGTTACTGTATTAAGTGATTTTATTAGTTCCAATGAATAGTTGATGTATAAACTACAATTTTAGTATAAATGATCACAGTGCTTATTGAGATGAAATAGAGTAAGAATTTGATTGATGAGTTGAAATAAGCTTCTTATAGGAAAAAATATTATCACTAAATAGAATCTATGAGATTTATATTTTAAGCATAAAAAACTTCTATCTTAAAATAGGTGATTAATTAAAAATCAAAAATTTTAAGATAGAAGTTTTTGAGAAAAACCTTAGATTTCTTATAAAGAGTACCGCTGGCCGGACTCGAACCGGCATGTATTTCTACGCTTGATTTTGAGTCAAGTGCGTCTGCCATTTCGCCACAGCGGCTTAAGTCATTATGTTAATCAATGACAAAATTTATATTACCATAATTTTCTCATGCTGACAAGATAATTTTATAAGACTTTTTTAGAAAGATAGATGGGCGAATGGTATATTATAATAAAACATTGTATCATTCCGAATTATCCTTTAAAATAGTGAAGAGGCTGTAGGACTAAAGAAAGGGGGAAGTACAGAGTGAAAAATATGAATGAAGGGCAGCTTATTAAAGCAGCTACTAAAGGCGATATGAAAGCTTTTGAAATACTTATTGGCCAATATGAAAAGAAAATTTATGCTTTATGCTTGCACCTTTTAAAGGACCCTGAAGAAGCCTATGATGCAGCACAAGAAGTATGTATTAAAGTATGGAGACAACTTGGGCATTTTGAAGGACAAGCTAAATTTAGTACATGGCTTTATCGTATAGGAACCAATCAATGCTTAGATTTAATGAGGAAAAATAAAAAAAGAAGTCAAGATATCTCACTTTTCCAAAAGGATGAAATAAGTGAAGAAGAATGGATGATAGAACCACTTCATCAGGAAGAAGGTATAGCAGAAAAAATAGAGAAGAAGGAACTGCAAGAAGTAGTTCAGTTAGGTCTAAAGGAATTAAAAGAAGATTATCAGGTGATTATTACCTTAAGAGATATAGAGGAACATTCTTATGAAGAGATAGCAGAGATATTAGAGCTTTCCTTAGGCACAGTGAAATCTAGATTAGCTAGAGCAAGGCAGGCATTAAAAAAAGTTTTAAAGCAAAACAAGGAACCATATCGGTCATTTTTTCGTCATATTAAATAGGAAGGGAGTGTGCGACATGAATTGTGATGAATGTATGGAAAAAATATCGCTTTATATAGATCAAATGTTAAGTGAAGAAGAAGAAAAAGCTATAGTGGCACACCTTGACCTATGCGAGACGTGTCATAAGGAATATCAAATATTAATAGGAATGATCGGTTTACTTAAACAACCTGAAAAGGTTGACTTGCCAAAAGGATTTCATACAGATTTAATGCAACGATTCGAACAAGAACAAAAAGTTATGCCTATTAAAGCTAAGCGTTTTAAATGGGGATATCCAGCAGGATTAGTGGCTAGCTTATTAATAGGATTTATAGTATTGAATCATTCTTCTTTTATAGGTAGTAAAAATAGTGCGGTTTCAGAGGCTCCTATGACGGCTTATAGTATGCCTCAAGAGAATGCAATAGAAATGACAGAGGGAGTAATGGAAGATAAAATGTCTAAAGCAGCAAAAGCTTCAGAAGCACCATTAGTTACTAGGAATGAAGTGGAACGAGCTGTGAAAGAGGAAACAAAGAGTTTGACAGGAGATGCTTATGATGCCTCCATAGAGCAAGTGATATGGGAAGCTACGATTACAGATACACCTACTTTTATAAAGGCTATAGAAGATTATTTAGATGAACAGCAATTGACTTATGTAGAAGAAGAGGGCTACTTGCTTATTACAAGCGAGCATACCTATACATCTCTCTGGGAGTGGCTACAAACACAATCTGAAGTGAAACAATTAATGGTTACACATAATACAGGGAGTGATTTAAAGCTTATTTATCATGAGCAAGGTGATACAAACTAAAAGCTACAAAATATCAGATAAATAGACTTGACAGTTAAGAGGCTTTTTGATAAATTTAACATAAAGTAGATACCAATTATTACAATGAAAAAGAGGAGTAATAAAAATAAGAACTTTAGCGAGATTGGGAGAGTGGAAGCCAGTTGTTTCTGTTTTTATGAAGGGCACTTTGGAGTAATAGCTTTAAAAGAGGAATGCGTAAGCGTTCAATAAGGGTGGAACCGCGGAAGATGACCTTTCGTCCCTTGCTTAAGGGATGGAGGTTTTTTTATTTTGTCCATTCCTAAACGATGAATCATTTAAGGAGGCAAATGTCATGGTAGAAAAGAATATGCAACAAATTGTAGCAGTGGCAAAATCAAGAGGTTTTGTTTATCCAGGATCTGAAATTTATGGAGGACTTGCTAATACTTGGGATTATGGTCCATTAGGTGTTGAATTTAAAAATAATGTTAAAAAAGCATGGTGGAAAAAATTTATTCAAGAAAGTCCATACAATGTAGGGGTAGACTGTGCGCTTTTAATGAATCCGCAAGTATGGGTAGCTTCTGGGCACGTTGGTGGCTTTAATGACCCTCTTATGGATTGTAAAGCTTGCAAAGAGCGTTTTAGAGCAGACAAAATCATTGAAGATTATCTTGATGAACAAGGAACACCAGAGGTAGTAGATGGTTGGTCAAATGAACAAATGCAAAGCTTTATCAAAGAGAAAGGTATTAAATGTCCAACTTGTGGTGCTCATGACTTTACAGATATTCGTCAATTTAACTTAATGTTTAAAACTTTCCAAGGGGTAACAGAGGATTCTAAAAACGTGGTTTACTTAAGACCAGAAACAGCGCAAGGTATCTTTGTTAACTTCAAAAATGTTCAAAGAACAAGCCGTAAAAAAGTACCATTTGGTATTGGACAAATTGGTAAGTCTTTTAGAAATGAGATTACACCAGGTAACTTTATTTTTAGAACAAGAGAATTTGAACAAATGGAACTTGAATTCTTCTGCAAACCAGGAACAGAGCTTGAGTGGTTTAATTATTGGAGAAGCTATTGCAAGAACTTCCTTCTTAGCCTTGGTGTAGATGAAGATAATATAAGACTTCGTGATCACTCAGCTGAAGAGCTTTCTCATTACAGCAATGCCACAACAGATATTGAATTTAAATTCCCATTTGGTTGGGGAGAGCTTTGGGGTATTGCAAGTCGTACAGACTTTGACCTTAAACAACATCAAGAGCATTCAAAACAAGATATGACTTACTTTGATCCAACAACAAATGAAAAATACTTACCATATGTTATTGAACCATCTCTAGGAGCTGACCGTGTAACACTTGCCTTTTTATGTGAGGCTTATGATGAGGAAACTTTAGAAGATGGAGATACAAGAACAATCTTTAGATTCCATCCTGCAATAGCACCTGTTAAAGCAGCTATATTACCACTTTCTAAGAAGCTTTCTGAGGATGCATTAAAAGTATTTGATGCCCTTGCAAAAGAATTCAATGTAGAATTTGATGAAGCAGGTTCAATTGGTAAACGTTATAGAAGACAAGATGAAATTGGTACACCATTCTGTATTACTTTCGACTTTGACTCTCTAGAGGATCAAAAAGTAACTGTACGTGATCGTGACACTATGGCACAAGAACGTGTAGCTATTGAAGATTTAGTAGAGTACATTCGTGAGAGAATGGCATTTTAATAAAAAGTGAATAAAAAGTAGAGAACCTATAAAGTATTGATTTAGGCCGTAGACAAGTCCATTGTCTACGGCCATTTTTTGCGTGCTTATTTGGAAAAATATTTTTAAGGGTTAAAAGTGTAATAAAAAATCTTAAATATTTTTATATTTTTGTAAAAGGTGCTAGATATGAAGTGAAAAGAGAGAGGGAAATAAGATAAATGATATGATTTGTGACAGGGATAATGATGAAAAAATAAGGAATCATGATATATTATTGTTAATAATATATAAAAATAAAATATAATTAAAATAATAGTATAATAAAACAACAAAAGAATTATTTGAAAAAATTAAATTATAAATAACAAAATAAAATACTTTATCAAATAAAGAATATTGTGATATAATGTACGAGAAGTAAGAAATACAAGCAAGTATGATTCCGCCAAGTCAACTAAAGCTTGTGATTTTTATGACGTATAAAATTTAGGAGGGAAACAAATGAGTCGACAATGGGTTTATATGTTTCAAGAAGGAGAAGCAGGTAATAAGAATCTACTAGGAGGTAAAGGGGCTAATCTTGCAGAAATGACACAGCTTGGGTTACCCATTCCACATGGTTTTATAGTAACAACTGACGCGTGTACAGAGTACTATGCAAATGGTGGTTCACTTACAGATGCTATTATGGCTCAAATTAAAGAAGCACTTGCTAAACTTGAAGACTTAGCAGGTAAGAAATTTGGAGATACAGAGAATCCCTTACTTGTATCAGTACGCTCAGGGGCGCGTGTATCAATGCCTGGTATGATGGATACCGTTCTTAATTTGGGGCTTAATGATGTGGCAGTAGAAGGTCTTGCAAAGAAAACAGGAAATACAAGATTTGCATATGACTCTTATCGCCGTTTTATTCAAATGTTCTCAGATGTTGTTATGGAAATTCCTAAACCTCGTTTTGAAAAAATTATAGATGAAATGAAAGAAGAAAAAGGTATCAAGTTGGATACTGAGCTTGATGCAGATGACCTTAAAGAAATGGTTAGTCGCTTTAAAACACTTTATAGAGAAGAAAAAAACATAGAATTCCCACAAGAACCAGAACACCAATTAATGGAAGCTATTAAAGCGGTATTTCGTTCTTGGATGAATCCACGTGCTATTATTTACAGAAGAATGAATGATTATCCATCTGATTGGGGTACAGCTGTAAACGTGCAAATGATGGTATTTGGTAACATGGGTAATACATCTGGTACAGGTGTTGCTTTCACAAGAAACCCTTCTACAGGTGAAAATAAAATTTATGGTGAGTATCTCATTAATGCACAAGGTGAAGACGTTGTTGCTGGTATTCGTACACCAAACCCTATTACACAACTTGAACAAGATATGCCAGATGTATATGCACAGTTCACAGAAATCTATACAACTCTTGAGAATCATTACCGTGATATGCAAGATATGGAGTTCACAGTTGAAGACGGTAAATTGTTCTTCCTTCAAACACGTAATGGTAAGAGAACAGCAGGGGCTGCGCTTAAAATTGCAGTTGATCTTGTTGCGGAAGGTAAAATCACTGAAGAAACAGCTGTTTGTCGTGTTGATCCAAAACAACTTGACCAATTACTTCATCCAACATTTGATCCAAAAGCACTTAAGGCTGCAAAAGTAATCGGTAGTGCACTTCCAGCCTCACCAGGTGCAGCAGCTGGAAAAGTATACTTCACAGCAGAAGATGCTAAAAATGCAGCAATAGCTGGTGAAAGAGTAATCTTAGTTCGCCTTGAAACATCTCCAGAGGATATCGAAGGTATGGCAGCAGCTCGTGGTATATTAACAGTACGTGGTGGTATGACATCACATGCAGCCGTAGTTGCACGTGGTATGGGTACATGTTGTGTATCTGGATGTGGCGAAATTAAAATTGATGAAGAAGCTAAAACATTTAAATTAGCTGGTGTTACATACAAAGAAGGAGACTATATCTCTTTAGATGGTTCTACAGGTAATATTTATGGTGAAGATGTAGCAACTATCGAACCAGAAATTACAGGTGATTTCGAAACACTTATGAGTTGGGCAGACAAAGTAAGAGTACTTAAAGTACGTACAAATGCTGATACGCCAAAAGATGCAAGAAACGCTGTAAAATTTGGAGCAGAGGGTATAGGGCTTTGCCGTACAGAGCATATGTTCTTTGAAGAAGATCGTATTATGAAGATTCGTAAGATGATTGTTTCTAAAACAGAAGAAGAAAGAAGAGAAGCACTAAAAGGACTTCTCCCACTTCAAAAAGGTGACTTCGTAGGAATTTACGAAGCGATGGAAGGTAGACCAGTAACTATTCGTCTTCTTGATCCACCACTTCATGAGTTCGTTCCACATACTGATGAAGATATTGCTGATCTTGCAAGAGAAATGGGACTTACATTTGAAGACCTTAAAGCAACTGTAGAGGGCCTTCATGAATTTAACCCAATGATGGGACACCGAGGTTGTCGTCTTGCTGTATCTTATCCAGAAATTGCTGAAATGCAAGCGCGTGCTATTATTGAAGCTGCTGTACAAGTGAAACAAGAAAAAGGTTATGATGTGGTACCAGAAATTATGATTCCACTTGTAGGTGAAAAGAAAGAACTTAAATTTGTTAAAGATATTGTGGTTAAGACGGCAGATGCTGTTATTAAAGAAGCGGGTATCGACATGACCTATCATGTAGGAACGATGATTGAAATTCCACGTGCAGCGCTTACAGCAGATGCTATTGCAGAGGAAGCTGAGTTCTTCTCATTTGGTACAAATGACTTAACTCAGATGACATTTGGCTTCTCTAGAGATGATGCTGGTAAGTTCTTAGAAGATTATTATGGAAAAGGTATTTACGAAAGCGATCCATTTGCTAGACTTGACCAAACAGGTGTAGGACAATTAGTACAAATGGCGGCTGAAAAAGGTCGTAAGGCACGTCCAAATATTAAGTTAGGTATCTGTGGTGAGCATGGTGGAGATCCATCTTCAGTTGAATTTTGTCACAAAGTAGGTCTTAACTATGTATCATGTTCTCCATTCCGTGTACCTATTGCTAAACTTGCAGCAGCACAAGCGGCTATTAAGAATAGTTAATTCGTATAATGTCAAAATAATTTACCCTCAAAAGAGGAAGCTACTTGAGTAGTTTCCTCTTTTTTGTTATCAAAAAGCTAAAAGCCTATTGAGAAGTTATATTTAATTATGCTAGAGTGAAAGTAAGTAAAGTATATAAAAGGATATAAAGTAAAGAATATAGGATGATATAAAGTTTTACAAAGGAGTTTATAATAATGATAAAAGAGACATTCACGTTTTTATCAGCTAACGGAAAAAATCAAATTTACGTTAAGTTGTGGAAACCGGAAAATAAGCCTATTAAAGGAATATTACAAATTTCCCATGGTATGATTGAACATATTGAACGTTATGAAGAATTTGCAGGCTTTTTAGCTGATAGAGGTTTTATAGTAGTAGGTAATGACCACATGGGACATGGACAATCTGTTAGTAGTTCTGATGAATGGGGATACTTTGCAGAGCAAGAGAGTAGTTTAAAAGTGGTAGAGGATTTGCATATTCTAACACTCAAGATGAAAAAGATGTACCCTGATACAAACTATTTTGTTTTAGGGCATAGTATGGGATCATTTATGATTAGACGATATTTAATGACTTATGGAGAAGAAGTAGATGGTGCTATTATTATGGGAACTGGAAGACAGCCTTTTTTAAAACTAATCTTAGGAAAATTAGTTTTAAAAATAACTAAGGCCATTTATGGAGAAAAGCATCGAAGTATTTTTTTAGATCAGCTAATGTTTGGAAATTACAATAAACGTTTTAGCTCTAATAAAAAAGGAAAAGAGTGGCTTACTGGCGATGAAAAACAAGTCCAGAAATATATGAATGATCCAGCATGCTCTTTCTTGTTTACCATAAATGGTATAGAGACCTTGTTATCTACTTTAACTTTTATTCAGGCCAAAAAAAATATTAGACATTTGCCTAAAGATATTCCAATGTTAATGATATCAGGAAATGAGGATCCTGTTGGAGGATATGGAAAAGGTGTCTACCAGGTGTTTAAGACGTATCAACAACATGGTGTCAAAAATATTGAATTAAAATTGTGTAAGGGACTTAGGCATGAGCCGCTCAATGAAAAAAATAGGTATGAAGTTTATGAAATGTTATATACTTATTTAGATAAGTGGCAAAAGATGCTTGCTTTGTCCAAGAATGTTTTATAAAAGTTTTAAGAAATAAAACTATACAAAGTCCAACTTGGAAACAAGTGGGCCTTTGTTTGGTTTTAACAAAAATCGTTAAAAAAAAAGGAAATAGGTATAAAGTGTCGTATTTAATAAGTATATGGGGTGATGAGTATGTGTTATAGAGAGCAACAAGAACAGTATGAATGTATAGGCCTTAGTGAATTTGCTACAAAAAGCATGTTGTCAAAAGGAAGAGAACGTTTTGAAGAAGAATGTGAAGTTAGAACATTTTTCCAAAGAGATCGTGACCGTATTTTACATTCAAAAGCCTTTAGACGATTGGCACATAAGACCCAAGTGTTTATTTCTCCTCAAGGTGACCATTATCGTACGCGTCTAACTCATACCCTAGAGGTTTCCCAAATTGCACGAACTATAGCAAGAGCACTAAAATTAAATGAAGATCTAACAGAAGCTATTGCGTTAGGGCATGACTTAGGTCATACACCATTTGGGCATACAGGGGAGCATAGTTTACAAAAGTTAACTGGAGGTGACTTTTCACATAATAAGCACAGCTTACGTGTTGTAGAAGTTTTAGAAAACAATGGAAAAGGTCTAAATTTGACTTTTGAAGTAAAAGATGGTATTTTAAATCACCCAACCAGTGGTAAACCAGCAACCTTAGAAGGTAAAGTTGTCCAAATTTCTGATAAAATTGCTTATATTAATCATGATATAGATGATGCACTCAGAGGAAAGGTACTTAAACAAGAAGATTTACCTAAAATTTATACTTCGATTTTAGGGAATTCATCAAGTGAGAGAATCAGTACTTTGATTACAGATATTATCAAAGAAAGTACAGGAAAAAATACAGTGACTATGAGTCTAGAAATACAAGAAGCATTTTCTAAGCTACGTCAATTCCTTTTTCAAAATGTTTATATAGGCTCTTCTGCTAAAGAGCAGGAGGATAAAGCGAAACATATTGTGACGCAGTTATATGAGTATTATATTAATGATTTAGAGAAGTTGCCTATGTCATACATAGAACGACTAAAAATGGGGGATTCTGAAAAGCAAGTAGTATGTGATTATATCGCAGGTATGACAGATCGATTTGCTATTCAAACTTATATGGATTTATTTTTCCCAAAATCATGGAATATTTACTAATTTTAAACTTTAGAAAGGAAGGAGAATAGATGAGGTATCCAGAGCATGTAATTGAAGAAGTACGAGAAAAAAGTGATATTGTCTCTATTATCTCCGAATACACAACACTTACTAAAAAAGGGCACTCCTATACAGGATTATGTCCTTTTCATAGCGAAAAAACACCTTCATTTTCCGTAAGTGAAGATAAACAACTTTATTATTGTTTTGGTTGTGGCGCAGGAGGGAATGTCATTACATTTCTCATGCAAAAAGAAAGTATGACTTTTATAGAAACGATTAAGTACTTAGCAGAGCGAGAAAATATTAAATTAGATGAAACTTATTTATCCGAAGAAGAAGTGGAAAAAAATAAAAAAAGGCAACACCTTTTGGAAATTTTAAAAGAAAGTGCCCGTTTCTTCCATTATAATTTAAGGCAAGAACAACATAAAGGTGCTTTAACTTATTTGACGGATAGAGGCTTATCTTTAGACACAATTAAGCAATTTGGTTTAGGGTATGCATCACCACAATTTAATGAGCTTTATGAATATCTAAAGCAAAAGGGGTATACTGATGAACTTTTATTAGAATCAGGGCTTTTTTTAAGTGGGAAAAATAGTAAAATGCCGTATGACCGTTTTGCTGATCGTATTATTTTCCCGATTTTTGATTTAAGTAAAAAAGTCATTGCTTTTGGCGGACGAGTTTTAGATGGTAGCTTACCTAAATATTTAAATTCACCTGAGAACCTACTTTTTAATAAAAGTAGGGTATTATATGGCCTTCATTTAGCTAAAACTTCCTCAAGTCCATATTTTATTTTAGTAGAAGGTTATATGGATGTTATTGCTATGCATCAAGCAGGATTTAATCAAACCATCGCATCGCTAGGGACAGCTTTTACCCCAGGTCATGCCAAGCTTATTAAACGACATGTGAAAGAAGTTGTCATTTTATATGATAGCGATGGTGCTGGACAAAAAGCCGCTTTAAGAGCTATTCCTATTTTAAGAAATGAAGGGATTAAGGTCAAGGTACTTCAGTTAAAAGAGGGAAAAGATCCAGATGAATTTCTAAAAGCACACGGCTATGAAGCTATGAAAAAACTTGTAGAGGAGGCACCAGTAGATATATGGTTTCAAGTGCTACATGTTGAAAAAAAGTATCAGCTTAGTAATCCAGAAGAGAAAGTGAAATTCTTGCAAGAAGTAGCAACTATTTTAGCAGAGTCGAGTAGTAGCATTGAACAAGCTATTTATATTGATGAGATTTGTAGTAAATATCAAATAGATGAAGTAGCTTTCAAAGCTGAAATGAATCAGCATCAAGGGCAGATGTTAAAGAAGGTAAAAGAAAGAGAAAAGGCAGTCCCTTCTAAGGCGCATAAACAACAACTTTTTAATAATGAGGTCATTTTTTTAGCTACTTTATATCATTATCCACAATTAGGTAGGCATATTTTAGAGTATATTAGACCTGAAATGTTTCAAGAAGAGCTTTTGTATGACTTAGCAAAGGCTATTATGGACACCTTGGATACGGGTAAAGAAGTAGATTTAAATTACTTCACCACTAAATATCCAGAAGTAAATGAGCAAAATATTATTTCTCATGTGCTTATTCATAAAGATCATCGTTATGAGGATATGGAAATTTTACAAAAGATGATGACTGAAAATGTCAAACGTCTTAATAAAACGTATATAGAAATGCGTTTAAAACAAACAACAGATATAAAAGAAGTACAAAATCTACTATTTCAAAAAAAGGAACTTGACAAATTGAATATTGATTATATAAATGGTTAGAATAGTAGACAGGAGAAAGGATTGATAATAGTGAAAGATGTGGCAGAACAGAAACTAGCTTTTAAGGCAAAGTTAGACCAGCTTATAAACATTGCAAAAGATAAAAAAGGAATGCTTGACCAAGAAGATATCAACGATGTGTTTTCAGATATGGATCTGGAACCTAGTAAAATAGAACAAATATATGAATATTTAGAAGCACAAAACATAGATGTTATTGGAAATCTAAATGATACAGAAATAGACGATGTTGATATTGATTTAAGTAACCTACCTGATGGCATCAGTATAGATGACCCTGTTCGTATGTACCTTAAAGAAATCGGAAAAGTCCCTCTCCTTTCAGCAGAACAAGAAATTGTCTTGGCACAGAGAATGCAAGACGGTGATCAAGAAGCTAAGAAGAAATTAGCAGAAGCTAACTTAAGGTTAGTAGTTAGTATTGCAAAACGTTACGTAGGTCGTGGTATGCTTTTCTTAGACCTTATTCAAGAAGGAAATTTAGGTCTTATTAAAGCTGTAGAAAAATTCGATTACACAAAAGGTTTTAAATTTAGTACTTATGCAACTTGGTGGATTCGTCAAGCTATCACAAGAGCTATTGCTGACCAAGCACGTACAATCCGTATTCCTGTGCATATGGTAGAAACCATTAATAAGCTTATGCGTGTCTCAAGACAACTTTTACAGGAACTTGGTCGTGATCCACAACCAGAAGAAATTGCAAAAAGAATGGATATGCCAGTATCTAAGGTGCGTGAGATTATGAAGATTTCACAAGAACCTGTTTCTTTAGAGACGCCTATTGGTGAAGAAGAAGATAGCCATTTAGGGGATTTCATTCCTGATGAGGACATTCCAGTACCGGCAGAAGCAGCAGCTTTTACTTTATTAAAAGAACAGTTAATTGAAGTGCTAGATACTTTAACAGAAAGAGAACAAAAGGTACTTCGTTTACGTTTTGGACTAGATGACGGACGTGCAAGAACTCTTGAAGAAGTAGGGAAAGAGTTTAGTGTAACAAGAGAACGTATTCGTCAAATCGAAGCAAAAGCTTTAAGAAAACTTCGTCATCCAAGCAGAAGTAAAAAATTAAAAGATTATCTTGAATAAAACTTGAAGAGTAGAAGTTGCTAGTCAACTTCTCTTTTCTTATTACAATTTATATTTAAAAAGATTCAAAGAGGTGTTATAGTGCAATTATCAACGCGTTTATCAGCTTTAGTTCAATATGTTCCACAAGGGAGCAGAGTCATAGATGTAGGAACAGATCATGCCTACATACCTATTTATCTCATTAAGAATAAGATGGCTATAAGTTGTTTAGCAACAGATATTAATGCAGGACCATTAAAGAAAGCAGCTTATAATATAAAGCAGTATGGTATTGATCAAATTCGTTTAAAGCAAACCAATGGCCTAGAAGGAGTAAGTAAAGCGGATGGCGATGTAGTTATGATCTCTGGCATGGGAGGCTATTTAATTATAGATATTTTAGAACGAGCGAAAGAATTAGTAAGTGGGATAAAAAAACTTATATTACAGCCGCAACAAGATATTGATGAGGTAAGGAAGTATTTACACCAAATAGGTTTTCGTATAGAAGATGAAGATTTTGTAATAGATGATGAGAAATATTATACAGTTATTGTAGCTGTTCATGGAAGTGAACATTATGAACATGCCTATGAATATATTTATGGCAAATGTTTAATTAAAAAGAGCCTACCTGTATTTAAAGAATGGCTGATAAAGAAAGAAGAAAAATTAGAGGAGATTAGTGCAACGCTTCAAGATAAGGATTCTGAAGCAGCTCTAAGTCGGCAGAAAGAATTAGCAAAAGAATTAGCGATGCATCGGGAGGTGATGACATGCCTATCTTAAATGAAGTCATTGCTGTGTTAGAGAAGTTTGCACCCACAGAACTAGCAGAAGCATGGGATTCTGTAGGTTTATTGCTTGGAAGCCAGGGGCAGTCCGTTAATAAAGTTTTGTGTGCTCTAGATTTAAATGAAGAAGTGGCAGAAGAAGCAATTCAGCTTCAAGCAGATTGTATTGTCACACATCATCCATTTTTATTTAAGCCATTAAAACAAATTGATTTAGATTCAAAATCAGGTCGAATAATTGCTAAGCTTATTAAAGCTAATATAGCAGTCTATGCCATGCACACAAACTATGATATAGCTGAAGGTGGATTAAATGATTATTTATCTGCAGGACTGGGCTTAGAAGAAATTAAAGTTCTTCAAATAACAAAAGAAGAAAAGTTATGTAAATGCCAAGTTTATGTACCAGTTACACATGCAGAAGCAGTAAGAGAAGCGATTGTATCTTATAATCCATGTAAAATAGGTGATTATGCTGGGTGCACATTTATGGCATCAGGAGAAGGTACCTTTATGCCTTTAGAAACAGCAAATCCCTATATCGGAACATGTGGAAATTTAGAGAGGGTAAAAGAATGTGTTATTAGTTTTATGACTGAAGCAAAACAAGTTACTGATATAATGAAGCATATTCAAAAGGTACATCCTTATGAAGAGATAGCTTATGATGTATTTGAACTAAAGAATATAGCAAAACACTATGGTATAGGACGTGTGGGCGTATTACCAGAGGCTTTGAGTTTAGAAGATTTTATTACTCAGGTAAAGCAGTTTTTTGGTGTCCCTTATGTAAGAGTAACGAAAGTGAAAAAAGTACCTACTATTAAGCGAGTTGCCATTTGTTCAGGTAGTGGTGCTGAATATATATCAATAGCTGCTAAGACAGCAGATGTTTATATTACAGGTGATCTAAAGTTTCATGAAGCACAAATGGCTTATGATTTAGGAATTCCTGTTATTGATGTAGGACACTATGTTTCTGAAAATAAGGCACTAATACCTATTGGACATTGCATTACTAGTCAATTTGAGGACTGTGAGGTTGTATACTCTAAGATAGATGGAGAAATGCTATTTATAAAATAGGGGGGATAAGAATGAGTGAAATGGTTCGTATTTTATTTAAAGATGGGAAAGAGATAGAAGTACAAAAAGGAACAACCTTTGAGATGTTAGCTGAAAAAGTCAAAGAACAGACAGACTATCCCATTATGTTAGCTGAAAGTGAAAATAGCTATAAAGAACTAGCTGCTCCTATCCTACATGATTTATCAGGTGTTCGCTTCATTCACTTGAATGAAAAAGATGGTATGCGTGTTTATCAACGTAGTGCCACTTTTTTACTTGTTGCAGCAGCTAAACGTGTTTTCCCAAACCGTCATATTATTGTTAATCATCATATTGCAGGAGGCTATTTCTGTGAGTTTAAAGATGAGATCATGTGTACTGAGGCCAATATCCAAAAGCTTGAAGAGATGATGTGGCAAATGGTAAAAGAAGAATTACCTATTAAAAAAGATGTTTTGAGCATTGATCAAGCAATGGAACTTTTTGAAGCAGAAGGAATGTTAGATAAAAAAGAACTGTTTAAATATAGAAGAACTTCCACTGTGAATATCTATGAATTGGATCAAGCAAAAGATTATTTCTATGGATATATGCTTACTAATACAAAAGCTATTCAAATCTTTAAGCTTATTCCATACGCGCATGGTTTTATCTTACAATTTCCTGATGAAAAAACGCCTAGTCATCTAGCGCCTTTTGTGCCTCAACCTAAGTTGTCTAATGTGTTTAGAGAATCAGAAAAATGGGCACGTATTTTGGGAGTAGATACAGTAAGTGCGCTTAATAATGTCATTGCTAGAGGTGAAACAGATGAACTAATTAAGATTTCAGAAGCACTTCATGAAAAGAAAATTGCAGAAATAGCAGATCAAATTGTAGCCAAAAAGTATATTAAACTGGTATTAATTGCAGGGCCTTCCTCTTCTGGAAAAACAACAAGTGCAAAAAGGTTAGGTATTCAATTAAAGGTGAATGGTATGAAACCACATGTTATATCTATTGATGATTACTTTGTGGATAGAGAACATACACCCAAAGATGAAAAGGGAGATTATGACTTTGAAGCCTTAGAAGCTATTGATATCCCACTTTTCAATGAGCATATGAAAGCACTTATTGAGGGAAAAGAAGTTGAAATACCTACGTTTAACTTTATGACAGGTAAAAGGGAGTATAATGGCAATAAGATTAAACTAGCGCCAGAAGAAATACTGATTATAGAAGGAATTCACGGCCTTAATGAGAAATTAAGTTACGCTATTCCGGCTGAAAATAAATTTAAAATTTATGTGAGTTGTTTAACTCAACTTAATATTGATGAGCATAACCGCATTCCAACAACAGATACTAGGCTTATTAGACGTATGGTAAGAGATAATCAATATCGTGGGATTGATCCAGAAAAAACGCTAGCTATTTGGGCGTCAGTAAGACGAGGTGAAAATAAGAATATTTTCCCTTTCCAAGAAGAAGCTGATGCAATGCTTAATACAGTGCTCATTTATGAATTAGCTGTTTTAAAATCGAAAGCAGAGCCATTACTCTTTAGAATTACACGTCAATCACCATATTATACAGAAGCTAAACGTATGTTGAAATTTTTAGAATATTTTCTGCCGATGGATACATCTGAGATTCCAAGTAATTCACTTATAAGAGAATTCTTGGGAGGAAGCTCTTTTCATTAAATTGAGAGAAAAGTAAGGTCTATTAATTGACAATAAAAAAGAAGTAGTGTAAAATAAACGAGTTGTTAAGTAAGTCAGACAGTCGCACGCACATGGCTGAAAGGTAGTGCTTGAGGAACGTCCGGGCTCCACAGAGCAAAGTGCTGGGTAATACCCAGTGGAGGCGACTCTAAGGAAAGTGCAACAGAAATAAACCACCTATCATCTGATAGGAAAGGGTGGAAAGGTGAGGTAAGAGCTCACCGTCCCTTAGGTGACTAAGGGAGCCATGTAAACCCCACTTGGAGCAAGACCGTATAGAAAGACATTAATAGCTGCTCGCTAGTCTTTGGGTAGGTCGCTAGAGCCTATAGGTAACTATAGGCGTAGATAGATGACTGTTTGATACAGAACCCGGCTTATAGACTTGGTTAACAACTTTATATGAATAGTTAAGAGAACATACCTAAGGGAATTAGGGTGTTCTCTTTTTTATTATATAAAAGTATACTATATTGTTTAAGTATATAGGAGATTAACAGAGATATTAAAGTGAAAAAGATTTGTAATTAGTTAATAATAACATTATAATTAGAATATAAAGTTTTAAAAATAATTAATTTATACTTTATTGTAAAAATTCATCAAATATAAAATTGACTATTACAAGTAATTATCATAGAATTATATATAAGCAAAAAAAGATAATAAGGGGTGAAGGGTAAAATGTCTATGAATTTAATCATTGCCGACACGGATCAAGAATACGTGGAAAGATTAAAGGATTATATTTTAAATAAGTATCAAGATCAATACATCATTGAACTTATTTATGATAAATACCAACTTAAAGACAAGATAAAGCAGGAAAAGTGCCAGGTTCTATTGTTAACACCGAATTTATACGACCCAGAAATGAATATAAAAAATATTGGCTTACCAATTATTTTAGTTGATGAAGAGGCACCTTTACCTTATCCAGATAAATTTAAAAGGTCAATCAATAAGTATACGCGTATTACATCTTTGATGCATTATGTTGAAGAAGAATATAAAGAAATGGAGAGGAATAAACCTATTGTATATGGCGTTTATTCACCTGCTGGTGGGGTAGGGAAAACAACTATTGCCTTATCTACCGCCATTGCATATGCACAAGCTGGTAAGAAGGTATTATACTTTAATCTTGAAGACTTGGATAGTACACCTATGTTTTTTGAAAAAGCAGAGGTACCACCTGTGGAGGGGTTACTTAATCTAGCGAAAGATTCGTATGAACAAATGTTAGCCAAAAGAATTGGACAAGATAAACGTACCGGTGTAATGTATTTCACAAGGGAAGTCCAAGCTTTAGATCCTTATGCGATTAGTGCGGAGGAAGTAAGCCGCATTGTTGAAACGCTTATTGAAAGTGGTATGGCTAATATTGTCATTATAGATTTAAGTACAGCGCTTAATTTCCTTAATCGCCAAGTATTTGAAATGGCTGATTATCTAATGATGGTTATTAACCAAAATACTCAATCAGCTTATAAAACGAATTGTTTTATGGCCCAAGAGGAGCTTATGGGCTCAATAAGAGAAAAGCTTAGATTTGTTATTAATCAAGGTAAAGAACTAGGTATCAATCAAAATGTTGAAGTAATTGCAAGGATTGATAAGCTTTATGCAACCAATCCTTTAGGATTATGTGAGTATATTGCACAAAATCATTTTTTAAATCTTCATGGCTTAAATGAGCAGTAACATATCTAGCTAAAAAGGAGGGATGCATAAAATGAAGGATAGTAGTGTTTTTTTTAGGATTAATAAAATAGAAAATAGATCATTTTTATCATTTGATTTAGATACAATGAAGAAGTATGATCATATTGCATGTGGCGCCTTAAAGTTAGAAGCCCCTGATTTTATCATGCCGATATTGTTTGAAAAAGGGCCAGGTGTTATAACTATTCGTTATTCAGTTCCTGAGGGGTATGTAGCGTTAGATGAGTTTTCAGGTAGTCTTATGATAGAAGATGTTTTAAAATTGTATCAGTGGATGATGTATAGTTTGAAAGAGTGTAGAGATTGGTACTTAAGACCAGAAGCCTTTTGTTTTCAGACAAGTTATGTTTATATAAGTGAAAATCATGACCGTTTAGTTTTTGCATACATACCAGATGATCGTACACATTTAGATTTCCAAGGTATAAAAGCTGTTCTAATTAGCTTACTTGAGAAATGTAATGAAACAAGTGGTGGAAGCATTCAGCTTCAACTTTATAAATACTTCTATAGACCTAAGTTTTCTTTAGAAGAATTTCAAGGTATGATAAATAAGTTTGCAGAAGAGATAATGCATAAGCAGCAAATAGCTCCAGTGGTAGAGACAAAGAAGACCGTAGAAACAGTTCCAACGTCAGTGGTGATTAAAGAAGAAAAAGAAACTTCTCCATCAGTAGAAAAAACTGTTGTGGAGATTCCAGAAAAGCCAATAGATAAAATAGTAAGTACAGAAAAAGAAGAGCCTGTTACAGCTTATAGTACTAGAGCCTCATCAAAACCAATAGTGGAGGAGCAAGTCAATCCTCGTTCAGTATATGCTGCTCAACCTAATCGTTCACAGCTCTCACAAGAAGAGATAGAAGAAATGGTTAAATCTATCTATAGCTCTAAGCCACTAGAGCCTGTTGAAAAGAAATTGTCAGAAGAAGCTTCAATTTATGCAGCAAAGGATAGTAATATAGCAAGAAATAGTAGCTATCATGAAGATGAAGATAGTGATGAATCATTCTATGGTTCAAAGTCCAAGGGTGGAATAAGTGGGGGAACAAATAAGAAAAAGAATTTGTTTGATAATGTATTTAGTACACCAACAAAAAGCACACGTATAAATACTAATTCTGGTGATAGAAGAAAAGAGCCTGTTCTTAAGTCTATTAGTACACACACCCGTTATGATTTGCCAAAAACAATCCCTATTAATTTTGAAAACGACCGATTTATTATAGGTCGTGCTACACGAACAGGAGAAGAAACCGGCGCTAATTATGAATTTGGTGCTGAAATTACACCTATTAGCCGCATGCATGCAGAGATTGAAAGGCAAGATGAGCTATATTATTTAAAAGATCTAGGATCAAGTAATGGTACTTTTTTAAATGGAACCAAAATAGAGCCTAATAAAGCTTATCAGATTGAAGAAGGTGATAAAATTGCTTTTGCAATTGCTTTCTCAAAAAATAGTATTGAATATATGTTTGTAGAATAAAATATGGGCAACTACGGTATCTGTAGTTGCCCATTATCTCATTAAGATTGTGTACTTTGTCCCTCGATTAAAAGTGTTTGTGTTGGGAATGCAATAGAAATACCAAGACTATCACAAATAGCAAGAAGCTCTAAATTAACAGCTTCTTTAACAGCTAGATAGCTAGAATAGTCTGTTTTTAAAACATAGTATATAATTTGAATGTTTAAAGCATAAGCACCAAAGTTTTCAAAGGCAACAAGAGAGGTACCTGTTTCGATAGTTGGGTGAGCTTCTAGATAACTTTTAATCTTAGAGACACAAGTTGTAAGATCAGTAGTAGAGGTGGTATAAGCTACTCCTAAATCAAATTTAACACGTCTTTTGCTCATACGGCTCCAGTTGGTAATATTAGCATTACCTATATTAGCATTTGGAATAACCACTAATCCTTGAGTAAAAGTACGAATACGTGTACTACGAAAACTAATATCTTCTACAATACCTTCAATAGAACCTAGTTCTACCCAATCGCCGATGACAAAGGGTTTGTCAAACAACAAAATCATCCCAGAAAAAATATTAGCAATAGAATCTTTTGAAATAATAGCAAGGGCAGCACTACCTATTCCAACACCAGTAACAATCGTTGAAAGATTAGGGACTAAGGTAATTAAAATAAGAATAATACCAATTGCTACGGTAATAAAACGAATAATACGTGCCATATAACGAATAAATAAAGTGTTGTCAATTAAAGCAACACGCATATTAAAGTTGCTAAACATTTGTTCATAGATATGTTCAAGATCGTAAATAGCCCATGTTACTATACCTATAATAATAACACTATAATATTTAGTTAAAGTAGTCTTAGATATAAGGCTAATTGGAATAGTTAATTCACCTAAAATAAATGATTGTTCTGAAGGAGTATGATAATAAATGAAGGGTGAAATAGCAAGTGCTATATAAATCCCTGTAAAGAGAAAAAGGTAATTAAGAGGTTTTTGTAAACAATCAAAAAAGGAGATATCTAGTTGTTTTCCTTTGAATTGAATTTTAGATAAAAATTCAATAGATAATTTACTCAAAATACGTTTGCCAATAATAAAAGCTAATAAAACTAAAGCTGCAACTATAAGTCTTATATAAAAGGGGTCTTTAATAAGTGTAAAAAATAAATTCATTGTGTAACCTTTCTATGTCTGTCTATAATTGTAGTTTACGTATTATTATACAATTTTATTTGAAGAAATAAAAGCTATTTCTAGTCAAAATGTATAAGCATATGGTATAATATAACAAGTTCAGGTCAATAGTATTAACAGTAAAAATAATAAGGAAAAGGCGTAATTAATGAGAATTTCAAAGTTATTATGGGTGGAAGATGGTGTCAAATGGACAGCATGGAAAAGGAATGAGTTAATGAAAAGAAATAAGTATCGAGGAAATGTATATTTAGTATGCAGTTCACCTTGTAAACACTGGTTATTTGAAATTGTTGAAGCGCAGCATTTATCTAGTAGATATGAGACGTGCTATGTACTAGGCATTATGCGAACAAGAGAGACTGCAGTTGAATATACGATGAATCTTATAGATGATATTTATAACAAACAGATAATGAGCTATGAGGCATTATTCACATAAGGAAGAGGTGCATAATGGGTATAATATGGTTAATAATAAAAATAATCCTATGGACTTTATTTGCAGGTGTCAGTTGCATTATTTTCTTATGTATGCTTGTTTTACTAGCTCCCATTCGTTATGAAGCTTATCTTGAAAAGTATGATGGATTAAATTATGAGGTAAAACTCAGGTATTTAATGGGGATTAGAGGACACTTCTATTTACAAGATGGTATTCAATCTGGAGAAGTAAAAGTTTTTGGCAAACGAGTCTATTCATCAAAAGAAGAAGAAAAAGGCATAGAAGAAAAAATAGATGTGTGGGAAGCTAAAACGATTCAATCAGGTGCTGATAATGGGCAGGAACGAGTAAAAGATGCCCCCGATCGTAAAGCAACAAATAGACAAGGGCGAGACTTAAAAAAGCAACAAGTTCCAATAAGAAAATCATCTTTAATAGACGAACATAAGACGGTAGAACAAACGGTAACCTCTTCCTCAATAATACGTGAGGAAGAGGAAAATGAGCGTGATTTTAAGCCTGATAAAGGAGGAATAACAAAGTCGATAAAAGAAGTAATGGCTATTCCTCAATTTGCAGAGATACTGAAAAGTACGTTTAAGTTAATAAAAGAACTCATTATTTATATAGGACCTAAAGAATGGTCGTTTGAACTTATTATAGGAAGAGAAGATCCTGCAGACACAGGTGAGCTTATGGCAAAACTCATTATGCTATATCCTTGGTATTATCAGCATGGCGTGATAGAAGGAAATTATGAGGCCGCAGGTATATGGGGTGGCTTCCTGGCGGAAGGAAAGTTTTGTATAGGCGGTATTATAAGGAGAATTATAGTGTTTTTATGGTATAGACCAGTAAGAGAATCTATAAAACTAATTTTAAGTCAGAGAAAGGAAGAAAAAGATGGAAAGTAAAGTAAATCAAGAAGTAAATGGGTTAATGGAGCAGCTAGAAAATTTTATTACAACTAAAACAGTAGTAGGTGAGCCTATTCATATCGATAATACCATACTGGTTCCTTTGATTGATGTAAGTTTTGCTGCCGCATCAGGTTCTACAGCTAGTAATAAGTATATAGAGCGTCGTAAAGAAAGAGAAAAAAAGGTAGATGGAGGAACAGGTGCAGGTGCAGGTGGATTAGGTGCTAAAATCACACCTAGTGCAATGCTTGTGATCCAAAATGGAACAACACAACTTATTAATATTCGTAATCAAGATAGTATTACGAAACTAATAGATATGATTCCTGGTTTAGTAGCGAAAGTTCCTGATCTAGTAGCAAAATTTACAGGAGAAGAATCTACAAAGGCTAAAGAGACTACAGAGGCAAATAGTGATAACTATCACGATTTAGAAAAAGAAAAATAACAAAGTATAATAAAAAGGGAACTTGATATTGAATCAAGTTCCCTTTTTATTATACTTTGTTGCTATCATATTTATACATTAAATCTAAATAAAATGATATCTCCATCTTGTACTACATATTCTTTTCCTTCAAGGCGTACGAGACCTTTTTCTTTAGCAGCAGTATAAGAACCACAAGCAACTAAATCATCGAAATTGACAATTTCTGCTCGGATAAAACCACGCTCAAAGTCAGAGTGAATTTTTCCGGCAGCACCAGGAGCCTTTGTACCAATAGTGATTGTCCAAGCACGAACCTCTTGTGGACCAGCAGTTAAGTAACTGATTAAGCCAAGTAATTTATAGCTAGCTGCTACAAGACGATCAAAACCAGTAGAATCAAGGCCTAAATCTTGTAAAAAGACTTGTTTTTCTTCGTCATCTAACTCCGAAAGTTCTTGCTCAATGCTTGCGCAAATAACAAAAGTTTCAGAACCCTCTGCGGCAGAAAAATCTCTAACACGTTTGACATAATCATTTTCAACACCACCAATTAAATCTTCCTCAGAGATATTGGCAGCATAAAGCATCGGTTTAGCTGTAATAAGGCCTAATGAACTAATAAAAGCATCTTTATCAGTATCTTCACCTAGTAGTGTACGTGCAGCTTTTCCTGATTCGAGAGTGGCGTAAATTTCTTGTAAAATAGCAAGTTCAGCAGCCACTGTTTTATCTGTTTTAGCAACTTTAGTTGATTTAGATATTCTTCTTTCTAGTACTTCCATATCAGCGAAAACTAACTCTAGGTTAATAGTTTCAATATCACGAACTGGATCTACGCTTTTATCAACATGGACGATATTATCATCTTCAAAACAACGTACCACTTGTACAATGGCGTCTACTTCACGAATATGAGAAAGGAATTGATTACCTAATCCCTCTCCCTTGCTAGCTCCTTTAATAAGGCCAGCAATATCTACAAATTCAATTGCTGCAGGTAAGACACGTTGTGAATTATACATGTTTTTTAATACTTCTAATCTTTTATCAGGTACAGCAACAACTCCTACATTAGGCTCAATCGTACAAAAAGGGTAGTTAGCAGATTCTGCACCTGCTTTAGTTAACGCATTAAATAGTGTACTTTTTCCTACATTAGGCAGTCCAACTATTCCAAGTTTCATATGTTTCATCCTTCCTCAAACTCAATTATCCTTACCTCTTTAATGAAGAGGAACTTTGAAATGGATAGAGTGATATGTTTTATCATGTATAGTTTATCGCATAATAAATAAAACTGCAATAAAATGCAGTTTTATTTATGGTGGGAGCAGCATTTACTTAACAAGAAACCTAATAAAAGGCCTAAAAAGAATAAAATACATGGGAGTGAGAGTAAGGAGTAATCTTTTTGTTCATCCTTTTGTCTTGCGACAACACGGTAATGGGGGAATTGTGAGGTCATAAATATTCTCCTTTAAAATAAGTTTAATGCTAGTATGAATAAAATAAAATAGAATTATACCTCATTTACAGGAATAATAAAATCTCATATAATAAACCATAAAAGGAGGCGGATTATGGAAATTCCTAATATTTATTTCCCGCATTTGGGACTAACATTTGATATACCTGCAGAAGCGTTTAGTATTTTTGGTATAACTGTTTATTGGTATGGTATTATTTTAACCACTGGTATTATTTTAGGTACACTTTTGGCTGTTTATATTGCTAAAAAAGAAAAGGTAAATCCAGAAATTATAACAGATTTTGTGTTGTATGATATTCTTTTTGCACTTTTAGGTGCGAGAATTTATTTTGTAGTGTTTAAATGGGACTACTATAAGGATCATTTAGGAGAAATCTTTAATATTAGGCAAGGCGGCATTGCTATTTATGGTGCAATAATAGCATCTATTTTAGTAGCTATTATCTATACGAAGTACAAAAGGATAAAGTTCTTTCAATTTGCAGATATTGCTACTTATGGCTTGATTTTAGGCCAAGCTATTGGAAGATATGGTAACTTTGTAAATAAGGAGGCTTTTGGTGGTTATACAGACAACCCTTTAGCAATGGCTATTTTGAAATCAGAAGCAAAGCCCCCTCTTTCAGCAGAAGTTCTTAGTCACATAGTGACCTTTCAGGAGTTTGGAACCGCGGAATATATTCAAGTACATCCTACTTTTTTCTATGAATCAACATGGAACTTTATTTTACTTATTATGCTGTTGTTTTATAGGAAATATAAAAAGTGTAATGGAGAAATCTTTTGTTTATACTTAATTGGTTATGGCATAGGACGATTTTGGATAGAGGGGTTACGTACAGATCAGTTGTTATTACATGGAATAGGGATACCGGTATCTCAAGTTGTTGCCATATCTTCTATAATTTTGGGAATAATTGGAATAATTATGTGTCGAAAATCATTCATTCAGCGATAAAATGGAATTAATTATCCAAAAAATGCGAATAATTGTTGTTTTCTTCCAAAAACTATATTATAATACCTTATATAGATAAAAAAGGTTTTGTTTTTGTTTTCTTGTTTAAGGGGGATTAATATGAATGAAGTGAAAAAGAGCATTACATTTATGCAGAATAATTTAAACAAGCTCTTGTATACTACTGGTCCAACTGGATGTAAGACACAAGGTATTTACTCGCTAAGTATTAAATTAGATAAAGAAATAGTTAAGTATTATAAATCATTAAGTCATCGATAGACATACAAAAAGGGCTAATCCTGTGGGATTAGCCCTTTTTGTATGTCATGAAATCAGCAGGAGATTTTATATTTAACAAAAAGTTAAGTATTTATTAAGATTTAACTTGAAATTTTCTTGAAAACAGCCTAGAATATAAGAAAATGGGTGTAAGTGGTGAGAAGTGGGGGGGAGTGGTGAATGTTTATAGGTGAATATAAGCATAGTCTTGATGAAAAAGGCCGTGTCATC
>JAEWMQ010000049.1 GCA_023393125.1 Bacillota bacterium
TAATGAAGTAATTCTTATGGGTTTTAGGGCGAGTGTTTGAACGTAGTGAGTTTTCGCCCGTTCATAAGGATTACGAATTTAGAGTTTCTTAGCGGAGTGAGATAGCAGCTGGAAGCAAGTACACTAGTTGGACTATATAGCGGCAACTTAACTTTATACAGTATTATTCAAATTTCAATTTGTAAGGGTGAATAGTTAAAACAGTACAGGAGGTAGCTCGTTGAAAGTAAGGCTTAACTTAAAGATTAAAGGTAGAATTTATGCCATGGTAATTCCTATAGTACTTATTATTAGTATTGTATTTTCGGGGGTAGGATTAGGCGTATATTGGGAAAATACTAAAAAAGATTTACAGCATGATGTCGAGATTAGTATGGCATTTTTTAATTATGTGCTAGATACTAAGTACCCTGGGCCTTATGTTAAAATGGGGAATAAGATTTGTAAGAATAATACTAGCCTTAATAAAGACACTAATTTAAGGGAGTTAAAGAAGTATACAGGCAATGAATACACGATTTACTCTGATGATGTAAGTATCATAAGCACCATAGAAGGTGATGACTTCTTAGTAGGAAGTAAAGCTAATCAGGAGGTTAGTGATACTGTATTAAAACAGGGAAAAGTATTTAATGGAATGGATCAGATTAATAATAAGAAGTATTATAGTCACTATGAGGCTATTACAGACGAAAATGGACAAATAATAGGAATGATATCTGTGGCAATTGACATGTCAGACTCAGTGGCACAGGTAATTAAATATGTTCAAATAGTGGCTTTATTAATGGTTATTCTGTTAATTGCATCACTTATTGCAATGACGATTGTAGCGACGCGTATGAGTAATAGAATTTTAACTGTTAAAAAGCACATAGATGCCCTTAAAGAAAAGGATTTTACTTATACTGCATCAGAGTATTTATTAGAGTTCTTAGATGAAACAGGAGAAATTAGCAGAAGTGTTAAGCAGATGCAACAAGATATTGCAACGACTTTAAAGGGAATCAATCAATTAGCTGAGCAGGTAAATGAGGAAGCTAAAGTCTTATCTAGTTCATCAGTAGAAATGTCAAAGGCAACAGAGAGTGTCACAATGACAATACAAGGTGTTGCTCAAGGTGCAGTAGAGCAAGCAACAGATTTAGTTGACATTAATGAAGCTGCAAGACAACTTGGTGAGAGTGTTGTTAAGGTTAAAGATTCAGCTCATAGAATCGATGAGAATGCAGATCATATTAATGTAGTAGTTGAAAAAAATAGCAATGATGTAAAACAGTTATTTAGTAAGCTGGAAAAGTTCACAACTAATTTTGTAAATTATGCAGAGCAGATTAATGACTTTAAGATACATATTAATAAGATTGATGAGATCATATTAGCCATTGAGCGTATTTCAAGGCAAACCAATTTATTAGCACTTAATGCAGCAATTGAGGCAGCTAAAGCAGGAGATGCAGGTAAAGGCTTTTCTGTAGTGGCAGGTGAAATTGGAAAATTAGCAGAACAAACACAGATGGCTACTAAAAATATAGCAGAAATTATCAATAATGTTTCCGATCAAACCAAGCTATTAGTGAGTGGTACAATGGAGATGAATGGAGAACTTAAAGAGCAGTCTACAGATTTAGGTGTGATGTTAAATTCTTTTGAAGAAATTTTTGTTGCCATAGAGGGTATCTTACCACAAATAAAATCAGTCAATGAAGAAGCAGAAATATTAGAGGTGCAAAAGAATAGTATTCTAAAACGTATAGAGAATACATCAACTATTGCAGAAGAAGTATCTGCTTCATGTGAAGAAGTGACTGCATCAACTGAGGAAGTGAATACTTCTACTTTACAAGTAGCAGAATCAGCAAATTCACTTAAAAGGATGATACAAGAGTTAAAAGACCAAGTGAGTATCTTTAAAGTGTAGTATTTAGCTAGAAGGGCATATTAAAAGGGTTGTTATCAATGATAACAACCCTTCTGTGATTTAGTTTTAAAGGATATTAAAGGACATATCGAAGAACAGCCCAGTAATGACATGCACTACCTAACAGAACAAAAATATGAAAGATTTCATGAAATCCAAAGTCAGGTGAAATATTAGGTTTTTTAGTGGCATAGATAATACCACCGATAGTATACATCAATCCTCCTAATAGTAGGTAAATGAAACCACCTAGAGAAAGAGAAGCGTAAAGAGGTTTAAGTGCAAAAAGAGCAATCCAACCCATTCCGATGTAAAGACCGGTAGAGAGCCAGCGTGGCATATTAATCCAGAATACCTTAAGGATAATGCCTATTATAGCTAGGCTCCAAACCGTAATAATAATACTCCACTTCCAGGCTCCTGTTAAAGAAAGCATACAAAATGGTGTATAGGAACCTGCAATTAAAATGAAAATCATGGAATGATCAAGCTTTTTTAATCTAAGTAAAATAGCATCTGTGGTGTGTACTAAGTGATAAATACCACTAGTTGTATATAGTGCTACTAAGCTCATGCCAAAAATAATAATGGAAACAATAGCTGTTGAGTTAAGGGAAATATCTGTTATATTAAGTAAAACGATTGTACCAATTAATGAAAGTACAGCACCAAATAAATGGGTTAATGCATTAATGGGTTCTCGTAAATAATGTTTCATAAAATCATCTCCTAAGGTTACAAGTAGTTATTGAAACTACTTGTTATTATGTACATAGTCTAACATATTATGCATGAATTGGTCAATAAAGTTTTTGAAATAATTTCACTTGATTTTAATAGGTGGGATGTGTATGATGAAAGTTATAAGGTGTAGTCTGTCAAGGTGGCAGAGTACTAATGGAGGATACTATGGAAGACAAAGAGATTAGTGAATTAATAGAAACCTTAAAATTAGATGAAATAATAGAACCTCAAAGCATTCCTAATTTAGACTTATATATGGATCAAGTGATTACTCTTTTTGAAGAAAAGCTAGCACATACCAAGAGAAATGAAGAAGATAAATTGCTTACAAAAACAATGATTAATAATTATGCGAAGGATAAACTTCTGATGCCAGCTAAAAAAAAGAAATATACGAGAGAGCATATTATACTTATGATTCTTTTATATGAAATGAAGCAAGTTCTGACTATATCAGATATTAAAGCGTTATTTGGAACCATTATTAAAGAAGATCAAGTAGATGCCAAAAAGCTAGAAGAAATCTATCGTATTTATTTAACTCTTAAGAAAAAGGGCGTTAATGACTTTAAGGAGCAAGTAGAAAAAGGTGAGGTTAACTTACAGCAGCAATTAGAAGCAAGTAGCTTAGCAATGTTAGCAGCTGAAAAGGAAGAAGCTGCAGATAATAGCATAATGAAACCTAAAATAGAAGATATGCTTATGGTTATTATGCTTACACAAAAGGCAAACTATTACAAACGCTTAGCAGAAAAAATAATAGATGAAAAAATAAAATAAATAAGAGAAAGAGGGTGTTACCTATCTCATTAATACGAGATAGGTAACACCCTCTTGTGTTTCTTGACTAGTACATGGAACTATCTAAATAATTAATTAAGCATTTTTAGCTTCAGCAACTACTTTCTTTAATGCTTCAAGCGCATCAGCAGGAAGTTTATCGAAACCACCTTTTTCTGTGTCACGTGATGCAACGAAGTCTACACGGTCTTGCATACGTTTTTGTAATTGATCTACATATTCTTTATCAGAGAAGTCTGGAACAAAGCCTTCAACTTCCATAATTTCGATATCAGAGAATGGCCCCCATGGTTTAAAGGTAGCAACGCCTTCAACGATCGCTTCAAGTACACCGAGTGTATCTTTTGGTGTTACTTTTTTACCCATGAAATCTCCTGTATTAATAATGTAGCAATCTACATTTCTTTCAGCAACTAATGCTTTAAATTTTTCATAGTCATTTACAAGTGGATAGGTTCTAAATGGATTAGCATATGGCTCAACTACTAAGGCATTTGGATCTACGCCAGGAGCAAGTCTTTCTGCACTTGTACGTTTGGTTGCAAGTGTAGCGCCCATAACAGAAGCAAGCTCAGCTCCGCTAAGTTTTACAACTGGTGGAATAGTAGGGTCTTTCATAATCCAGAAGATAGCATTAACTGGCTCGTCAAATTTGTTAACACGGTTTGGTGACCAAAGAATAGATTTAACAGCACGGCCATTACCGTTACGTACATCTTCTGTAACAGGAACAACTTTGCCATCTTCATCCATAGTAGCACCACAATTTTGCATTGTAACAAGATATTTATTATCTTCACAGGTAAGAGGATAATCTTGTGTTTTGTCAAAGTAAGCTGGCTCTAACGCAACTGAAGAACCATTTTCTGTAGAAATAACAAAAGCATCATCATGAAGTACAGTAATATCATATTTACCGCCATGTTGAGCGTGTGTAAGCGTTGACTTACCAGAACCAGAAAGGCCAAATACACCTGCTACGAAGGACTTACCATCTGGAAGATTATAACGTTTTTGACCACCGTGACAAGATGCATAACCATGACGATTAGCCATAGCCCAGGCAAGTGTTAATGTGCCTTTTTTGTGTTCACCGAAGTATCTCATACCAAGAATAGCAGCACAGTTGTGCTCTGGATCAAAGAATGTAAGTCCCATTGGATGATCTGGATGTGACCAGTCTGGGTCAGAGAAGATGTAAATATCACCATCTGGATACTCTTTAGATTCAGCATACATTCTTGAAACTTCTTCATTAATAGCTTGGAAGTTCAATAACCAAGAATACATAATGTTTTCTTGAGTTTCAGGGATACATAGGTGAGCTTTTATAGAAAAATCTTTATCAAGTCCTACAATAGCTTGTGCATGATAAAGTTTCTTAGTACGTGCTTTATAGATGGCTTCACTTATTTTTAGTGCATATTCTCCTTGGTTAATTCCTGGTTCGCCCATAATCTTACGAGCAGCAGCAGCACGGCCACTTACAGCACCATCATTGAAAAGAAGAATCTTACTATCTTCATCAAGGCCTAAAAGTTCTGGTTTGTAAACAGGAATATCTGTTACTACAGTACCAGGAGAGTTTTTTGCTAACTTATAAGCTTCTTTTAGAGATGTTACAGGTATTACATTATTACCATAGAATGCTGTTTCGATTGTAGTACGAATTTGGTGGAAAATAGGATTATTAGCTCCAATTTCAGTTCTAGGGAATCTTGATTTAGTTGACATATGTAAATCCTCCTTAAATTAAAAATAGTATGATGTATAGCACTTTGTTAAAGTTGAGATAAGCCTCTCTAACTATAATTATCTTGCATTTCTTTGAATAAGTCAACAAATATACAGACTAAATAAAATATTATACAAAATTATAATAAATATAAAAAATAAAGTAAATTAATGCTGTATATTTGACTCGTTTTATAAAAAAACAACAGGGAAATAGGCATATATTCATAATTTTATTTAGGGGGAATATAATTTTCTAGGGGGTGATAATAGATATGGAAGAAAAGAATGAATATAGAAAATTATTTAATGGCATAGAGGTACCGGTAAAACTTTTAAATGGAGAATATGTGTGTCCTATTAATTTTGACAATGCAGCTACGACCCCTCCCTTAAAAAAAGTAGATGAGTTTATCAATGAAAATGTTATGATGTATGGTTCTGTCGGTAGGGGTGGGCACAAGTCTTCCTATTGCACTGGAGCTTATGAAATATCAAGAGAGGAAGTGCTTGATTTTTTTGGATTAAAACCTAATGATGGCTACGAAGTGATTTATGTTAAAAATACCACAGAAGGAATCAACCTTTTAGCAAATCTCTTATGTAATCATAATCATAGCAAAGTATTATTAACGCGTATGGAACATCATGCCAATGACCTACCGTGGAGAAATGTGGCACAGCCTTTTTATGCAGAGGTAGATGGGGGTATGGGGAAATTACACCTAGAACATTTAGAAGACAGATTAAAGAAGGCACAGGGGACAATTCAATATGTTAGTGTTACAGCAGCTAGTAATGTAACAGGTTATATAACACCTATTCATGATATTGCCAAACTAGTTCATCGATATGGTGCTAGGCTTATTGTTGATGCCGCACAATTAGTAGCACATAGAGAAATAGATATTAAGGGAAAGGCAAAGGATGAAGCCATTGATTTCCTAGTGTTTTCTGGACACAAAATGTATGCGCCATTTGGTAGTGGAGTAGTCATCGCTCAAAAGGAAATATTAGAAAAATGTCCTCCTTTTCTAAGAGGAGGAGGAAGTGTTTCTTTTGTACTTGATCATGATGTCTATTACAAGAATACGCCTTATAAAGACGAAGCAGGAACACCCAACTTTTTAGGAGTTATGTCCATTGTTGCAGCCATGACAGTTTTAAAGAAAGTAGGTTTTGATGCCATACAAACACATGAAGATTTTCTTAGAAAACGATTATTATTGGGACTCAAAGAAATTCCTAAAGTGATATTATATGGCGATTATTTAGAGCAAAATAGAGTAGGGGTTATACCTTTTAATATACAGGGCATACATCAAGATCAAGTAGGGCAGCTTCTTCAAGATGAAAGAGGAATAGCAGTTAGAACAGGTTGTTTTTGTGCACAGCCTTATGTGATGCGCCTTTTAGGGATAGAGGATGAAGAGAGGTATCAATATTTAATTAATCCAAAGCTTGAAAAACCTGGCATAGTAAGAGCAAGCTTTGGGCTATATAATACGGAGGAAGAAGTAGATGAATTTTTAAATGTCATAGATATGATTTCAAAGCGTTATTAATTAAAAAGAGAAAGATGTTTTCTCAGCCAGGCTAAGTCTTCTGAGGATAGGCATTCTATAATAAAGAGGATAATCAGATAAATAATAATAGTTAAGCTAATGCCTATAACAACTTTTGTTGTTAGTCCAAATTGATAACGGAAAAATTGACTAATGATAAGCCTAGAGAAAGTTCCACCAGCAGCAGCCGCTAAGGCTGGCTTTAAGAGCCAGTTAGTCAGTTGAAATTTAATCGAAGTAGCATTTAACAAGGCATTAAAGTTAAGTGTAGAAGTTAAAACGCAGCTCATCATCATAATCCCCATAAATGCAGTCATACCTTTAATAGGTAATAAAAAGTAGATTAAAATAATACGGCAAATAGAATCTAGGATACTATATTTAAGACAACTCATTTGCTTACCCAGTCCTTTGAGTATACCATCTGTAACAACTTCCACATAGATAAAGGGTACAACTAAAGAAAGAGCACGTAGCATAGGACCAATAGCTTCATTTTTATAGATGGCAAATCCAAGTTCGTTGCTATAATTAGTAAAAATTCCAACTACTAAAATACTTAAGATAAAAGTAAGTTGTAAAACCCTATTAGTAGTAGTCACAACTCTTTCCTTTCTCTCTAACACACTAGCTTTAGCAATCTCAGGAACGAGAGTAGTCGAAAAGGCTGTTAGAAAAGCAGAGGGGAAGAATAAAATAGGAAATACCATTCCTTTCAGCATGCCATATAATCCCATAGACTCCCCGAAAGAGTTTCCGAATTTCTTAAGCCCTGTGGGAATTAAAATATTTTCAATGGACATAAAGATATAAGCAATATAAGCAATAGAAGCAATAGGAAGTAAAATGCTAATTAAACGTAGAAATAAATTACTGGAGCTCTCTGAAATAATGGCTCCTTCTTTTTTTTGAGACCCACGATGTTTTCTCCTATCTAAAATGAATAATGCCCCTAGATAAGTCCAAGAAGTCATTTCGCCAATTGTAAGACCTATACCTATGGCACCATAAGCATAGGATTGGCCAAGAGGAGCGTAAATTTGCACAAGAGTAAGGATAAGCCCCATTTTAACAATTTGCTCTAGAATATCTGCACTAGCTGGGAACACTGTCTTTTTAGTGGCATAGAAATAGCCCTTAAAACAAGAAGAACAGCTAATAAAAGGAATGCTAATAGAGAGGAGTTTTAAACCTATACTAGCATGGGAATCATGAATAATATGCTCGGCTAGATAGGGTGCGCTTGTAAAGAGAAGAAAGCTTATAAAAAGGCTTAAGCTTAGAGCAAATGTAAAAGCAATACGCATGATTTTAGCAATATTATAAGAGGTTCTACGCCCCAATTCCTCGGCTACTAATTTAGACACAGATACACTAAGGCCTGCAGAAGCAAAAGCAACTGCTGTGGTATAAACAGACATAGTAAGCTCATAAATACCAATACCTTCGGCTCCTAATATATGAGATAGGAAAATGATAGAGATCATGCCTATAGTGCGGGTAAAAAAGGAAGTAGCTGTTAAAATAAGCGTACTGACCATAAGAGTCTGTTCTTTCATAGATTGTCTCCTTTCGCAAGAGAAAAGTAAGGTATATCTAAAAAGCTTGTATGAAAACAGTATATGTACGGTGGCAAGAAATTAGGACTAGTTAGTTTAAAATAGCCGTTGATTTTATTAGAGTAGGGTGGGTATAATGACTGTAAAAGTTGAACGTTTCGGAGGAAAAAGATGAGAAGTCAAAGACAAAAAATAACTAACCGTGTTGATGAAAGTCCAGCAACAGCTATGCAAAAAGATTATGCACGTTCTTTAGGCATTGTATTACCAGAAACAGCTACAAAAAGTGATGCAAAGGCGCTAATAGACTTGGAGCTAGACTCAGATGAGCCTGCTTCAGATGAATTAAAGGCTTTCGCGAGAGAAAAGGGAATGCAGTTCTCAGATTATGTAGGAAATAAATATCTTCATAATTTATTATTTGATAACCTGGAATTAAAAGATAAAATTATTTTCTTTTGTTTTTGCATTTATAAATGCCAATTTGATGACAGTAAAGAGCAAATATTGGAACATCCTTATATGGAAGTTTTTCAGCGTTTTGGAGAACAATATATGAAAGATAATTTTTTTATAGCGTCTATGGAGGAGTATTTAGGAGAAGAGCTAGTAGCTTTTGGCAAAACTGAAAAAGTAACAAAAGAAGGAAAGAAAAAAACAATCTATGGTGGTAGTATTTATACAAGGGCCTATAAAAATGCCTATGATTACCTTAAAACTTATATTTAATATGAGAAATATTAAAAAAACTTAAGATTTAAACAACAAGGTAAAAATTAAGGTATAATAGTAAATGGAAATGTATAAGAAATTTTGGCAGGGAGGTCTAAATATGCCAACAATCAATATGCTATCAGCAGCAGATAAGATAAAAGGACAAGGTGTTGGTTCTGCTTATTTAGAACAATTAGACTTAGTGCAAGGTGGATTAGGTGAGGAATATATAGTAGAAGTTAATAAATTAAAGTGTGCAGATATTATGCACTATCACACAATTAACTTATCTTATTATCTAGGCTTACCATTTGCTAAGGCTAAAAAAAGTGTAACAGTAGGCGCAGTGCATTTTCTGCCAGAAACAGTAGATGGTAGCCTTAAATTACCAAGTGTTGCTACACACGTTTTTTATAAATACATTATTGAATTTTATAAAAGTATGGATTACTTAGTAACCGTTAATCCTAATTTTATTGACAAGCTAGAGGCTTATGGTATTCCGAGAAACAAAATAGCATACATTCCTAATTTTGTTTCTAAGGAAAAGTTCTACAAAATGGATCAACTGCAAAAACAAGCATTAAGGAAAGCGTATAATATTCCAAACGATAAATTTGTAGTGCTATGTGCAGGACAATTACAGCTTAGAAAAGGTGTTTTTGAGTTTGTAGAGATTGCTAAAGCTATGCCAGAAGTAGAGTTTCTTTGGGCAGGAGGTTTCTCCTTTGGAAATATTACCTCTGGATATAAAGAAGTAAAAGAGCTTTTAGATAATCCACCTAAGAACGTAAGGTTTTTAGGAATAGTAGAAAGAGATAAGATGAATGAGCTCTACAATATCGCAGATCTTATGTTTTTACCATCTTATAATGAACTATTCCCTATGATTATTTTAGAAGCAATGAATTGTAATACACCTATTCTTTTAAGAGATTTAGATATTTATCCTAATATTCTATTTGATTACTATATGAAGGGTAATACCAACGAAGCATTTATAGAGCATATTAGGATGCTTAAAGATAACGAAGCTTATAGAGAAAAGTATATTGCAAAATCAAAAGAAGGAAGTGAATTTTACTCAAGAGAGAATATCCTTTCAATGTGGCAGGAATTTTACGCTGGAATATTATGTACTCATAAGAAAATACTTTTAGCAAGTGGAGAACTAACTACATGAAAAAATATAAATGGAATGTCTTAAGTGTAGTATTATTAGGGGCAATCATGTTAGGGATTTTACTAGGTAAAGGTAATCCTAAAATGATTATAGAAAGTATTAAAACCCTAGCACCTACATGGCTACTAATAGGACTAATATGTATTGGTTTATATGTAGGAGTAGAGACAATTATACAATATATGCTTACTAATAAGATGCAAAGAGGACATTCCTTATGGAATTCTTTTAAGGTGGTAATGACAGGGCAGTTCTTTAATGCTATTACTCCATTTGCTTCCGGAGGGCAACCTATGCAGGCTTTTATCATGGCCAAACAAGGCGTGCCAGTAGGAACATCTATTAGTATCTTAATGACTAAATTTATTATTTATCAGCTTATTTTAACCTTGTATTCTATGATTGTGCTTTTAATACAAATGCCATTCTTTTTTTCAAGGATCAGTGGCATTGTCTATTTAGCATTATTAGGTTTTTTAATGAATTTTGGTGTTGTCATGATTTTGATTGCTTCAGTATTTATGAAGCAGCCACTTAAAAGATTGGGGTTTTGGGGAGTTAACCTACTCCATCGTATGAGAATAATCAAACATCCTATGAACACTAAAAGAAAAATTATTTCTCAAATTGATTTATTTAATAAAAATATTAGTTTACTTAAGAAGAATACGGGTTTACTTTTAAGAGTAAGTTTTTTAACAACTATGCAGCTCACAGCTTACTTTTTAATTCCATATGCAGTATATAAAGCATTTGGTTTAACTGGGACAAAAATGTTTGTTATTATATCAGCAGCAGCATTTATAGTAATGATTTCATCCTTTGTTCCTATTCCGGGAGGTTCGGGTGTAGCAGAAGGAAGCTTTTTCCTATTCTTTCAGCTTTTCTTTCCAACATCTATTTTGCCAACAGCTATTCTATGTTGGAGACTCATTACCTTTTATATTCCACTATGTATAGGTGGTGTAATGACCTTGTTACCAGATCATAAGGTGAGGAGTTTAGCTCATCCAGGTAAGGCTAATGCCTAAGTGTTAGAAATGATAAAAGTGGAATAAGATAGAATTAAAAGGGTGATACTCCTGTATAAGAGGAGTGATAAGATGAACATACAAGCAAGATTAATGGAGAAGTTCCTCAAAAGATTTGATGGGACTTCTTTTGACGTTCAGTTTGAAACAGGAGAGGAATTTCATATTGGGCAGATGCCAGCTAAATTTAAGGTAATTATTCATGAACCTATTGCCTATAAGAAACTTATCAAAAGTACTTCATTAGCTTTAGGAGAAGCCTATATGGATGGCGATTTAGAAATAAAAGGAGACTTAGTACAAGTGTTAGATGAGCTCTTTAGATTTCAAAATCAATTTTCTGCAGACTATGGTGCCCTTAAAAAATTGTTGCATACGTCTACTTCTGCCAAGAATCAAAAGAAGGAAGTTTGTTCACATTATAATTTGGGAAATGATTTTTATAAGCTGTGGTTAGATGAATCTATGAGTTATTCATGCGCTTATTTTAAAAGTGAAACAGATACTTTAGAAAAGGCTCAATATAACAAGGTACATCATATTTTAAGAAAGCTCAATTTAAAAAAAGGAATGAGTTTATTAGATATTGGTTGTGGCTGGGGATATCTTTTAATAGAAGCTGCGAAGACTTATGGGATAAAAGGTGTAGGAATTACCTTAAGTGAAGAGCAGTATAAAGAGTTTAAAGAACGAATAGCAGCAGAAGGACTAGAAGATTACTTAAGTGTAGAACTAATGGATTATAGAGAGCTACGTGTATCAGGTTTGCAGTTTGATAGAGTTGTCAGTGTGGGTATGTTAGAGCATGTAGGTAGGGAAAACTACGAATTGTTCTTTAAAAGTGTAGACTCTGTATTAAAACCAGAAGGTTTGTTTTTATTGCATTATATTAGCGGTTATGGAGAATACCCTGGCGATGCATGGATTAAGAAATACATTTTTCCAGGAGGAGTAATCCCTAGTTTAAGAGAGATTATTTCTTTATCAGCAGAGTTTAAATATTATGTACAAGATGTAGAAAGCTTAAGAAGGCACTATGTTAAAACTCTACTTTCGTGGTATGAGCGCTTTGAGGCACATTTGCCAGAGGTAAGAGCACTTTTTGATGAGCGTTTTATACGTATGTGGGAGATGTATTTATGTTCTTGTGCTGCTAGTTTTAATAATGGGGTTATTGACCTGCATCAGATTTTATTTACTAAGGGGGTTAATAACCAATTACCAATGACTAGAGATTATTTATATACACCATACAAATAATAATTTTTTAGTATAAAATATCCTATTTCTCGCATAATAAACGTGTACATCATTGGGCAAGGAAAGGATGATATAATGAAAAAATACGTTTGTACAGTGTGTGGTTATATCTATGAAGGTGAAACACCACCAGAAAAGTGTCCTATTTGTAATGTAGGCAGTGATAAGTTTGAAGAGATGAAAGGCAGCCTTCAGTGGGCAGATGAGCATCGCATTGGTGTAGCAGAAGGAGTAGATCCTCAAATTTTAGAGGGACTTCGTGCCAATTTTATGGGTGAGTGTACAGAAGTAGGAATGTATCTTGCTATGAGTAGACAAGCTGACCGTGAAGGCTATCCTGAAGTGGCAGAAGCTTATAAACGTATAGCTTATGAAGAAGCAAATCATGCCGCTAACTTTGCAGAAATGTTAGGTGAAGTAGTTAAGGCAGATACTAAAGCTAACCTTATAGCTAGGATAGATGCAGAGTATGGTGCTTGCCAAGGAAAGAAAGAAATAGCAACTTTAGCAAAAGCACAAAACTTAGATGCTATTCATGATAGTGTACATGAAATGGCAAAAGATGAAGCCAGACATGGCTGTGCTTTCAAAGGCTTACTCGACAGATATTTTAAATAGCATAAAGGAGGAAAAAGTATGCCTAAAATTCATTGTGGTGTTGAGACCTGCTCTTATAACCAAAGTAAGGTTTGCCGTGCCAGCATTATTAACGTGGGAGGTAAAGGTTCCACAGATAATGAAAGTACTTGTTGTGGAAGCTTCCTTAACCGTTTAGGATATAGTAACTTAGCGCAATATACAGAGAATAGAGGAGATACAGATGCTATTCTTTGTAAAGTAGATACTTGTATTCATAATAGCGCTGAGCATTGTTCATTAAATGAAATTCAAATAGCTCCCTCTAAGGATCAAGCTGAGATTTATACAGAAACAGATTGCTTAAGCTTTGAGCAAAAATAAGCTAATGTAAAGATTAATATTATTAAACAGTTAAAGGTCTATAAAACTAGTGTGAAATCTTTAGTTTTATAGACCTTTTATTCATTGGAACGTATTACTTCTTTTTAAAATATAATAATATGAAAGTTATTTTAAAAGAGGTAAATGAGTATGGACAAGAAAATAATTTCAATCGTTGGTTTAGGCGCTATAGCCATGAGTTATTTAGCTAAAGAGAATGAACAGTTATTAGCTAGAGCTAAAAGAAATGAAAAGACTAGTGAAGAGTTTACTATACCAGGTATATTACTAGATGAATTTGTAAGTGAGCGTTATAAGATAAGCTTTAAATATCCAAAAGGATGGGTTAAAAATCCTAGGTATCCAGATAAATATGAAGGACCTACAGGGTTCTTTGAAGTAAGTGATTTTTCTGGCATAGGAGAGAATATAGATGAGGCGGTTCAACAACAAATTAATGAGGCTTATAAACCTTATGGTTCTAATCCAACGGTAAGAAACTTTATTGTAGATGGACAGCCGGCAAGAGTGATTTATCCTTCTGAAGATCAACCAGACTTTTTTAAAGATAGAGAAGCTGCAATTGTTATACAATATAAGGAGCCCATTACAATAGATGGTGTACCTTATAAATACGCAGTAATATGGACTAATAGAGAGCATATTCCACTTATTTTGAGCACTTTTAAATTTGTAGAGGATTAAGAAATAAATAATAGGGCTATTGTAGGTTGATGCAACAGCCCTATTACTTATGTCTAAGAATAAGTTACATACTAAGGAGATAGAAACCGCTTTTCTAATGAGGTAAAAGGATATATAGTAGTGATATAAAGTAATGTACAATAAAATAAAGAGGGCAAAGGGATGATGACAATGAAATATTTTGATTTGCATTGTGATACGGCTACGGAGTGTTTCGAGAAAGGTGTAGAGCTTTATCGAAATGATTTACAATTAAGTATAGAAAAAGGCTTGGATTTAGACCGATGGGTACAGGTCTATGCAATTTGGATGAGTGATGAGCTTAGGGGAGAAGCTGCCTATCAACATTTTTGTAAGGTATATGACAATTTCTTGTTAGAGCTAAAGAAAAATGAAGATTTAGTGCAGCTATGTAAAACTGGAACGGAGATTAATGAGGCATTAATAAAAGGGAAAAAAGTGGCTTTGTTATCCGTAGAGGGCTCTGCAGCATTAGGCGGTAGGCTTGAACATGTAGAAGATTTCTACAATAGAGGTATTAGATTAATGACACTTACCTGGAATGGACGCTGTGAAGTGGGTGATGGGTGTATGAGAGAGGGGGCAGAGGGACTAACTGATTTTGGAAAAGCCGTAGTAAGAGAGATGAATAGATTAGGAATGATTATAGATGTTTCACATTTATCAGACAAGGGTTTTTGGGATGTAGTACATCATAGTAGTGAGTCATTTATTGCAACGCATTCAAATAGTCAGGCAATCTGCCCTCATCCGAGAAATCTAAGTGATGAAGCCTTTAAAGTCATTGTGGAGAGAAAGGGTCTAGTAGGAATGAATTTTTATCCTACTTTTATCAATGGTACTACAGAGGCCAGTATAAAAGAGTTATTACCTCATATTTCACATTTTCTAGAACTTGGTGGAGAAGATGTCATTGCTTTAGGATCTGATTTTGATGGTGCCATGATGCCTATAGATTTACCTAATATTGAAAAGATAGAGTTTCTTTATGATGAACTTGTAAAAAAATATGGTAAGAGCATAAGTAATAAAATATGCTTTGAGAATGCACTAAAATTCACGAACATACTAAATAAATGACGAAAAATATAATAGAATTTGCATGATTAATTTTGACAATCTAAGAGAAACATAATAAAGTGAAAGCAAATAGGATAAGTATTTAGTCATTTAGACAAAAGATTAGATATTGAAATATTGGATAGACTATGATAAAATAACACAAGTTAAATAGTTAAACATAGTGAAGAGAAGAGTAGGTTTAAGGGACTTTTAAAGAGAGCTTCGGGAGCTGAGAAGAAGCAAAGCCAGTTAAACTGAACATGGCCTCGGAATGGTGCACCGACAATCTTAGGATTTAGGCTGCAACAGGTTCGCCTGTTATAGCGAAAGAGTATAACTCCAAACGATTTTTAGAGCCAAGAGAAATATGGTTTTAAAACTAGAGTGGAAGTACTTAATGAGACTTATGCTGTAAAGTATAAGTGAAGTAGAGTGGTAACGCGGGTAATGACCTCGCCTCTATAACAAGTTTGTTATAGGGCGAGGTTTTTTGATTGTCTTTATAACCTATAAGTAATGATTTAATCATATAAAAACTTATATCACTCAAAAAATACAGCTATTAGTTGATTAACAAAGCAAGCTAGCAGAGATACTAAATAAGTAACAAAATAGGTAGTTAAACTAAGCAAATTAGAAAAACTAATATATATGATACAAGAAAAGGAGAATGGAAATGAGCAAACCAACTTATTACATTACCACACCAATTTATTATCCAAGTAACAAACTTCATATTGGACATTCTTACACAACAGTAGCAGCTGATGCTATGGCGAGATATAAACGTCTTCGTGGCTATGATGTCATGTTCTTAACAGGAACAGATGAACATGGTCAAAAAATCGAAAGAAGAGCAGCAGAAGATGGTGTTACGCCACAGGCATTTGTGGATAACATTGTTGACTGGATTAAAGATTTATGGAAAACAATGGACATTTCTTATGATAAATTTATCCGTACAACAGATAAAGAACATGAAAAAACAGTTCAAGAAATCTTTAAAAAGCTTTATGACAAAGGTGATATTTATAAAAGCGAATATGAAGGTCTTTATTGTACACCTTGTGAAAGCTTCTTTACAGAACATCAATTAGTAGATGGTAAATGCCCAGACTGTGGTAGACCAGTAGAAAAAGTAAAAGAAGAATCTTATTTCTTTAAATTATCAGCTTACCAAGACAGACTCATTAAGCACATTGAAGAAAATCCAGATTTCATTCAGCCAAATACAAGACAAAATGAAATGCTTAATAACTTCCTTCGCCCAGGTCTTGAAGATTTATGTGTATCTCGTACATCTTTCAAATGGGGTATTCCAGTAGAATTTGACCCAGGCCATGTGGTATATGTATGGCTTGATGCATTATCAAACTACATCTCAGCACTTGGTTATTTACAAGCTGATGATACTAACTTTAAAAAGTTCTGGCCCGCAGATGTACACTTAGTAGGAAAAGAAATCGTTCGTTTCCATACAATCATTTGGCCAGCAATGCTTATGGCATTAGATTTACCACTTCCAAAACAAATTTTCGGTCATGGTTGGTTAGTTATTAACGGTGGGAAAATGAGTAAATCACAAGGAACAGTAGTAGATCCTAGTGTACTTGTAGGTCGTTACGGCAGCGATGCAATCCGTTACTTCTTACTTCGTGAGATTGCCTTTGGTCAAGATGGTAACTTCTCAAATGAAGCACTTATTTCAAGAATCAATTCAGATCTTGCTAATGACCTTGGTAACCTAACATCAAGAACAGTAGCTATGATTGAAAAATACTTTGGTACACTTCCAGAAGTACAAGAAGGCAATGAGTTTGATGCAGATGTTCAAAGAGTTGTTAAAGAGCAAATTGCTAAAATGGAAGACAATATGGAAAAACTCTTCTTCAATAATGCTCTTGAAGATATTTGGGTAATCATTAGAAGAATGAATAAATATATTGATGAAACAATGCCATGGGTACTTGCAAAAGATGAAGCTAACCATGCTAAACTTGCTGGTGTACTTTATACACTTTCAGAAGTGATTCGCATTGTCAGCATTATGATCGAACCATTTATGCCACAAACACCAGAAAAAATCTGGGCACAGTTTGGTATTGTAAGAGGTGAATTAACTGCTTGGGATTCTATTCATGATTTTGGAAAACTTCCAAGAACGCTGGCAGCTAAAAAAGGTGAAAACATGTTCCCTCGTATTGATAAAGAAAAGGAACTTGCTATTCTTGAAGCAGAAGTACCAACAACTGAGCCAAAAGAAGAGCCAAAAGCTAAAGAAAATAAAAAAGCTGAAGCTAAAAAAGAAGAAAAAGTAGAAGAAGTATCAGAAATCACAATTGATGACTTTACAAAAGTTGAACTTAAAATTGGTGAAGTTATTGAGTGTGAAAAAGTACCAAAAGCTGATAAACTTCTTGTATCTAAAATTAAAATTGGTGACGAAGTAAGACAAATCGTATCAGGTATTGCAGCTTACTATTCACCAGAACAATTTGTAGGTAAAAAGGTAGTCGTTGTAACTAACCTTAAACCAGTTAAACTTCGCGGTATCCTTTCACAAGGAATGGTGCTTTGTGCATCAGATGATAACGGCAATTTAGTTGC
>JAEWMQ010000010.1 GCA_023393125.1 Bacillota bacterium
CGTCTGGTTAGCGACCTTCGCCGTCAGGTGTAATTCGGTGATTGCAATATCTCCTCTCAACTCAATCGTCTCCATTATACTGGAATTAATCAACTTATTCGCAAGACGCACCGCCATATCATTCTCAGGATAGATTACCTCTGCTCCGATTTTCTCCAAAATTAAGCCCTGCTCATAACTCATCGCTCTGGCAATTACTCTTGGCACTCCCATACTGATTACATTCAGTGTTGTAAGAACACTCACATCAATACTGTCACCGACACATACGATTACTGTCTCACAATTCTGAATACCCGAATCCTCTAAGGTTTCCTTATCCAGTGTACCGACAACAAATGTACTATCCGTTACATTACGTACCTGTTTTACTCTGCTTTCTATGGTATCAATCGCCAGTATTTCCTTGCCTGCTGCTGCTAAGGTCTTGGTAAGTGCATATCCAAAACGGCCTAATCCTATAATACCAAATTCAATCACTGATTTATGATGTAACATACATTTCCTCCTAAAGTTCCTTCAATTAAATTAACCAACCGTAAGCGCTTCCTCCGAATAGCATACACTTGTCTTTGGTCCTACTGACCATAAGGTAGCTATCGTCAGAGGTCCTACTCTACCGATAAACATAGTAACGATGATAACAAGTTCACTGACGGGTTTCAACTCAGGTGTAATTCCTGTAGATAAACCTACCGTTCCAAAGCCGGATACTACTTCAAACAGTATCTGTATAAAGGAATATTGGGGTTCCATAATACTTAATATTAAAGTACCAAAGCAAATCCACCCCACTCCTAGAAATGCCAGCAAATATGCCTTCATAATAATCTCAGAAGGAATTTTACGCTTAAAGGCTCCGCAATGCTTATTCAAGGAGACACTATATACACTTTTGAATATGGTAAACGCAGTTGTTGTTTTAATACCACCACCGGTAGATCCCGGAGATGCACCGATGAACATGAATAAAATCAAAGCAAATAAGGTCGCACTGGTAAAATTAGCTACATTATAGGTTGCAAAGCCTGCGGTTCGTGCGGAAGTACTGAAGAAAAACGCACCTAACCAGCTGACATCCTCCGTAAGCTTGAATAGCAATGTACCAGCAATCAGTAAAAATGCGGTCATCGTAAGTACCACCTTAGTGTGCAGGCTTAGTTTACGGATAGAGTGCTTCAATATAAGTTCCTTAATTACTACAAAACCCAAGCCACCGAATATGATTAAAGCACAGGTAGTAAGATTCAGCAGGACATTCGTTTGATAATCAATTAAGCTTCTGGAATTGCCCAGAACATCAAAGCCTGCATTGTTGAAGCTGGATACTGCATGGAATATACTTGCTCCGAGTGCTCGTGGCATCGGTAATTCTCTAGAAAAGGCGACAAAGCTTAAGATGGCTCCTGCTACCTCAAAGCAAAGAGTCATTAGCAGAATCGATTTGATTAACTTAACTACACCTTTCATCGAATTCAAATTCAATGCTTCCTTAACCAGAACACGGTCCTTAAAATCAACCTTCCTTCTAGCCAACAGCATAAATCCAACTCCTACCGAGGTCACACCGAGTCCGCCGATCTGTATCAGAATTGCAATTACTGTCTGACCAATAATATTAAAGGTATCATAAGTATCAACCACGGTAAGTCCGGTCACACACACGGCGCTTGTGGATGTGAAAAGAGCATCCATAAATGAAATATCGATGCCTTCTCTATGTGTAAATGGAAGAAACAAAATGAACGCTCCCAGTAATATTACCGTCAGAAAGCCAAGTGCAATAAAACGTCCCGGGTTCATTTTTTTTATAAAATTCATATCTGAAACCTCAATTCTTTTGTCTGAATTATTTTAAATAACTGCTACGTTATTTTTTCATAACATTATTATTTTACCACTGTTACTATAAATATGGTATAAAGAAAGCTTACAATCATGTTAATATCGTGTAAGTATTTGTTTTAAAATGGATTAAAATCGATTTCTAAAAAATAAGATATTATTTCATTCAAAATCAAACTGTGGATTTCACACTCTCTTTATGATAAAATCAGATTACTGCACATAGATTGTAACCAAAATATATCAGTAATAAAACAAAGGAAGGAATAAGCTTGAATAATATCATTATCGCTTTTAGTGTCGTATTTCCCCTGATGCTCCAGCTAACCCTCGGCTATCTACTAAAAAAGAAAAAGGTTGTGGATACCCATTCTCTTAATGTGATGAACAAATTGGTATTCCGCGTATTTCTGCCATTGTTGCTATTCTTGAATATCTATTCTCTTGAGCCGGAGGTTGCACTGAATCAAACGAACGGGGTTCTATTATTATTATCCGCCATAAGTACCCTTTTCATAGTCCTTTTCATGCATTTACTTATCCCTCTATTTGTAAAGGACAAGAAGAAATGCAGCGTGATGATACAAGGGGTTTTTCGTAGTAATCTGGTTTTGTTCGGTATCCCAATCGCATTAAATATATATGGAGAAGCACGGATTGGAATCGTCTCCTTACTGGCAGCATTCATCGTTCCGCTATTTAATGTATTAGCCGTTATTGTTCTGGAATATTATCGGGGTGGCAAAGTTAACATAATAAAAATACTGATAAACATACTGAATAATCCCCTGATTATAGCGTCTGCAGCTGCCTTCATTTTATTAGTATTACGGATACAGATTCCACAATTAATCTTATCTCCTTTATCCTCTCTTGCGAAGGTTGCTACCCCTCTGGCATTTATCGTACTCGGAGGCACCTTTAAGTTCAGTAGGATTAAAACCAACCTAAGGCATCTAATCACTGTAGTATTTGGTAAACTGATTTTATTTCCCATCTTTGTATTTACCATCGCCATATCACTTGGCTTTCGTGGTGAAGCATTGGTCGCTCTAATAGGGGTGACTGCTTCTCCGACTGCAGTATCATCCTTTACTATGGCACTAGAAATGGATGCTGATGGAGAATTAGCCGGTCAAATTGTCATTTTTACATCACTGATCAGTATCCTTACAATTTTTATCTTAGTGTACCTTCTAAAGGTTTTTCAACTAATATAACCGATTAGAACATAGTTCATAATGTATTTACATAAAATAAGAGCCAAGGACACTGTCCTTGGCTTTCTTATTGTACACTGCGGATGAAGGGACTTGAACCCCCACTCTCTCGAACCAGAACCTAAATCTGGCGCGTCTGCCAATTCCGCCACATCCGCGTAACGTTACTCAGGTAATATAATATTCCCAAAGTAAATGAGACATCCGGGACTCGAACCCGGGACACCATGATTAAAAGTCATGTGCTCTACCAACTGAGCTAATATCCCATATATAAGTAACCACCTTCAGCTTTCAACAGAAGTTAGTATAACGCTGAAATGTCAGTCCCAGTATGGAACATATGCTCTATTAACAGCACCATATTTCAATCAAATGAACGTGTCTTCTGTATGAAGGAAAGAATACTGACAAGCCCAGTTCTGTTCCTACTTCTTGAAACAGTCTTGGTCATGATCAGAACTGGGCTAGGTGGATTTGAACCACCGTAATGCAGGAGTCAAAGTCCTGTGCCTTACCGCTTGGCGATAGCCCAATAGGTAAACAACCTTAATTGAAAAACAAAAAGTCTTTTCAGACTTTTTATTAATTTCAATATAGGGTGGATAAAGG
>JAEWMQ010000016.1 GCA_023393125.1 Bacillota bacterium
GTGTACTTGCTTCCAGCTGCTATCTCACTCCGCTAAGAAACTCTAAATTCGTAATCCTTATGAACGGGCGAAAACTCACTACGTTCAAACACTCGCCCTAAAACCCATAAGAATTACTTCATTAAGATTTTCTAAGCTCTGCTCCAAGGCATCTTCCAGCAAGTCCACTAGTCTCCCTACATAGCTACTGATTTACAAGAATAAACTACAAAGAAGCTTTATACATTATTGTGAATGAAGGGAAAACGGAGAAAATCCTTCGTTAAGAATTGCTGAGCTCTATACGTTGCTATTGCTAGAACGAGATATACTAGAATGGTTTATAAGTTTAAAGTATCGTTTATTTTTCTCATGCCGCTTTACTGTAAGGAGCGTTTATGAGCTTAATAACGTTTGGCAGAAATGAGAGGAGGAGGGATATCTGGAAGGGTGACTTGGGATAATTTTTTAGAGGCACTTGGCGAACGTTTTGGATGGGTTTTAGCACGAGTGTTTGACCAACGGGAGTTTTCGTGTGTTCATCCAAATAAGTGAGCCTAGTGCCTCAATAAATTTGAACCGGAACACTGGAAGATAGCCCTTCTCCTCTCATTTCCTCCCATCAGCCTTTCTCATAAATGCCTCTACAAATTCTTATTTGTAGGGCTGAATAGTTATCAATTAATTAATATCTCTATATAATAAATAAAACATACTAGATATTATATAGTATAATTTACACTTTTATATTATTTAAATCAATTACTAATTTAATAAGATAGCCTCAAAAGGAAAAACGCTTATCTTAGTTCTTCCTTTTGAGGCTATTCATTCAGTAATTAAAACTTAAAACTAAATATAATCTCTTAAGCAATAGTTATTTTGACATAATATATTCATCCATTGCTGCTGCTGCTTTTTTACCTGCACCCATTGCTAGAATAACTGTTGCTGCACCTGTTACGGCATCTCCACCTGCATATACACCTTCTCTAGTAGTAAGGCCAGTTTCTTCTTCTGTAATAATACAGCCTCTTCTATTAGTTTCTAGTCCTTTTGTAGTGCTTCTAATAAGTGGGTTAGGACTTGTACCAATTGCCATGATTGCACAGTCTATATCAAGTACAAAGTTAGAACCTTCTTTTACAATAGGGCTTCTTCTACCTGATTCATCTGCTTCTCCTAATTCCATTTCTACACATTCTACGCCTTTTACCCAGCCGTCTTCACCTAAGATTTGTACTGGATTAGTAAGGTTTTTAAAGATAATGCCTTCTTCTTTAGCATGCTCTACTTCTTCTCTTCTTGCTGGCATTTCTTCTTCCCCACGACGGTAAACAATATATACATTTTCTGCTCCAAGACGTTTAGCGCATCTTGCAGCATCCATTGCTACGTTACCACCACCAAATACTGCTACACTCTTGCTATTATGTATAGGTGTGTCACTACCTTCTTTATATGCTTTCATAAGATTGACACGTGTTAAGAACTCATTAGCTGAATATACACCCTTTAAGTTCTCTCCTGGGATATTCATAAAGTTAGGAAGCCCTGCACCTGAACCTACAAAGATTGCTTCATATCCATCTTCAAAAAGCTCATCAATAGAAATAACTTTACCAATTACCATATTAGTAAGTACTTCTACACCCATAGCTTTTAAGGTATCAATTTCTTTTTGTACAATTGCTTTTGGAAGTCTAAATTCTGGAATACCATAAACAAGTACACCACCAGCTAAATGAAGTGCCTCAAATACAGTTACTTTATAACCTTTCTTAGCTAAGTCACCTGCACAAGTAAGTCCTGCTGGACCAGCTCCTACGATCGCTACTTTATGTCCATTTGACTTTGGTACTTTGACTTCTTCCTTGCTGTTTGCCATATGGTAGTCTGCTACAAAACGTTCAAGGCGGCCAATACCAACACTTTCTGTTTTAATACCTCTTACGCATTTAGCTTCACATTGTGTTTCTTGAGGACAAACTCTACCACATACGGCTGGTAAACTACTAGATTCATGAATCACTTCATAAGCTTTTTCAAGATCACCATTTTGAATTTCAGCAATAAAGCCTGGTATATTAACATTAACAGGACAACCTTTTACACAAGGTGAATTTTTACAATTTAAACAACGTTCGGCTTCTTCCTGTGCCATTTCTAAAGTATAGCCAAGTGCAACCTCCTCAAAGTTTCCATTTCTCACCATAGGGTCTTGTACTGGCATATCTAATTTTTTAGGACTCATGTTTGGCATTTATTTCACCTCCATTAAGTTACAATGATGTTCTAGTGAGCGTTTTTCAAAGTCTTTATACATGCTAGATCTAGAAATAGCTTCATCAAAGTCTACTTCATGTCCATCAAAATCTGGTCCATCTACGCAAGCAAACTTCACTTTACCACCTACAGTTAAGCGGCAACCACCACACATACCTGTACCATCAATCATAATAGGATTCATACTTACTACAGTTTTAATACCATATTGTTTAGTAAGCTGTGCTACAAATTTCATCATTACTAATGGCCCAATAGCAATAACCTCATCATACTCATTGCCTTCTTTAATCAATTTCTCAAGGGCTAATGTTACAAGACCTTTTTCTCCATATGATCCATCATCTGTCATGATAAATAGACGATCACTTGCTGCTTTAAATTCTTCTTCTAAAATAAGTAAGTCTCTATTTCTAAAGCCAACAATAACATCCACTTTGGCTCCTAAGTGATGTAATTTCTTAGCAACTGGATATGCTATAGCAGAGCCTACTCCTCCACCGATAACAGCTACTTTTTTAAGACCATCAACATGAGAAGCTTCTCCTAATGGCCCTACAAAATCACAAATAAATTGGCCTTCTTCTAGCTGACCTAAAGCAGTTGTCGATTTTCCTACAACCTGGAAAATAATAGTTACTGTTCCACTTTCACGATTAAAGTCTGCAATTGTTAACGGAATACGTTCACCTTCTTCATCTACTCTCAAAATGATAAATTGTCCTGGTTCCGCTTTTTTAGCAATGGCTGGTGCCGCAATATCCATAAGTACTACTGTAGGATTAAGCATACGCTTTTTAACAATCTTGTACATAGAATCCTCCTTTATTTGTCCACAAAAATATTTCTTATATACCAAGAACTCTTTCCTGTGCATTTAAGAAAAGGCTACGATAATCGCAGCCCGTTTAATTACTTTAGTCGCCGCGATTCATTGCAGCAGAATGAGTTGTTAATTCCTTAACATTCTATTTCTAGTTTAGCACTGTAGCCTTTATATTTCAACAAATTTTTATATTATTATATACTTTTTATTAATATTGCTTTATTTTCATCTATTTTAGTTTTAATTTTTAATTTAAATTCTAAATTTTAGTATGGATTTTCTGTAAATATGTTAGATTTACTTTAATATCATTTCATCTGTATTGAAAGCTACTAACCCTTAACCTGCAATTGTGCTAAATGGTTACTCGTATCTATAAAAAAAAGACGATACCCTAAAGCATCGCCCTTATCTACTATTATTTAATGCTAATTAGCATTTTGTAACGTTAGCAGCTTGTGGTCCTCTGTTACCTTCAACGATATCAAAGCTAACTTCTTGACCTTCTTCTAATGTTTTGAAACCGTCACCTTGAATAGCTGTGAAGTGTACGAATACGTCATCTCCACCTTCTCTTTCGATGAATCCAAAACCTTTTTCTGCATTAAACCATTTAACTTTACCTGTCATTACTAGGCCTCCTTAAATAAAATCTTTTATTGCTAAAACACTGCTACGCAAAACGTTATTCGGTCTTGCTAGTTTTTTTGTTACAAGAGGCCTACCTATCCGTTTTTGTTTCAATATTTTAACTTACATCATTATATTATCATAATTATCGTGAAAAATCAAGACGGTTTAAACTTTTCTCATATTGATGTTGGAATTATATAACTATTCACCAATGTTTCTGTATACTTTCAAGCTTTTAACTCATGTTTTAGCTTATATTTTTATCATTTTCAACAAAAAAGGTGAGACTTTATTACCACCCTTACTAATTAAGTCTCACCAAATTTTGAATAAATGTATTTTATTATTATTTTTCGTATTTTTTAATAATCTCACCATGCTTTTGTTTATAATAAAGCATTTTGCCACAGCTCATTTTACCTTCTTTGCACTTACCATGAACACAAGTAGGTACTGCATATTTAAATATAGTAGGTGCAATTTCCATACATGCTAGCCACATTTCATAAGCCATATCTCTGATCTCTTCTTGCGCTCTATCACAAAGTCTTTCCTTAAAGAAATTAAAGAGTGCTCTAACATTCATTGTTGCTTGAATTTTTGTTTCACATGCATTTGGAAGTACATAACGTGCATTTTCTATAGCGATCTTTTCAAGTTTTGAATACAGTTTTTTATCGCTTTCTTTAAGGATTTTTACAAGTTCTTCTCCTTCTATTCCATTAGCTATAGCTCTACTTACCTCTTCTGCCACTTTACCAGCTGCAGCGTGTTCTTTAATTTGTTCCACTAATAAGCTAAGCGTAATATGATTATAATCTTGTTGCAATTTCTCCATCATCTTTATATAATCTGCTTTTAAATTATCATATTTAGCAATTGGCTTTGGAATAATATACTCAAACTGTCCCTCACTTACATAACGCTGTGATTTTTGAGAATAACTACTTCCTATTCTATGACGTACTAATTGATGAGTTAATGAACGACTTACCCCTTCAATCCCAAAGGTAATACTACTATGCTCTAGAATTGAACCATGCCCAATTTCTAAAATCATATTTAAAAACTTTTCTGCGTTTTCGGGTGTAACTTGATCTCTTAATTCTTCTATGTCTGCTGAGCTATAACAAAGTCTAGCTCCTCTTACTATATTTTGTTCAAACTCTGGTGTGTGACTTAATATCACTACGTTTAACTTAGTTTCCATATCTTTTCCCTCTTATCTTTCTGTGTATTAGACGATCTATCTTAACGAACTTTTATGTTTTATACTATATTTGAATAGCTATAGATAAAAGCAAATAGGATATGAGCTTCTCTCTATGATGAAAGTTTATTACAAAAGCGTCTTACTGGCAAGTGTCTTATTAAAATCCATTATTAACTAATTATTTTTATTTCCACATATTCATATGACTTATTTGATATAATATAAGTCTATCAAGTTCAAGGAGGCTACACCGTTGATTTGTTTAATTGCAGCTATTAGTAAAAATAATCAAATTGGTTTTCACAACAAAATGCCTTGGCATATTCCTGAAGATCTAGCTTATTTTAGAGAAGTAACAAGTGGACATACCGTTATCATGGGAAGAAAGACCTTTGAAAGTATAGGTAAACCTCTTCCCAACCGAACTAATGTCGTCCTAACTACAAATCTTCATTTTTCTGCTGATGGTGTTATTGTTTTACATAACATAAGCGAAGCACTAAAACTCTGTGAAGCTACTGAAGATGCCGTCTTTGTTATTGGTGGAGGTGAGATTTATAAAGCTTTTCTACCTTATGCACAGTATTTATACCTTACTTTAATCGATGAAGTTGTTAAAGGTGATACTTGCTTTCCCCATTACCAAAAAGATTTCCACTTGCTTGAGTCTAGCCGTAGCAAAAGTTTTACAGCTAATGGACATCCTTTCTCCTTTACCCTTTGGGGAAGAGGATCTCGTGAATAATATCATCGCCAAACAAAAAAGGTTACTACCTCATCTATATTCATAGTCTATGAGATAGCAACCTTTATTTAATTCATGTTATCTACTACTCTTATCGTTATTACGAGGACGGTAGTTTGAGTGTCCTCCCTCTGGACGTCTACTACCTTCTTGACGTCTTGAAGTACTTCTACCCATTTGTCTGTCTCTACCATCTTGTTTTCTATTAGCTACTTCGATATTAACTCTTCTACCCTTTAAGCTTTCACCTACAAGGTTAGCCATAATATCTCCAAGATGTTTCTTTGGAATTTCAAAGAATGAGAATTTATCAAGCATGTCTACACGGCCAATTTCCTTGCCTGTAATATTACAGTTAGATGCGATAAACTTAACAAGCTCTGATACTTGAAGATTATCCTTACGTCCAAGGTTAATGAATAAACGTACGAAATCTCCCTCAATTTTACTTGTGTCATAATTGCTACGTGCTGCTAAGTCTTCCACTGAATACTCTGCTGATGCTCCCATAACCATTTTATCCATGGTCAGTTTAAGGAAGGCTGCTGCTACTTCAAGAGATGTAGCATAATTCTCATCCTCAATGTCACCTACTTCTTCAAGAATTTTTTCAATAAAACTTGTATATTTTGTAAGTGCACCTTCAGCTAAAATAGTTTTTACTTCATCCATGATACCAGATAATTTATTTTCTTGAATATCTTCGATTGATGGTGGTTTGATGAGTTTAATCTTTGACTTTGTATAACGTTGGATGTCACGTAATTTAACTAATTCTTTACCTGCAGCAAAAGTATAAGAAACACCTTCTCTTTGCGCACGACCTGTACGACCAATACGGTGTACATAGTACTCTTCATCACTTGGTACATCATAGTTAAATACTGCATCTACATCATCTACGTCAATTCCTCTAGCTGCAACATCTGTCGCTATAAGAATATCGATTAATCCATTTCTGAAACGAGACATAACATTATCTCTTTGAAGTTGTTTCATATCTCCGTGAAGTGATTCTGCACTATAGCCTCTTGCTTGAAGGTCTCTACACAAGTCGTCTACACGCTTTTTAGTATTACAGAATACTACTGAAAGCTTGAAGTTATTCGCATCGATTAGGCGAGATAAAACTTCTACTTTATTGCTATCTCTTACTTCAAGATAGTATTGTTTAACAGTTGGTACTGTGAGTTCTTTGTGTACTACATTAACTGTTACTGGATTATTTTGATATTTATTAGCAATATCTAAAATGGCTTTTGCTAAAGTTGCTGAAAAGAGTACAAATTGACGTTCCTCTGGTACACTTTCTAAAATAATATCGATATCCTCACGGAATCCCATGTTAAGCATTTCATCTGCTTCATCTAAGATAATCATTTTTAAATGCTCTAATTTTAAAGTTCCCCTTCTAAGATGGTCCATAATTCTACCCGGAGTACCTACAATAATTTGAGGTCTCTTCTTAAGAGCTATAATCTGTCTATCAATTTGTTGCCCCCCATAGATAGGAAGAATACGTATGCCTCTTTTATATCTAGCAAGAGCAGAAAGCTCTTCTGTTGTTTGAATAACAAGCTCACGTGTTGGACAAAGAATAAGCACTTGTACTTTTTCATTAGTAGTGTCAATACCTTCTACCGCTGGAATCCCGAACGCACAAGTTTTTCCTGTTCCTGTTGGTGCTTGTGCAATAATATCATTACCCTTTAAAATAATAGGGATTGCTTTGCCTTGAATAGGTGTTGTTTCTTCAAATCCCATGTCATGAGCCGCTCTAATAATCTCTTCTGATACTTCTAGTTGGTTAAATAATATACTTTCTATAATCATTACCTCTACAATCTATTATATAATTTATAAGTGAAATTAATCTATTTCCTTACATCGCTACCTTTAATCATACTACATAATGCAAAAAACCTCAAGGAGTAAAATGTTCCTATTATAAGAAAAAAGTTCCTATTCAGAGGGTAGCTAGCTTCTAAACAAAAGGTTTAGTGATTAGATAAACAAAGAAGAGATATGATAAATCTATTTATTATTTATCATATCTCTTCTTTATTTATTTATTTTTTTTATTCTTATAAACTCCAACCATCCAAATAAGCAACTGTATTTTGAAGCATTTCTTCAAAAAGCTCTTCTGTGTCTTCTAAAGATATATTTACTAACGGATCATTAGCAAAAGCTACAAAAGCTTTTTTCTTATCTTTTTCTAATGCCGCTTCTAAAATAAGATGTGCATTAGTAATATGACGCGTTGCTATCCCTTGAATAGCACTTGGAAGCTTTCCAGCAACTATAGGTAATATTTGACCTCTTCTAAAAATAGCATTAGTCTCTACAATAGATCCTTTTGGTAAATTTAAAATTTGACCTTCATTAGGCAGGTTAACATTTGTTACTAAATCTTCAAGGCCAACTAATGCTTTAATTTGTCTTACTCCCTCTTCGCCCGAATCTTTAACTTCAAAAGCTTCTTCTCCCTTTACAAGTCTCTTACTTTTAGCTAATCTTTCTTTTAAATCTTCTTTTCTCCAGCTCACAGGTGTTAAACTAAATTTCCAATTCATAACCGTTTCTGGATTTTCAATATACCAATCTCCCGACATAAACTCCGCTAAGTGCCTATCTCCCGCTGCTGCAATAATGCCATAACGTCTAAAAAGGTCGAACTTTACTCTGTTAGCTGATTCGAAAAAATCATTCATCCAATTCCCAGTTTTTCCTTCTTCAAAGCCACTTTCATAGTATTTATCTACAAACTGCTTGTAAATTGGCATTAAATCTAAGCCCTTGTATGAAGCCTGATCAATCCAGGTGAAGTGATTAATACCTTTAACATTTATTTTAATTTCTTCTCTTGTCACACCGTCTATGCCTTCTATATCCTTTAATGCTGCTGCTAATAGTTGTTGTGTATGAAATACTTCATGACAACATCCAAAAGCTTTAATCTTTGGAAATACTTCATAAAGGGTTTTAACACATAAAGACATAGGATTAGTATAGTTAATAACAAAAGCCTCTGGGCAATTTCTCTCGATAGCCTTTGCAAACTCCACGTACATAGGGACAGTTCTTAATCCCCTAATTAATCCTCCTGGGCCAACTGTATCACCAACAGATTGATAAATCCCATATTTTTCTGGTGCATGTACATCGGAAGCCATTTCTTCAAAAGTACCTGGTAAAATGGAAATCACAACAAAATCTGCTCCTTTTAAAGCACTCTCTAGACTTTTAACTGCTCTATATTGCCACTTGCCTTTAACGTCTTCTCTTTCTCCTAAGCGATTACCTATCTTTTCATTATGTACGGCTGCCTCATAATCAATATCATAAAGTGTTACTGTTCCTGCTAATTGCGGCTCTTTAGCTAAATCACTCATTAGTTGCCATGCCCAGCCTCTAGAACCCCCACCAATGTAGGTAATCTGTATGTCTTCAACTCTATCCTCAATGTACTTCATCTTCTCAGGCTCCCTTCCCCCATAATCTATTTTTATTTTACCTTTATTATTTTTATATTTCTCTATATTTATTGCTCTTTTTCTTTAAATTAGTCTTTTTTTGTTCCTATTTAAAATTATATATTATATACTTAACAAGGAGGTGTATTTTCGATGAGTGATAAACAAGATCCTATTAAGCAAAGTGGTTATATCATTGAATATGTTAAGCGCGAGACAGCACTTAATATGCCATCTAACCACTATCATAGCTACTATGAAATTTATTACCAACTCTCAGGAGAACGTTATTTTTTCATTAAAGACCGCTCCTATTACCTTAAAAAAGGTGATATTGTTCTTATTAATAGTTATGAGCTACATAAAACACTTCAAGCTGGTGGCAATACCCACGAACGTATTTTAATTTACTTCCAAGCTAGTTATTTAGAGGCATTTAAAAATGCTATTAATGACTTTGATTTATTCCAATGTTTCGAAAAAGATACTCCTGTATTTAACTTAGGGCCTAAAGAACAGCTTTTTATTGAAAAGCTACTTTACTCTATGCTTGAAGAAGATACAACACGCTCAGAGGGATATATGTCTTGTACAAAAGTTTACTTATTAGAACTTCTTATATTCTTAGGTAGATTTTCCCCCGAAATAAAAAATAGCTACTTAGAATTTCCAAGTAGCCTACATAAAAAAATATCCGAAATAACTAACTATATTAATATTCACTATAAAGAAGACCTTTCTTTAGAAAAAATATCTAATCTCTTTTATATGAATAACTACTACCTGTCTAGAACCTTTAATGAAGTGACAGGATTCCATTTCACCCAGTATGTTAATACTGTTCGTATACGTGCTAGTGAAGAACTTCTTCAAAAAACTAATTTAAGTGTATTAGAAATTGCCATAGCTGTGGGATACAGTAATTCCACTCACTTTGGTAGGGTCTTTAAACAGCTTCTTGGCGTTTCTCCTTTACAGTACCGTAAGATTAATAAACTACCCTAAAGGCAATGAGAGAAAGTGCATATTCTCTCGTTGCCTTTAGGGTAAACAACAAAAAAGACGTATTCATCTAAGATGAATACGTCTTTTAACTTATGCGGGCGAAGGGAGTCGAACCCTTACACCTCGCGGCGCTAGATCCTAAGTCTAGTGCGTCTGCCAATTCCGCCACGCCCGCAAACCTGATACTTGATTATCATAACAGAAAGTATCCGGTTCGTCTAGTGTTTTTTTTATAAAAAGTGGTATTTTACCATAGTTTAAATATTATATATTTTTCCACTCACTTTATTCTAAATCATTTAATTGGTTGCATTAGATAAAGTATCTTCTTTCTCTCCACCCTTCTTCACTTCATTACTTTTATCTTCATTAGTCTTATCTTTGCTATTCTTCTCTTCATTATTATCCTTGTCTTTATTATCCTTACCTTCATTATTCTTCTCTAGAAGTTGAAGTTGTTTTTTTACTTGATCCTCAGGTAAGCCTAATTCGTCCACTGGAAGCGTAATGCTTTGCTGTAACTCTTCAGCTGCTACATCAATAGTTGGTGGCACCAAATAATGGTCATAAGCAAAGTAGCCTCCTATACCTATTCCTACACATAGTACCAAAACCATAAAACTTATTACTATAGTTTTTCCATATTGACTAAGCATTTTTATAATAGCTGGTTGCATGGCTTTATTAAGCTTCATATATAGAGCCTTTGTTTTTAGTTGACTCTCTAGTTTTTGTCTAGTAAGCTCTTTAGGCCATTTGCCTTCTGTTTCTTTAAGCCTACTAAAAAAGCGAATCACTGTAGTGTCAAAGTTAGCTTTATTCATATAAACTTCTTGATCCTTACTCCAAATAATAAAATCTAACATAATGGACTGACTAATAGGATACAGGTACTCTAGGACTTTTGTTATATTTAATCGCCACAGTTCTTCACTATATGCATCTGCCTTTGGCTCAAGAAATGCATATACTAACATATAAAAATCTTCCTTCTTTACTGTTTGCCTATAAAAATGTTGAATTTGTCTCTGCACAATTGGATTGACTTTTATATACTTTGGACTCATTGCCTCTAAGCTTGTCTTAAGCTTTTGGTAGTCTTTAATAGCCTCATAATTTTCATCATCATAAGCATGTTTAAATATAATACTGCACAAAGCGGCCTCAGACTCTATAGCCTCTAAACGGATGTGCTTTAAGAAGTGTTCTTCTGCTAAGATAATTAATTCTTCATATAGATACCCTTGATGCTTACTACACCAGTTTTGTACTCGTTCTAGTAGCTTCACTTTATTACTAGCCGCCTGTAAACAGTCCATAAATCTTATTTTCACTAAATTAGAATAGTATACATCCGTAAGTAAAATGGCTTCTACAGGTTCAAACTGATTGACTTTATCTATAAAAGCATCAATTGTATGAACACCTTCAAAAACACCCTTTATATAGGTATAAGCTACTTCTTCTTTGGCTTCTTTCCAGCTATATATCTTTTCAAATAAGCTTTGGTAGAGTGCCGTCTCCTTGCTAACCTTAGCAAGAATTCCTTTTATGTAAGCTTCATTATTTTCTCTTCTAGCTACTTCTACTGTCTCTAATAAAATACGTAACATGTCTTCAAATGCAGCTTTACTTCCCTGATTAACCTTGAGCTTAAAGCTAAGTATAGCGTTTATTTCTTCTTGGCTTAAAAAAGCTCCACCTCTTAAGCTAGCTTCTAAACCACTTATGGCATAATCAATAAGCCCTATGAGTTCTCTCTTAAACTCATCACTTATAGGTAGATTTAAATAACTTAGTACTTCTGTTAGAAAGCCTTGTCTTTCTCTACCGTCCTCTAAGATATAAGGCTTATGATTTGATAAATAAGCATAGATGGCAAATAAAGTCGCAACACGGTTATAAAAACTTAATGTCTTCTCTCCCTTATCTTTCATAGCACTTAAGAGCTGTTCGCCATAACTATTAAACTTTTCCCATAGTGGTTTAACAGACTTAAACATAGCTGCCACTTTAAAGTAAGGTTCTAAATGAGTTGTTTCATCCAAGTTTAAAAACTTTTGATTAACAAAATCTAATACAAACTCTTTCGTTACTTTACCATCATAACGTAATACATCTTTTTCTAAAAAAGTAATATGAATATTCTTTTTAGCCTCACTGCTGCGGGAATAAGTACTTACACCTAACTCTTCTGTGATACTCCAAGGTAAACTTAGATACACATGATAAAGTAAAGCTTTTGAATAAGTACCAAGTTCTGAAATAGGTACATCTAAAACAATAAATATCTTTTTCTTTGAATTAATTGTAGTAAAAATAGCTGCTAAAAGCTTTTCAAAAAGCAACTCATCCATTTTCAGTTCATTTAAAAGACGAGCTCTATCTCTAAATAATACCGAATTCCCTTCATAAGGAATAGCTGCTAAAGTAGGAAGTCCTGATCCTAATCCTATATCATAGTCTGTTTCAAATTGAGTAATACCAAATAACTTCTCTGGTTCTTTTACATAACGATGCTTTTCATTAGCTGATAATACGTAATTATGCATGAAAAATGTGGAACGAAGTCCTGTAAAATCTTTACTTTTATAAACAGCTTGTCCAATAATCAGTTCACCTGTAGCCACTGGCATAATCATGAGATTGGGTGGATACTTGGTTTCATCTTCCTCCCCATTTTTTTGTAATTCATTAGGTATGTCATAGCTACATAAAGGATGAAGATACTTTTTTATAAATTCTAGTTTGAGCCTAGGAGATTTGGCAATGGTATCATAACCATCTGTTTTTGAGAACAAACCACCACGTTCCCTTGTATAGTATTGTTGCTCAATCATTTATCTCACCCCTTCACTACTACTTATATAGCCTAATTTATATAATAACCATAAAAATGGCTCATCAATACGCATAGGCTGAATAACCTTTTCTAATTTTCCTTCTACTGGATTTTGCCCAAGTGAAGATACTGCGAAGTATGAAACATTTTCGAAGTGTACTTCTACTGCGTCTTTAAAAGCAAGGTCTACTTTTTCTAAGAAGCGCTGTACTTCACCATTAATATTTTCATATTCATTTAAGTTAAAATAGCCCTTATGAATATAATTTTCAAATACATTACTATTGGGCTTAATGTACTCCCCTTCTTCTTCTGCTAAATAAGTAAGCATATCACTTTTAGTAATCACAACGGCAGTTGGTATGCTAGTCTTTCCATCTTCTTCTCTTCCAATAAAATGTTCAGCAAGGGTTACAACTACATCTCTCGACTCTTGATATTGTGAGGTAAAATCTCCGCCCTCTTCATCTTGACTTAGTATGAGCTTGCGCCTAATTGTAGAGAGCTGAAGTGGGTCCACCAAGAACAAAATCCCTTCTGCATTTTTTATATGATTGGCATAAAGGTCTAAATATTCCTCTTCCACCATTCCTTCTCCAGCTACATCAAAGAATACTAAGCTAAGTGGTGCTTTAGACGTATCCTTAAACTTAAATTGAAAAATGAAAGGTTCCTGCTTTCTTTCCTTTTGAGTAGATTCAATTAAGCTATTTTGAACAAATAAAGGGTCTATGTATTGATTTCTAAAACGTCTACTTGTATCACTATTGATTGGTAAGCAAGCTGCTTCAAAGTTATGAGCAGTAATATTTTCTAATGTATTAATCAAGGAAGCCATGTAAACTGATTTCCCAACCTGCGAAGCTCCAATAATAGCAATAATATTACTTGGCGCACGCCCTGCTGAATAAGGCAAATCATTGTGGCAATAGGGGCACAGTCTCTTCTTTGTTTCTATATTATATTTATCTTTCATACTAATAAGTACATCATCTACATAGTGCCTATTTTCTGCTGGCACTAAATAAGGATTAAGAACAGCTTCTAACTCATCACTTCCCTCTAGACCAAAGCGTTCTAAATACTCATTCAGCTTAGTATCTTCCTGAAGGCAATATTCCTCATCTTCTTCCTTTGAATGAGCTGCTCTAAAAACTACTGTATCTGGACTAAATTTATTGAAACAATGGGGGCATACAATAGGAAATTTCTTTTGTACAGGCGCTTCTTCTTTCCTCCCACCAAATAAACTTTTAAACAAACCCATTTTTTCACTCCTTTCAAAATTTAATCATTTATCCATCTATTCTTTATAAACACCATATACTTCTTTATGTTCTACTTCATCTGATAGATAAATTCTAACGTACTCATCCTTAGCTATTTCTATTTCTGGTAATACATTATCACCAGCTACAAAGTCCGAGATAAATTGAAACTGCATACCGTCTTGGTTATTAACAGGAATACTTCCCTTTTTCTTGACATAACAAAGTGCTTCTCTAGGTAAATCTACCTCACAAAAAACTTGTATTTGAACGCTTTTTTTATTACTAAAAAGCTTTTTTCTCTCCTTTAGAGTGTATCTGATTACTATTTTTCTAGTCATCACTTGTACTCTATTAGTACCCTCTTCACTACTTACCAAATAAGCTTCTTCTGGTGTTTGTATATATGGGCATACTTCATATTCTATAAGTCCCATCCCTGGATGAGAATCTATAAACCCACCAAAACGTACATATTCACTTTGAGTATATTTCCTATAGGGCTTATCCCTATCAAATCTTTCTTGTTCTAATAGATTTCTACGGTAAATATAAACTTGTTCTAATTCCCTAGGCCATTTAAAGCTAAGGTGTACGGTCTCTTCCTTGACCTCAGCTTTAAGCCCAGTAAGCTGTAAGAGCATGTTCTCACTCATTTTTACTTCCATCTTTTAGTTTATGCCTCCCTTGTTCCATGATAACTATCTTTAAAGGTTATAAGGCCTGTAAAAGCTACTAAACAAAGACCAAACATAAGCCAATAGCCTAATCTTACTATATAAGGTGTTGTACCTTGCTTAAATAGAGTTTCTACTATAATCCCACCAAGTAGTCCTCCCAATGTCCCCCCAATCATAAAACCCTTGGCTAAGAAGCGATTATCAAACATAATACCTAAAGCTAAAGCCATTAGAAATGCTAAAACCGTTAATAAGCCGATTCTAAGAATCATATAAAGTGCTACCTCTGCTTTTTCATCAGAGCGCTTAGTCATAAGTTCTCTTTGTCCTTCATCATAGCGAATTTGTCCAAAAGCCCCTGATATCATTGTTACATCAGAGGTGCTATAATGCTGTCCGCCTGTCAGATTAGCAATATCTATTAAATATTGTTCAGCAGTATTATCTCCATACATCATTCCAATGGTATAAATAGGGATGTTATTTTGTATATAGTCACTTACTAAACCACGAATGTCAGAATCAGAATTATCCGAAGGGGCTCCATCTGAAATCATTATCAGACTTGCACTATGGTTCTTTGAATAATCATTAATTAATTGATAGGCTGCATCAATCATATCTCTTACACCAGTTTGACCATCATCGTGTTGCTGGTAACTAGCTATTTTAGCTTTTACAGCTTCCTTCTGCTCCTTAGTAGTTGCCTCCATAAAATCAAACTGAAGAGTTGGCTCATCATCAAAGGTCATAAATGCAATTCTTCTATTACCTTGTAAGTTATCAATTAAACTACTAGTAGCTTTAAAACGTTCACCATTTGGATCTGATTGAGTCATACTTCCAGAAGTATCTATGGCAATAACAATATCTTTAATACTTCTTTCCTTACTCACATTCATACCATATAAAAGTTGAAATAGACTACCACTCAATCCTAGCATTATTAATGTAGTTGGAATAAATAGCTTTAATGATGTCTTAAAATACTGTTGTTTCCATCTATAACCAATTAACTGAGGTGATAACCATTGTGAGAGCAATATCATTCCCCCTACCACCATAGCACCTATTCCAAAGTACAAGCCCATTCTTAAATAAGCAGGCCACTCTTCCCCACCATGAAGTAGCAATTCTCCTATTAAGAAAGCTAATAGTCCCCCTATTAAACTAAATACTACGGCTACTATACTAAATCTTTTACTTCCCATTTTTTAATCCCCCTTTGTACTTATTTCCTGATTACTTAAAAATACATAACCTTCTTTTACATAAGCATCATAATAACGCTGAGCGGTTCTAGTAAATATAAGGTCTGATGCCTTAAATCCTCCCATAAGTTGGAGTTTTTCTAAGCTACTTTTCCTTTGATCATTTATATAGGCCAGTTTATAGCTTCTAGAGGTCTTGTCTTTTTCATAAGCATAAACCATAAACTCACTTTTGCGGTCTCCAAGGAAATATTTTTCCTGATAACGATGTATACTTGTAGTTGAATCTAAATAAACACATGGATTGGAATTCTCTTCTAAGCTTAAATACAACATGTGATAAAGTTCACTTTTAGCTGCAACATCTTTTTCCTCATAGCTTACTAGCATATTAGCTCTTGCTAAAAGTTCTTCTTCAAAAGAAAGTCCAAAGAGCTTCTCATCCTGCAAAATATACTTTTCCTGTAATGTAAAGAGCTTCTCTAAAAACTTTTCTTGGCTTTGGTTTAAAATGCTAGTGATATTTCCTATACCTTTTTCCTCTACTAAGAAATGTTCCCCCTTGGCTTTTCGAAGCTCATCTAATTTGCTATGTACTAGTTTTTCATAATATTCATTAACATTCTGTACAAGGTAGGCTTCCTCAAACTTATTAACTTCTTCCATTAAGATGCTAAGAAAGCTCCCTACTTCCTCTAATTTTTTGAGTTCTATTTTGATTTCACTATAAAGCTCTTCCAAAATGTCCTTTATAGCATCTATAGCCTTTAGTTTTAATTTCTTCTCTAATTTTTCATACTTTAAACTATAGACCTCATTTATTAAATAATCTTTTACATCTCTTAAATATTTCTTATCAAATAAGCTAAACTTACTTCCTATAACTTCCCCAACACATCTATTTTCTTTTTCTTCAAGGATTAATTCTATCTGCTTTATTTCATAGCTATATTGCTGCCTTAAATTCTCTATAGCTTTAATTTGCTCTATCTTAAAGAGCTCTTCTAACGCATAAGGTCCATAATCTGGATGATTAATAACATCTACATAGATTTGCTTCTTTATTTTCTCCTTAGATACTTTTTCCTCTAGTTTCTTTTCACTATTCTTAATAAAGTTGGTACTAAAAAAGTCTTCTATACTCTTTTTATATAATGTTTTTTCTGCATCTTGAAAACTTAAACCTTTTAATTCTCTAAAGCCTATAGACCTAGAAATAACACTATAAATTTCACTTAAACTTTCTTTTGATGGCATAACGGTATCTATTAAACCATTTAATCTCATTTCATTTAAACCAATAGTTTCTAACAAGGCCTTACTCTCTTTAATACCATGATAGCTTAATTCTTCTTTATAAGCATTGAAAAGATGATATGCTGTGGCTAAATATATTCCTACTCTAGGCTTTTTCACTTTTGCCAGTCTCGCACTAGCCCATCGGTGTTCATCACCACCCATGATATTGGTCATAAATACACTATTGTTATACTGCTCTCTTGCTTCAGCTAATTCTATTTCTTTTTGCTCTCTATTTTTCAGTAAGTTAAAGGCTGCTATGGTTTCATAATGCTTAACTTTAGCTTGTTCTATCTTCTGTCCATTTTCCTTTTTATCCGATAAAATAAAGGTGAGGTTAAATAAAGGCTGATTATAAACCGTATCTAGCTTTAACCCATCTTCTAAAAGCTCTATAGGTTTCTCATAGCAATACTCTCTAGCCTCATAAGTTTCAATCTCCTTAAAAAAGCTGATACTCATAGCCTGCTGCAGTGGTGTATAAAGTGTCTCCTCTAATATGGCAAATAAATCTACAGCCACTTGTTTAAAGTCTTGCTCTAACTTTTTCTTAAGAAGTACCACAATATCAGGTAGTAAAACATTCATTTCTTCACTAGCATCTGTAATGACACTGACCTGAATCTGCTCCCAATAACGAAACATCTTTCCTTTTTCTAAAATAGCTTCTCTTACTTTGGTTATTTGCTCATTTAAAACTTTCAACGCGCTTTCATCTTCAAATAATCGCTGACTTAAAGTTCCTCTAGCAGTTTTTTCCTCACCTTTATTTAAGGGTAGTATAAGAGAAGAAACCTGCTCTTCTTCCATACTCCCTTCTAAGCCTACATACAAATACATAATGCCTTCTGCATTCATGACATTTTGATTAAATTCAGACTTAATCACTTTTATACTTTCTTTAACCCTATCACCTACGAGCACAAATAAAATAGGGGACTTCGCCCGAATTTCATTACTCCTCAAAACACTATCATTATCCCCAAGGGCATAATGATAAGCTCTTTCTAGTATCTCCTCTTTCACGCTAAGGTCCCCCCTCTTTTATTAAATTAAGAATTAAGAATGAACAATGAAGACTTATTCATTCCTAATCTTTGATTTTTATTAAGCTAGCTTAATTTCTTTTTCAGTTCTTTCGTATAACTTAGTATATCACGATAGAAATCATAAATCTCTCTGCCGTTTACAATCTCATGAACTTCATCTTCTATTTCTTCTCTTCTTTCTCCATAAACTTCAAGAATCTGTTCTAAGTTTGTCATAAGTTCACTAATATCTTCACTTTGTGTTAAAGCTTTTACACGTCTTTCAGTTTTTCTAAGCATAATTTCTTTTTGTTTACCTTCCATAGCTGTAAAGCGTTTGAAAAGTTCATGCTCAGGGTATTTGTTAACATCCATTACATTAAGAAGTGGATCCCAAAGCTCTTCTTCTGCATCTTTATCATAAATATAAAGAGCACCTTTTTTATAAATAGTTTTCGTGTAAATGGCTTTTACAAAGTTTTCTGTTGCTTTAGCTGCTTCTTCTGCTAAGGCAATAGCTCCCTTTAGCTTTTCGATATAAGCTTCTATAGCTTCATACTTTTTAAGCTCTGCTTTTAAAAGTTCTTGTTGTTTTGGATAACGAAGTATACCTGCAAAAGCCATTTCTTCTGAGTAGCTATTCATAATAGGATATTCTACTTTATTACCTTTTAAGCCTTCTTTTACTTGCTCCTCAAAGTCTGCTAAGGCTTTTTTGATACTTGTAAAGTTTGGCTTTTCAAAGTCTATGCCATAAGCTGCTGCTTGTTTTTCTAAATCAAAATCTGTTACACAGTTTAAAACATATTGGTTAGCAAGTCCTGTTTCTTCTTTTTTAGTAACCACATGGTACTTAAGAGCTGCCTCAAAGCGTGCTTTTAAGGTGTCTACTTTATTCCCAATACGATTATTTGCATAAGTATCTCCCCATGCTTCTACTGGAATAGGCGAAGGTAGGTTCATCCAGTTCTCCTTCTCTGTCATCACTAAATGACGGCCTACACCCTCTTTAGTAGCAATGGTCTCTTCATAAAGCTTTTCATAGCTCTTTAGTGGACCATAAGCATAAAGAGGTACACCATTTCTAGTGGTTACCCAGAAAATACGATTGGTAAGCTTACTTTGTCTAAGTGAGAACTTAGCTGCAGAATTAGGATACTTCTCTTGGAAATTCTTAAGTCCTTTATAAATACTTGGTGTATTCGTTGGTACAGAAACCATGGCATAGTAAGGGAAATTAAACTCTGAGCTATTCGTTAAGTAGAATAATGGCACTGCATCTCTTGCTAATTTAGAAGCAATTTGTTTTTCTACTAGATCTGTTAAAGATTGTTCCTCTCCATACTTCATCACTAAGAATTCTTCCATTGTTTTAGAAATAAGGTCTGAGAACTTATCTGTAATAAAATCAGAAATACTTGTGATAATATCAATCTCAGCTTCATTAATCCAGCTATCTGCTTCTTCTAAAAGCATACTTGTAAACTCAGAAACTAAAAGCTGTGGATCATAACCATCAACAACTTTATCAATATGTTTTGAGATATCTCTTACACTTACTACATTCCAATGATAAGTTACATTTCCTCTTTCATCTACAGACTCATCTGCATTTACAAGGATTTCTCCATCCTTTTCAAAGATATTTCTAAGGGTACCTAAGATTTCTTTAAATACAGCATACATTTTATTATTTTGTTCAATAAGAAGTAGTCTTAAATCTTCATAAGCCGCAATCATCTTTGTATATTTCTCTGTATCTGCTCTTAAGATATACTCTGAAATTTTACTGCTAATGTATTCATTCTTTTTCTTTTCTTTAGAAATAAAAGCTGACTTAGCTTCCTGCATTTTTTCAATACAAGTATCCACTTGATATTGTATTTGTTTAGGTAAATTAACAAGCTGTTCTTTGAGTGACACAATATAAGCTTCTATGGTTTTTACTAAAGAGAAACCTTCTCTATTCACTATCATATTAGAAGCATACACAGGACCATGCTCTGGGCTTGTGAAGAGGCGTCTTATTTCCCCGGAAATAGTTTCCTTTAACTCATTAGGAAGCTGATTGGCTGCTTTGTTATACTCTTCTCTTGCTTTTAAGAGATAGTTCTTTTCTAACTCTGTATCCATATTAACGGCTTGTGTTTTAACCACGTTGTTATAAGCATAAGCTTCTCTTGTTTCAAAACCTGGAAGTGGTTCTGGTACACTATCTTCAAATCGTTTACTAACACTATCAATATCTAAACCTAAACGTCTAGCCAGCGTCATAACTTCTTCTTCTGTAGGTACAGCATCAAACATACCTTCTATACGTTTAAATACCTTAAAGGCCATATAAGTTGTCATTTCTTCAATCGGTAAAATAGAGGCTGAAGCACCTATAATATTGTACTTATAGTTAGCAGGTAATACGGCTTCACGCATTTGTTTAATATTGGTTTCAATGTTGCTAATATAGTCATGGATAGCAAACTCTTCTCCTGACTGCTTATCTTCACTTGCCATAAAGTTAGTGATATTCTCTGCTGTTACATTCATGCAGTAGTCATATGCATTATGAATCGTCTTACCTTCTGTATCTGTAGCCGAAATGAGGTGGCAAAGGTCAAAAGGTGCTACCTGACAGTTAACACTTAATCTTGTACCATAATCTTGGATAAAGTGTTCACCACGTTCTTCAATGTTCATCCAGTAATCTAATTCTTTAAGGGCAGCATAACCATTCTTTTTAATATACTCCTGAGTATGTATGCTAAGAGATGGATTTGCCAGGTTAACATCTGGCGTAAATAAATACCCCATAATGCCTGAGCGGTCAATGCCACTGCCACCTGCTTCAATATCTAGGATTGCTCTTGTGATATAAGCAATATCTAAGAAACAGCCACTACCTGTTCCACCTGATAAACCTGTTAATAAAAAGATATAAATCTTCTTATCTGTTCCTTTTTGAAGCTCTTTAACCTTCTTTTGAATGGCATCTACAACTTGATTAATTTTAGTGAAAAGTAGTAATCTACCACCTTGTCTTACTCCAGAAGCCCCATTAATGCCATCTGCAATATGAAGCTCTGAAGAAAGCCAAGAAGCTACACTTGGATGTAATCTACTTCTATTTTGGAGCATAGAACCAATCCCTGCTTCTGAGAGAAGTACAAGCTCATTAAGTGGATCAAGTCCAATCCCTTTATATTTTTTATTTTTATCTTGCTCATTTGTTTCAAAAGCTAAGAAATCTACATTTTCTGGTTTATCTTTTCTCTTCTTAGTAAGTGGATCTACTGGCAAATTAAAACGTCTATTAATTTGATATTTAAGCCTAAGTAGTGCATCAATCCCTGTTCCCCCTAAACCAATAACAAGCATAGGATTGTCAATGGTATCTACTCTAATCTTCTTACTTACAATCCCCCCACCTTGATTAATATCTAATTGCTGGATATGATCTCTAATAATTGGTTTCATTTGTTTCCTCCCTTTTCCCTTATTATTATAATAAATACTCTATTTGTACGGTTTGACCACTATCAGCAATATTAATGCTTAATCGGTCACCTTTTTTAAGCTCAAGTCCTTCATTAGCCTTTATCACCCTGCCACTTTTTTCAATAGCATAAGCTGAGTTGTTATATAAAATCACCTTATCACCTGGTGCTACTTTAAATATCACCTTTTCTGTTTCTTTAAACTCTGGTGCAAATTGCAATAAAGCATGAAGGTTTACTTTCCCCTGAAATAAGCTTAGCTTTTTATACTGCGGTGGTGTTAATTTACCAGTTGTATTATCCTTAAGCTCTATTACCACTTGGCCAACTAGAGGTGTTTTTGCCACCTTATAAGCCTTTAAAGCAAGGATGAGTACTACTAATAAAATCACACCTAGAATGCTAAGACCTATATAAAGCCATAACTGAGTATTTTCTTCCTCTGTACCTTCTACATTATTGACATTAGGTGTTACTGTAGGACTAGTTGTACTTGCTGCACCTACTTGAATCTGAGACTTTGTACTTTCCCTTATGTAGCTTGTATCTTCTACGATTACTTTAACTGAATAATCACCTTTATCTTTTAAAGTGTATTCACCTATAAAACTTTGCCCTTGCATCTGCATGTTAATTCTAGTTTCTATACCTGTTTGAGTATCAGTTAAAACCAAATATCCTTTAGCACTATTATATAAGCTAGGATCGTTAAGTGGACTACCTTGTAAGCTTAAGTAAGCCTCAACACTTAACTTATCACCTACACCATAACTACTTTGGTTTAAAGGCTTCATAGTCACTTCTATATCATAGTTATATACTAAATCAATATTAATTTGATCTCCTGCAATACCTTTAACATACAACTTCCAATCTCCCTGCATAGGTCTTGCTAGTTTTAAAAGGCTGTAGCTATTAGATGTATGTAATGTAATACTTTGTGATGGAATAGTTTGCTCGTTTCCACTAGGATCTACTAACTTAAATGTCACTGGACTTTTTGAAGTTGCTGATAAGTTAGCTTCTAATACATTCCCATTTGGAATATTTACGATCACTTCTTCAAAATTACCGGTTCCTGTAATAGGTCCTAATGACTGTACTTTTAAATTGGAATGATCTGCAAAAATCTCTGTTAAAATATCAGGAAGTTCTGCTGGGTCCTTTGTAGCAAAGGCTTTTGCCTTGGTATCTACTGAGATTTTTTCTAAGTAAGCTTCATTAAGCTTGCCGTTATCATTTAAACCAATGGTATAAATCGGATAGCCATTAGACTGAGCTTCACTTACGATAGCCGCTAAATCCTTATCAATATCTATTAGCGTACGATTAGCCACCCCACCAATAGCATTATTGCCATCTGTAAAAACAATAATAAGTGGACTATTACTAGATGCATTTCTTTGGTTTAGCATCTTTACTGCTTCCTTTAATCCTGATGTAATATCTGTATACTCTAAATCTCTTGTAATACCATCTACAAAGCTCTTAATTTTTTCCTTGTCATTTTGATTTTTTACTAAGCTCATGGGATAGATCTCGGATACCTCAGAACCATAGGTTACTACCCCTACCTGATTATCCGTGAGTCCTAGCATATCCACAAAGAGCTTAACACCTTCTAAACCTAATTTATTAGGGTCCGTTTCCTTCATAGAACCACTGGCATCAATAACTAGAACAGCATCTAACTGTGCATCACTAGGTGCTGCCATTAACATACTTGGACACAGAAGGAACATCATGGCAAATCCTATTATAAAAAGTTTATTGACATATTTTTTCACTGACCCTTCCTCCTCTTACTCTTTTTGCATTTCTATTATCCTAATCTTAGGTCTTAATTCTTCAAGCTGCAAAGTCATATTATAATAAGGCTCCATACTTACAATTTCACCAGTAACAATATATGAACCTTTATCAATAGCTACACTATCTTCTCTATAAACATAAGCCATTGAATCTGAATAGTAGGTAGCATCCAAATAATAATAGGCATTAGCAATACCCTCATGTGCTTCTTCCGGAATATAACAATTAAATCGAACAGTCTTGCCTACATAATCTTGTAAATTAGAATCTGATAACGCAATAGTTGTAGCTGCTATTTCCTGCTTCTCATAGCCTTCCGCTCCTAATATATAGTCATAAGTATAGGCAACAGCTTCACTTGTTGGATTCGTTACTTTTAAATGCTTAAGACCATCTATGAGTTCAACTGTGTCACCTTCAAACTCAGTTAGATATTCTAATCTATTATCTATTAAACGTATTACTGGATATCTTATAGCTCTATTAGTACCTGCTAACCTTATGCCAATTAAATAATCCTCTATATCCAGTGCCTGTATTTGCCCTACATCTATTCCTAAATCATTTAAGTTAAACTCATACCGGTTTATTTCATATGCTTGAGCTTCACCTATAAAAAGGAATAGTTCTAATCTATTATTATATTTCTCAATTGCAATCAAATACTTATTAGCCTCGAAACAATCCTCTCCTGTTAGTACAAACGCATATTGCTCTATAGGCTTTTCAAGTAGCATCTCTGGATGGTCGTATTTTTGCATCTTTTCTGCTATTTCTATTTCCTTAGTATAATCTTTAAAATACTTAAGGTCTTTATAAAGCTTAATGAGTTCGTCATACTCTTTGGCTTTTAAAAGTCTTTCGATTTCCTTTTCTTTTTCCTCCATAAAAGCCTCTACTATTTCTTCTATAGCCTCATCTTTATATGCCCTATCTGCACCAGCTCTATAGGCCTTTACATACTGAGCAAAAGTTTCGATTTCTTCCTTCGATTTCTGCATCAAAGTTTCATACATAAATATTTTAACTTGAGGCGTTAACCACTCAGTATCAAGATTATATTGCCTATTATTAACATAGATATCACTCAGCATATCTATTAAATCTCTAAAAGGCTCAATACCTGTAGCTATAGCATATTTCTCATATAACTTTTGGTCACAAGTCTTAAAAAGTTCTAATATGGCATCTTCCTTATCTTGAGTAAAGTACTGAGATGGTATTAAAAATATCTTTTCTTTCGCCCAATTATAATTACTATGTAAAGGATTATTAAGTTCATTTACTAAACTTGCTTTAAAGTCAGTCCAGCCGGAAAAAACAACTTGCGTAATGGGATATCTTTCTAAGAGATACTCTTTTTGCAGCTCTGTTAAACTTTGAAATCCTGATGCTTCATATTCACTCACATAATTTGCAAAAGTATCTAAATCCTTATTGTTACTACTGTCTGTGATCTGCTGATATAAACTTGCTATCTCTTCTTTATATTCAGTAATCCAGCTTAGGGCATTAAGTGTACTACTAGCCTTTTCCTCTTTATAATGAAACCATCTATAATCTGCTGCTCGTTGTAAACTTTCTTCAGCTTCTATCCATTGCTTCTCCTTATAATATTCTAGGCCACTATTTACATATTTCATCTTTCCCATTATATGTTGTGCTTTAAAAACAACAAGTATCAATACAGCAGCAAATAATAAGATCACTAACCATTGAAGAAGCTTTCCTCTTCTATATCTATTTCTTCTGCTCATTTCATTCCTCCCCTACCAGTGTTGCTATTTGACTCACTATCTCTTCTCTAAGAGCTTGATCAGAAACACCATCTTGAATCTTTCTTAATCTTAGTAGTCTTTCCTTTGGTAAGTAAGGTAAGTATTCTTTTAAAGCTAAAGCATATTTATTTAATAAAAATTTAGAGCGAAGTGCCCCCCCAAGTACACTAGCTACTATCTCTTCCCCTTTTTCTTCTGTCAAAACTTGCTGCCTATAACGCAATATGTAATTAATAGTCGCTTCATCTATAAGCTCTTTCTTCAGCTTAGCTACTTCATATATATATCTAATAAGTAGCATATTACAATCTTTTAAAAGTACTGTTTTAAGTTCTAGTGGTAAATCCTTTCTTAGATGAAAACGATTTAAACAAATAAGCTTATAGACTCTTATTTCTTCGTTATCTATGATTTGACTTAAGTATCTTAGCTTTTCATAAGCACCTAAGTAATCACCATCGCTAATTTGTTTCTTACATGCTTCCCATTGTTTTTGAAGATCTTGCTCAATTTTATGTCTATTGTATTTGATATGCTTTTCTAATTCTTTTTTATGGTAGGCCTTCTTGTATTTTAAATAAATCATTCCATAAAGTCCTACACAAATCATGGTATAAACTGTTCCCAAAAAAATCGCACGCCAACTCATGCTCACTATAAACATAAAAGCATAAAGTATCAAAAGAATGCCTAGACCATTTAAAAAATGTCTTTTGACCGTCTTTATAGCAATGCATTCAAGAGAAACACTTAAATCATCCTTACCACATTTAATACAAGGCTTTTGATCATTCATATGATAGGTATTACAGCCTCTGCAGTAAACCAAATACTCAAGCTGACTATCATAAACTGGTAGCTGGTCAAACTGTACTACTAATTTTTCTGTCATATGTTTACTCCTTTAATCTTTTGTTTTGCAGAAGTCTCCCACGTATTAGTTATTTATTATTTTGACTAATTCCACTAGTTCTTCACCAATAACTTTTTTATCCTTGGCTCTCTTTTTATACTTAAGTCCACAGAAAAAGTAATGGCCTAATAGAACTAATTGGACCATGCCAATAATCACCATTAGTATAATAGACATATTCCACCTCATAAACCTATAATATACGCTTATTATACGCTCCAACGCGTTATTTAACAATAAAATCCCCTTTATATTAATATTAAATTTATATTCATTTTCTCCTTATAAAAATTAAGATTTCTTAATAAATATTAAAAAGGACTACCCTAACTGTTTAGCCGTAAGGTACATTTTTGATACCACTCAGAAGCTAATTCATGTAAGATAGTCCTTAATAATTGTTATTTAATTATTCTCCTGCTAATTCCTTATACCATTTAGCATAAAGTTCTGGTCTAAAATCCGAATGACCTAGTTTAGGATTTTCTTTAAAGATACCTCTTTCAGCTAAACTTAGATCAATGGTTGCCACATACATTTCTTGCTCACCTGCATCTGGGGCGTCGAAAGGTTTACCTGCGTAATAATAAACTTCTTGCATCTTTCTAGAAGGCCCTATAATGCTACTACCTCCCCAAAAATCATTTACTAAATCTACGCCACATAAATTAGCTGTTGCAACATATACACCATTCATTAAAACTGTGCTTTCTAATGTTGTCCTTCCTTTTGCTGCTCCTCTACTTTTAGCATAGGCAGTGCTATTAATGATCAGTCTTGCCCCTTTTGCTGCGTAATAACGAATGAGTTCTGGAAAAGTATAAATGTCATAACAAATAGCAATTCCTACAGGTCCCCAAGGTGTTTCTAGTAGGAGTGGCTCATCTCCTGGCGTAGCCCAATTAGGCTCATCTAAAGCCAAATGTATTTTTCTATAGGTATAACTCATACTTTCTGGTGTAAGTACTAATGCCGAATTATGAATAGTTGCATCATCTTTTTTATTTCTTTCAGGCATCCCTAGCACGATATACATATGATGCGACTTAGCTAAATCTAGTAGTTCACTTACCATTTCCCCATATTTATTTTCCGCTAACCTAACTTGCATCTTTTGCTCTTTAGCCACATGACATTCATCATCATAGCCGGTTAAGCATAGTTCTGGTAAAACAAGAAGATCCACTCCTCTTTTACTAGCAGCTTCTATATATCCCACTATTCTTTCATAATTAATGCTTTTCTCTCCCCATTTAGCATTAAAATTTACAACTCCCAATGTTATAACTTGCTTCATACCTATCACCTTCTTTTCCTACTTCAAGATTATTTGCTATTCAAATACCCCTACAAAACATCCTCTAAACGACTAGTTATTATAATTTTTATTATATACTATATTTATCAAAATATTAATCATTTATTGTGACTTAATCTTATAGCAACCATTATTTAATAGTTCAAACCAACTTTTATCCACATTTTGAGGATAAAGAGCCTTTATTCTGTGTATAACTTGTTGTTTTATTGTTAGTATGTGGTTATTTATGGGGATAAAATAATCATTTCTTATATAAGGCTAAAAAATATATACCCGGAAGCAAATTGCTTTTACTATGAATAGAGTCAAAAAAATAAGAGTTACGAAGTTTTTATTTCGTAACTCTTATTTAGGTAAGCGGGTGATGGGAATCGAACCCACGTAGTCAGCTTGGAAGGCTGAAGTTCTACCATTGAACTACACCCGCATGTCTTGTTCATTTCTAAATAAATAATACAAAATTTATTACCATATGTCAAGCACCTTTTTTACTTTTTTTTGAAAAAAATAAGGCATCCTAAGATGCCTTTTTATTATTCATTCTTTTGTCCGCAGCTAGGACAGAAAGCTGAGTCTACTTTCATTTTTTGCCCACAGTTTTTACAAAACACCTCTGGTTCTGCTGCTACATTAGGTGATGTTTTAGCTGTAAACTGATTTACTACTGCTTGTGGAATTTCTACATGACTTACAAACATATCAGCTTCGCTTGTAGTATTTCCTGAAATCTTCTTATTAATCTCACTTGTATTTTTACAAATAATGATAAGTAATAATAAGAACTCATTAGAATTTTGTACGTAAACACATTTTCTTCACATACATGCTTATCCTATCATAAGTAGTCTCTGTTCGAAACAAAAAGTATAATTATTCTTAAAATACTTTATATTTTATGCCATTTATTTTAATAAATTGACTATCTCATCAGAAACTAATAAACTACTTGCTTGTATCTAAAATCATTACAAAAAGTGGTGTCGTTTGGGCTGGAATACTACGTGTAGTCACGTCATAAATAACAACTGCATTTTTATTTTTAATATCATCAGCAGTAAAGACGCGGCGTTCACCTTTTATATTCATAATCATTGTATTTTCACCAATATTAAGTTTCAAGGTATTCGCTTCATTTACTAAATTTTCATCAAAGTATGCTACTTCTACTGAATTTTTAGGTGAATTGATGATAACTAAAACAGCCGATGAAGACATTGGTGGCTGACTTAATGCCATTGGTGAATTTTTAGGGTATATAACGGTTACTTCCATCCCTTTTTTTAAATCCTTTTGAGATTTAAAACTTAACGTATTAGCATCTAATACAGGTACTTTGGGTTGCAGATTAAAAAAGATACCATTATTATAGTCTCCTACCAAAATACGTATACCTTGTTTTGTTGTATCTAATTCTGTTATTTCGCCCTTTTGAACTAAATATAAGCCCTTTTCTTCTTTTTGATCCATAACAATCTGAGTTGTTTGTTCTACTTCATTAACAGTTACTACCTGAGCCATTACGCTAGCTTGTGTTACTAATAAACTCAGTCCTAATACTGCACTTAAAAATCTCTTCTTATACATTTTCTCACTCTCCTAGTATATCTTCTACTTTAGTATGAACTAACTCTAATTATTATATCCCACATTTATGGTGTAAAATGCTTATGGCATCTATTTGAAATAACTATTTATATAATTAAGTTTTTATTATTTATAATCTTTTTGAGTTCGATAAACTTTCGGGGTACATAAATAGAACTTCTTAAAGGTTTGTACAAAATGACTTACACTATTAAATCCTGTCTTTATCGCAATGTCTGTAATAGAATCAGACGAATTAATTAATAAATTTGCACCTACTGTTATCCGATGCTTAACTACATAAGCCATAGGTGAACAACCAATACTTATTTGAAAATATCGATTGATTTCTCTAGGGCTCATATTAATACACGCTGCGATTTGTGATAGCGTGATGGACTCCATATAATGCTCATGTATAAATTGAAGCATCTCCTTTAAACGCTGTTCCTTTATATCTAAAGAAGTATTTGAATCCATCTCGCTTAAATTATGTATATAGATATTTCTCCAAATATATTGCAGCATTTCACAGATTAACATTTCATGTGCACACTCATCATTAAGATATGCTTCATACACTTCTTTCATATAGATAAGTGATTCTTTCTGCCAGCTTTCTTCCTGAGATAATACATACGAATCCAAACTCCTATTTTTCAAAATGGGTACTCCATATTTTTCATAAAGCAAACCTCCTTTATCACCCAAGAAAAGAGTAGGCTTAAAGATAAATGTAAGTACTTCACACTGAAGACCTTTAGCAATTTCCATAGAATGAAGCACATTAGCATTAATAAAAAGTCCATTTCCTTCAGATAATCTAATACGCTTATTACTCAAATAAACAATTAGCTCTCCTGAATAAACTATAATGAGTTCATTTTCTTCATGCCAACTCCATGGCACAAGGGGCGGTCTATATTTTGCAATATCAGCATAAAGGATAGTATAAGGCAAGTCAGTCACAGGGTAATTAAAAACTTCCATTCCTTCACTATTTATAGGTACAAACGGGCGCTGTTTAATAAGCATACGTATATTCCTTTCTTAAGTTCCACCTCTCATTTTTTCTAATACTTAGAATCATGCTTTCCATGGCCAAAATACGATATTATTTTGTCCAAAAACAGATATTTTCTTCTTATCTATGACTATATAATGATAATGAGCTTTATAAAATGGTCTAACTTATACAGTCTTTAATAGAAAAATAAGGAGAAGAAAAAAATGGATTACTTGATCATCATTGCAGTAATATGCGCCTTTATAGTTAAAGGATTATGTGGGTTTGCAAACACCTTAGTCTTTACCACAATATTAAGCTTTAAAACAGATCATATTAACATTACACCGTTAGAATTATTAGTCGGGTATTTATCCAACTTAATCATTGCCTTAAAATCTCGTCATTCTATCTCTGCTAAAATCTATCTTCCGCTTTCACTACTAGTCATAATAGGGAGTATTCCTGGTACGATTTTCTTAAAAAATGGAAACGTACAACTCATAAAGATCATCTTTGGATTTGTAATTGTTTTTTTAGGAATTGAAATGCTTTTGCGAGGATATAAAAAAAGAAGCTACGCCACTTCTTCTCTCATTTTATCAATTATAGGTATTACCGCTGGAATACTTTGCGGCTTATACGGTATAGGCGCCTTACTCCCTGCCTATGTAAGCCGAACCACTAACGATGATGCTAGTTTTAAAGGAAATCTATGTATTGTATTTCTAGTAGAAAATACCTTTCGAATAATCCTGTATACCGTTACAGGCATTATTAATATCAATCTACTAACCGATGCCTTCGGTCTTTTACCCTTTATGTTATTAGGCCTCTTTATTGGTATCGCTTTATCAAAAGTATTTAAAGAACAACATATAAAAAAGATAGTGATTTTAATGTTAATCTTTTCCGGACTATCTCTAATCATTAACAATCTTGTTTTCTAGTAATCAATCTATAGACACAAAAAGCCATAAATTCTTTTTAGAATTTATGGCTTCATTAATCTGTTTAATCATCAATATAACGTCATTTTTTTATTGCTGTCATAAGTACTAATGTAAGGTAGTTTTCTATATCCGCATCATGGAGATCATAATCAGCTGTCATTCTCCAAATTGATTTACCGTCAGGAATTTCTTGAGCACAAGTAACATCTACCAAATCCGTCTTTTTCCAAAGCTGTTGCCACCAGCCTGCGCTGTGCCAAGCATACATATTAGGTTCCCAGAAAGGTTTCATTTTTTCTGGTAGACCATTAGTAAATTCCTTTGAAAGACCAGGATTCACAAGGCCAAACTGCCCACCTGGTTTAACTAATTTAGCATAATGATCACATAAATAGCATTCATCTGTACCAAAGTAATGATAAGCATCAATGCTGATAGCTGCATCGAAAAAGTTACTTGCAAAAGGAAGGTTATGTGCTTCCGCTCTAAAAGGGAACACTCTATCTTCTACTCCGGCTTTTACAAACCGCTCATAGTTCTCAGTTGCACAAGACCATAAATCATTTGCAAATACAGTAACACCAAATTCTTTTGCTAATATAATGGAAGTGAAGCCTGCTCCACAACCCATGTCCAATACACGCATACCAGGTTTTAAATTCATCTTTTCACATAAAATTTCAATAAGACATAATGCATCTGGTCCCATGATATATTTATAGCTATGACTGTTATTAAAATCATCAATTAAGCTTTGAATTAATGTATTATACTTTTCCTTTAAAATAAAATTCCGCATTCGCAGAACCCCCTATTATTGTTATTTTTTGATCTTCATAGTTGAAGGAGGCAAAAGAATAACAACCTAAGGCGGTTAAAAATTGCTAAGATGCCATCGGCTTTATCCTAATGCCACCTCAATAACAATGCTATATTTTTTAAACATACTGATCACATCCTTTCCTCATTATACTTAAATATATCACTTGATTATCCTAAATACAAGTTAATATTCTGAATATATTTTACATAATTAAAAAGGCAAGGAGCATAGGAAAAATAAACAAAATTCATAGGGAGTTTCTAGTTTATCCATCATATGATGAAAATAACAGAAAATCATATATTTACGCAACAAAAAAATCCCTTGAAAATCAAGGGATTTCATAAGCGCGAGACGGGACTCGAACCCGCGACCCTCTCCTTGGCAAGGAGATGCTCTACCAACTGAGCCACTCGCGCATAAATCTGGCAACCACTTACTCTCCCAGTCCGTCTCCAGACAAGTACCATCAG
>JAEWMQ010000075.1 GCA_023393125.1 Bacillota bacterium
CTTCGCACTGGTTTGGTACCAGTCAGTGGCAGTTACCGAACGAAGCTGATTACAGAAAACTGCAGGCGCTGTTCGCGCGTGTTGCAGAAGAAAAACACCAGCGTGGGGAGCTGGCAACGCCACACCAACTGCTGGTCAGCACATACAGTGAACTGAACCGGCAATATGCCAGTCTGCTTGAGGAATACAAATCTCTGCGGCGTTATTTTTCTGTATCGGCCGCCGTTCCTTATACGGATGTCTGGACGCATAAGCCCGTACAGTATTATCCGGGTAAGCATCCCTGCGAAAAACCGGCGGATATGTTGCGTCAGATAATTTCTGCCAGCAGTCGTCCGGGGGATGTGGTTGCGGATTTTTTTATGGGATCGGGGGCAACAATAAAAGCAGCAATGGGATTGGGGCGTCGCACGATTGGGGTTGAACTTGAGTCCGGGCGTTTTGAACAAACAGTTGGTGAAATATTGGTGCTGAACGATAAATTGCGAAATGCACAATTAGATAAGAACAGGAGCTAATCCTCGATTAATATCTAAGCCAAGCAGGATGCTTGGAAGTTCTGATATATTCTTATCGTTTTTCGGTATTTAAAACTGATTTTCGCTGGTTGCGAAAGCACGTGGTCGGGCACTGCGTTCACACATGCAGGAGGGTGTGAAGCCAGCTTTTTTTCTGTGTATTCAGATGGCGTTCTGATTCTATAACGAGTTACGTGGACATCAGGGATGGAGAGAATAGGAACGCCATCTTAATACATTTTCCCCGTTTATTTGATATATCTTCCGGATAAGGGATTAGGTCTGGTTTTTTATGTCATTCAATAACGCTCTTCTATACTGTATACAATACTTTATCCTGGCAGTGTGTTTAAAACCTGAACTTATCCTTTGTTTCGTTTATAGACAGAAGGGTTAATATCGACTTATCATCAGCAGGATGGCAACAGATGTGTAAGCAGCTGGTCACCAGTTATACTTCAGTGGTACTTCTGAGTGCTTCTCTCCGTGAAATGATTATCATCCAGATGACAGGAGTAGAGTGAATATTGATGATATTTCCAGGTGCTCCAGCTTGTTGCAGCGTATTGAGGATGTTAATGCTGAACGAGCCAGGGCCTTTAGTCGTTTAACAGTTATATTTTCTACCCCTGATCGCCTTTCAGGAAAGAACATTGTTTTATTAAACAGTGATGCCATCCATAAGGTTTTTGAAGAGTTCATGGCTGCTAATTCAGAATTGCTGGCTCTTGTTGAGGAATACAACGAGATAGCCAGCCGTGTCGGTATGGATGAATTCAACGTCATACTTCGTGGATAAAAACATGCTTCATATTTTCTGTTAGCTCGCTACGGCGAGCTTTTTTTGTATCTGAGCCACACCTGGCGCACATCAAAAACACAGAGCCTTTCAGGAGGTGCTTACGGGATTGTCAGTGTGACTTTCACTGTGGGCTGGTAACCATCTGGCGCAGGCTCGTCTACGCAAAGGAAAAGTCACGATGTTAGGTATTTTCAAAAAGAAAACCCGCAAGGCCATCACAGAAGTGAAGAAGATGGAGAACCGTGATGCGGTGGAGGCGACCGTCTGGGGCGCATATTCCATTGCATATGCCGACGGCACCTGCGATGCGAAAGAAATCGCAGTACTGGAGAAAACTATTGCTGCGCTTCCTGCTTTTGCACCGTTCTCTGGTGAGATTGCCCAGATGAGCGCCAATATCCGCGCCCGTTATGAAGCGTCACCGCGTAGTGCGAATGCGCATGCATTGCGTGAGCTGGCTGATGTGGCGGGGACAACTGAGGCGGTTGACGTGCTTTGCCTCTGTCTGGATATCGCTGATCAGGATGGCATTGGTCCGGATGAAGAAGCGCAGCTCAAGAAAATTGCACAGGCGCTTCAGTTACCACTGGAGCAGTATCTGTGAAAAGTGCGGGCCTTGTGCTGGCTGCCATCCTGTTGTTTCTGGTAGTGGCAGTGGATTTCACTGGATGGCTGATGTCGGTACTGGCTGATGGTGTGCTGGTGGCGATGGTAACGGTCTTACTCTGGCCTTTACTTCGCAAATCTGAATAAACAGCCTACAAAAGGTATCTGCGGGTACCTTTGATAAAGTTTTTTAGGGCCGCTGATGGTCCTTTTTATTTACAGGAGAATAAATATGTCTGAACCCTTATCCGGTTCCGGCACTGCTGTGGCGCTCGGCGGGGCGACGGTATTCGGGCTGTTTACCGGGACGGATTTCGGGATTGTATTTGGTGCGTTCGCTGGTGCGTTATTTGTGGCAACAATGCCGCAGACACTTTCAGCCTGGCGTGTGGCTGCACATTTTCTGGTGTCCTTTATTGTTGGTGTGCTTGGGGCCCGTGGTGTGGCCGGTTACATGGCGGAACGTATTGGGTTTAACAGTGCTTCCGTTGATGCGTTGTGTGCGGTCCTGGTGTCGGTGCTCTCAGTAAAAGTCCTGTCATTCATCCACCAGCAGGAGATTACATCACTGGTATCCGGTCTGTTCTCCCGTCAGCGTGGAGGAGGTGGTGGTAATGACAAATAATCTTCCAGGATTACTGAATGCGGCGTTATGTACGGTTATCGTACTGACGCTTTTTTTCTACCGCAGAAAAGAGTCCCGACACAAACCGCTGATATCGTGGTGCGCCTGGTGTCTGATGCTGTTGTATGCGATAACGCCGTTAAGTTATCTCTGTGGTCATCCGTTGCCGGCAGACTGGCTGGTAG
>JAEWMQ010000105.1 GCA_023393125.1 Bacillota bacterium
CCCTTGATATGGTGCCAATGTAGGTAAAGTTGTTATAAGATCTGCCTTACCTGTAAGGATATAACTCCCTAAGCGATCAACTTCTATGCCAAACCCTACACCAACTTGATAACTTTCTACATTTAACCATCCACCCTTATAATAATAGGCCTCTGCTACGAAGGCATCCACATTACTAGTTAATAGCATTGACTTATTAAGCTCATTGATGTTTACTATTCTCCTAGTCTGACGATCCATAATTTTATCTACTTGTTTTGCATGACTCGTTTCAATATCTTGAATCGCATCTGTTATTAATCCATTTAAAACATCTTCTGCAACAGTACCTTTATAAATTACTTTTTCTAATTCAGTAATAAATCCCTTTCTCTCGTTGGCAGTAATTTCATCTAGACTTACCATAATATCATCTTCGGTAAGTACATCTTCTTGTTTCATATAAACTAATTCTAAATTAATATTAATCTTTGGTGTCAGCGGACTCTGTCCATTAATAGGCTCTGTATACTTCTGAGTATAAAACTCTATAGCCACATAATAATCTTCAACCTCTTTATCATTTATCTTCGCAATAGTACTCTTAATAGCTTCATTCTCTGTTGTTAATGTATATGGCCTAATATTAAGTGTTTGATTACCTATAGTTGCCTTAATGACAGTATTACTACTTTCCCCCTCTATCATAATTGCTGCTGGCATATAATAATACAAGGAGGTTGCGCCTTCATCAGCTATTAATTGGTATTCTTTTTGAGAGCCTAGCTCAGTCTTTAAATAAGTCTCTCTATATTTATAAGTCTTTCCTTCTTGTACTACCCAATAAGGCCTTCTCCTCAATTTTTCTACTTCTGTATCAAATCTTTTTAAATACTCTTCAAATTTATCATCTTTCTCTTGTTCTTCTTCATCATATTCTGTTCTAATATAAATTATATTAGAGTAAAGTGATTTCTGATAACTCCCTGCAATCATCTCTTTCGTTTTATCTAACATGCATACTTTGATATTATATCTTTTACCCGGCTTTAAACCTGTTATTTTATATTCATAATAGGTATAGCCCTCTGGTGTATTCTCTCGATTTTGTTTAAGAAGTATCTTATTTCCCTCAGCTACAACTCCCCAATCCGTTTGCTCCTCTGATTGAATAGCTATTTCAAAATCATATAGGCTAGGGACATCTCCTAATGGTGCCTTTGCTAAAAAGCTGATAGTAGTTGTTGTTTTATCAGTTGCTACAGCTTGTAAGTCAATTGGCTTCTCTATATTTTTAGTGGTAATAGGTTGCATAATCCACTCAGAGTATTTTCCATTATAGGATGTACGTACATAGTAATAGTAGATTGTATTGGGTTGTAATGTATCATCTATTAATTCATAAACTATCTTAGTCCCATCCTGCTCTTCTTTTGAGACTTTCTTATAATCATCTTTATCAAAAGTGATGAGATCCTTCCTGTTAACTTTTCCTATAATATCCTTTAAATTCAAGCTTCTTTCTGAAATAATTTGAGATGTTAACTTAGTATCTGTTACTCGAATAATTTCATAATTAACTTTAGTCCAATCATTATCTTTAGGTGTAAAATCAGGATCCTTCCAATTAAGTACTGCAGTTGTGTTATCTTCTGATTTAGCAGTATAATCTTTTGGTGCTGGTGGCGTATTCTCATCCTCTGTTGGTGGTTTAGGCTCTGTTGTTGCCGTAAAGCCATATGCCTTGGAGAATAATGAATAATCAGCATACTCTAATCCTGACTGTAATATGCCGTCTTTGTCTAATCTCTGTTTATCTAATCTTACGCGAATACGAATATGGTATGTTTGATTTGGATCTAAATCCTTTAATTCAAATTTAGGTTTTTTCTCTGTATTATCAGACACATTTGAACCATCTAATGGATTATAGCTATAATCTATCTTAATAATTTTACCATCTCTTAGGGCATCAATTATCGATAACTCCTCTTCTGCAATCAAACTGTCTTTCCCACTAACCTCATTATTATTTTCTGTTAAGGTACCAGTTGGGGTGTCTGGCCTAAAATTAATGACTTTCTTATCTTTAAGCTTATTAACGACTGTCTCATTTTGCATATCTTCAATTAATTGTAGTAGCTCGGAATCAGTCTGCTTATTTTCTTTTTTACTATTATCACTTGTATAGGTTTCTTGATAAAGATAAATTTCGTAGGTACCAGGTAATTTCACATTGCCTAAACGAGATACAAGCTCCCAATTTCCTGGTTCTAACATCATCTGATAAAATTTTCCAATAGAAACATTATTAAATTCAACTTTATGACCTACTGTATTTGTACCTACAGTATTTTCACCTTTAATTTCATGTGGCACAGGTACTACTTCTGTAGTTATATCTAGAGTCAAAGAATAAACCTGTGACTCATCTCCTTCATTTAATCTCTTTGTAGGTGAAACAGAATCAACAATGGCTTTCATACTTAAATAATAAACCCCTGGCACACTATAAGATAATCCATCTTTTTGAACAATTGTATCTAAACTTGGATAATTATATGCCTTATCTCCATCCTTATCTAATTCTAGATTTGTCCACCAATCACTTTTCACATCTTTTAATTTTACTTTTTTAGCAGTAAAAAGCTTATCTGTGTCATTATATTCTACTGGTATCTTATCTTTTCCTTGATATAAATACGCCACAACCTCTTTATTATCTATGTCATACTGAATCTGTACGACACCTAGTAAACTCTTAGCGGTACGCAGAGAATTATATAAGTAGAGTTCATAATATAAGTCACCTTTCTTATATTCCTTTCCATCAGCACCTTTATCTACTAAAGTATTTAATAAATCTTCTCTTGCAGGCGCACTCCATACAATATCAAATCCTGCAGACTCTAATCTTTTTGCTTCATCCATCTCAGGGATAACATAAATATTATTAACATCTCGAATTTGTGGAATACTTGGTTTAATAACTACATCTCCACCTTGTGGATTATATATTAATTGCTGTGAAACAAATGGATTATCTTCATTAATTACTGCTTTAATTAAAAATGTAGATTCTTCACGGCTTGGAATCGAAATAGTTAAAATATCATCTGGATGTGCTGAATCATAGGTATATGGATATGAACCTTGTAAGTCTGTAGCTTCATTAATCTCCCCTGTACCAGCTCTTTTATACACCTTATAAGTAATCTCTCCTGTGTATTTGTAAGGCTCAATATCTAGAGATGTTTCTCCTACTTTAGATTGGGTAGGAATAAATTTCAAATATGTATATCCTGTCTTTAAACTAATATCCCCTGTATTGATCTTTACAGCTGAACTCATTCCCTCTGCTTTAATACTTCCTTCTAGTCTGATAGTTCCTCCTATAAGCATGCTTTCTTTAAGGGTTTCCCATGTAACTACATGCTTTTTCATTTCAGCTGATACATAATTATCCTCTCGTGCCAAGTAAACTGCTACCTTATCCCCCAATAATGTAGCATATTTATTAGGATTTCCTCCTGCAGTAATGATATTCCCTGTTAATATGCCACCTGCTGTAGGTATAATATTTGTTGCACTTCCAGCTAAAGTAAAACTTAATAAAACCTCATTCTCTTTATTCTTATCATTTGGTTCTAGTATAGTATATAAATCTAATGTGACTTTTAAGTTATTACCTTCCATTTCACTAATCGCTTCAAATTTACCATTACTATTTCTTTTTTTAGGTCTTTCAAATTCTACTTTAACACCTGGTTTCTCTCCTGCTGTTTCACCTGGACTATAAACCTCTTTCTTTGTATCTAATGTTCCATCATCTTTTAATTGTGTAGGCGTAATAGAAACATCTGATAACCCTCTAAATACGATAGCTACATCTGTATCTAGTCCATGCTTTAATGTGAAATCTGTAATATTTCCTTTACTGATTCCGTTTGTCCATACCTTAATATTGTTATCTTCTCCCTTGATTAAAATCTTTAAAGATTTTCCCACTACTAAACTTAGCTCTTTTGTACTTTGTGGTACATTAATAACTGGTCTTCCTATTTCTGCTGTGAAAGTACCCTTTTGAACTGCTCCATATACACCTGTATAACCAAACAAGTGTTGTTGATAATCTATATTCTCTATTCTTACGCCACGACTATTAAATACTTCTGTTTTTAGAATCATAGCATTAGGCTTTGAAATAATGTTACTATCACTTATAGGCTCTCCTTCTTTATAACCCTCTCCGACCCTAAGTGTAATCACTACTTTACTAGTATCCCCTTGATTCTCTGCTACTTCTTCTGTATAATACGTTAACTCATATGTACCGCCCTCTGAAATATTCCACTGCATAGTTGCTTCCTCTGCATCCTTGCTCATCGCTGTGTTAGCATTTATCCCGCTAGTGGTCTCTATTAACTTGGTAGCCAATGAATAAAGTTTAAGTTCATTAGCTGCATATAATGTTTTATTAGGTAATAACCCTATAATCATTAGCACACTTAATAATAAAGCCATTGTTTTTCTCACTATGTTTCCCCCTCTAATGTAAATTCTATTTTTGTCCATTTACAGACTGATACTTATAAAATATATCGGCTTTTTAATAAATTAGATTAATTCTTTTGTCTTAAAACCCAATCTTTTTACATACATAATTACTAATTAGCTAACTATATACATAAAAAAATAGCTTATTTTCTAGGTAACAAAAAAAGTTATTAGGAATCTAGATATCTAGATTCTTAATAACTTTTTTAAATGCAGTGGCTATAGGAATTTGTTTCATCTCCTCTATATTAAAATACTCAAATAGTTCATCATTTACTTTAACTTCCTTTAATAATAGCTCCACCTTTTGGGACCATTTGATAACAACTGGTTCCATTTGCCATTTTTTATGAGTGAAAATATGCTTTACTGATTCTAGTTGCTGATGCTTATAATCCTTTAGTGTACTTTTTTCCCAAACTTCCTTCTCTACCATAGGAAATCCCCATAAATTCGCAAGTAATCCCTCTTCTGGCCTCTTCTCCATACTAAATCTTTCGCCCTTTTGAAGAATCACTATCATGTAATTTTCAGCTTTTGCCTTTACTTTCTTTGCTTTTATTGGATAATCCTCTTGTACACCATAAAGATATGCTTCACATATACTCTGCATAGGACAATTTTCACACTTAGGATTTTTAGGTGTGCAAATTAAGGCTCCTAATTCCATAAGTGCTTGATTAAAACGATTTGGATCATCCGGCATTAATTCCATGACCTTATCTTCGAAAATCTTTCTATTTTTAGCAATACCTATATCATCAGCAATTCTAAACTGTCTTGCTAATATCCTCATCACATTACCATCAACTGCAGGAAGGGGAATGTGAAAAGCAATACTGCATACTGCACCTAAGGTGTATGGTCCAATACTAGGAATCCCTTTTACTAACTGAGGATCTCTTGGAAATTCCCCATCCCATCTCTCATCAATAAGTTTAGCCCCTTTTTGTAAATTTTCAGCTCTTCTATAATAGCCTAACCCTTGCCAATAATGATGTACTTCCTCCAAGCTAGCACTTGCCAAATCATGCACAGTAGGAAAGCGCTCTATAAATCTAATATAATAAGGAATCACTGTATCCACTTGAGTTTGCTGAAGCATGACTTCTGATACCCAAATACAATACGGGTCAGAAGTTCTCCTCCAAGGCATATCTCTTTTATTTTCATCAAACCATTTTAGTATTAAATCTGCATAAGTCATTTTAAAATCCTCTCTCACTATCAACTTGCTTTTATTTTCTATTTTCTATTATTTTTAAAAATCCTACTCTATTTTATACACTTATAACTTACTCGACTTTATTTCCCAGGAAACAACATTCTTCCCGATTACACATAATAAATCTGTAGTTTTATATACATTTAAAGGCTTTTAGCACTCCTTCAATTTTAATTATATATAATATCATCTTTTATGTCTTAGATAGTTATTTAAAACCCATAGCACGCTTTACAACTTCCATTTGCTCCGTAGAGGTTAATTTCTCTAAAAGCTTAAATGCTACACTAGATGCTGTTTCTGGGCAGTATGACGTGATAATATTATCATCAATAACAACCGGCTCATTCACCACTTGCACTCCAAACTCTCTAAGCTCTTTTTGACGATAACCATCTCTTAAATGATACGTCGTCGCCTTTCTATTCTCAAGCACACCACTCTTTCCAACCGAAAGTGCCCCAACACATATTGTAGCTATTATTTTATTATCCCTATCGAACTGACGTATAAGCTCTAAAAATCTCTCATCATAAGCTTCTTCATAAAACCCAAACTCTTCAAATCCACCTGGAATCGCCAATGCTACATATTCTGCTACATTAATCTCCTCGATTGTCTTATCTACAATAACCGGAATATTAAAAGTACTCATCACCTGTTTTTGAAAACCACAGGTAACTACCTCAATATCATAACCATAATCATTTCTTCCCCAACCCATAACATCCACAAAAGGAGCAAATTCCATCATTTCAAACCCCTTTGCTAAAAACACTAATAGCTTCATCTTCAATCTCCTCCCTGCTCTTAAAATATTATAAAAAGTCTACCACTATCCCTCTTTTACGTCTATATAGCGTTTTCATCTAAATATCTATCATCAGCTCTTATTACTGTACAACATTACATTCCTATTACGTTATCACCGTTAAATGCCTAGTTATTCTTATCTTTAATTTTTAATAACATTTTGTAGAAATAAGATTTGTAGAGGCGTTCACGAGAAAAGGGTTGTAGTAATCCTTATGGGTTTTAGGCTGAGTGTTTGAGCGTTAGCGAGTTTTCAGCCGTTCATAAGGATTACGAATTTAGAGCTTCTTAACAGAGTAAGACAGCAGCTGTAAGCAAGCACACTAGCCGGACTATATAGCGGTATTCTACTTTACACCTTACTATTCAAATTTCAGTTTATATAAAAATCATAGTATTTTTTAGCAATTTTATTTGAACTAACACCCTATCTAGTTGTAGCGTCTCCACAATCCTATTACTACAAAAGGCACCGAATAAAGGTTTTCAAACCTTTATTCGGTGCCTTTTCATATTATTTACCTTCTTTTAAATTGATTCTAGCAATAGCTTTCTTAAGCGCAATCTCAGCACGGAGATGATCCATATTACTGTCTACTAAACGTTTTTCAGCACGTTCTTTTGCTTTTTTAGCTCTTTCTAAATCAATTTGATCCGCAAACTCAGATGCATCTGTTAAAATTACAACTCTATCTTTAGTAATTTCTGCGAAACCACCTAAAGTTGTTGCATATTTTTTAACCTCATCTTGTGTATAAGAAAGTGTCTTATATCCAAGAAGTACAACAACTGGTTCATGGTCGTATAATACGCCCATTTCTCCTTCTGTTGTTGAAAGAATCACTGAATCTACTTCTTCATCTAAAATTGTTTTCATCGGTGTGATGATTTGAAGTCTCATTTTATTTTTTGCCATCATTAACCCCCTAATTATAGAGTTTTGGCTTTTTCTACTGCATCTTCAATTGTACCAACCATGTAGAATGCGTTTTCTGGAAGCTCATCATGTTTACCTTCAAGGATTTCTTTAAAGCTACGAACAGTTTCTTTAACTGGTACATATTGTCCTGGTGTTCCTGTAAAGATTTCCCCAACGAAGAATGGTTGAGAAAGGAATTTTTGAATCTTACGCGCACGGCCAACTGTCAATTTATCTTCTTCACTAAGTTCATCCATACCTAAGATAGCGATGATATCTTGAAGTTCTTTATAACGTTGAAGAATAGATTGAACCCCGCGTGCTACGCTATAGTGTTCTTCTCCAACGATTTGTGGATCAAGTACACGTGATGAAGATTCAAGTGGATCTACCGCTGGGTAGATACCTTGTTCTACAATAGCACGAGAAAGTACTGTTTTCGCATCTAAGTGAGCGAAAGTAGTAGCTGGAGCTGGGTCAGTTAAGTCATCGGCAGGAACGTATACAGCTTGAACAGATGTAATAGAACCTTTTTTAGTCGATGTAATACGTTCTTGAAGTGTACCCATTTCTGTTGCAAGTGTTGGTTGGTAACCTACCGCACTAGGTGTACGTCCAAGAAGAGCAGAAACCTCTGAGCCTGCTTGTGTGAAACGGAAAATATTATCTACGAATAAAAGTACGTCTTGTCCTGACTGATCACGGAAGTATTCAGCCATTGTAAGACCTGTTAAAGCAACACGCATACGTGCACCAGGTGGCTCATTCATTTGACCGAACACCATTGTTGTTTTAGCAATAACGCCTGAGTCAGTCATTTCATGGTAAAGGTCATTCCCTTCACGAGTACGTTCACCTACACCGGCAAATACTGAGAAACCACCATGCTCTGTAGCAATGTTACGAATAAGTTCTTGAATAAGTACTGTTTTACCTACACCGGCACCACCGAATAAACCGATTTTACCACCTTTAAGGTAAGGACAGATAAGATCAACAACTTTAATACCTGTTTCTAAAATTTCTGCTGCTGTTGATTGCTCTTCGAAAGATGGCGCTGCTCTATGAATTGGCCATTTTTCTACTTGTGGATCTGGCTTTCCATCTACAGCATGACCTGTAACATTAAAGATACGGCCAAGTGTTTGTTCACCTACTGGAACTGAAATTGGTGCGCCAGTATCAACTGCTTCCATACCACGAACTAATCCTTCTGTGGCAGACATAGCAATGCAACGTACGATGTCATCTCCAAGATGTTGTGCAACTTCTACCACAAGCAGTGTGCCATCTTGTTTTTTAACTTCAATAGCGTTGTAGATTGCTGGCATATGGTCTGCACTAAATTTAACGTCAAGTACAGGACCGATGATTTGAACAATATGTCCTACATTTTGTGCCATTATTTGTTCACTCCTTTATTACTTATTTGAGTGCGCCTACTCCCGCAACGATTTCCGTTAATTCTTGTGTAATAGCTGCTTGTCTAGCTCTATTGTACTGAATACTTAGCTTATCTTGAATCTCCTGCGCATTTTCTGTGGCAGAATCCATAGCTGTCATTCTCGCACCATTTTCACTAGCACTTGCTTCACAAAGTGCACCATAAATAACATCCGCTACATACCTTGGAATAATATATCCAAGTACAGCTTCTGGTGATGGTTCATAACTTAAAAGATCGCTTGGTTCGTTTGCTTCACTTTTTTGTTTTTCCATATGATTTATATCTAATGGTAATATTTTTACCATAGTTGGTTCTTGCTGGATAGTTGATTTGAAACTTGTATAAGATAAATAAACTTCTCCAATTTCCCTTTTTAAAAATAGATTAGTTACATGATCTGCAATATCTTTTGCAGAGAAATAAGTAGGTGACTCTGAAATATCAGTTACACCTTTTGCTACTGTAAAACCTTTTGATCTAAATTGATCAATACCTCTTCTCCCTACAACTACTAAGTGGGTTTTTTCTTTATCTTCGATAGCACCCATAGTCAGCTTACAAATATTTGAATTGTAACCACCACAAAGTCCTTTATCTCCTGATAAAGTAATATATGCTTTCACATCGGAGCCATTTGCTTTAAGGAAAGGTGAACCTTGTCCATTAGCATTAGCAGCAATCGATTGCATAGTTGAAAGAATTTTATTGAAAAAGGGTCTTGTTTTAAGAGCTGCCTCTTTACTTTTATTAAGCTTAGAGGTAGCAACAAGATTCATAGCACTTGTAATTTTCTTAGTGCTATCGATACTTCTGATTCGCCCTTTAATATCTTGCAAAGACGCCATCCTCGTTCACCCCTTTTCTACTTTATACTAAAGCTTTTTTTAAATTCTGTTACGATGTCATTTAATTTAGCTTCTAATTCTTTTGTAAGACCATCTTTACCAGCAACTTCTGTTAAGATTTCTGGATACTTAGTATCTACAAAATTAAATAGTTCGCTTTGGAATCTTGCTACTTCTGAAAGTGGAATATCCATAAGGAACTTTCTAGTTGCAGCAAAAAGAATAATAACTTGTTTACTTACTTCAAGTGGTGAATACTGAGGTTGTTTAAGAATCTCTGTAATACGTTCACCTTGTGCAAGTGCATTTTTAGTAGCCGTATCAAGGTCAGAACCGAACTGTGCGAAAGCAGCAAGAGATCTGTACTGCGCAAGTTCTGTACGGATAGGACCTGCTACTTGTTTCATAGCCTTGATTTGAGCAGCACCACCAACACGAGATACTGAAAGCCCTGGGTTAACCGCAGGACGTACCCCAGCGTTGAAAAGTTCTGTTTCAAGGAAGATTTGTCCATCTGTAATAGAAATTACGTTTGTTGGAATATAAGCTGAGATATCCCCTGCTTGTGTTTCAATAATTGGAAGCGCAGTGATTGAACCACCGCCAAGTTCATCAGAAAGTCTAGCAGCTCTTTCAAGAAGACGAGAGTGTAAGTAGAATACATCCCCTGGATAAGCTTCACGACCTGGTGGTCTATGAAGAAGTAATGACATTGTACGATAAGCTACCGCATGTTTTGATAAATCATCATATACGATAAGAACGTCTTTACCTTGTTCCATCCATTCTTCACCCATTGTAACACCTGCATATGGTGCAAGATATTGAAGTGGTGCAGCTTCTGAAGCTGTAGCTACTACGATTGTTGTATAACTCATAGCATCTGCTTTTTCTAAAGCGTTAACTAATTGTGCAACAGTTGAAGCTTTTTGCCCGATTGCAACATAGATACATAAACAATCTTTACCTTTTTGGTTAATGATTGTATCGATAGCAATAGCAGTTTTACCTGTTTGTCTATCTCCGATAATAAGCTCACGTTGTCCACGACCGATTGGTACCATGGCATCGATTGCTTTAAGACCTGTTTGAAGTGGTGTATCAACTGATTTTCTGTCGATAACGCCTGATGCAACACGTTCTACTGGTCTAAATTTATCTGTGTTAATTGGACCTTTTCCATCGATAGGTTGACCAAGTGCATTCACAACACGTCCGCTAAGAGCATCACCTACTGGTACCTCTACTACACGTCCTGTTGATTTAACTGTGTCACCTTCTTTGATGTTTTGGTCAGAACCTAAGAGAACAACCCCGATGTTGTCTTCTTCTAAGTTTTGTACCATACCATAAACTTCACCTGGGAACTCAAGAAGCTCACCTGACATAGCCTTTTCAAGGCCATGTACACGTGCGATACCGTCACCAACAGTGATAACAGTTCCTACTTCTTCTGCCTGAAGGTGTGCTTTATAGTTTTTAATCTGGTCTTTAATAATACTACTGATTTCTTCTGGTCTCAGATTCATTAACTGAATACACCCCTTTCTATGCAGGTCTAAGTTTCGATAATTGTTTCTTTAAAGCTTGCATCTCGCCTTTAATACTAGCGTCCACAACTTTATCGCCAACTCTAATCACTAGTCCTGCTATAATGCCTTCATCTACGATTGTTTCAAGTTCAATTTTGCTTTTTGTACTTGCTTCAAGCTTTGCTTTAATAGCTTCTACTTGGCTTTCTTTAAGCGCTACAGCCGATGTAACAGTTGCTTTAACAATGCCTGATTCCTTCTTAATACGTTCAAGGAAAGCTTCAAGTACATTAATTATTTCAGATTGTCTACCTTTTTTCACAAGTAAAACTAAAAGTCCTAAAATAGGATTTTCTACTCTATCTGTAAAAACATTTTCAAGGAGACTTATTTTTTCCTCTGTTGTAACTTTATGATTTTCTAAAACTGCCATAAAGTCTGGTTCATCCTGAAGTGCTTTAATAATGACTTTTACCTCTTCTTCATAGGTTGCCATTTTTCCTTCAGAACTAGCGATATCAAATAGGGCAGTAGCATATCTTTTAACAACTAACTTAGCCACTGTACATCCCCCATCTCTTTAATAATATCGTCAATGATTTCTTGATGTTTGTTTTCATCTATTGAGAGGGCAACAAATTTACTTGCCATAAGTGTAGAAATATCAATGAGCTGAGTTTTCATCTCATCCTTAACGCGTTCTTGTTCAAGAAGAATATCATGAGCCGCTTTTTCTTTCATTGCTTCGATTTCTTTCTTAGCTTCAGCAATCATTTGCTCTTGCCTATCTAAAGCTTTGGCTCTAGTCTCTTTGAGGATCTGAGCTGCTTCTTCTTCAATACTCGCAATTTTATCTTCATAATCTGCTTTTAGTTTAGCTGCATTTGCATTTATAGTTTTAGCTTCGTTAATTTCATTTGCAATGGCTTGTTTTCTCTTCTCAAGCATTGCTGTCACTGGTTTATGAAGAATGAGATAAAGTGCTACAACAATCACTAAAGTTGAAAATAATTGTAACCCTAAGTCAGTTAGTAACTGAGCATCAAACCCGATGATTCTTCCTGGCAATTCAGTCGCAGCTAGTACAGTAATTAATGATGTATTCAAAGGGAAGCTCCCTCCTTTCTCGTCTATGTTGCTATTATTTTAATTCGCCTCTTATAAAGATTGGTATTTTGTGATAAGTGGGTTCGCGAATAAAAGAATAATAGCTACGATAAGACCGTAGATACCTGTTGTTTCAGCTACCGCTGCTCCTAAAAGCATAGTACTTACGATTGTAGATTGAGCTTCTGGTTGACGACCTACTGCTTCTGCACCTTTACCTGCTGCATAACCTTGTCCAATACCAGGTCCAATACCTGCGATCATAGCAAGACCTGCACCAATTGCTGAACATGCTAAAATTAGAGCGTTTCCATCGATTTGTTGATTATCCATAATTAAAATCCTCCTTAATAGTTGCTTTTAAATTTGTTTAACTCATATAGCTTAGTTATTTTTTATACCTCACTGAGGTTGCCCTATACTACTCTCTAATCCTCTAAAATCTATCTCAAAACAGGCTTAGAAAATATTAACAAAGAGTAATAATAACGCAATAATAAGGGCATAAATTCCTGTTGTTTGCGCTACAGCTTGACCGAGTAACATAGTTCTAACTATTGTCGCTTGAAGCTTTGGACGTTTACCTACAGCTTCTGCCGCTTTACCTGCTGCATAACCTTGTCCAACTCCTGGTCCAATCCCTGCTATCATAGAAAGCCCGGCACCAATTGCTGAACATGCAAGTACTAATCCAACTCCTGTTTTATTCACTAGTGGATTAGCAAATAACATAATAATGGCTATAACTAATGAGAAAATCCCTGAGGTCTCAGCTACTGCCGCTCCTAAAAGCATCACAAGTGTAGCTGGCTTACCGCCTTCTTCTGGATTTTTACCCACAGCTTCTGCAGCTTTACCCGCTGCATAACCTTGCCCTATTCCTGGTCCAATCCCACCAATCATAGCAAAACCTGCTCCGATTGCTGAAAAGGCTAAAATGAGCGCTTTAGGGTCTACATTTTGCATCCAGCCAAATAAAAAATTCATAAATCCTGACATTGTTTCACCTCATTCCTATTCCATGGCACTAGACACGAATGTCATACTTAGCATTACAAAAATAAATGCTTGAAGTGTACCTGCAAAAATGTCAAAGTATCCGTGAAGTACTGCTGGTATACCAAGGAAAATTACTATTTTAGGGAACATTGCATAAACAAGACCCATGATAATAGATCCACCAAGGATATTACCAAACAAACGGAAACTTAATGAAACTGGCGTTGCAAGTTCACCAATAATATTAAGTGGTAGTAAAAGTGGGACAGGTTGTAAGAACCCTTTAAAGTACCCAAGTCCTTTTGACTTAATACCAAAGCCATGAATCATAAAGAATGTAATGAGTGCAAAGGCAAGTGTCGTTGCAAAATCTGCTGTCGGTGGTCTGATGCCAATAAG
>JAEWMQ010000114.1 GCA_023393125.1 Bacillota bacterium
TAGATAATCAAAGTTATCAGCTTTTCTAAGTCTAACTATTATGCCCTAAGTATTCTAGGGAACGATACTAAAGGCTATAGAAGTGAGATGAAAAAGATGATACTGATTAAATGCGAGTTTGGAACAATGATAAATAGGCGTAAGTATGTACTTACGCCTATTTATCATGCTTTAAAAATTTTTATACGTACGGGCACCATTCTTCTCTTTATTTCATACACTAATTATGAACCCTTTCTCGTGGAGGTGTGCCGTATTATGCTACCACTCTTCTGTTTTTCCTATTTTAGTAGCATTTCCTCTTTTCCTCAGCCTCTGTCAGCTGAAGAAGAAAAGTATTATTTAGAACGTTATCAAGCTGGCGATGAGGCTGCAAAGAACATATTAATTGAAAGAAATTTAAGACTCGTAGCACACATTGTCAAAAAATATAACAATATCAATAATGATGTGGACGATTTGATTTCAATAGGAACTATTGGACTCATTAAAGGTATTAGTTCCTTTGACCCTAATAAATGTACGAGATTAGCTACTTATGCTGCGCGTTGTATTGAAAATGAAATTCTTATGAGCATTCGAGCAGGACGTAAACAACGTTATGAAACTTCTCTACATGCACCTATTGGTATGGATCAGGAGGGTAATGAAATTAGCCTGCTTGATATCCTATGTACAGAAAATGATACTATTTTTGATCAAGTAGATTTAGACATTGAAGTAAGAAAGCTCTACCAACATATTCGAATCTTACTTAAGCCTAGAGAAAAGGAAATTTTATTACTTCGTTATGGACTTAATAATCAAGAAGAAAAAACACAAAGAGAAATTGCTGAACAGATGGGAATTTCTAGATCTTATGTATCTCGTATTGAAAAAAAAGCTTTGAAAAAACTTTGTAAAGAAATACAAAAGAAGTAACTACTACTCAAAAATGAAAAGGATTGTTACATCATTAATTTTTTAAGTTTGAATGAATAAAAGGTCTATAAAACTAATTGAAATTCACACTAGTTTTATAGACCTTTTACTATTTAGTAAAATGAATAGTCACTTTTAGGTAAGTTTATGCAGGTAATCCTATTACACTATCACCTGATTTTATGAGTTTGTATCGTAGTATTTCTCCACTTTGAAGATGGATTTTAAGTGTTATTTTACCATCTTTAGTTTCTTCGAAAAGCTTATCTTTAATCACCATGGTGTTCTCTTCGTAATGAGGTGCAAAGGTATAAGCAAATTCTTTGAAAGTCGTCCAGTTTTGTGGGCCAGCTGATGTCCCATCGGCATAAATAGCTTCTAATGTAGCAACCCTAGAACCTTTATAATCTACAGGGAATGTAAATGCTGCAGTTGTACCCTCTGCTTTTTCTAATGTTGGTACGTCATAATAAGTAAGATAGACTTTCCAATCTTCTCCCTCATTATATTTTAACGTTAATGTTTGGTTAATACCGTAATTTTTATTGAGATTTTTAGCTATATATGCACCATATAACGTTATGACACCGTTATCATAGCTATAGTCTTTATCCTGTACTAATGCTCTATTTTCATCATAAATACCTTTTAAAGCGTGGCCATTGAGAGTAAGATTTAGTTTAACATTTTTACCTTTTGTCTTTTTATTGACAAAAATACGATCTGATTGGCTATAAGCTGAACGTGTTACTTGTGATGTTTTAATAATACGATATAAGGATGGATCCCCCCAATTATAAGTATGTCTATTGAGATGTTGGCCATTATCCCAAAGCATCAAAGTCATTTTCTTTTCTTTGGCGTAATAATTAATGTACTCAAAATATTTGAGGATTTCGCCATGTTCAATGGCATCTAAAGATGTATCAAATCCAAGTAAACCATATTCTCCACAAACTACCCCAATACCATTTTGAGTAAAGGTTGTATAAATCCGGTCAAAAGCATTTTGTAGTTCACTCATGACTTTATCATCAAAATTTGTTTGACCTGCAATATTAACACTAAATGGCCAGTACCCATAGTAGTGAAAAGTTGCAATAATATTTTCATCATCTAGGGCTTTAATACTTTTATACAGGGCATCACATCTATCCTGGCTATCATTAGTATTTAAAGTAGGTAATACAAGCATACGTGTTTTGTTATTACCTCCAGACTCTCTAACTATTTTATAAAAGCTTTCATTTACTTGATCATTAATATTAAGCTGCATCTGAGTATCACCAGACCAAAATTGTGGTTCATTCATAGATTCAAAACATACCTTATTAGAATAATCCTTGAAATAATTAGCAAGTTGTGTCCAAATGGCTTTATAACGTTCCATAGAAGCACCATTATCCCAGTCTGCCCCTATAGCACCTGCCCAATTCCATGAATCATGATGTAAATTAATCATCACATAAAGGTCTTCCTCTAATGCCCAATTAACAACCTCTGCATAACGGTCTAAGAACTTTTTATCAATTGTATACTCTGGAGCTTCACCTGTGCGCATAACACTAGTAAACGGAATACGAATACTGTTAAAACCTTCTGATTTGATTTTTTTAATCAGTTCTTTTGTTACTACAGGGTTTCCCCATGATTCTTCACCCTTGTCTCCTCCGGTATCAAATGAATCAAAAGTATTCCCTAGGTTCCATCCTGGATTCATGTCATCTACATATTGCTGAGAAACGGTTTTCGTTACTGAGTTTGCCAATGTAATAACAGGATTAGCTTGGCATACCCCTAGCACAAGTACAGTACCTAATAGCTTTGTACCTATTTGCTTTAACTTTTTCATAAACTCTCCCCACCTTCTCTTATTATTTATATAAAGAGTCGTTAAGGAGATAAAACTTTATCTTATTGACTCTATATATTTTAATAATATCTTGCAGCTCTTTTATGACTTGCTAGTATTAGTATAACTTTATAATATAAAATACACTACCTAAGTAAGTTTAGTTATTATACCTAATTTTTTTGTCATTTTGCTTTATAGTTTATCAATATTTATTTTTTATAGCTTTTATTGATAATAAAAAATAAAAAACTCACTATTTTATCATTCAATAGTGAGTTTTTTTATTAAACTTCCATAATGATTGGAAGTATCATTGGACTACGTTTAGTTCTTTGCCATACAAATTCACGTAAGTCATCTTTAACAATTGTCTTAATCTGTGACCATTCTACGATGTGTTTATCTTCACAGCGGTCTAATGCCTTTCTTACTACAGCTTTGGCTTCATCCATGAGATTTTCAGCTTCTCTAACATAAACAAATCCTCGTGAGATAATATCAGGTCCTGCTACAACCATACCAGACTCTTTTTCTAAAGTCATGACTACAATGAGAAGACCATCCTGTGAAAGATGTTTACGATCGCGTAAAACGATATTTCCTACGTCTCCTACACCTAGACCATCTACTAAAACTTGACCAGATGGTACGTTACCAACAACCTTAATATTATCAGGACCTAACTCAATAACTTCACCAATAGATGGAATAACAATATTATTACGCTTCATACCTAATTCCATAGCAAGTTCTGTATGCTTTTGTAAATGTCTATATTCACCATGTACTGGAATAAAATATTTAGGTTTAATTAAAGTATGAATCAGCTTCAATTCTTCTTGTGCAGCGTGACCAGATACATGGGTATCTTCACGAATAACTTTTGCACCTTTCTTGCAAAGCTCATTAACTACTTTAGAAACTGTTTTTTCATTACCAGGAATTGGGGTTGAGCTTAGGATAATAATATCCCCTGGCTTAATATCAATTTGCTTATGATCAGAAGTAGCCATTCGAGAAAGGGCTGCCATAGGTTCACCTTGGCTTCCTGTCATAATAAGTACAACTTGATCATCTTTATAGCGTTTGACATCATTGATTTCAATAAGTGTATTTTCTGGAATAGTAATATAACCTAGCTCACTAGCTGTTTTTACTACATTCACCATACTTCGACCAATAACTGCTACCTTACGTTTGTATTTATAAGCAGCATTTACAATTTGCTGTACACGATCAATATTAGAAGCAAAGGTAGCTACCATAATACGTCTATCAGTATTATTAGCAAAAATATCTTCGAATTTAGCACCTACCATCTTCTCTGATTGAGTATAACCTGGCCTTTCAACATTTGTACTATCTGCCATAAGCGCTAGTACTTTTCTTCTACCTATTTCTGCTAAACGATGTAAATCTAATGTTGCGCCACTAATAGGGGTAAAATCAACTTTAAAATCTCCTGTATGAACAACAATCCCAGCAGGTGTCCAAATAGAAAGCATAACAGCATCTGCAATACTATGATTTGATCGAATAAACTCTATTTTAAAGTTAGAACCTAATTTAATAGTCTCTCCTTGAGAAACACTAATGCGCTCTGTGGTACGTAATAAATTATGTTCTTTTAATTTATTTTCTACTAAACCAATTGTTAATTTCGTACCATATATCGGTACATTTAATTCTTGAAGTATATAAGGCAATGCACCTATATGGTCTTCATGTCCATGAGTTAGTACAATTCCTCTTACCTTTTGAATATTTTTCATTACATAGGTAATATCAGGAATGACTAAATCTATTCCAAGCATTTCATCCTCTGGAAATGCTAATCCGCAATCTACTATGAATATATCATCTTCATATTCAAATAGTGTCATATTTTTTCCAATTTCGCCTAATCCCCCAAGAGGAATAATGCGCAATTTACTTTTAGCTTTTTTGGGTATCAAAGCTACACCTCCATTATATATCAATTATTCTTTTGGTCACAATCCTTACATATGCCATAAAACATAACATTGTGATCATGTATTTTAAATTTGTATTTCCGTTCAATTTCATTTTCTATTTCTTCTAATAAATCATTTTCTACTTCGAATACTTTATTGCATGATTCACAAATTAAATGATGATGATGATGTACTGTATCGTCTGAAGCCAATTCAAAACGGCTACACCCATCATCAAAATTTAGGCGATCTACAATTCCCATTTCCTCAAAAAGTTGTACTGTTCGATAAACAGTAGCTAGTCCAATTTCAGGATAATTTTCTTTAACCATATCATAAATTTCTTCTGTAGATAAATGCTCATTACAATGTTTAATCAAGACGTCTAATACACTTCTACGTTGCAAGGTTAGTTTACAACCCTTTTCTTTTAATTTTTCTTTAAATTGTGCAGCGTTCATTGCTATCAGCCCCTATTCTCTCAATTTTATACCATCATAAAAGGCTATAACTCAATATCGTAATCTTCATTAGTCATAAATTCTACAGCAGCCTTCTTGAATTCATCTTCGTCTTCTACAAGGGCATACTTTAATTCTTCATTCATTTCATTAACTTGTTTTAAAATAGTAGAAATATCTTCTTCATCAACAACTAATATATATTTAATATTGTCGATAATGACTTCATCTATTACTTCAAATAAAACTTCTTCTCCTGTTTCATCATCAAAAAAAGAAATTTTTTGGGTAACTTCTTCGTTATTAGTCTCATTACTTAATGTATTTTCATCTACTTCTTTATTCATCATAATCCCTTCTCTTCTGCCATGCAATAGACTTATTGCTTAGCATCTAAATAATTTTGTAATATAATAGTTGCTGCCAACTTATCAATGACATTTTTTCTTTTTTGGCGACTCATATCCGCTTCAAGTAATACTTGCTCCGCAGCTACTGTGCTTAAGCGTTCATCCCATGTTTCTACAGGTATTTTAAGCCTATTTTCTAACTTTTGCTTAAATAAAAGTGTTTTTTCACCTCTTTCTCCTAAAGTATTATTCATATTTTTAGGAAGTCCGAGAACGATTTTTTCAACCTTATATTCTAAACATATTTCTTCTAGTCGTTTCATAGTTGCTTTAAGGTGCTCATCCTCTTGTCTTCTTATAATCTCTAATCCTTGTGCAGTCCATCCCATAGGATCGCTAACAGCTACACCTGTTGTTTTTGTTCCGAAATCTAAACCTAATATACGCACACTGTGCCTCCTATAAAAAAGCTGTAGAGTCCCCCCTACAGCCACTTCTAGCGTTTAAGATAATAAGTTACTAGCTCTTCTAATATCTCATCTCTTTCTAACTTACGAATCTTGTTTCTTGCCCCATTATGGCTTGTAATATATGTTGGGTCTCCGGACATAATATATCCTACTATTTGATTAATGGGATGATAACCTTTTTCTTCTAAAGCAACATAAACATCCATTAATATTTCTCTGGTTGAAGCTTTTTCTAAACCCTCTAAATGAAATTGCATTGTTTCATTCATTTTTTCCATCTTGCTCACCTTCCAATAGCTAAACCTTGTATAACTAAAGTATACCATAATTTGTAACAAAACTATAGATAAAAATAAAAAATATTATTTTTATCTAGTTATGACATGTCCTACCAATAAATGTTCATCAATAATCGTATCAATTCTTGTCTGCTGGATAGTATTTTCAATGGCTTCATCACCTGGTACTTGAACTTTTAAATAATTGCTTGTATAACCTGTTACTTCATTTCCATGATGTTTTTCAAATAAAACCTCTAGTTCTTTGCCTATAAACTGCTTCATATATGCTAAGCGTAATGACTTTTCAATTTCTGATAAAGCTTTGGCTCTATGCTCTTTTACTTCTGGTGCCACTTGTGCTCTCATTTTGGCAGCTGGTGTTCCTTCTCTAGGTGAGAATGGGAAAATATGAATTTGTGCAAACTGGATATCTTTAACAAACTCAACTGTTTCTAAAAATTCCTCTTCCGTTTCTCCTGGAAACCCAACTATAATATCTGTAGTAATAGCTACATCTGGCCAAAGCGTACGTAATCTTTCTACACTAGCTTTATATTCTAATGCTGAATATTTACGATTCATACGTTTTAAAACAGTTTCGCTTCCACTTTGAAGTGATAAATGAAAATGATGACAAACCTTTGGCATTTCACTTAAGGCTTTAATAAACTCATCTGTAATAGCTACTGGTTCAATAGAACTCATACGAATGCGTTCAACACCTTCTATCTCATGTACACGCTTTAATAATTGGATTAAATTAGTATTACCTAAATCTTTCCCATAAGCAAGTACATGTATTCCTGTCAAAATAAATTCTTTAAAACCGAGTCCGACTAGCTTAGTTACTTCTTCAACAACTTGCTCTTCTTTTCTACTTCTTATTTTACCACGAGTGTAGGGAATAATACAATAACTACAGTAATTATTACATCCTTCTTGAACTTTAACGTAAACACGTGTTCTTTCTCCCATATCTGTAATACGAAGTTCTTCGAACTCATCTATCTCCATAATATCAGAAACAGTATTAATAGTCTGTCTTTTTTCTTTTTCAAATTGATCTACTAAACTTACAATTTCACTTCGTTTATTAGTTCCTACAATGATATCTATTTCTTCTACTTGATCTTTTATCTTATCCGCAGCAATTTGAGCATAGCATCCCATAGCCACTAAAATACTTTCCGAATTGATTTTCTTTGTTTTCCTTAACATCTGTCTACATTTTCTATCACTTAAATGTGTAACTGTACAAGTGTTAACCACATAGACATCTGCATAATCGTTAAAATCTACAACTTCATAGCCTTTTTCTTTAAAATTTTCAAGCACAGCTTCTGTGTCATATTGATTTACTTTACAACCTAATGTATAGAACGCTACCTTTCTCAAATTCTCACCTCTTTTTATTGACATTCTTTCTTTCTAAATATATGATACAAGTAGCTTAAGAAATAGAAATAAAGCTACTTATTCTACACTTATGGGGGTAATTATGAAATCTGTTTATATTTCTCTTAATTCAATTGAAAAAGTCAAACAATTTGTTAATCTGATTAATACTTATGACAGTGATTTTGACCTGTCTTCAGGTCGATATATTATTGATGCTAAATCTATCATGGGAATCTTTAGCTTAGATCTTAGTAAAGCTCTACGTCTTGATATTTATAATGATAGCTGTGCAGATGATTTAATAAATGCACTTAAGCCGTTTATAACTGAGCCCAATTAAATATGATAAAAAGTCCATTTCATTAAAATGGACTTTTTATTTTTCTAACAATGAATAATTTCCATTTCTTCTATAGCTTTAGCTATCATTTCTTCAATAATATCATCTAGTAAAGCCTCTGAGCGCTCAATATATTCTAATTTTGGTTTTGTTTCAGGATGTTTTGCAACAAAGATTGTACAACAATCTTCATAAGGTAAAATAGAAGTTTCAAATGTATCTATCTTTTTAGCAATTTGAACGATTTCTTCTTTGTCAAAACCTATTAGTGGACGAAAAACAGGCATCGTTGCAGCATCATCTGTTACAACTAAACTTTGCATGGTCTGACTTGCTACTTGTCCTATACTTTCACCTGTAATAAGTCCCATACTACCATTTTTCTTAGCTATAGCTTCTGTAATGTACATCATAATACGTCTCATAATTAATGTGAGTTGTTCATGTGGACATCTTTCATATATTTTTAATTGAATATCTGTAAAATTAATAATATGAAGTTTCATACTTCCAGTATAAACAGCCACCTTTTTAGCTAGGTCCACTACTTTTTCTTTAGCACGATCACTTGTATAAGGTGGTGCGTGGAAGTAAACAGCATCTACTTCTACTCCACGTTTAGCAATCATCCAACCAGCTACTGGGCTATCAATACCACCTGAAAGTAATAAAGTCGCTTTACCATTGGTGCCATATGGCATGCCGCCTGCGCCTTTATGTGTTTTAGCATAAACATAGGTGTGATTTCTAAGTTCTACCATTAGGGTTACATCCGGATGACGTACATCTACTTTTACTTTGTCACCAAGTTCATCTAATAAATAGCCACCTATTTCAGCGCTGATTTCCATAGAGTTCATAGGAAAGCGCTTATCAGCACGTTTTGTTTCTACTTTGAAAGTAATAGGGCCATTAGCACATTCTTGTTGCATTTGTATTAAAGCAAGACGCTTAACAGCTTCAAAAGAAACTTCATCTTCCTTTAGTCCATAGGCTATACCAATAATACCAAAAATACGGCTTAAGCGATCAAGTACTTGTTCTACTTCTATTTGTGTATTATCAATAGGCTCTACCATGATACGACCTTGTTCTTTAGAAACAATGAATTCTCCAATTGTTTTAAGGTTTCTTTTGATATTGGTAACAAGTTTGTTTTCAAATAAGTGTCTGTTTTTACCTTTTATAGCGAGTTCGCCGTATTTAATTAAAAATACATTTTTCACTTTTTTCTTCCTCCTGGTGTATATCTTCTTAATAGTGTAACTTGAGATTTAACAATCTCGATTACTTCATTTATATCTTCTAGAGATGTATCATGTGCAAAAGAAAAACGAATGGCATTATCTAAACAGTCATTGGGAAGACCAAGTGCTACTAAGACACCATCTTTTACTTTTTTATGACTACTACATGCAGAACCTGATGAAACAAAAATACCTTCTTGTTCTAATGCATGTAAAAGTACTTCAGCACGTACATCCTTAAAACCAACATTTAAAATATAAGGTGCTCCTTCATCTAACCCTGGTCCATTAATCCATATGTCAGGTAAGGCATTTAATAAACCAGTTGCTAATGTCTTTTTACATTCGGCCATATGGCTTAGAATAGCCTCTTGTTCTTTAAATACATAATGGGCTGCATTTAACGCACCAGCAACACCTGGAATGTTTTCTGTACCTGATCTGAAATTTTTCTGTTGACCACCACCCCAAAAGAGTTGCTTCATTCTGGCTTGCTTACTTTTATACAATAAACCAATACCACGTGGGCCATAAAATTTATGAGCACTCATAGATAAAAAGTCTATTTTTGATTTTTTAACATGTATAGGGAGTTTGCCAAAAGATTGCACGGCATCTACATGAAAAAGTGTTTCAGGATTTTTTGATTTAATTATTCTCCCGATATCAGTAATGGGTTGAATTGTCCCTATCTCATTATTGACATGCATGATACTAACTAAAATAGTTTCTTCATCAACGGCATTTTCTAAAGCCTCTAAGTCCACATAACCTTCTTGGTTAACACCAATAGTTACTATTTCGAAACCTTGGGTTTCTAGATATTTAAATACTTCACCTACTGATGGATGTTCTATAGTCGTTGTAATAATCTTTTTGCCTTGCCTCTTATAAGCTAAACTAGCACCTATAATCGCCATATTATTACTTTCTGTCCCACCTGAAGTATAGAAAATTTCCTCTGGTAAACAACCCAGTACTTTTGCGAAAAATTGACTTGCTTCTTTAAGTATATTTTCTGCCTCCATTCCCTTTTTATGCAGGGAAGAAGGATTACCATAATACACTAGCATCGTTTCTTTAACCGTTTCTGCTACAGAGTCTAAAGGTTTAGTAGTAGCAGCATTATCTAGATAAATCTCTCGTTTCATTTTTACTCTCCCGTTTCGTTACATAAAAAATGAGGGTAACCCCCCCATTTTATCTGTTCATTACATTATAAATCGCTTGTAATACACGTGTTTTTTCAAAGGGTTTGACAATAAAGTCTTTTGCACCTTTTTTTATTGCTTCCACTACTTTTGAGTGTTGTCCCATAGCTGAACACATAATAATCTTGGTGTTTGGACTTACTTCTAAAATTCTATCTATTGCTTGTATACCATCCATTTCAGGCATAGTAATATCTAAAGTTACAATGTCTGGTTGAAGCTGCTGTGCCATTTCAATAGCTTGAAGTCCATTCCCTGCCTCTCCAACAACAGTAAAGTTAGCATCTGTTAACATCTTCTTAAGGACAGTTCTCATAAATATTGCATCATCAACAACTAAAAACCTTACATCTTCCATGCTAAATCTCTCCCATCTCATACATGATGTTGGCTAAAGTTACTAATCCAGCTGTCTCACTTCTTAAAATACGTTTTCCTAATGTAATAGAACTTACCTGACAAGTACTTGCTAAATGTACTTCTTCATCTGTAAAGCCACCTTCTGGTCCAATGAAGATCCCTATAGACTCGGCTTTACAATTTCTTAAATAAGTCTTAATATGGTAGGCATGTTCATTTTCAAAAGGAATACAAGACACCTCTAATTGTTCTTTAGCATAAGTAAGTGCTTCTTTAAAAGTCATTGGCCACATAATTTCTGGTACAATACCTCTTTTACTTTGTTTTGCTGCACTTTCTGCTATTTTTTGCCAACGTTCACACTTGCTTTTTGTTTTTTTATCCGATTCAAGTTTTACAATACAACGCTCTGTTATAATAGGAATAATAGCTGTCACACCGATTTCAATTGCTTTTTGAATCACAAACTCCATCTTTTCCCCTTTTATAAGAGATTGAAATAAAACGGTTTGCACAGCAGGTTCTGTCGTCTCTTCTAGTTCACCTATAATATCAGCCGTTACTAAATCTGTATCAATTAGTTTTATTATACACTTATAGTCCTTGCCTTGTCTATTGTTAATTAAAATTTCTTTGCCTACAGGTAAACGTAAGACATTTTTAATATGATTAACATCAGTCCCTTTAATATGAATTTCATTTTCATAGACATCTTCTGCATTCACAAAAAATTTCGCCATAATTCACCCTTCTTATTTAAAAATCAGCTGTAATAGCTATCCAGTCATTTTTCTCTGTAATAGATTTCACCTTAAACCCAACACCTTCTAAATGTTCTTTTACTTCATCACCTCTATCACCAATAATACCTGATGCAATGAGTGTGCCTCCTGATTTTAGGAAGTCTTTTAAAAGTTCCTTCATCCCAATAATAACATCAGCTACAATATTAGCCACTACTACATCATAGCAACCTTGTCCAATTGTTTTTACTAATGCTTCATCTACCATAACATTACCACAATATAATGTAAATTGTTCTTCTTCCATGCCATTTTGAATAAAATTCTCTTTAGCAATATCAACTGAATTTTGATCAATATCTACTGCTGTTACATGCTTAGCACCTAGTAAAAGTGTTGCAATAGATAAAATACCACTACCACATCCCATATCAAGTACCTTTGATCCTGGTTTAATGATTTTTTCCAATTGTTCTATACAAAGCTGAGTCGTATAATGTTGACCTGTCCCAAAAGAAGAGTTAGGATCAATTTCTAAAATTTTACGATCAGTATTTTCTGTATACTCTTCCCAAGTAGGCTTAATCACAAACTGCTCACCTACTTCAAAAGGTTTAAAATACTTTTTCCAATTATTTGCCCAGTCTTCTTCATTGACGTTGCCTAAGCTAATTTCTAATGATCCGTAATCCATCTCTTCTGGTGAAGCTTTCATACGTTCTAATGTCTTTTTAATTTCTTTAAAAGTTTCCTGTCCTTGCATGTTTTCTGCTAAATAAAATTTGATGTTAGTTGGACAATCCTTAAGCTTTTCTACATCTTCGTCCATATAATCCCAAGTTTTACCTTGATATGTTAAAAACTCATCAAAATCATCTGGATCTTGAATAACAAAACCTGTTACGCCTAGCTGTAATAATATTCCTGTAATTGTTTCTAATCCTTGTTTTGATGTGTCTATTGTTACTTCTAACCAATTCATTCTTTCATCTCCATCTATCTTTAATAGTTCATATTATAAGTGAAAGCCTTTTATAATTCAAGCCATGTCCATTTGCAGTCTTCTTCATACCATTTTTCCTCATAAATTGGATGTATGATTCCTCTTGTTATTTGTTAAATTAACAGTAAGGAGGTGTTTTTATGACCAATGGAAATTTGATTAATTATGTTTTTATTTATGGACAAGTGATTTTACAACTTATCATGTATATTGCTATTATTTATCTTATTTGTTGGCCTTTACGCGATGTACTTTATGCCGCTCGAGATTATCTTAAGTCCCATGAAACAGGATCCAAAGAATCTGCTGATCAATTCACTAAGGACCTCTAAATTTTTCCTTCTATGAATATGAATAAAAGGCTATACTTTTGAAGATAGTCCAAATGTATAGCCTTTTGCTTCATTTTACTTACTTTTTTTACTTACTTTTTTTTGAAAATGTGTTGCCAACCTTTTTTTGATTCTTCGGCTTGTTCTCCTGCCTCTGGCTCAAACTCTCTTAAAATATTTTTTTGTTTTTCTGTTAAGTTCTTAGGTACCACAACATAAACTTCTACATATTGATCACCACGTTGTTTGCTATTACGTAGGCTTGGAATACCTTTACCTTGTAATCTAAATTTAGAAGAAGTTTGTGTTCCTGGCTGAATTGTAAATTTGACATTGCCATCTAATGTTGGTATAGAAAGTTCTGCTCCTAGGGCTGCTTGTGTAAAGCTAATTGGCATACGCATATACACATCTTGACCACGACGTTCAAATACTTGATGTGATTTTACTGAGACTGTTACAAGTAAATCGCCTGCTGGTGCTCCTGGATCTCCTACTTCACCTTTGCCAGATACGCGTAGAGTCTGACCATGATCAATACCAGCTGGAATAGATACAGTTACTTTTTTGACTGTTCTTACTTTACCATGTCCATGGCAAGTCGTACATTTTTCTTTAATCACTTTACCTTCGCCTTGACAAACATCACAAACTTGTTCTGTTTGCATCATACCCATAATCGTACGTTGTGTTGCTACTATACGTCCTGTACCACCACATTTTGTACATGTAGAAGTAGATGTTCCTGGCTTAGCTTTAGTGCCATTACATGTACCACAGATCTCTGAAGTATTAATAGAAAGTTCCTTTTCACACCCAAAAGCTGCTTCTTCAAAGGTGATCTGAATAGTTTGTCTAATGTCAGCACCTGGCCTTGGTCCTCTTGGACGTCTACGACCGCTTCCACCAAAACCGCCTCCGAACATACCATTTAAAATATCACCAAGGTCAATATCACCATCAAAGCCGCCAAAACCACCAAAGCCTCCGAAACCTCCTGCTCCTGCACCGCCACCTTGTTCAAAAGCAGCATGCCCATAGCGATCATAAGCTGCTTTTTTATCAGCATCACTTAGTACCTCATAAGCTTCTGTTATTTCTTTAAATTTTGCTTCAGCTTCTTTATTATCTGGATTAGCATCTGGATGATACTTCTTTGCCAATTTACGATAAGCTTTTTTTATTTCTGCGTCCTGAGCTGATTTGCTTACGCCTAGGACTTCATAATAATCTCTTTTATCCACGCTTTTCACCACCACTACTCAAATTTATTATCTAGTTTATTTATTTCCTAATAAATGCACACAGAAACAGTCAAAGAGGCGTACTCTTTGACCGTTTCCTACTTAATCTTATTCTTCTTTGAAATCAGCGTCAATGACATCGTCATCTTTTGCACTGCCACCAGCTGCATTTGGATCTTGAGCGCCCATATCTGGTGCTGCTTGACTATATAATTTTTCAGAGATTCCGTAGAATACTGTTGTTAACTCTTCTTTAGCTGCTTTAAGTTCAGCAACTTGTTCATCAGTCATAGCACCGATAACTGCTTTTTCATTAAGTTCTTTTAATTTTGTAAGTGCTGCATCAACTTTAGCTTTATCATCAGCTTCTAATTTATCTTCCATGTCTTTAAGCATTTTTTCTGTTTGGAATACCATGCTGTCTGCTTCATTTTTAACATCGATAGCTTCTTTACGTTTCTTATCTTCTGCTGCAAATTGCTCCGCTTCTTTAACAGCTTTTTCAATTTCATCATCGCTAAGATTTGTACTAGCTGTAATAGTGATGTGTTGTTCTTTACCTGTTCCAAGGTCTTTAGCAGATACTTTAACAATACCGTTAGCATCAATATCAAATGTTACTTCAATTTGTGGTACACCACGTGGAGCTGGCATAATACCATCTAATTTGAAGTTACCAAGTGTTTTATTGTCATTAGCCATTGGTCTTTCACCTTGAACAACATGGATATCAACTGCTGGTTGATTATCTGCTGCTGTTGAGAACACTTGTGATTTCTTAGTTGGGATAGTTGTATTTCTTGGAATAACTGTTGTAGCTACACCACCCATTGTTTCAATACCAAGTGAAAGAGGTGTTACGTCAAGAAGAAGAATATCTCCTGAACCAGCTTCACCAGAAAGTTTACCACCTTGAATAGCTGCACCTACTGCAACACATTCATCTGGATTAATACCTTTGAATGGTTCTTTTCCTGTAATACGTTTTACAGCATCTTGAACAGCTGGAATACGTGTAGAACCACCAACTAATAATACTTTATCAAGTTCTGAAGCATTAAGACCTGCATCGCTAAGTGCTGTTCTAACTGGTCCCATTGTTCTTTCTACTAAGTCTTGAGTTAATTCATCAAATTTAGCACGTGTAATAGTAATATCTAAGCTCTTTCCTTCGCTGCAGATGAATGGAATGAGTACATTTGCGCTTGTTTTTTGTGAAAGTTCTTTTTTAGCTGTTTCAGCAGCTTCTTTTAAACGTTGCATAGCTACTTTATCAGCAGAAAGATCAATACCTTCTTGTTTTTTGAATTCTGATACTAAGTAATCAATTACTTTTTGATCGAAGTCATCTCCACCAAGGTTGTTATCTCCGCTTGTTGCAAGTACTTCGATTACACCATCACCAATATCAATAACAGATACGTCAAAAGTACCACCACCAAGGTCATATACCATGATTTTTTGTTCATGTTCATTATCAAGACCATAAGCAAGTGCTGCTGCTGTTGGTTCGTTAATGATACGTTTTACATCTAATCCTGCAATACGTCCAGCATCTTTTGTTGCTTGTCTTTGACTGTCTGTAAAGTAAGCTGGTACAGTGATTACAGCTTCTGTTACGCTTTCACCAAGGTGTGCTTCTGCGTCTGCTTTTAATTTTTGAAGAATAATTGCTGAAATTTCTTGTGGTGAGAATTTTTTATCATCAATAGTTACTTTGTAGTCTGTTCCCATGTGACGTTTAATAGAGATCACTGTTCTTTCATGATTTGTAACAGCTTGACGTTTTGCAACATCTCCTACAAGTCTTTCACCTGTTTTACTAAAACCTACTACAGATGGAGTTGTTCTATTACCGTCAGCATTAACGATAACAACTGGTTTTCCACCTTCCATTACAGATACACAAGAGTTGGTTGTTCCTAAGTCAATTCCTATAATTTTACCCATGATTACTTTCCTCCTACTAAACTAATATTAATTTGCTACTTGGACTAAACTATGTCTAATCACTTTTTCTTTGTATAGATAACCCTTTTGAAGTTCTTTAACAATAATATTTTCTCCATAAGACTCATCATCTATGTGCATAATAGCATTGTGAAGATTTGGATTAAATTCTTTGCCTTCTGCTTCAATTGAAGTAACATGTAACTTTTCAAGCATACCCATGAGTTGTTTATAAATCATTTGTACACCTGCATAAAAGTTTTTGTCTTCACTTTCCACCTGAAGAGCACGTTCAAAGTTGTCAATAACAGGTAACAACTCAGTTACTGTATTACTTACTGCAAAATCATAGCTATCAGCTTTTTCTTTTTCACTACGTTTTCTGTAGTTATCAAATTCAGCCATTAAACGTTGTAAGCGCTCAATATACTCTGCTGATTTATCCGATGCCTCCTCTTTTGTTTCTTCAGAAACTTCTTCTACTATCTCAGCATCTGCTATCTCAGCTTCTCTAGCATCTTCCGCTTCAGTAGTTTTACCTTCCTCAGCTTCTAATACTTGATCGGTCTCTAGTACGTCATCAACCTTTTTATTTTCCTCCATGATTTCACCCTTTCACGTTAAGAGTCATTCATTTCTCTTAACATATTTGTTATATGATGAGAAACATATTCAAGTACTGAAACGACTTGACCATAATCCATGCGTGTTGGACCAATAATACCTATGTTGCCAATAGTATGTTCACCTATACTGTAACTTGTTGTTACAACACTACAATCTTTCATTGGTGTCAGTATGTTTTCTTCTCCAATACGAATTGTAATGGTGTTAGGTTGTGTATGATCTAACACTTGTAATAAATATGGCTTTTCTTCAAATACTTTAAACAATTCTCTTGCTTTTTCTTTATTACTGAATTCCTCAAAGTCAAGAATATTATTGGCACCACGTATATAAATATCTGGCATATCTTCTTGATGCAAGGTCTTGTCAATAGCGTCTAGTACACTGCTTGCAATAGTACCATATTCTTTCATTTTACCTTCAATAGATAGACGTATCTTATCTAAACTAATTTGACCTAGCGTACTCCCTTTTAAACTTTCATTTAAAATGTTAGTTAAAGCATGACACATATTAAAGTCAATAGCTTTAGGTGTAGGAATAATATGATTTTTTACGCTATTGGTATCTGTCACAATAACACATGCTACAGAATGTTCGTCTATTGGGACAAGTTGAAGATGTTTAATGCGTACTTGTGTAATAGAAGGTGTGGTAGCAATCGTTGCGCAATTAGTAAGCATCGCAATCAGCTTAGCCGTTTCTTCTACAAGTGCATCAATACGATTCACTTTCTCCTTAATCATTTTTAAAATGATTGCCTCTATTTCTGGCTTAATATGTGTACGTTGCATCATGTCATCTACATAAAGACGATATCCTTTATCGGAAGGAATTCTTCCAGCAGAAGTGTGTGGTTGCACAATAAGGCCTAGTTCTTCTAGGTCTGCCATTTCATTACGAATTGTAGCAGAACTAACACCTAAATCGTACTTTTTAGAAATGGTTCTAGAACCAACAGGGTCTCCTGTTTCTATATAATCACGAATGATTGCTTCAAGTATTTTCAGCTTACGTCCGTCTATATCCATTCTATCACTTCCTTCTTGTTGTTAGCACTCACCATTAACGAGTGCTAACTATAAATTAAAGATATCACCAAATTTTCCAGTTGTCAATATCCTATATGAATAATTTTGTATTTATAAAAAAGAAGCAAAAACCTCATTACATACATCTAAACCATAGGGAGACAAATAGATTCTTTCTTTATCTTTTACAAGTACCTCATATTTTATCCATTTAGTTAATTGCTGATTGTAAACTTGCCATATACTTTCTCCAAAACGTTTTTCAAATGCCAAGGTATCAATACCCTCAAGTAATCGAAGCCCTAGAAACATATATTCTTGCATAGCCATTTCCTTAGTAAGCTGCTCCTCTTCTTTTCTTAATAAAGAAAGATTACCTCCTGCGGATAAATAGGCTTCCAGATTCATTTCGTTATAGTACCTAGTATGAGACATGAGTGAATGTGCCCCTAAACCAAGACCTATATAGGGTTCTAATTTCCAATAGATTTCATTATGCTTACAGCTTTTACCTGACTTTGCCCAATTTGAAATCTCGTATTGAATATACCCTTTATCTTTTAAGTAATTTTGAGCTGCATGGTACATTTGTCGATCTAATTCATCTGATGCTACTTCTAGTTGTCCTTGTTCATAAAGTTTATAAAACGTCGTATCTTCTTCTATGATAAGAGCATAAACAGATAAATGATCTATATCATATGCTGTAACTACTCTTAAAGTCTCAAGAAAATCTTCTAATGTTTGCCCTGGAAGTGCAAACATTAAATCTGTATTAATTTGCCATGAAGTATACTGCTTAATATGTTTTATGTTCTCTTCCCAATCTTTAAACGTATGAATTCTTCCTATTTTTTTTAATAAATCATCATGGCTAGATTGCAATCCAAGGCTTATTCTCGTAATAGGATACTTATTAAGTATTTGGATTTTTTCTATTTCGAGTGTTCCTGGATTAGCTTCAATCGTCCATTCAGCATCTGCTTCTAAAACAAAATTTTGCATAATGGCACTTAATAATTTGTCCAATAAAAGGGGTGGTAGTACTGTTGGAGTACCACCACCTATGAAAATGGACTTTATTGTTGTGCCACTTGCTAGATCTTTTTTTGTTTGTTCCATTTCCTGAATGAGTGCATCTATATAGGCTTCTTGTTTCTCATGTTTTTTAAAAGATAAGAAGTCACAATAATAGCACTTAGATGCACAAAAAGGAATATGGATATAAAGTCCAATTGGCATAATTTGTTCCTCTATTCATCTAATTTAAGTACGCTCATGAAGGCTTCTTGTGGTACTTCAACATTACCTACCTGACGCATACGTTTTTTACCTTCTTTTTGTTTTTCAAGTAATTTACGCTTACGTGAAATATCACCACCGTAACATTTTGCAAGAACATCTTTACGCATAGCACTAATCGTTTCTCTCGCAATAACTTTATTACCGATAGCTGCCTGTATAGGAATTTCAAATAAGTGTTTTGGTATTTCTTTTTTTAGTTTTTCTGTAATCTTTCTTCCTTTGTGCACTGCACTGGTTTCATGAACAATTAAAGAAAGCGCATCTACAATTTCTTTATTAACCAAAATATCTAGTTTAACGAGTTTAGATTCTTGGTAGCCTTTCATTTCATAGTCAAAAGATGCATAACCTCTTGTTCTTGATTTTAGTGCATCAAAGAAATCGTAAATAATTTCATTAAGTGGTAAGTCATAATTAAGAACAGCACGAGTGGCTTCTAAATATTCCATACCATAGTAAATACCTCTTCGCTCTTGGCAAAGTTCCATAACGGCACCAACATAATCTGTTGGTACTATGATTTTAGCATTAACCATTGGTTCTTCCATATATTTAATATGCGATGGATCTGGTAAATTAGCTGGATTAGAAAGTTCAATCACTTCTCCATTAGTTTGATGTACTTTATAAATAACGTTAGGTGCTGTTGTTACAAGATCTAAGTTGTATTCACGTTCCAAACGTTCTTGGATGATTTCCATATGGAGAAGCCCTAAGAAACCACATCTAAAACCAAATCCTAAAGCAATAGAAGTCTCAGGTTCAAATACAAGTGCAGCATCGTTTAATTGAAGTTTTTCTAAACTATCACGAAGATCCCCATACTTAGCGCCATCTGCAGGATAAAGACCACAGTAAACCATTGGATTCGCTTTTTTATAACCTGGAAGGGCTGCAGCTGCTGGATTACTAGCATCTGTTACCGTATCCCCTACATGTGTATCTTTTACATTTTTAATACTTGCTGTGAAATAACCTACTTCACCAGGGATTAAACCTTCTTCACTTGGTCTAAATTGGCCTGCACCAAAAGTACCTACTTCTACGACATCGAATTCAGCCTTAGAAGCCATCATACGTACACGCATTCCTTGTTTAAGTATTCCTTCTTTGATTCTGCAAAATACAATAACGCCTTTATAAGGGTCATAGAGAGAATCAAAAATTAATGCTTTTAGTGGTGCCTCTGCATCCCCATTTGGTGCTGGTATTTGTGCTACAATTTGTTCTAACACATCTTCTACATTAAGACCTGTTTTAGCAGAAATGAGTGGTGCATGGCTAGCATCTAAGCCGATAATATCCTCTATTTCTTCTTTAACACGTTCTGGATCAGCACTTGGTAAATCAATTTTATTGATAACTGGCATAATCTCTAAGTCATGCTCTAAAGCTAAATAAACATTAGCAAGTGTTTGTGCTTCAATACCTTGAGCTGCATCTACAACTAATACAGCACCTTCACAAGCCGCCAAACTTCTAGATACCTCGTAGTTAAAGTCAACGTGACCTGGAGTATCAATTAGGTTAAAGATATACTCCTCCCCATCTTTTGCTTTGTATACAAGTCTTACTGCTTGTGATTTAATAGTAATGCCTCGTTCTCTTTCTAAATCCATATTGTCTAACACTTGTTCTTGCATTTCGCGTGCTGTGAGTGTTCCCGTCATTTGAATAATACGGTCTGCAAGTGTACTCTTACCATGATCAATATGGGCAATAATAGAGAAATTTCTTATTTTCGATTGTTTTGAAAGAGACATTTTGCCCCTCCTTATTTCTTTTGTCTATTCTTTTCGTTTCATTATAGCATAGCCTTTCTTTTTGTATCAATCTTTTTGTTGAATCAGTCTTTTCCTAGCACCTTAGCTAATACCTTAGTCATGGGATCTACTGCATTAAGTGCTTCTTCCCCTGTATTAGTTTGAGCTCCCCATTCCAAAAGTAATGATTGAGGTTTCATGTGTGTACTATATCGCCATTCAGAACAAAAAATCTTTCTAGAAAACCCAGGATAGTCTTCATTAGCAGTTAAATACATTTGAAGTGCAAATGCTAAATTATCACTTAAATAGGGGTTAGGTATATCCTCTTTATTTACAACTTCACCTGCTACATTGCGATTGCGACATAGTGGTGTTACAAACATTATTTTTGCTGTTTGTTTCCCGTTAATATCTGTTACTAAGTGTACATTATCTTGCACACCATCACGATGCATATCAATAACTACTGATATTGAAGGATTTTCTTCAAGTACTTTTTGAATGACTGGCTCCATTGTCTCATACTCACCCCCTGTAGGTCTATTACCATGATTACTTGTTTCATAAAAAGAGTCTTTTATATGTAGTACAGAAATACCATATTTCTCTTCTAATTCTTTTTTTAAAGCTTCTGCTACATCTACAACTGTTATTCCTCCTCTAAATTCTTCTCTAGCATGTGTATGAAAGATAAGAATCTGTGGTCCTTTTATAGATTCATCTAAACGAATAGGCTGTTTGGCAAGCTTTGAAAAATCCCATTCTTGAATCATATCCACACCAAATTCCATTTCTGCTTTAGCTGACATTAAATTATTGAAGACATATTGTGGATCTTTAAGGGCTTCAATTGAAACCTTTCCCAACACTTGAGGCATCGTATGAGTTTGTGTTTCTTCTATCGGCTGTTTAGTCTGTTCTTCTTTGTGATTTTGCTGTTCACTAGGTGTAAAATAACCTACTACTTCATCATAAGAAGCTTTAAATCCCGCATTTTGTTCTAAATAGGGAATTGAGTTCGTAAGTAAAGTTAAGGGTTCTCCAATAATGACTCCTGAAAGTAAATAACTATATTGTTTAAAAAACATATTCTTATACGTTGAAACTGTTGTAGGTAATGCTTCTGCAAAGAAAAGTTCTCCTATAGGATAGCCCTTAAGTTCTAAACTATACATATTGATTATTAACGAACTCATAATGCCTATATAAATCATTACTTTTTTGTATCCTTCTAATTTAAAGCGAAACTCATAGTGTTCTACAATCTTTTCTAGTTTTAACATCTATATCCCCCCTACACCATTCTTTATTATTGTATAGGCTTGTATACTATTTTATGACTAGTATGTGTACTTATTAATATCTTTTAATGTCATCCCATGATGAACAGCAAGATTAATACCATTTGCTACAATACTTGATAAGTATTCCATCACTTCATCTATTTCTTTAGGCGTTACAAATAATTCACTAATTTCTGGATAAATACTTTCTTTTACTAATTGATAATGTTCTTGTTCTGTTAGCTCTTTTAACATGTCATAAAAGGGTGAATGCTCAGCTTGTTTCAACATATGCTGGATAAGATCATTTAAGGCATCAGATACAAGTGTTACAGTATCCACTACAGTAGGAACACCTACTGCTATTACTTTGCATCCAACAGAAGCTTCATTGAGTTCTTTTCGCTTATTACCTACTCCTGCTCCCGGAGAAATCCCTGTATCAGTTATTTGGATAGTTGTATTAATACGCGCTGCACTTCTAGCAGCTAAGGCATCAATAGCAATAATACAATCTGGCTTTACATTAGCAGCTACCCCACTTATAATTTCTGCTGTTTCTATTCCTGTTAAACCCATTACACTAGGTGCAAAACTACTTAGGTAGCAAACTCCTTCATCTAAAAGTTCTGGTGCTTTAAGTGCCATATGTCTAGTCACAAAAACTTGATTGGCCACTTTAGGTCCTAGTGTATCAGGCGTAGCAAAACGATTTCCTAATCCAATGACTAATACATTTAATTGCTCTTGTTTCTTTTCAGGTAGAAGAGATTTAATAGCTTCTGCTAGGACCATTATGATCTTCTCATGAAGCTCGGGATTATTTTGTTTTAAACCATTTGACTCAATAGTGATATAATCCCCTATAGGTTTACCCATGTTTTTTTCCCCATCCTCATTTAAAATACGCACTTTTGTGACAGCTAAAGCTCCTTCCTCTATGTTTTTTTGTTTAACTTCTACTCCTGGTATTTCATAGGAATCATCTTTATCTAATTTAAGAGCATTACTAATTTCAATCGCTAAATCTGTTCTTACAGAAAAATTTCCTGCATTTTCACATCTATCCATAAATTCACTTCCCTTTTTTTCATATTTACCTTTACTACAATTAAAAATTTCATTATAATAGTTATTACTAAATGGCTAACGTACATTAGATAGTTTAGCCATTATTTTTGTGGGTATACATTGACTTTGTCCGGTATTTATACTATAATAAGACTGTTAAAACCGTTCATAGTTCCCCAAACCGTGTCCAAGAATATGAATGGAGGTGCCACCAAATGGCAAATATTAAATCAGCAAAAAAACGTATCTTAGTTATCGCAACAAAAACTGCACGTAACCGTGCAATCAAATCAGCAGTTAAAACTCAAATCAAAAAAGTTAGATTTGCAGTAGAAGCTAATGATCAAAATGCAGCAAAAGCAGCGTTAGTAAACGCAGTTAAAGCAATTGATAAAGCTACAGCAAAAGGAATTTTCCACAAAAATGCTGCTGCTCGTAAAAAATCTTCTTTAACACGTTTAGTTAATACTATTGCTTAATTAGATACAAAAATAAAAAGACCTCTTCGGAGGTCTTTTTATTTTATCGATTTAAACAAGTCATAATAAGCATTTCTACACATTTATTACTTTCCATCTTCCCTGTTTTAATCATTTCATCAGCCTGTAAGCATGCTTCTAAAATATCTTCTAGTTGTTTGAACTGATAATATTGTACTTGCTCGCTGATCTCCTTTACTACAAAAAAGGGAAGTTTTATTTGGGCAGCAATTTCTTTTAAAGGACTTCTATTTGCTAATAAATATTTAACTTGATACATCATACGAAACTGTCTTGCAATAAGCACCAATATCCCAATGGGAGACTCCTTACTTTGAATCATACGACTATATATTTCAAGTGCCTCATTTGCTTCATGGTTTACTATTTTCTTCACCATTTCAAATACACGTGTCTCTAAAGAAAAAATACAAATATTATCTATAGCTTCCTTCGTAATCATACGATCTTGAACATAACTAGTGAGTTTTTCCCATTCTCCTAAAATATAAGCCATATCTTCTGGCATTTTTTGAATGAAATAGCGAAGTGTCCCTTCGTCTATGCTCAGATTTTGCTCCTTACACTGGTTTTTTAAAAATCGACTCACAACCTCTTCTCCAGGAAAATTAAATTCTATAACTTGTGCCTTTGCTTTAATCGTTTTATAAAGCTTATTTCTTTTATCTACCTCTTTTTCATCAATAAGTAAAACGACATAATCTGGTAACTGCTGCACTAATACTTCAAATTTTTCTGTTTCTTCTTTTTTTCCTGTCTTAAATAACCCAGTTTCTTTAAGCAAAATAAGTTTTTGTTCCGCAAAAAAAGGCAGTGTATCTACAATATCTTGAATTTGGCTTACGATGACTTCTTTATCCTGCGCTTCAAAAAAATTCATCATGTCATTGCCATTTGCAAGTATTTCCTTTTTCACTTTTTCAATATACTGCCCCTTTGACCAACTATCTTCCCCTAGCAGCAAATAACATCCCTGTATCATGCTCTGAATCCTCTCTTTGTTTATTTATTTTCATTTCGTAACCATTTGTTTCAACCCAAACGGCTCCTACTTCATTTGTTTGACTATAAGCAATATGATTTTCTTTTAATAAATCAACGACTTCCTTATGAGGATGTCCGTAACGATTGTTTTTGCCACAACTAATCATAGCATATACTGGGTTAACTTTCAAAACAAGTTGTCTTGAAGTACCTGTCCGTGATCCATGGTGGCTTATCTTTATCACGCTAATGGGACTTAGGTCATCATAAATCCATGACTCAGAGTCTTTTGACTTATCTCCTGTAAATAAGGCCGTAAACTTTTTATATTGTAAAGTACATACAAGAGAATTATCATTGACACTTTCTAGTGGTATTTCAAAATCAGGTGCTATAGCAGTTAATTTAAAATCACCTAAAACCACTTGATCCCCTCGTCCCATAGCTAATAGAGGGATATCTTTTTCTTCACATTTTTCTTTAAAAGTACTTAGTTTTTCTGATACATCTGTTTGAGAGATACATATTTGCTTTACAGAAATAGATGTTTCTAAAAGTTCTATTAAACCTCCCATATGGTCATCATCTGAATGTGATAAAACCATGACGTCAATTTGACTCTTCCCTTTATATTTTAAATAACGCTCTAAAACTTTACCTTTTCCAGTCTTACCACCATCAATAACAATAACTTGCCCTTTAGGCGTAATAATAACTGATCCGTCACCTTGTCCAACATACAAAAAAGTAAGCGTTAAATTCTGTGGAACCATCTTATTACCTACTATTAAAATGAGCACTAATAGACAACTATATTGATAGCTTTTAACACACTTAATATATCCACCTAATCCATATAACAATAAGCCAATAATGATTAGATAAAGTACTATCTCTAAAACTTTTGGCCTTCCTATACAAAGTGTACTTAAAGGAAGCGATAAAGTTATTCGAACGATAAAACTGATTACCTGTAGCAGTATACTTATAACTGCTGCTAACAAAGCTGCTACTGGCCAACCTAATATACCCAGCAATAAGCATAGCCAGCCCACTATCATGATAAGTGAAAATAAAGGAATCACTATGAAATTAAGTAGACTACTCATAAACGGAATCTGAAAAAAATGATAGGCTAATGGTACTGAAATAATGAGTTGAATAGGTAACCAGGGTAAGAGCCATTTATGCCAAACCTTAATCTTTCCTATTTCCTCTAAATGCTCAAGTAATACTTGACTGATTAAAATAGCTAGAATAGCCAAAAAAGAGAGTTGAAATCCTACAGCAAAAAGTTGATAGGGCTGGCTAATTAAAATACACAAACTAGCAAGTGCTAGATTAATCCAGCCGTCTTCCTCTTCCCATATCAAACGTCCTATGACTAAGAAACTCATCATCCAAGTTGCTCTTAGTGTGGAAACTCCCCATCCTGTTAAATAAGCATATAGCCAAATCCCTATTAAAACAACTACATATCTTGTAGTATATCCCATGCCGAACTGCCCCATAGCAAGTAATAAAAAAATTGCAATAACACTCACATGAAAGCCTGATATACACAAAACATGACTAATACCTGAATCGGTATAAATCTCATCAGTAGTGGTATCTAGTACTGTATCATCACCTAATAGTAAGGCCCTCATAATTCCCTGATCTTTTCCTTTAAATAACTGGTCTAACTCTCCTTTTAATTTATTTTGGAGTTCTTCTACCCACGGTGTTTCAATTTTTAAGGCAGTCACTTCTTTGACCTTAATTCTGCCTACTATATTTTTGCTTTTAAGATAGGTGACTTCATTAAAATCACTAGGATTCATTGGACCTTCTATAATCTCTACATTTCCTACAAGCTCTAATTTATCATACAAAGATATCTTATTGGTACTCTCCAAACTTAGTTGCACGGCAGACTGAAGCTTTACTAACTCTTTTTCCTTATATAATTTCACATGCTTTAAAGTGATATATTGTCCATAAGCCGTAGTCTGTACTTTACTTACTTCTCCACTTATTCGTACCACCTGATTAGGCTCAAAGTAACGCGTTTCTCTTTGAAAAGGATGCATTACTAATAATAAATAGCCTATTATAATGCCAGATAAAATCACCATGAGACCTTTGAAATGATACTTTAAATAATATATTGCAATAATACCTAGTAACCCTAGTATAAAAAAAGAGGAAACATGTTTCTCATTTAGAAACATGTTTCCCCCTAAAATACCCATTATTATACCCAGTGTTAGATGAACAACTAAACGATTCAAATAACTTCTTTTATTCACCAATATAAGCCTCATTTCTTTCAAAGGTATCTCTTAAATCTATCTCTTTTGTAAACTCAATATCACTTTTTCCATCTACTAAAAAAGCTACCTTTTTAATTTTAGGAATATCTGTGCGAAGCTTAGGAATCTCCGTAAGGGAGTTAACAATGGCATAAATCATTCTTTCTTTAACCTCTGGGGAGGTGAAAAACTTTGACTTCAAATCAAAAGATAAGTCTACCTGACAAACACCATTAGTGGTCGTTGCATCATTTACTTTCATATCACTTGGTAAAGACGGTGATAACCCCTCAGAATTAGGTCCTTTTATTAATTCTTCAATAAGTAATTTCTCTACGGAGGAAGGGTCACTTACGCGAATCCCTCTTTCTTCTTTAACCAATTTCCCTTCTGCATTGACGAAATACAGTGGCAAAGTATATGGTGTTGTTGCTGGATTAGGTTCCAAAACATTTAGCTTAATATTAGCTTGAGAGATAGGTCCTATAACCTTTCCAGTACTAGTCGTTAAAGGGACATCTTCAATATAAAACTCTACACTATCTATAGAATCTAATTGTGTCAAAGAATAAACAATAGCAGCTCGTATACCAATACGTTCCTGTGCAGATAAATTATTATATTCATTACTAAAATTAATTTCGACTATGCGGTCATTTGTTACAACACCTATAATAGGCATAGGATGAGTTACTACAAGTGCATTTCCTTGTATATTCTTATTCATAGCTAGTTCATCAATAATATATTGTACTTTTTCTTGGTCTGTCCCTAAGCTTAAAAATGCCTCACCTAGTGGCGCATTAACTAACTCTCCCTTTGTACTATCGAAATAATAAATTTGAGGAGAATCATCTGCTTTAATCTTTGCCTTAGTACATCCTGATAAACTGACTAATAAGATGAGTATTATGAATACTCCAATTTTGCCGTGCTTCATTTTCATTTAGTACCTCCTTCCCATACATGGCGCAGCGGGAATTGAACACTAAATACTGAGCCCTTTCCTTCTTCACTTTCAACTTGAATGGAACCATTATGCATAATAACTGTTTTATAAGTAATGGCTAATCCTAAGCCTGTGCCACCTGTTTCTCTATTACGGGTTTTATCCGTTCGATAAAAACGTTCAAAAATTTTAGATTGCTCTTCTTTAGCAATACCTATACCTGTATCTTGGACAGATATAAAAGCATCTTGTAAATCACTTTGTAGTACAACACCTACTTCTCCACCACTTGGTGTATATTTAATAGCATTTTCAATTAAATTAGTAAGTGCTAAAGTAAATTTCACTTCATCAATTTCTGCAATAATATCTTTATGACTTTCATAAATTAACCTAATATCTTTCTTCTTAGCTAGAGGTGTTAATCTTTTTAAGATATTTTGAGTCATCTCATTAATATCTACATTTGCAATATTAAGCGGTATTTCTCTTTGATCTAATCTTACTAAAGTTAACAAATCTGAAATAATGTTATTAAGTCTATCAACTTCGGAGTTAATGTCCTCAAAAAACTCTTTATACATCTCTACAGGTACATCCTCTTGGAACATCAACGATTCTGTTAACACCTTAATAGAAGAAAGAGGTGTTTTAAGTTCGTGGGATACATTAGATACAAATTCCTGTCTAGATTGTTCTACTCGTTGTAATTGCTCTGTCATATGGTTAAAAGCATTACCTAATTCAGCAATTTCATCTTTACCCAGTACATTTACTTTTTGATCTAGTTGCCCATTAGTAATCTTTTGAACAAACTTCATAAGTGTTTTTAAGGGTTTAGTAATAACAGATGAGGTGGCAAAACTAAGTAAGCCTGCAATAAGTGCAATTACTAGAGAAAGAAGATAAATTTGACTCTTCATATCTTCAATAGGCGAGAAGACATCCTCAATTGAAGTTACTAAAACCACTGCTCCCACCACAGCCGTTTTACTCTTATCAAGTACTGGAACAGCTGCTGTCATAATAGGTAACCCCTTAATCTTCTGTGCTTTCTCTTGATTATTAAGGGCTGAAATAACGGTGTTATTCATAAGTGTGTTATTTATATCAGCACCGCTAGAATCCATAATAACGAATCCAGAAGAGTCTACAACTAAAATTCTAGCGCCACTTTCATTACTTTTAGTAGAAATCAGTGTTTTAAATAAATTATACTTACTGTTATCTACTAAGTAATTACCTTCTTTTACTTGAGTAGCTACCATATTGGCTTTTCCTAACCACCCTTTTTCGCTTTCTGTAAGATAGTAGGTTTCCATACGATCTAAAATAACAGAAGAAAAAAACATAAGTGGTATATAGCTAATGATGAAAAACAAAATTAAAAGCTTCCATCTTAAGCTATGAAACCATTTCATCTTAATCCTTAAAATAATAACCTACCCCCCATTTTGTGTAAATATATTCAGGTTGTCCTGGATTAGGCTCGATTTTTTCACGAAGACGCCTTACATGAACATCCACTGTTCTGACATCTCCAGGATACTCTCTTCCCCAAATGGTGTCTAAAAGTTGATCTCTACTATAAACTTTACCCGGATGTGTAGCAAATAGCTCTAACATATCAAACTCTTTAGCTGTTAAATTCATTTCTTGATTCTTAATAAATACGCGGCGACTATTTACCTCTAAGCGTAATTCTCCTACTTCTATGGTCTTCTTATTTGGTGTTTTTTCAGTATGTTGTGATCTTCTTAAAATAGCTTTAATTCTAGCTTTAAGTTCTAAGATATTAAAAGGTTTTGTGACATAATCATCGGCCCCATACTCTAGTCCCATAATCTTGTCCATATCTTCACCCTTAGCTGTCAGCATAATGATAGGTATATTAGAAAATTCTCTTACCAATTGACATACTTGTAAACCATCATATTTCGGTAACATAACATCTAAAAGCATGACATCATATTTATTATTTTTTACATAATTAAGTGCTTCCTCACCATCGTAAGCAGCATCCACTTCCCAGCCTTCTTGCTCCAAGCTAAATTTAATGCCTTTAACAATTAACTTTTCATCATCTACAACTAAAATTTTGCTGTTCATTTTCTCTCCTCCTCTTGTGTTACTGAATGACTTATACTGTTATAAGTGCTTTTAACTTTTCAAATGTTTTATCCCCAATACCAGATACCTCTTTTAACTCATCAATACTTCTAAAGGCACTTACCGTTTCTCTGTAATTAATAATAGCTTGAGCTTTAACTTCTCCAATACCAGGAAGATTCATTAACTCACTGCTACTTGCAGTATTAATATTAATATGATTTGATTTAATGGTTTGAGTCTCTATTTTATTGTCATATGAAGTAACTGTTTTGTCAATTTCTTCTCCTATTTTAGGAACAATAATTTTTTCATTAGCTACAATAGAAGCTGCTAAATTAATAGCTGTTGTATCGGCTTCCTCGCTAAATCCCCCACTTAAACGAATCACTTCATCTACTATAGCTGTAGGCACTACATAATAGACACCTGGAACTTTTACTGCCCCACAAACATAAACAGGCACATTAGTTGGTATAGTAGATATAGGTGAAGCAGCTATTGGCTCACTTACTTCTACCTGTTCTTTAGGAGCGCTTGATATGCTTTTAACATCATATTCAGCTATGTCCTTATCACTATCTTGAGTTTCTACTATGTTTTTACTTGGCAAAGTGGTGAGCGAAATAGTATCTTTTTTATTGGATTGGTATAATAATACACATAAATTAATAATGAATAATGAGCTAAATAAAATTACTATTTTATAGCGTTTAACTAATTCTACCATATAATCACTCCTTATACAAAGTCTTAACATATTTTTGATAAATTAGACTGATTTACTTACTAAATTGTTAAAAATCTGTTATACTATTAGCTATCGAAAGGAGCTATTTTACCAATGAAAAGAAGAATCTATTTATGTTTAAGCTTAATCCTGACATTGTTTTTTTCGTGTCCACTCACTCAAGCAGAAGAAATAGAGCCTCAGATAGAAGCAGGTTCTGCTATTTTAATTGATGCAACTACTAAAACTGTTTTATATGAAAAAGACGCTTACAGTAAACAATATCCAGCTAGTATTACTAAGCTCATGACGGCCTTACTGGCTATAGAGAATTTACAACCTACAGATACCATTACCTTTTCACAAGAAGCTATATTTGGTATAGAAAGAGGTAGTAGCCATATTGGTATGGATGTCGGTGAACAAATCACTGTAGATCAAGCTTTACATGGTTTATTACTCATGTCTGCCAATGAGGTTGCAAATGGCCTTGCAGAAGCTGTTAGTGGTTCAATTGACGCTTTTGCAACACGTATGAACGAACGTGCTAAAGAACTAGGTGCACTAAATACACATTTTGTAAATCCACATGGTTTACATGATGATAATCATTATACGACTGCTTACGATATGTCTTTAATTGCTAGTTACTTAGCAGATAATGAATACTTTTTAAACATTATGAAAGATTATATCTACCAAATTAATGGTACGAATAAGACAGATGAAATTCGCTACCTTTCTCAAGACCATAAAATGTTCAATCCTCTAAAAGATGCTTCTATTTTTAGGGAGGATGTCATTGGTGGTAAAACAGGATATACGGATCAAGCCAGGCATACATTGGTGACTATTGCCAGGGAAGGTAAGACGACTTTAGTTGCAGTAGTAATGAAATCAGAGAAAGGTACCCTATATTCGGATACCAATAAGCTTTTAGATTATGGTTTTAACTCCTATCATGCATTAGCACTTCATAGTCCAAATGAAACCATTAAGACATTACCTCTTTATACAATTAAAAGTGGTCAGCCTTATCAAGCTGGTAGTTGTTCTATTGGTGTAGAAAAGGATTTATCTGTTCTTGTTCACAATGATACAACCCTGCAAGATATTACGACCAGCCTAGAGCTACCAGAATATATTGATATGACAGCCAAAGAAGGGGATATTATTGGCGAGATAACCTATATGGATCATTCGAAAATTTTAGCAACTAATAAGCTTGTTCTTCAAAAAATAGATTATCAATCCTCTCCATATACAGCAATCATTCCCTCTATAGAAAATGCTCCATCTCTTACAATGTTTTATGTCATTGGTCTTATTGCTGTACTTGTGCTCATTCTTATGCTCATTTTATTTATTAGGAAGAAACGAAAACAACGTTCCAACCAATTAAAATTCAAAAAGTTATTTAAATAAAAAGATAGTTCTACTTGTTTTTAAGTAGAACTATCTTTTTATTTAAATATACTATTATTTAGAACTCTATACTTATGGCATCTTGCCAAAGTCTTGATAAGCCATAAAATTGAGCATGTTCTTCATCTAAAATATGAACAATAATTTCTCCATAATCTAATAAAATCCAATTGGATGTTTGATATCCTTCTTTACGGATAGGTATTGTACCGGAGAGCGCTAAACATTTTTCTACTTCATCTGCTATTGCTTTAGTCTGTTTGATGTTAGCAGCAATGGCAATGATGAAAAGTTCTGCTAAAGGTGTAAGATGCGCTACCTCTAATACATCTAGTTTGTTAACTTTTTTATTATTGATAGCCGTTGTAATTTGTTTACCCAGTGTGTAAGTATCAGCATTCAAAAGTTCAAATTCCCCTTTCTTAAATAGCTAAAAAATTCATTTGTGAAAGAATCAAATAGCCATAGTAAATAATAAATAACACCAAAAAGCTCATACCTTCTTTTTTTGAAATTTTTTTATCGGTTAAACTAAAAAAGAACAGGATAATTGTGGTAATAATCATTACAATTAAATCTAATCCTACAGGATCCTTAGGAATAATATTTCCAAATACAGCTGCAGGAAAACCAGCTACAAAGCAAATATTGAATATATTACTACCTATTATATTCCCAATCGCTAAATCTTGCTTACCTTTTTTAGCTGCAATAATAGATGTTACTAATTCAGGTAAGGAGGTTCCAAAAGCTACAATTGTTAATGCTATAAAACGTTGACTCACGCCTAACACTTCTGCAATGGCGGTAGCCGAGCTTACTACAAAATTACCTCCAATAATAATTGCAGCCAATCCTAAAATAGAGAAAATAACAGCTTGCTTAAGGGAATACTTACAGTCAATTTCCTCTGTTTCTCCACTTTTAGCTAATGTGACTAAATAATATATAAAAATAGAAAAGAAAATCAAAATGGCTATTCCATCTGATCTTGAAATCATATTGCTAGTTCCATTTCCAAAAGGAATATCCATAATAAGTACACTTATTAATAACGAAACTAGAAATAAAAAAGGAATTTCTTTTTTTATCGTATTATTTTTAACATGAATAGGGGCAATCATAGCTGAAATACCTAATATTAATAACACATTTAAAATATTACTTCCTAAAATATTTCCCATGACCATATCACTATTTTGGCTCAATACTGCTTTGATACTTACTGAAGCTTCTGGTGCACTCGTTCCAAAAGCCACAATTGTAAGTCCAATCAAAATATCTGGTACATTGAGATGCTTTGCAATAGATGAGGCTCCATCAACAAAAGTATCTGCTCCCTTAATTAGTACGATAAAACTAATGACTAAAATAATTATCTGCCACAACATATGCGAGTCTCCTTTATATTAGTCGGTTATTTATCTATATCGAATTGCTTATAATATGCTAAAAGCTCCTTAGTAATAGGATGAACTTCTTGTTTTAAAATGTTAGTTACATAATTATAAGACGAATAAAGTGCTTTATACATCGCACGATCTAAATTATATTGTGCTAAATGCTTAATTTGCTCTTTCCCCTTATATGAGCTCCTACCTTCTTCTGTCATATCAGCTAAATAAATAACCTTTTCTAAATCTGTCATATTTAGTCTACCTACTGTGTGATATTTTATACTATTAATAATAGAAGGCTTATGAATACCCCATTCATTTTCTAAAATAGCAGCACCGATTTTTCCATGTGCTAAATGTAAATGTGCTTTTTCAAAATCATCTAAGACTATTTGATATCGTTCACATAGACGTAAGACTTCTTCTTTAGGTAGTTCCTTTGCAATATCATGAAAGAGTGCTGCAATAAAGGTTTCATCATAATCTAGGCCATTGAGCTTTGCATACTCTAAGGCCATTTCTACAACTCCTCTAGTGTGTGCATAACGTTTTGGTGATAATCTAGATGCAACATAATTATACATTTGAACTTTTTCATCTTCCGTTAGATGTAAATCATAGTCATATAAACTATGCTTCTTAATGTAGTTTTCAACTTCTGCAGGTACTAAATATTTAATAGGCTTTAATTCTCCTATTCTTTTTCTAATATTAGAAGATGAAATAGCCAAAGCTGGTACTTCTAGAAAATGAATATTAGTTTTATAAGTTCTATTTAATTCCTCAACTTGTTTAAGAAGTTCATCTTTATTATAACCAGGTCTTGTTACCGCAACAAAATCACAAATTTGTAGAAGCTCACTACAATCCTTCCAACCTAAAATTTTGTGAATAGCATCCGCTCCTGTAATAAAATATAATCTTACACTTTCACCATAAATACGTTTTAACTCTTTAATCGTATCAATAGTATAAGTAACACCTTCACGCTCTATTTCAATACGTGAAACTTTAAAACTAGGATTAGCTGCTGTTGCTAACACTGTCATCAAGTAACGATGTTCTCCAGTAGTCATATTAATATTAGATTTATGTGGTGGATGTCCCGTTGGCACAAATAGTACCTCATCAACGCCAAATTCATGTCTTACCTCTTCTGCTGTTACAAGATGTCCTATATGTATGGGATCAAAAGTTCCACCCATAATAGCCAATTTTCTAATTGTTTTTTGCTTGTACATAAAAAGTCTCCTTAACTTAAGTTCAACATCCCTTTTATTATACCCTAATTTCTCCAAAATTAAATAAAAAAATAAAGGTACTTAGCATAGTTTTACTACTAAATACCTTTATTATTTATACATTAAACTAATGTAATTTTTGGATTTTTTTTAGCTGGCTTATAAAGCACAATCTTTTTTCCAATGACTTGTACAACTATTGATTTTGTACGCTCTGCTAACATGATACTCATTTCTTTTGGGTCTTCAAGGCAGTTTTGGAGTACACTTATTTTAACTAATTCCCTTGCGTCTAGTGCAAGAGCTACTGCTTCTGTTACTTCAGGTGTTAAACCATTTTTACCAATTTGAAAAATAGATTCTGTCTTTTGTGCTAAAGATTTTAAATAAGCTCTTTGTTTGCTTGTAAGTGTCATTAGGCACCTCCCTCTTTATTTAACGTAATCAAACTCTAAATCATAAATATTAACGGTATCGCCTTCCTTGATACCTGCATTTTCTAATGCTTCTATAATGCCTTTTTCACGTAAATATTTTTGGAAGAACGCAAAACCTTGTTCTGTATCTATTGCTGTATAACCCATCATACGCTCGATACCATGACCTTCTACAACGAAGTAGCCTTCATTTACTTCTTCTACAGTGAATGGTTCATTAGACATTGTACTAATTTCTTCGAATTCAGGCTCAAAGACAATGTTTTCACTAGGCACAGTTGCTAGTAAGTCTGCTACATCTTTTAAAAGCTCTTGCAAGTTTTCATTACCTGCAGCTGAAATAGGAAGTACTTTAATTCCTTTTGGTTCAAATTCAGCTTTAAGACGTGCAATATTTTCTTCACAGTTGCCCATGTCAATTTTATTGGCTGCAATAATCTGTGGCTTCTCTTCTAAAATTTTAGGATTGAATAGTTCAATTTCCTTTTGAATAGCATAAATATCCTCTACTGGGTCTCTGCCTTCACTACCTGCAGCATCTACTACATGTAAAAGTACTTTTGTTCTTTCTACATGGCGTAAGAAATCATGACCTAAGCCAATGCCTTCTGCAGCACCTTCAATAAGCCCTGGAATATCAGCCATAACAAATTGCTTACCATACTGGTTCGTTACCACACCTAAATTAGGTGCAAGTGTTGTAAAGTGATAGTTAGCAATCTTAGGCTGGGCATTGCTTACCATAGAAAGTAATGTGGATTTTCCTACGTTAGGGTAACCAACTAAACCAACATCTGCTATCATTTTTAATTCTAGGATAAGCCAGTATTCTTTGGCTGGTTTACCTTTTTCACTATAACGTGGTGCTTGTCTTGTTGCTGTGGCAAAATGTTGATTACCACGACCACCTTTACCACCCTTAAAAAGAATCTCTCTCTGACCTGCTGCATGTAAGTCTGCTACAACGTGTCCTGTTTCGGCTTCACGAATAACAGTTCCTTGAGGTACTTTAATAATCAAATCCTCTGCATCTTTACCATGACAACGCTTTTTACCACCGTTTTCACCATCAGCAGCTTTGAAGTGTCTTTGATGTCTAAACTTCATAAGTGTGTTACAACCTGAATCTACTTCAAAGATGATATGGCCTCCACGACCACCATCTCCACCATCTGGGCCTCCATTAGGAACGTATTTTTCTCTTCTAAAAGAAACGTGTCCGTCTCCACCTTTTCCCGATCTTACAAATATCTTGACTTTATCTACAAACATGTTGTCACTCCCTTCTTTCTTTAGTTTGTACAACATTTAATTATTTTAAAATAAATCAATCTCACATTTATTTGCCTACCCTCTTTTTATGATATAGAGCCTAGTCAAAATAAATATCCCTATACCATAAAAAGAAGGTTTCAACAAATGCTGAAACCTTCTCAAAGTTAACTATGCTTCTTGTGCAACTGGATATACAGAAACTTGTTTTTTGTCTCTGCCTTTGCGTTCGAATTTAACTCTACCATCCACTAAAGCAAATAATGTATCATCGCCACCGCGACCTACATTGTTACCTGGATGAATTTTAGTTCCTCTTTGACGGTATAAAATATTCCCAGCTTTAACGATTTGTCCATCGGCTCTTTTAGCACCAAGACGTTTTGATTCTGAGTCACGACCGTTGCTTGTTGAACCTTGTCCTTTTTTATGAGCAAAGAATTGAAGGTCTAAACGTAACATGTGATCCACCTCCTATTTATTTAGAATATTAATGTATTTTTCTCCGTACATTTCCTTGACGGTCTCAAGACCTAATATCATACTTTTAATAAGTAGTTCGGCTTCTGGTGCATATTCCCCTGCCTTACGACGTGGAAATTCTACATCAATAATGCCTTTTTTTTGATTAATACAGAGTTCCTTAAAAGGCTCATCTGTATAAGATTCTATAGCATTTAATGTGTTAATGGTAAGCATGCTAATTGCAGCACAAACAACATCTTCGCCATGTTCAGCAAAACTAGCATGTCCGTCTACTCTAAAGCGATAAACATGTTCGTCTTTCTGATAAAACGTAACCTTTGTCATAACAATTAAGCTTCAATAGCTTTGATTGTAACTTTTGTGAAAGGTTGACGATGACCACGTTTTTTGTGGTAAGCTTTTTTAGCTTTGTATTTGTAAACGATGATTTTTTTACCTTTACCCTCAGCTACTACTTCAGCTTTAACTGTTGCATTAGCAACTACTGGAGTACCTACAGTTAAAGAATCCTCTTTACCTACTGCTAAAACTTTGTCAAAAACAACTTCTTCACCAGCTGCAACATTTAATTTTTCAACGATAATGCTGTCTCCAACTTTAACGTTGTATTGTTTGCCACCTGTTTCAATAATTGCGTACATGTGTACACCTCCTTATTCCGAAAACTCGCCGAATACGGTACTGCAAAGGCAGTTTAGACCTCTTCGTGCGGCTTAAAACACTTAAGTATTCTATCATAGGGTATCTATCCTGTCAACGCCTATCTTTGATAAAATTGACATAAAAACATTTTTTTTGAGCTTTGAAGACTTTTTTGCATTTCAAGTTTTAATTTGTAATAATTTTCTAATTGCTCAATACAACCATTGTTAATAAGAAACTCATAAAAAGAAGGATCTATTTCCACAAAAACAGCAGTATTTTCAGTTTTTTTACTGATTTCTTTGATTTTCTTTTCCAATTCAATCATAAAATAAGACAAACTATTTTCACTATATGGTGCGTCACAAGTCTTACAGGTTGTAAAAAGCTGCTGTGGAAGTCCTATATATTTTTTAGTCCGTGAGAACTGTAATAAGCCTAACTCTGTTAGAGGATAAACCTTGGTCCTTTTATCCCCCCACCTATTTAATAGCTCTTTAGCATATTCATAGACGACTTGTTTATCTTCTTGTCTTGGCATTTCAACTAAATCAATTAAAACCATTCCTGATAAGTTACGCCTAAGCATTTGTAATATGCTCTCTTTAACAGCCAATAAGTTAAGGTCTAAAACAGCCTTTTGTGCATTTTTCGTAAGAATAGCCTTAGCACTGTTAACATCAATTACAGTCATTGCCTCTGTATAATCTATTATTAAGTTGCCACCATTTTTGAGCCAGATTTTCCTATTTAAGAGCTGTACTCGTTTTTTTTCAATATCATAGATTTGAAAAAGACCTTCTATCTCGTTACATAACTTAAAAGTAACAAATGACTCATCTTCTGCTACTCCTAAGTCAGTTTTAATAGCATCTAATATGCTTTGCTGATTACAAACAACTTCTACTTCTTCTATGCCTTCTATTTCTTCCCTAACAACTTGCATCAATAGAGGAGGATCTTCATAAAGTTCTGAGCCTTTTGATAAACAATCCTTAGCTTTCATAAAAGCATCTGCTTTTGCTATAAGTTCAAGAGCATCTTTCTCTAGAAGTGACTCGCTAGCATCCTTAGCAGTTGTTCTCACTACAAACCCGTACTTACCATCAGATAAAGTCTGTAACTTTTGTTTAAGTGCTTCTCTTATTTCCTGTTCTTTTATTTTTTTGGAAATGTTTATACCTGTTTCAAAGGGCAAGCAAACCAAAAATCTTCCCATCAAATTTACTTTTCCAGTTAACTTATGCCCTTTTTCTCCTGTATTTTGCTTAACCACTTGTACAGGTAGCCTACTTCCAGGAAAAAGTTTATTTTGATAACATTCAGGTACTTGTTTCATATGAAGCAAACCATTTTTTTCTTCACCAAAATCTACAAACACTGCTTTTAAATTCTTAACAACTTGTTCTACTTGTCCTACAACAATTCTATTTTGTTTATCAGCTTTCAAACAAGTCTCTAAGTAAAAAGAAATAAATTCACCCTCTTGAAGGACAGCAATTTGTGTTGATAAAACATTTTTCTCAATTAAAATTTGTTTTTTCATTACACTCTACCAAATGTATCAATTGCTTGATACCCTTGGTTCCCTTCTGTATACATTTCGTTTCTTGTCACCTGAATTTCATAACTTTTTACATCGTCTTCAATTAAAGCGTTTACCAAAAGTTCTGGGTTTAGATTTTGGCTACTCCCTGCTAACACCTTACTTTGAATGTGAATACCATCTTCATGCTCTACAATATCACAACTTAAAATAAGCGGTTTAATATCAACTGGTTTAATACCTTTTTTCCCTTTTTTCATAACGATTAATTCACTAGAATCACTTAGTCGTTCTTTTAGTAACCCAACTGATAAACTATCATTTTCTTCTAGAATAAGTCTAATATCATAGTCAGCAGCAACTACTAAACTCATAAGTGAGTCTCCTTTATCTTCCACTTGCCATGCATCTAAAATGGATATGCCCTCTACTAGCACTTCATTTAAACGAGCAGCAACTACTTCAGGATTTATTTCCTCCGCTGTAACGATTTCCATATATTCACCCGTACTACTGACACCTACACCTAAAGGCAACGCAAAATAAACAAGTGAATGAGGACTAAAACCTTGCGAATAGGCAACAGGAATACCTGCTACTTTAATTGCTCTTTGAAAAAGACGCATGGTATCTAAGTGTCCCACATATTTCACTGGTCCTTGTTTTGTAAATTTTAATCTAACTCTCATGACATAATCCCTTTCCAAATCTACTTGCTCCACATCCTGTACACTTTTCTCTACAATTTGGCGTAGTGGCTGCTGCTTTTGCTTTTTCATTTTCACGTATTAAAAATTGTTTTGTTACACCAATATCAATATGATCCCATGGTAAGACTTCTTCATAACTACGTTCGCGATGCGCATAAAATTCAAAATCAACACCTGTTTCCTTAGCAGCTTCTACCCACGCTTCTGGCTTAAAATGTTCAGACCAACTATCAAAAGTACATCCTCGTTTATAAGCCTCATAAATTAGCTTAGATACTTTTTGATCACCTCTAGCAATAACCGCCTCTAAAACACTGGTTTTTGCATCATGATGATTATATCTAATTTGTTTTCTTTTAATAGCACCTTTTAACAGCTTGATTTTGTGTTTAAAGCTTTCTTCACTATCTTGTGGTGCCCACTGAAAAGGAGTAAATGGTTTTGGTACAAAACAAGACGTACTTACAACTAATTGTAATCCTGGTGCACGCTTTTCTTTTTCAACCCCAAAATAAGTCATAGCAATCTTCTCAGCTAATTCTGAAATACCTAGTACATCACTATCTTCTTCATTTGGTAAACCTAGCATAAAATATAATTTAACACGGTTCCAGCCACCTTCAAAAGCCAGCTTACAACCACCTAATATCTCTTCTTCTGTGATATTTTTATTAATCACATCTCTTTGTTTTTGCGTACCTGCTTCAGGTGCAAAGGTCAAACTACTTTTACGTACCTCTTGAACTTTTTGCATTAAATCTACTGAAAAGGCATCTACACGTAGAGATGGAAGAGAAATGTTCACGCATTCACTCGTACAAAGCTCCATTAATTCGTTTGTAAAGGCTTCTAAATCGTCATAGTCGCTGGTACTTAAAGAAGCTAATGATAATTCATCATATCCTGTACTAGCTAGTAAATTCTTAGCATGTTTTAATAGTGTCTCTTTATTTTTTTGTCTTACAGGTCTATAAATCATACCAGCTTGACAAAAACGACAACCTCTAATACAACCTCTAAACATTTCTAAGGTTGCTCTATCGTGTACTGCACGAATCCAAGGAACCACCTGTGCCTTTGGATAAAAAGCTTCATTCATATCTGTTACAACAACTTTACGAATCGTATCTGGTGCATCTGGATGTAATGTTACACGTTCTTTAATAGTGCCATCTTCATGATAGATTACTTCATAAAAACGAGGTATATACATACCTGGGACTTTTAAAAGTTCAACTAAAAAACTTTCCTTATTACGACCACTTTTTTTCCAAGCTTTATAAAGATCAAAGATCTCATCATAGCTTACTTCACCTTCACCAATATAAAAAACATCAATAAAAGGTGCCAAAGGCTCTGGATTATACGCACAAGGCCCACCGGCAATAACAAGTGGATCTTCCTCAGTCCTGTCTTTGCTATAAATAGGGATATTAGCTAGCTCTAACATGTTAAGAATATTGGTATAGCTCATTTCATACTGTAAAGTAAAGGCTACAAAATCGAAAGCATTGAGAGCTGTATGTGTTTCCAAACTAAATAAAGGTAACTTTTCTTCACGCATCATTTGCTCCATATCTGTCCATGGTGCAAAAACACGTTCACAATAAACATCTTCTCTTCTATTAAAGAAGTGATAAAGAATTTGCATCCCTAAGTGGCTCATACCTACTTCATATACATCAGGAAAGCAAAATGCTACACGTGTCAATTCCGGCGTTAATTCCTTCTTGACACTATTTAGCTCACCACCAATATAGCGTGCGGGCTTATCTACTTTATTTAAAATTGAATCTGATACTACTACTTTTGTCATTTTATCCTCCAGTATTTGTCGCTCATTTCCTCAAGTTCACAAATAAATTGTTTTACTTCTTCTATTGTAACTGTTTGTGTTAACTCTTTCTTAATTTGCTCTTTAAATATTGTATTAGGTTGAATATATTTTATAAATAATATGCAAAAAATCATTATACTGCAAATAGCCATTCGAATAAAAAAAATACTTCCTCCGCTATTTGTTACATCAGACATAACTTCTTGTTTGCTGATATTTTCTGTAACATTATCTTGGATTTCGTTAGAATCAAGTTTAGATTTTTCTTTTTTTACTTGGTGCATAGTCAGTCACCCCATATCTTTTTATACTATATATATGGACAATCAAAATGACTTATGCGCTAGAACCTAAAATACCCACAAAATAAAAAAGACTTTAAAAAAGTCTTTTATCTCATTACCTCTCGCCAGCTTAGGTCACCTCTCTCTAATGCTTTTACAAGCAATTCTGCAGTGGCTAAATTAGTGGCAATCGGTATATTATGAATATCACAGAGTCTTTCGATACTGCCTAAATCAGGTTCATGAGGTTTTTGTGAAACAGGATCTCTTAAAAAGATCACCATATCAATTTGATTATGAGCAATTTGTGCTCCTAATTGTTGTGCACCACCTAAATGACCTGCTAAATACTTATAGATATTCAGGTTAGTAGCTTCCTCTACTAATCTTCCAGTAGTACCTGTTGCATACAAAGTATGTTTTGTTAAAATGTGTCTATAAGCAATTGTAAAATTTTCCATCAATTTCTTTTTTGCATCATGTGCAATTAAAGCAACGTTCATATAATCACCCTCTCTAAAACATCTTTTCTTCCCTACGCATTGCCACATTAAGAACTAATCCTAGTCCCATCATATTGGCCCATAGAGAACTTCCTCCATAGCTAATAAACGGAATAGGGATACCTGTATTAGGTAATAAGTCTGTTACAACTCCCATATTGATAAAACCTTGTATTGCAATCATTCCCATATAGCCTACTACAATAAATCTGCCTAGATCATCTGGTGCCCCTCTAGCAATCCAAAGTCCACGTAATACAAAGGCAAGTAAAAGAGCTACTACACTTACTGTCCCTATAAAGCCAAATTCTTCTCCAATAACTGCCATAATAAAGTCGTTATGAGATTCTGGCAAATAATTAAGCTGACTAATAGAACCTTGGTATAATCCCTTACCATGTAAACCGCCGGAACCTATTGCTTGCACAGCACGTTGTGTTTGATATTTATCAGCTGTAGCATCTCCACCATTGACTAAGCTCATAATACGATTACGTTGATAATCTTGAATTAGCTTTTGATCAGGGTTTTTGACGATATATACAAAAGCTATAACAACTACTAATAAGCTAACAACTGCTGTGATAGCAATATACTTAAAATCTATTTTTGACATAAATAATTGTATCACTAAAATCACAACAATGACAATACTAGTTGATAAATTAGGTTGTTTATTAACTAAAATAAATGGAACAAATTCAAATGCACCTATAATTAAGATTGGCCATAACTGATTAATACGGTTGTTATATTTATTAATGATTGTAGCACCACATAAAATCATTCCTATCTTAGCAAACTCAGAAGGTTGAATTCCAACAGGACCAATTTCAAGCCATCTAGTAGCACCATTTACGTTTTTTCCTAAAAAGAAAACTGATGCTAATAAAATAATAATGCCAACATATATAATTAAATACCAATTAGCTAACAAATGATAATCTATACTCATAACAATCAGCATCAGTACTAATCCTGCAATAAAGAATGTTATTTGATTTTTCACATTAGAAGTGTCTCCAGAATATGCTGTGGCACTATTAATAGCTACAACACCTACTCCAAATAATATAAGCATTAATAAAATAAGCCATAAATCAATTCGTTTAATAAGTTCCTTAATGTGCATTATTTATTATTATATCCTTTCAATTCATAAATTACTTAACCTTCTTTAGATTCTTAATTGGAATATTAGCTGATAGTATAGGTGCTTTTTTGCCACCTGCTTCATATTCCATATTAGAAATTTCAATATTTAATTCTTCTGTATCAATGTCTACATATTTGCAAATAACAGCTAGTATATCTGCACGCATCATCTCTAATAACTCTGTTGAACAATTCATACGATCATGAATTAATACTAATTTAAGACGATCTTTAGCTACATTACTTGATTTATTTTTCTTCCCGAATAAAGTATTAAAATCTAACATCCCCATGCTTGTCCCCCCTTAGTTAGTTTCCAAATCCAAATACTTTTTTAAGACGTACCATAAAGTTATTATTCTCATTTAAATCCAAAAATGGAACATCTTCACCTTGTACACGAGCTGCAATATTCTTAAAGGCTTTACCCGCTAGAGAACTACCTTCTGCCGAAGCAGGCTCTCCTTTATTGGTTGTAATAACAATGTTTTCATCATCTGGTACAACACCTATTAAATCAATTGCTAGAATTTCAACCACATCTTCCATGGCCATCATATCACCACGTTTAACCATATTCATTCTTACACGATTAATAATAAGTTGCATATTTGACACACCGTGTGATTCTAATAAACCAATAATACGGTCAGCATCTCTTACAGCTGAAACTTCTGGTGTTGTAACAATAAGTGCACGATCAGCTCCTGCAACTGCATTCTTAAATCCTTGCTCGATACCAGCGGGACTATCTAAAACAACATAATCAAATTCTTCTTTTAAAGAATCACAAAGTTTTTTCATTTGCTCAGGACTTACTGCATCTTTGTCTCTTGTTTGAGCTGCTGGTAGTAAAAAGAGACCTTCAAAACGTTTATCTTTAATTAATGCTTGTTTAAGCCTACATCTTCCTTCAACAACATCTACTAAATCATAGACAATTCTATTTTCGAGTCCCATAACAACATCTAGATTTCTAAGTCCAATATCTGCATCTACTAAAACCACTTGTTTTCCTTGTAATGCTAATGCTGTTCCAACATTTGCAGATGTTGTTGTTTTTCCAACGCCGCCTTTACCTGACGTAATTACTATGACTTCACTCATCATTTTTCCCCCTATTATTATTTTACCTTAGCATATGATTTAAACTTTTTGCATCTAGAATGTCTACATATATCTGCTCTTCATTTAAATAAGCAATCTGTAGGTCCTTGCCATCCTTAGACCCAAAAGATTCACCTCTCGGCGCTTGTGCAATAATATTGCCTAACCCAATTTGTATGGGATCCATAATTTCACTAATAATAAATGGATGTGGATAACTACTATCCAACCCTGCATGAACTTTTCCTTTAAGGCTTCCTAAGACAATAACATTTCCTCCAGCAGTAATAAGTCCACCAGGATTAACATCTCCTAAAACAACAACATTTCCTTTGTAATCAATATGATTACCAGAGCGCACAATACCATAATGAAAGTGAGTTAAAGATCCTTGCTTACTTTCAAGCTGCTCTTTTACCCAAATCCAATCCTTATCGTAATGAACTTCTTCTCCTTCAAACTGATGGACAAACGAAATATTCAAGATATTTTGATGTGCTAGTAGTTCCATTAAGTCTTCTTGCTGTTCCTTGCTCAAAGAGCGACCTTTAAAACGAATGCTTATTTTAGAACCCTTAAAAAATTGTTTAGATTCTTCTAATTTTTGTTTGAAATGGCTTATCACCTGTTCAAAGTCAGCTTGATCATCTAAGAGTACGGTAATACCATCAACTGTTCCTTTGAAAACGACAAGATTTCCCTCTCCCATATTTCCCCCTCTATTCTATATTAAAATAATGACTTATTTTTTACCTAAAATAGCATGATATCAAATCTTTTGCTACCTCTTGACCATAGCTTCCTAAACGATCTGTATCATACAGAGTAACTACAATAGCCATCTCAGGACTATCAGCAGGTGCGAAACCTACAACCCAACTATGTGCATGATCTCCTTCTTCAGCTGTTCCCGTTTTAGCAGCTACACTTACATCTAAATCTTTAAACTTTCCATAAGCTGTACCATCTGTTTCAGAAGTAACAGCTAACATCCCTTGATGAATAGCTGTAATCGTTTCTTCTTTTAAGTCTAAAGGTGTCTTTTTAGTATTTAACTGAGAATAATACATTGCCTTAGTATGGTCATACATACCTTTAACAAGTGTTAGGTCATACATATACTTGCCATTTGCTATAGCCGCAATATATCTTGCAATTTGCATTGGAGAAAAAGCATTGTCACCTTGACCTATAGCACTACGTACTGTAATTCCATCACTCCACTTTAATTCTACACCATTTAGTAAGTCATTGACAATTATATTTATCATATTTTGTCTTATTTTTAATAGAATATCTTCAAAATATTTATTTTTCAATGTTTCTAACGCTTGTAATCGTGTTTTAACCACTAAAGCTTCTTCTTTTTTACCTGACTCTCTAATTAGCTGGCGATACAACTGGGTATAAGTTGTTTCATAAGCATCTAATAGCTCTTCCGTGTTCACTGCATTTTGAATATCACTTAAGCGAGTATCTAGTGCCTCCTTAGTCCATGTTTGTATATCCTCTACCATACTCTGTTTAATAGTTGTTTCTATTTGCTCAGTATCAGCAGCAATTAGTGCTTTATCAATCCACTGAGCTATAAATAATGATTTATTCTCTTCTAGCCTAGAATCTATTGTCTTATATATTTCTGCAATAAGTTCTTCATAAATAGGCATCAACTCTTTTTGAACCATAGGTTCAACCGCCAACGCTAATCTTTCTTCATAATCATTTGCTTTTTCATTATCCATCTCGTCATCTATCGGCAATTTATCTAAAATTCCTTGACGCATTATTTCTTTTACTCTTTGAATGCGCTTTATCCTACCTTCAGCTATTTCGCCTTGATAAGTATTTAAGGCTGTTTTAAGTTGCCTATTTAAAAAGGTAGCTGGATTAGAAATACAAGGTTCGCTTTCTTCTAGCTCGATTCCAGTTACACGGTCTAGTCCTAGCTTCTTACCATAATAAGATAAAATATTAGCAGCATCAAAAGGTTTTTTACTTAAATTTTCTAATCGCATAGCTACATCATAAAAATAATAATTACATGATGCAGCTAATGCCTCTTTTAAATTGACATTTCCATGAGTAGTTCCACTTGCATTGGCTACCCAACATTTTGGATACGGACTACCTGCTTTTTTATAAACACCTTGGTCTAAAATCTCATCCTCTGGTGATATCACACCTTCTTCTAATCCAGCAATAGCTGTTAGCATCTTAAAAGTTGACCCCGGTGCTTTTAATGTCTGCATACTTCTATTCCATAAAAGACTACGTGAGTCATTACTAACAATGGGCCAATACTCACTAAAGGCACTTACCATCTGATTATTATCATAGGTTGGATAACTTACTTGGCTCAATACTTCTCCTGTTTTAACGTCAACAATAACAACTGCACCACTTGAAGGGGTAATATCTACTTGAGCTGGTTTTAAACTACCCGATTTAAATAAGCTTATTAAATAATCTTCCGTAGTACCTGTTAAGTTGTCTTTTAATTCCTTCATTTGCTTTGGATTTAAAGAAATCACCTTTTGTTCATTTAAAGCTAGCAGTATTTCCTTTTCTTTGGCCAAGGTACCCTTATTAAACCCTTCCAATAGTAAATCTTTAGGACTAATAGTAGAGGCCATAACAGGATCAAGTGCATTATACGCTGTCATAAGGCGTTTATAAATATGAGACTGAATCGTTCCTTCTGGCGCTTGTTGCATCAAAGCCATTTGAAGTGTATTACATTTAATGATTGAATACAATACTTCCTTACTCGTAAGCGAATCAGATTGTTGTGATAGGCGTTCTATGATAGCTTCACTTAATCTCTTCTCTAAACTTTGATAAGCAGCTAATTGAAGATCTGCATCTAAAGTGATATATATATCAGTACCCATACCAGCTTCTGTTGTACTAAGGGTGATCACCCTTTGGCCTTTCTGATTAACTTCAATGACTTCCTGTCCTGATTTACCATGTAAATAAGTTTCAAGACTTTTTTCAAGTCCCATCTGGCCCACATCTTCCCATAGATAATAACCTTTTGAGAGATAATTTTTAGATTGTGTACCTGTCATTTTACCTGTATAGCCTAGAACACTGCTTAAAGCTTCTCCATAAGGATAAGTACGCCTTGCTTTAACTTGTACAGAAATTCCCGGAAATACTTTACTTTGTTCTTGAAGATATAGAACAGTTTGAGGAGATACTTCGTCTGATAATCTAACACACTCATATTGTTTATAAGAATAAGCATACAATTCATACTCTATCCCTATAAGCTTTCTAGCTTCCTCCATAGTGTATATATCAGCAATTTTAAACTGTTTTTTTAAATAACTAAGGAGTTCTTCTGCTGTATAGGTTTTAAGCTCTTCACGCTGTAAATTTGTGTCATAAGGCACTCCAGATAAGAAATTATTGATTCGACTCTTACTTGCAGTATAAACAAAAGGTGCTTGTTTAGAGATAGGTACTTCATCTATAAAGCTATCTCCATTTGTTTCAATTACTGTTTCTAATTGAATAAAAAGCTTATGTTTCTCTTCTATAGATGTTTGTTTTTCTAAATCGTAATAAATCGCATAAACTGGTGTATTAGTAGCTACTACTTTCCCATTACGATCATAAATGATTCCTCGTGTTCCAGGAAGACTAATGGTTCTCTGTATACTATTATTAAGAGCATCCACATAATAGTGATATTGGATTATCTGCAACTGATAAAACTCAAAAACTACCGTACTAAATACTAATACAATACCTGTACCTAATAAAAACAGGCGATTTCTAAGCAAAAGGAGAAGCTTGTTTAAGATTTTACTCAACGTTGCTCCTCCTCTCGTTAAAATATATGCTTTTAAAAAATATTTCTTGTTTTTCTTTCACTTATTTCAATTTTTTCATTAATTAAATAAGCTATTTGATAAACAATAAGTGATATGGTGATGGTATAAATGAGTTCAGGTATAACAATCGCTTTAAAGAAATAAACAAAGCTTAGCTTTCCTCTTAGTATGAAGGAAAATATATTGGTGCAACTGTAAAATAAACTACTAAACAAAGTACAAATAAATGGTATAACAAAATTTTCTCTATAAAAATTCTTATTGAATTTTCCACACACATATCCAATAATTGCATAACTCATTATAGTAGGACCAACGGTTAAACCAAATGATATATCATTTAACAAACCTGCTACTACTCCTACTAAGGCACCCTCTTTACTTCCTCTTAATAGTGCAAAAGATACAATAATCATAATCATGAAGTTGGGAGCTATATCACCAATTCTTAGGCTTTGAAAAAGTGTAGCACTTAAGGTATGCACAACCACTAATAAACTTCCTATTACTGCAATTCTCATACTAACTCCTTCTTTAATCATTATTAATGACTAAAACTTGTTCTAAGTGTTTAAAATCCACTACAGGTCTAACATAAGCATAACGAACTAAATCATTATTTCCTGCAACAACTTCTTCTACTGTGCCTATTAAAATACCTGGTGGATAAATAGAACTTAGGTGAGACGTAATAATTTGGTCTCCCTTAACTACCTCTGATTCACTATTAATCTCTAAAACACACAATCCTTCATTAGCTAATTCAATATCACCTTTAATCATTCCTACGTCACCGGTACGTACAACTTTTGCTGTGACTGCACTTCTACTATCAATAATAGAAATAACTTTTGAAATCGTATCTGTTGCTTCATCTACATGTCCAACTAAACCACCATTAGCTAATATAACGCTATTATCACCTACACCTTTTCTTGTTCCTTTATCAATGGTAAATATCTTATACCAATTGCCAATTTCTTTACCAATAACATTGGCCCCAATACCTTCATAGGCTTCATAACGTTTTTCCATTTCCAAAAGTGTTCTTAAATTATCATTTTCCTCTTGATATTGATTTAATATCGTATTTTCATAACGAAGCCTACTTACTTCATCTTCTAAGGCTTCGTTAGCTTTTAATAATTCCTCTACATTTTGAAAACGTGCCACAATATTTTTCGTTTTATCCGAAACAAAATGAATACTTTTTTCAAAAGGATACAGTATATAATTGACACCTGTACTAAGAACGGGTATATCGTATTGCTTACCAATTACAATGGCTATTATTAAAAGGCCACCGCCAATAAGTCCCATTTTCTTTACCTTTTTATTAAGTTTCAAGGCATTCTCTCCCTATACTATTTATCATCAGCAAAAATTGCAGACCACTTTTCAATATTTTCTAAAGCATAACCTGTTCCTTTAGCAACACAATCTAGTGGATCTTCTGCTATTTTAACAGGCATACCTGTTTCTAAGCTAATAAGTGTATCAAGCCCTGTTAAAAGAGCACCACCACCTGTTAACATAATACCACTTTCCATAATGTCAGCTGCAAGCTCTGGTGGTGTTTTTTCAAGTGTTAATTTAATGGCATCAATGATGGCATTAACAGGTTCTTTAATAGCTTCTGTTACTTCTGTTGAAGTAATTGTAAGCACTTTTGGAAGACCTGTTACAAGATCACGTCCTCTAATTTCCATTGTATCATCTTGCCCTGTTGGATAAGCTGCTCCAATGTTAATTTTAATTTGCTCAGCAGTTCTCTCACCAATCATTAAATTGTATTCTCTTTTAATATAAGAAACAATATACTCATCAAATTCATCACCTGCAATGCGAAGTGATTTACTTGCTACGATACCACCTAATGAAATAACAGCTACATCTGTTGTTCCTCCACCGATATCTACAACCATGTTACCTGTAGGTTCTTCTACACGAAGATGTGCACCAATTGCTGCAGCCATTGGTTCTTCCATAATAAGTGCTTTTTTAGCACCTGCTTTTTCTGTAGCTTCTTCAACAGCACGCTTTTCAACAGATGTAACACCTGATGGCACACATACAATAACACGTGGCTTTGATGCAAATAAAGATTGTTTGTATGCTTTACCAATAAAATAACGTAACATAGCTGAAGTAGTTGCAAAGTCTGCAATAACACCGTCTTTAAGTGGTCTAATAGCTACAATGTTGCCTGGTGTTCTACCAATCATTTGTTTAGCTTCGTCACCAACTGCTAATACTTCATTCGTTTTTTCTTTTATCGCTACTACCGATGGTTCATTAACAACAATTCCTTTTCCTTTAACAAAAACAAGTGTATTGGCTGTACCTAAGTCAATACCCATATCTTTTCCAAACATATAAAGTCCTCCTAATTCAATCTATATAATGTGTTGTTTGCAAAATCTCATATTTAACATCATACCCTTTTTTTGTCTAATTATCAACATCTAGAGATAACTTTCTTCCTTAAAACTCTTATAAATTCCATCTCCTATGATAATGTGGTCCAAAAGTGGAATACCTACTAAATCACCTACCTTCTGAAGACGTTTAGTCATCTGTAAATCTTCTTCACTAGGTGTAGGATCTCCACTTGGATGATTATGAACAGCAATAATACTATGTGCTGACTTTTGAATAGCTATTCGATAAACTTCTCTTGGATGAACAATAGAAGCCGTTAAACTTCCTTTAGAAACAGTTTCATAACCTATCATTTTACACTTAGCATCCAATAGCGTAATAATAAAACGTTCTTCTCGGCTATGCCTTAATTCTTCCATAAAATAACAAGAAAGAATGGAAGGTGATGTAATCTTTTCTCCCGATTGATATTTCTCTTTGGTTATTCTTTTACTTAGCTCTAATAACGCGAGGATTTGTATGGCTTTTACCGGTCCAATCCCACTAATACTCAAAAGTTCATTATAGGATATATGATAAAGTCCAATTAGAGAAGGCGTTTTAGCATATTCTGGTCTGTCTTTTTCACTATATGTCAAGAGATGCCATGCTAGCTCTTCCGCATTATATGTCTTTGTTCCAGAACGTAATAATATAGCAAACAGTTCTGTATTAGATAAGTATTCTGCTCCATACTTTTCAAATCTTTCATAAGGTCTCTCTTCTTTAGGTTGATCTTGAATTCTCATCATATACCCCCTTTTACATTCGTATTATTGCCTTAATTTTTACTATTCATGCAACTAAATAAAAAAAAGGCCTTATGGCCTTTAATTTTCTATTAGTCTTTTATAAATTTGATGAATAGGGAGTCCTACCACATTATAATAATCTCCCTGTATACCTTCTATAAAAACAGCACCCTTACCTTGTATGCCATATGCACCAGCTTTATCCATGGGTTCTCCAGTAGCTATATATTGCTTAATTTCTTGTATACTCAGTACTTTCATTTGAACATAAGTGGTTTCACAAAAATTAATAACTGTATTTTCCTTAATCAAGGCTACACCTGTTATAACGCGATGCTTTTCACCCGATAATAGCTGTAACATTTTTTCAGCCTCTGCTTCATTCTTAGGTTTTCCTAATATATGATTTCGTAAACAAACCATTGTATCAGCACCAATAATCCATTCGGATTTATATTCTTTTGCCACTGCTTCTGCTTTTATTTTCGCTAAGTATTTGACATTTTCCTCTGGTGAAAATTGTGGATTTATTGATTCCTCTACCTGTCTACTACAAACTTCAAAAGGGTAACCTAATAATTGAATCAATTCTCTTCTACGCGGAGAACTTGAAGCTAATATTATCTTTTTCATACATGTTTTCCTTTACTTTATTTTTTTATATACAAATACTCCGGCCAGCATGCCCAGAATAGCTGTTAACGTAATTTTAAACTTGACTTGTAAAGAAAACCATATCACACCTAGATTAACTTGTACAGGCTGGTCAAGTCCAAAGGAACCTGTATAATTCATCCATTTTAAGAAGCTTACCTGATTACATAGATTGCCAATAAAATAACCTACTGTTAATCCTGATAGCATACAAAGTAACAAAATCCAAAATTGTTCCGTTTTTTGATTTGCCACACATGACTCCCCCTTAGTATTACTCTATTTATTGGTACTAAATAAGACTATAAAATATTAAATTTTTAAAATGTAGCATAAACCTTTAGGTATATGCTACATCCATTAACTTTATTATTCATTCATAGGTATTGTATGGTTACCTACTGGAGGTGTAGAACCTACGCTTTGTTTTAGTATGTGTTCTGAAAGATTCGAAATAGCTTTTGTTGGACATTTAGCTTCACATTTGCCACAACTTACGCATTTAGCAGTTTCTATAACCGCATGATTATCTACTATTGTAATAGCGCCTTCCTCACACTGTTTAACACAAATGCCGCAACCTATACATCCTACTTCACAAGCTGCTTTTACTTCTTTACCCTTATCTTTTGAAATACAATTGACGTGATAGGTTGTACTAATAGGTAATATCTTTATAATTTGCCTTGGACAAGCTTTCTGACAAGCACTACATCCAACACATTTTTCAGCATGAATAACTGGAAGTCCTTCTTCCATAGTAATAGCTCCAAATGCGCAGGCTTTTTGACAACTCCCAAATCCTAAGCAGCCGTACGCACATACTTTAGGTCCACCACCTATTAAGTGGGCATCCATGCAACTTTCAATCCCTTGATAAGTATATTTTAACTTGGCATGAACATGATTTCCTTTGCAGCCAACAACGGCAATTTGTTTCTCTGAAGCATCTGCTGCTAGCCCCATTAATTTTGCAATAGCTTCTATTTGTGCTTCATTACACACTGGACAGGCACTAACCTTACTTTCTCCTGCTACAATTGATTTCGCCAGAGCATCACAACCAGCTAGTCCACAACCACCACAGTTAGCTCCAGGCAAGCATTCTTTCACAGCTTCTACTCTCTCATCAGTTGGAACCGCAAACTTTTTTGCTGCAACTCCAAGTCCTACTCCAAATAAAAGCCCCATTCCGCCTATAGCTATGACAGGAGACAAGATTGCTGATACATCCATCTAAATCCCTCCTTATTTAATCATATTTTGAAAACCAGAAAAAGCAATAGCCATAAATCCTGCAATCATTAATGCTAATGGTAAACCTTGAAATCCACTAATGACATCATTATCTTCAATTCGCTCTCTAATACCTGACATGAGTAACATTGTAATCGTAAAACCGATTGCTGCACCTACGCCATTGACTACTGATTGAATAAGTGTATAATTTTGTTGCATATTAAGTACTGCTACACCAAGTACTGCGCAATTAGTTGTAATAAGAGGTAAGTAAACCCCTAATGCACTATGTAATGATGGACTTACTTTTTTGATAACCATTTCTACAAACTGAACTAAAGCAGCAATTACTAAGATAAACGCTAATGTATATAAATATTCTAACTCTAGTGGCACTAAAATATAGCGATAGACTAAATAAGAAAACATAGAGGCAAGCCCCATAACAAAAGTAACCGCAGCCCCCATACCAAGTGACGTTTCTACTTTTTTAGAAACACCTAGGAAGGCACATATTCCTAGGAATTTAACAAGTACAAAGTTATTGACTAATGCTGCGCCAATAAAAAGTAATAATAATTCCATTCATTTTCCCTCCTATTGTTTTTTAGCTTTAATAGTATTTAATATAGCCATCAAAATACCTAATGTAAAAAAGGCACCCGGCGCTAAGATCATAATAGTAGCTGGTGTATAAAAACTAGGCATTAATGGATACCCCATCAAAGTACCAGCACCTAAAAGTTCTCTAATACAACCAATAACTGTCAGAGAAACTGTAAAGCCTAACCCCATCCCTATACCATCAAAAATAGCTAAAATCGGAGAATTTTTAGAAGCATAGGCCTCCGCTCTTCCTAAAATGATACAGTTAACAACAATAAGTGGAATAAACAATCCTAATGCACTATATAAACTAGGTATATAGGCTTTTAATAAAAACTCTATAATTGTTACAAAGCTAGCAATGATAACAATAAATGCTGGTATCCTAATTTCAGAAGGTATTACTTTTCTCAAAAGGCTAATAGCAAAGTTTGAGCAAATGAGTACCGCGGTAGTGGATAATCCCATACCAATTGAATTGGTTACACTAGTGGTTACAGCAAGTGTAGGACACATACCTAATACTTGAACAAATGTAGGATTATCATTTACTAAACCAGCCTTTAATCTCTCACTTATTATACTCATTGAACATCCCCCCATTCGCTTTGATGATTAATCACATAATCAACTGCCGAGTTAACACCTTCTGTGATAGCAGTTGATGTAATCGTAGATCCTGTTATCGCTTGAATTTCATCTTCTTTAGGTGTTGTCTTTGTCACCTTAAGAGAACCCTGTTTCCCAATATATTGATCAATAAAACTCGGTTTCTCTGCATTAGCACCAAAGCCCGGTGTTTCTGAATGACTTAATATCTTAACACCTTTTATTGCATTCTTTTGATCAATCCCTACCAACAAACTAATAGTACCACCATAACCTTTTGGTTCTACGTTTAATACATAACCAACTACTTTCTCAGAAGCTTTAGCTACAAATACCTTCTTAATAAATTGATCTGAAATAGCATCCATTTGAGTAAAGTTATCTGCTTCGCTTAATAGCTGTTTCATAGATTCTTGTTCTGTTTTTAGGCTGTTAGCTTCAATAATAGGTAGTGTTATCTGATTAACCGCACCTAATAACCCTACACAAATACCAGTTATAAGAAAAAGGATTACACCTAACTTCAATGATTCTTTCATGCCTTAATCCCCCCTCCAAAACGGCGCTTTCTTATGTACATATCAATGAGAGGTACTGTTAAGTTCATAAATAAAATACTGTAACTTACTCCCTCTGGATAACCACCATACAATCTAATAACCGCTGTAATAACACCTGCACCTACAGCAAAAATTACTTGTCCCTTTGACGTCATTGGTGTAGTTGTATAATCTGTGGCCATAAAAAAGGCTCCTAAAATAATACCACCTAAGAACAATGAATAGAATGTTTGATATAGAAGATTTAGAGAAAATCCCTGACTAAATCCATTTACAATAAAAGTGAGTCCAAAAATAGTTCCTATATAGCAAACAGGAATGCACCAACCAATTACTTTTCTAATAAGAAGATAAGCTGCACCAATTAATAAAGCTAATGCACTGGCTTCACCAATACAGCCACCTATGTTACCAATAAAGGCGTCCATAAAACTAGGTAATCCCTCTGTTACACCACTTTTAATAATTTCTAAAGGTGTAGCACCTGTTACGGCATCAAAACCTAAGCTAAATGAACCTGATGTTGGCACTGGAAAACTTCTCATAGAACTTGCATAGGCAGCTAGTAAAAAAGCTCTTGCTGCTAAAGCAGGATTAATAAAGTTTTGGCCAATTCCTCCAAAAACTTGTTTAGCGAGTATAATTGCTACAAATGCTCCCACTATGACAACAAAAAGAGGAACATTAGCAGGTAAGTTAAATGCTAATAATAAACCTGTTACAACGGCGCTCAAATCTCTAATTGTAATAGGACGTTTAAAAATCTTCTCCCAAATCCACTCAAAGCCTACACAACTTATAACACTCACTAATGTCACGAGAAGTGCTCTTAGGCCATAAAAATAGATACCAGCTAAAAGAGCCGGTATGAGAGCAATAATGACATCTCTCATAATACTATGCGTAGTATGAGAAGCTCTTACATGAGGCGAGGAAGAAACTACCAACCTTTTATCCATTTCTTATTCTCCTTTTTCTATTTTTTTGCACGTATAACTGCTTTAGCAGTACGAATACTTTGTACAAGATCTCTTTTAGCAGGACAGGTGTATGAACAGCAACCACATTCTATACAATCCATGCCATAGTAATCTAAAAACTTATCATAATGTTCATGAAGTGCATGTCTATGAAGCGTATTAGGAATGAGGTGCATAGGGCAGACTGTTACACACTTACCACACTGAATACAATTTGTTGTAGAAGCAGAAGCCACCTCTTCCTCAGTAAAACATAAAATAGCAGAGGTTCCTTTCATAACAGGGATATTTATATCTGAAATAGCAATCCCCATCATAGGCCCTCCTGCAATAATTTTCACCGTTCGTTCCTTATCCCACTCAGCGTATTCTAGAATTTCCTTAAATGAAGTACCTATTTTCACCTCAATATTACAAGGCTTTTTAACGCCACTACCAGATACTGTTACAATACGTCTCATAACAGGATGCCCCTTTGTAACAGCCCTATATATAGCCACCATTGAATCAATATTATGTACGATACAACCAATATCTATTGGCAACTTACCACTTGGTACTTCCCTTTTAGTAATCGCAGAGATTAAATGTTTTTCTGAACCTTGAGGATATTTTGTTTCTAACGTTGCAACTTCTAAACGATTTACATTTTTAGCCAATGCCTTCATATGTGCAATAGCATCAAGCTTATTATTTTCAATTCCGATAACAACCTTGGCTTCCTTAAATACTTGTAATAGGATTTTAATCCCCTGTATAACTTCCTCACCATTCTCTAACATTACCCTATGGTCAGAGGTTAAATAGGGTTCACACTCTGCGCCGTTAATAATGATGTATTCCACCACTTTATCTGGTGGTGTTGACAGTTTAACGTGAGTTGGAAAAGCAGCACCACCCATTCCAACCAAACCAGCTTCCTTAACGACACTTATAAGTTCTTCTTTTGTCAAGTTCTTATAATCAGAGGTAGTATAGGCTCTCATTTCAGTCGTTTCTTCGTATAGATCATCATTTTCAATGATAATACAGTTCTCCTTGTTGCCTCTAAGTGTTAAACGATTCTCTATGGATTTGACTGTACCTGATACTGAGCTATGAATAGCTGCAGAAACAAAACCACTGGCTTCACCAATTTTTTGACCTACCAAGACGCGGTCACCTTTTTTTACAATAGGTATACACGGTATACCTATATGTTGTGACATAGGAAATACAAGCTCACTTCCAGGCAACATCACTTCAATCACCTTATCACAAGTAATATCTTTGTGATAATTGGGATGAATACCGTTTTTAAAGGTTAATCCTTTCATACTGCGCCCCCTTTAATTATTTCAAATAATTTAATTCAATCATATGAATTATAGCATACTATTACATAAATTTATCAATTATTTTTAGGATTTAGTCAAAATATAAAATTTTTATTCTTTAGTTATATTCATATTTTCTTCTAAATAATCTTTAAGCCATGCTAGAACATCCAAATTGTCAATGGTCACATCTTTTAATATTTTCTTCACCTCTTGGGTTTCAAAAGTAAAACTTTTTTCCTCATACTGATATTTATAAATATAATCAATGTTAGGATTGCCTTGTATAAGTGTAATGATTGTGCTTACAACATCACCTAAAGGTATTCTATCAATATGACTATAAGCCATACTAGCTTTTATAATGGTACCTTTACCCAGTTCACTACTAATACTTAATTCACCTTGACTATTATCGCAATTTTGTTTTAACAATGGGATACCTAATCCCACACGTCTCAAGGTGCGAGTTGTAACAAAAGGATCTACAATCTGCTTCGCAAATTCCTTTGGCATGCCATCCCCATTATCTTGTATGGTTAAAACTAACTGGTTCTTATTAGGCATTTCTTCGATATGAATATGTATCTCATGTGCATGGGCTCTAATACTATTTTGAACAATATCTAGAATATGTAAGGATAAGTCTTGCATACTATCCCTCCTGCTTCATCCTTTATTTTTATTCAACAAAAGGAAGGAACTAAGAGTTTTCTTAATTCCTTCCTTTACTTTTCAACCTGTATGGATCTTATTATTTAGTTAATACACGTAACTTAATTACATTAGCAAGGCTTTCAATTTTTTGAATATCTTCCTCTGAAATGCTAGTATCTGTATCAATTAATGTATAGGCATAATCACCACGACTTCTATTTGTCATATCCTGAATATTAATACCTTGTTCCGCAATAATAGCCGTAATTTTTCCTAGAATAGCAGGTGTATTTTTATGAGCAATGGCAAGTCTTGAACTTGAATTCCAAACCATTGAACATTCTGGGTAATTTACTGAATGTGTAATATTCCCTTCTTCTAAGTAATCTTTAATTTCTTTAACTGCCATAACTGCACAATTTTCTTCAGATTCCTCTGTTGAGGCTCCTAAATGTGGAATAGCTATAATATTTTCTTGATTGATTACATCTTCTACTGGGAAATCTGTTATATATTTAGCTACTTTACCTTCTGCAATGGCTACCTTTATATCATCATTTTGTACAAGTGTATCCCTAGAGAAATTAAGAACAGCTACTCCTGTCTTCATCTTGTCAAAAGCTTCTTTATTAAGCATGTGTTTTGTGCTTTCTAAAAGAGGAACATGCACAGTAATAAAATCTGCCTCAGCATATATTTCATCTAAAGTATTAGCATGTTTAATATGACGTGAAAGTCCCCATGCTGCATCTACTGAAATATATGGATCATATCCAATAACCTCCATGCCTAAAGCTTGAGCAGCATTAGCTACCATAACCCCTATAGCGCCTAAGCCAATGACACCTAGTTTTTTACCAAGGATCTCACCACCACCAAAAGCACCTTTACCTTTTTCTACTGTTTTAGCCACATCAGATTCTAAAGTCTTAGCCCAATTTATACCATCTACCACTTTTCTAGAAGCAAGTAAAAGACCACATAATACTAACTCTTTTACTGCGTTGGCATTAGCACCTGGTGTATTAAATACAACAATTCCCTTTTCAGCATAAGCTTCAATAGGAATATTATTAACTCCTGCTCCGGCTCTAGCAATTGCTTTAACACTTTCTGGTAAAACCATGTCGTGCATTTTTGCACTTCTTACAAGAATGGCATCAGCGTTATTTAACTCCTCAGATACCTTATAAGTATCATCTAACAACGCTAAACCATTTTGTGATATTTTATTTAAAGTATAAACTGTATACAAAACGTTCCCCCCTAGTTTTCACTTTCAAATTTCTTCATAAATTCAACTAACTTTTGTACACCTTCAAGTGTCATAGCATTATAAATACTAGCGCGCATACCACCTACACTTCTATGACCTTTTAAATTCACAAAACCAGCAGCTGTTGCTTCCTTTACAAATTTAGCATCTAACTCTTCGTTACCTGTTACAAATGTAACATTCATTAAAGAACGGTCTTCTTTATGAGCTGTTCCTTTAAACAGTTTAGATTCATCAAGGAAATCGTAAAGTACTGCAGCTTTTTCTTTATTTCTCTTTGCTAAAGCAGCTACGCCACCTTGTGCTTCAATCCATTCGAACATTAATTTAAGCATATAAATACCATAAGTTGGTGGTGTATTGTACATAGATTCATTATCTACCATTAATTGATAATCAAGCATTGATGGTACAGTTTCTTTTGCATGACCAACAAGATCCTCACGAATAATAACTAAAGTTACACCTGCAGGTCCTAAATTCTTTTGTGCTCCTGCATAAATAATACCAAAACGACTTACATCAACTTCCTCTGACAGAATACATGAAGACATATCTGCCACTAATGGTACATTACCTGTGTCAGGATATTCATAATATTTGGTTCCAAAAATAGTATTATTGGCACAGATATAAACATAATCTGCTTCTGGGTCAAATTGCTCTTTTGTTACTTTTGGTATGTATGTATATTTATCTGCTTTTGAAGAAGCTACAATATTAACCTTACCAAATTTTTGAGCTTCCTTAAGTGCTTTAGATGCAAACATACCAGTCTCAATATAATCAGCTTTATATGAATTTCTCATTAAGTTTAATGGAATCATGGCAAACTGAAGGGATGCACCACCTTGTAAAAATAATACTTTATAATTGTCAGGTATGTTCATAATTTGTCTAAGTTTTGCTTCAGCGCCTTTGATGATTGCTTCATATGGTTTCGAACGATGACTCATCTCCATAACACTCATACCACTATCTCCATAGCATACAAGTTCTTTTTGAGCTTTTTCAAGTACTTCTAGTGGTAACGCACCAGGTCCTGCTGAAAAATTAAATACACGCATGATACCCCTCCTATAATTTTTAATAAATAATATCCACATTATATGTAATGTTTATAAAATTATATTTAATTTATTAACATTAGTCAATGTAAAATTTTACACATAATTTTAACATATGATGTTTTATTTTCTATTAGTTGCATATTTATGTTGTGGTTTTAGTCATTATACTTTATTCTCTTGATTACTCTATTATATTTCATACCATTTTTACCTAATATGGTATATCAAAAAATACCTTTCTCAATCTCCCAGACTTCTATACCTCTTAAAAGGCATATACTTTTGAGAGGTATAGAAGCCTGGGAGTCAATATACGCTTCTTCTGTATAGATATTTTTCCTCTTAGCTTAATGTTGCTACCATTACTGCTTTGATGGTATGCATACGATTTTCTGCTTCATCAAACACAACAGAATATGAACTTTCAAATACCTCTTCTGTTACTTCATATCCTTTTACTGCAGGAAGGCAATGCATGAAAATCATATTAGGATTCCCTACTTTATTAATTAACTCACTATTTACTTGATAAGGTTTTAAAAGTGCAATACGTTCCTTTCCTTTCTCTTCTTCTCCCATAGAGCACCATACATCGGTATAAATGACATCTGCACCTTTCACTGCTTCAATAGACTCTGTAATTTCTACACAAGATCCTGAAAGCTTGGCATAACCTTCACAGACCTTCACATGATTTTCTTCTGGCCATAAAGATTTTGGTGCAATAATAGAAATATCTACTCCCATTTTACTACAGCCAATTAGTAAACTATTACTCATGTTATTACGTCCATCTCCAATGAAAACTAATTTTTTGCCTTTCAGCTCTCCTAGATGTTCTTTCATAGTCAATAAATCTGCCAAAATTTGAGTTGGGTGATAGAGGTCTGTTAAACCGTTATAGACAGGTACCCCACTATACTTAGCTAAATCACTTACTACTTCTTGTGAGAAACCTCTAAATTCTATAGCATCAAATAAACGCCCTAATACACGCGCTGTGTCCGCTACACTTTCTTTATGTCCTAACTGAATATCATTTTTACCTAAATATTCTGGATGTGCGCCTTCATCCACACATGCCACTGTAAAAGCACAACGTGTACGTGTAGAAGGTTTTTCAAAGATAAGTGCAATATTTTTCCCTTCAAGTAGTTTTCCTCTAATGCCCATTCTCTTTTTCGTTTTTAATTCACTTGCTAATGTCAATAAATAATTAATTTGTTCTGATGAAAAATCATGTAATGTTAAAAAAGATTTACCTTTTAATCCAAACATTTTTATGCCCCCTTGTGTATGCTTTAATAATATATTTATAATTATACATATTATTAATAAAAATTCAATCTCTTTTATAACAAACCTAAAAAAAATGATTAGCATACTTAACTATATGCTAATCATTTTTATTGTATTATTTTTTTATAAGCAAATCTAATTCTTCCTGTGTCATTTTACGATAAGCGCCCAAACCTAAGTCTTCTGGCAAACTAAATCCGCCCATTTTAACACGTTTTAAATAAATAACTTCTTTTCCAACTGCTTGGACCATACGCTTAACCTGATGGAACTTACCCTCTCGAATTATCACATAAATCTCTGATTCCTCTCCGCTTGTGATAATCTCTAATTTACCTGGTTCATAGGTTGTACCATCATTTAAAGTAATACCCTTTGCAAATACTTCAACATCTTCTTCTACCATTCTTCCTGAAACCCTTGCATAATATACCTTATCTACATGTCGTTTAGGAGAAAGCAAACTATGCGCCATCTTACCATCGTTAGTTAATATTAATAAGCCCTCTGTATCCTTGTCTAGTCTCCCTACTGGAAAAACTTCTTTATTTTGATCTCTCTGTTCTAATAAATCTAAAACGGTTTGTTCACGGTCATCTTCTGTTGCTGTAATATAGCCACCAGGCTTATTCAGTATAAAGTAATAAAACTCCTGATAATCCATTTGTTCACCATTCACTTCTACTATACTAGCTACAGGATCAATGGAAGTTTCAGGCTTAATAATGATTTGATCATTTACCTTTACCTTTTTAGCTTTAATTACTTTTTGAACGGTACTACGTGTACCATAGCCTACATGTACTAAATACTTATCTAATCGCATCTTTTTTCCACTCATTTTTTCCCCCTATACCATTCGCCACGCAGCTGGATATTGATTTTTAAGTCTACCATCTTGAGCTTTCACCCAGCCTAAAGGATAACCATCTACGCAGATTACATGATACCCTTTAGGAGCTTCATGTAAAAGGGTTTCTCCTTTTAAGTAGCGTAATACTTCTTCATCACTACTGTTATAACAAATTCTGTTCTTAAACATTTCTTTTCCATAGGCTAATACTAAAGCGTGACCTGGTTCAAAACGCTTATTTTTAATCTCCCCTAATAAGACACCACATCTAATGGTACGAACACCCATTAAAGAAGGGGCATCAGATGGCACTTGATACAATTTTCCCTTAAGCTCTATGACAGGCAAATCTTCAGGTAAATAGGTCTGTTCTTTTAAAAAGTCATATACTTCTGGATAATCTTTTAAGCGTTTATAAGCTTGTGGTTTATAAATTGTTTCTGCGCTATCACTTTCACGCTTTAATAAACACACAAAATGCCCTTCACCCTCTAAGTGATGAGGCCATAGTCTTAGGGCTCCCTTTAAGCTACTAGGTGCATCTATCCATTCAGGTCTACCTTGCTGTATCCCTCCAGTAGGTATTAAAGGAACCACTTTAAAATCAGGATGCTTTTGTAAAAAGGCACCTATCATCCCTTCATTTTCTTCAGGTGAAAAAGTACATGTAGAGTATAATAACATCCCATTTGGTTTTAACATCATTGCCGCATCTTCTAATATACCTTCTTGAAGGCTAACGCAATGATCAACGCCATAACTTTCCCAGCTTTTAATAGCGCTTTCATTTTTTCTAAACATCCCTTCTCCGGAACAAGGTGCATCTATTAAAATCTTATCAAAATACCCCGGCCACTTACTAGCAAGTTTTTCAGAGGTTTCACTCGTTACAATGGCTTGTCTTACTCCAAAGTTCTCTAGATTCTTTAAAAGTGCTTTTGCTCTAGATACACTAATATCATTAGATACAAGCACGCCTTCTCCTTGCATACGCGCAGCTATTTGTGTACTTTTTCCACCTGGGGCTGCACATAAGTCAAGCACACGATCTCCTGGCACAATTGGTAAGTACGCTCCTGGCGACATAGCACTTGGCTCTTGAACATAATAAAGTCCCGCATAATAATAAGGGTGTTTTGTAGGTTTATCTTCTTTTTCATAATAAAAACCTTCCTTACACCAAGGTACCTCTTTTAAAGTTATAAAAGGATTGATTTTTTCCCACTTTGATAAGTCTAGTTTTAATGTATTGATGCGAATTCCCTGATATTTAGGTGAATCGTAAGAAGCCATATAGGCCTCATATTCCTCTTTTAGTAGCTGTTTCATCTTTTCTTTAAAAGCTTCTGGTAACCTCATCTTCTTTTCTCTTCTCCATCATTCATATAGTTCATTATTTCTTTTGTCTTTACGCACAACTTTATATTTCGCCTAAATAAAGCGGATTAAACTGCAAATAATCAGCAGAAACAAGTTCATAGGCAATGCCATTGTAAGTGCCTATTAAACTTTGCTGCCATGAAAGTTCATCATGTAAGTGACCATAAATAACCTTTGTTACTGGATAATCTGCTAATAGCTCTATTAAAGGAGATGTATATTCCTGCGCGTTAGTTGGTGGGTAATGAAGCATCACCCATATTTCACTTGCTTCCTTGGCTGCCTTAAGAGATAGCTCCAATCTCATTAATTCTCTTTCATATAACCTGGCATCTTCTTCTGTAAATAACGTAGGGTTAGGGCATGTCCATCCTCTTGTCCCACAAATAGCTATTCTATCTATAAAATACGACGTGTTTTGTAAAAAGACAATACTTTTATAACTATCATTTAATTTCTTGGGGCGATCCCACCAATAATCATGATTCCCTCTAATACAAATTTTCTTTCCTGGAAGTGCTTCTAACCAATCTAGATCTGCTTTTGCTTCTTCAAGGCGCATTGCCCAAGATAAATCACCGGGAATGAGAACCCAATCTTCCTCACTAATTTCTTTCTTCCAGTTCATTTCTATACGCTGGCTATGATCTTTCCATTTATCACCAAACACATTCATTGGCTTATCCATTTGAAATCCTAAGTGTAAATCTCCCAGGGCAAATATCTTCATTTCTTTATCTCTATCTCCTTTAGTTATTACGTATCAAACCGTTTAAGAGCTTTTCCGTTTAAATAGTTGCATAAATCACCTTGTTTATATCCTTGCTGGTTCATAGTTTCCACAATGTCATCATGTATTTTCCACCAACTGGTATTCCAATTAGCATATAAAGTATGCTCCTCAGGTGCTCTTCCTATAATACGTTGTACTACTATATCCGGTGATAAATATCTTAGAAAGGTAATGACTCTCTCCTTGTAGCTTGCTAAATCTAAAAGTTCTAATTCACCTTTTTCATAAGCTTTCCCTAAAACCGTATTTTTTACAATATAAAGTGCATGTAATTTAACATAATCACTTTTTAAGGCACTCATACACTTAGCCGTTTCAATAACATCTTCTATTGTATCCCATGGCAAATCTACAATAATATGAGTACATACACTAAAAGGATATGCCTTGATTTGCATGATAGCATCTAGATATTCTGCTAAACTATGACCACGGTTAATCGTTTTTAAAGTATGGTAATTAACAGTCTGTAATCCTAATTCTATACACACCTCTTTTTTATAAGTTATTGACCACTCATGTAATGCATCTAAATAAGCTTTATTAATACAATCAGGTCTTGTGGATACTGAAATCCCCACACTATCTGGATGATTCAATTCTCCTAAAACTTTTTTAAAAGTTTCAAGTGGCATATACGTATTACTGTAGTTTTGTAAATAAGGAATAAAATACGTTGCTTTATATTTACTTTTAATTTTTTCAATATTTTTTTCTAACTGTTCTTTGATACTTTCATGGTTGCTACGCATTTCATATCCTGCACCTACATCACCACAAAAAGTACATCCTCCATACGCTACTGCTCCATCACGATTAGGACAAGTAACTGGCAAATTAATAGGAATTTTATAAACTTTATCCCCATATTTTTCTTTTAAATAAGTCGAGTATTTATAATAAACTTCCAAATTAAATAACTCCTTCTCTTATGTCCTTTTGCGCACATTTGATAATAGGCCATGTACGCCTTATAATGCTTTCTGATTGACTAGCTGAAATAGGATTTTCTCCTATCCCACATTCAATCGTAAAACCTGGTTTTTTATAAGTTGCTATAAACCAGTCTTTATACCCCCCTGAAGCGGCTGTAATATCTGGTTCATCTAATAAATAGCCACTTACCTCGGAAAACATTATAGCATATTCCTTAGCTGTTGGCACCTCTACTCCTCCATAATTCCAATAGATCACTTCACCTTGCGTATGATAGGCTATTACCATATCATATAGGCGTGCTCTAGTAAGGATTGCTAATGCCTTACTTTCTGGTTCGCTTTCTGGATTTCCCCCAGCATAATAGGCATAACTAGGTACTTTTTTTTCACTGATTTTTTTATAATTTGCAAAACCAGCATCATAATTACGATTTAAATCTACTCCTCTTATATTAGCTTTCCATCTTGAAAAATTATCAAATCCTTCATTCATGCTTAATAGTTTTTCTTGTTGCTTATAAGAAGCTATACTTGCTAAACCATATAAACAAAGTTCTACACCATCAGGATTAACCATGGGAACAAAATCATAATTAATTTGTTCTAATTCTACTTCTCCTTCTTTTATCTCTTTACAAAGCATTTCTAACGATTTCATAACAATATAACTTGTTAACCATTCATTAGCATGATGACTGGCATTGATATGTATTTTCCTTTTACCACTACCTAAATGAATCAAGTAAATAGGTCTTCCCATAACACTATCTCCTATTATTTGAATCTCTAAAAAAGGATAATGTTGAGCAAGTGCCTTTATCTGATATGACATGGCCTGATGACTATATATTTGATTGTCTAAAAAAATAAGGCTATCAAAAATATGTTCCATAACGTTTCCTCCTCGCTTTGTTTATTTTATTTATATGGTTCTTTAAATAATTTTATGTACACATAGTCTTTTAATTTGGGAATAATATCCATTTTTACTTTAAGATATAGTGAATAAATTTAGATAATATACACATAATACAAGTATCATCTTACTTTGCTATAAAATATCAGAAAGGTGGTTACTTCATTATGAGATCTAGAACTTGGGATTATATTGCTATTACACTTATTATCGTCGGTGCAATTAACTGGGGGCTTATTGGCTTTTTCCAATTCGACCTAGTAGCATTCATCTTTGGTGGTATGAGTTCATGGGTAAGTAGAGTCATTTATGCGGTAATTGGTATCGCAGGTCTTTACTGCCTTACACTTTATGGACGTGTTTACGATCAACCTTATTCCAATAACTAATATGTTTTACTAAAACCACTTTTCTAAAGTGGTTTTTTTATTATCCAAGCTCTTTTATCACTTATGCTAACTTGAAATGATTCATTTCAAAAATTAGATTACTTTTTTCCTAAAAAAAGAGGTATTTTGGTAAAAAAATTGAATAAGTATAATAATAAAAACTATATAAGAGGTGATGTGTATGATCAAAATTATAACAGGTCAAACAGGTGAAGGTAAAACAAAGAGAATGATTGAAGCTGCCAATCAGGCTGTAACACACATTAAGGGTCATGCGGTTTATATTGATAGTACCAATACTCATCGTTATGCTTTGTCTCATCAAGTACGTCTCATCGAAGCCTCTACTTTTCCTTTAAAATCTCAAACAGACTTTTTTGGATTCTTATGTGGTATCTTATCTGCTAATCACGATATTGAAATGGTTTTTATTGATGAACTCGTCAAACTGACACATTGCTGCATTGATGATTTGACTCAGTTATTTGATCGTATTAGGGAACTTTCAGATAAATATCAAGTTGAATTCATTATTGGCACTTCCTGTTCTCATAATGACCTTCCAGAACATCTTACACCTTATCTTATTGCATAGTTAAAATGAAAGGGCTATTGTGATGTATACTTTTAATCGTTCATCATAATAGCCTCTTTTTTATTCTATCTTTTCACTACACATTTCTTTAAGCAAGCAAATACTGTATGGTTTTACTTCATAAATTGATTCTTGCATCATTTCTTCTTTTATACTTTCTCCTATTTCCGGCTTTGATGTATCAATTATACGGCACCAATTCTTACTAGAAGGAGGTAATTCAAATTTGAGACTTTCATAGTGACTGTTTGCCATTAAAAACAGCCCTTGTTCACCTTTTATATGACAAGCAATACTCTTCGAATAGTATGACCAGTCCGGATGATTATACCGTATACCATGCCAGCTTATTTCATAATTATTTTTATGAGCAGCTTTAAAATAGTCTAGACTTTTTCTCAGCGCTATTAATTTTTGTATAAATAAATAATGTGACTTAAAGGTTACGCCTCTTTCCCAGTCCATCCAAACAGAGGCATTGTTTTGACAAAAAGCATTATTATTGCCGTATTGTGTACGTCCTATCTCATCCCCCATTAAAATCATAGGTATACCTTGAGAAAAAATGAGTAAACACATTAAATTACGCATACCTCTTTTTCTTGTTTCTAAAAGATGAGCATCTTCCGATACACCTTCACTCCCCCAGTTGTAGCTATAGTTAGCATTATTTCCATCTCTATTTTCCTCTCCATTTCCTTCATTATGTTTTTCATTGTAAGATAATACATCCCACATCGTAAAACCATCATGAGCCGTAATTAAATGAATCACATGAGAGATTCCTTTTGTTATATCTGTAAAATAAACTTCCTTTCCTAGAATACAGTCCGCAACAGCTTTTATTTTTCCTTGGTCTCCCTTTATAAACTGTCTCATGGTATCCCTAAAATAATCACTCCATTCCCTAAAGGGTCGGGGTACTCTTCCTACATCATAGCTACCTTTTGCATCCCAACTTTCACTAATAAGCTTTACCTTCCCAAGTAGCGGATGTTCTGCAATTTCATTAAGTAAAGAGTTCTTTAACCATCTACCATTTTCATCTTGACCTAATATAGAAGCTAGATCAAATCTAAAGCCATCTACTCCGACTTCTTCACTCCAATAAACCAAACTATCTATAATCATCCTTTTAACAATCGGATGATTTGTATTTAAAGTATTCCCGGTTCCTGAACAGTTTAAAAATTGACCTCTATCATTATATTTATAATAGATTTCTGGTGCTAGATATTTAAAATGAAAAGCATTTCCCTCTTCTCCCCCTTCACCTGTATGATTGTATACTACATCTAATACAATCTCTAACCCTTGCTCATGGGCTTTTTCCACCAACTCCCTAAACTCATCAATAGCCTTAGAACTTTCTTTGCTGACACTATAACGTTCGTCTATGGCAAAGAAACTTATGGGATTATACCCCCATACATCCTCTAATAATTCACCGGTTTGTGGATCCTTATTTTTTAAAGCATGTGCATTCCATTTAAATACAGGTAAAAGTTCTAGAGTGGTGATTCCTAATTGTTTCAAGTATGGCAATTGGCATATTACTCCTGAGAAGGTTCCTCTTTTTTCTATTGGGATGGATTGATGATTCATCGTCAAATGACCTACATGCATTTCATAAATAATCGTTTCTTCCCATGGGATCTGCGGTTTAGGCCTATTATATTTTTTACTTTTCTTTATGATATTGCGCCATTCTCCCTGAAAAAATAGAGTTCCTTTAGCAAAAGGATCCATAATAGAAGGAGAATAGGAATAATCCTCGTAAATGATACGCCACACATAAGCCATATTTTCCACTAAACCTTCTATTTGTATACTAAAAATATTTTCTTTTTGATAAGTCTCTGCATCCATCACTACCTTAATAACAGGTAATTGACTTTGTGCTTCTTCATAAACTTCTAAAAGCATTTTTGAAGCTCTAGTGGTATAAATACCTAGCTGCGTCTTTTTTTCTGTAAAATGACATCCTACTATGGGTTGCCCTACAGACGAATAGTACATATACTTGACCTCCTATATATAACCAACTGCTACTTATCATTATTCAATGCTAATATTATAGTCTTAATATTAAAAATTGTATAGCTTCACTAAAACTTTTTTGTCTCCTCTTGAAAATCAAAAATGTCTATGTTAAGATAATCATTAATTACATAATCATAAAAACGATGATAAAGTCCCAGTAATAAAATAATAAGCAGGTTCAGCGAGTGTGTGGTTGGTGCGAACACATCCTAAATTATTTTATGAATTACAGCTTTGGAGTTGAATTATTTCGGTTGTCGCCGTTATCGACTTGAGGCAAACTTAGTTTGTAAATTAAGGTGGTACCACGGGTTATCTCGTCCTTATCGGATGAGATAACCCTTTTTTGATGAGTAAATATCAATCCATTTAGCTTACTAATTAAGACTTTATGCATATGACTATTTTATGATTATCATTTATCACATAGGAGGCAAAATAATGAATGTATTAGACGTTTTAATGGAACGTGGATTTATTGAGCAAATGACTCACGAAAAGGAAATTAGAGAACTTTTAGAAAAGGAAAAAGTTACTTTTTATATAGGCTTTGACCCTACTGCTGATAGTCTTCATGTTGGGCATTTTGTGACAGTTATGGCTATGAGTCATATGCAAAAAGCGGGTCATAGACCTATTGTTCTTTTTGGTGGCGGTACTGCAATGGTTGGGGATCCTACCGGGAAAACAGATATGCGTAAAATGATGACAACAGAAATAATCGACCATAATGTTGCATGCTTTAAAAAACAAATGTCACATTTTATTTCTTTTGAAAATGACGCTGCCATTATGGTTGATAATGGAGATTGGTTACGTAATCTTAACTACATTGACTTCTTAAGAGAGGTGGGTGTTCATTTCTCTGTTAATCGTATGCTTACTGCTGAATGTTTTAAACAACGTCTTGAAAAAGGATTATCTTTCCTTGAATTTAACTATATGCTTATGCAATCTTATGACTTTTTAGAACTATACCGTCGCTTTAATTGTAAGTTACAATTAGGTGGTAATGATCAATGGTCTAACATATTAGGTGGTGTGGAATTAGTTAGAAGACTTCATGGTGATCAATCCTTTGGTATGACTTTCTCACTTTTAACTAATAGTGAAGGCAAAAAAATGGGTAAAACAGAAAAAGGTGCCGTTTGGTTAGATCCTGAAAAAACTTCTCCTTATGAATTCTATCAATACTGGAGAAACGTAGCTGATGCTGACGTTAAACGCTGTCTATCTCTTTTAACTTATGTTCCTATGGATGAGGTTAATAGCTTAACAGCTGTAGAAGGTTCTGCAATCAACAAAGCAAAAGAACGTCTTGCTTTTGAAGTAACTAAAATTGTTCATGGTGAAGAAGAAGCGATCAAAGCCGACACAGCAGCAAAAGCTCTTTTCTTAGGTGGTGCTCATGGTGGCTCTATCCCAACTACAGAAATGTCTAGCGCTGACTTCGAAGCAGGCATAGATATTCTTTCTTTATTACAACAAACAAACCTTGTTCCTTCTCGTTCTGAAGGTCGTCGTTTAGTTACTCAAAATGGTATCAAATTAGATGGTGTGGCAATAACAGATCCTAATGGTCTTATCACTTTAGATTTGTTTAAAGATAATGAATTAATGATTCAAAAAGGTAAAAAAGTATTCCATAAAGTTGTTTTAAAATAATAACTTATTAAAAAGGCCCTTATTATTTCTTAATCATAATAAGGGCCCTTTTATTTTATATATCAATCTCATACAAAATATAGATGCGTTAATTACTTTTTCTTTGCTTCTTTTTGGGTCTGAGAGGCTATCTCCTCTTCTAAAACCTCTTCTCCATCTGGAAATAATTCTGTTACATATCTGAGTAAAACTAATCTAATAAAAGCAGCTACTGGCACACCAATAAGCATGCCCAGTAGACCAAATAAATTACCCCCAATTAAAATAGCTAATAATACAATAACGGGGTGAAGCTTAACACATTCTCCTACTATTTTGGGTACAATGAACCATCCATCTACTTGTTGAATAATTAAAATAGCTATGGCTCCATAAACAGCTTTCATCGGATTAGGGTCTAGAATCCCAATAATAATGGCTAAAACAAAGCCTACAATAGGGCCAAAATAAGGAATCAAATTGAAAATACCGGCAATAATGCCAATGATAATAGCAAAGTCCAATTGGATCACTGTTAGTGCCAAGCTCGTTAATATAGCTACAATCATTGCATCAATAATTTGCCCTCTTATATATCCCGAAAAAACATAGTCAACATCATGGCAAAGTACCATGGTATGTCTATATACTTTAGGTTTTAACAGAGTATAACTAGCCTTTTTAACGACAGCGATACAGCGCTGCTTGTCTTGAAGCAAATAAAATGCTATGACAAAAGCCAACAAAAGATTCATGGCATTTAATCCTATAGTTGTTAAAGAATTTAGAAGTTGACTAGATAATCTTATAACAAAATCATTAATGGCACTATAAACTTTCTGAACAATCCCCACTTGCCCTTTCAATATGCCTATTTCATTTGTAAAGCGGCTCACTCCCTCTAACATATTTTCAAAATAAGCTAAATAGCGATGAATACTTTCTTTGATGCCGAGTAAGGAAAAATTACCTGCTATTTCTTCTATATTCATCACTATAATTAAAATAAATAAACCTAGTACCATAACAACTGTTAAAAATGTAAAAAGCGTTGGCACAGTTCTCATATGCCAACGCTTTGGATGATTTAAATCATTTTCGGCTTGGTCTAACTTACTATGAAACAGCTTTTTTCTTTTAATTTTATGACATCTCATTTCATAAAACTCCACAATCGGATCTAAAAGATAAGCTATAATAAAGCCTATAATAAGTGGCTTTAATAACCAATAAACAATTCCAACCACCTTACAAATAGCAGCCCATACCTCTTTAAAGTGAAGTACAGCCAATATACCAATGACAGTTACTAGACACGCTCCTACAGCATAGGCAGCTATTGTAAAATAGCGATTATTTTTTTCGATTTTCATAGTAAGTAGCCTCCCGTATTTAGTACGCTACTAGTTTTTCCAAAAGTTTAACAAGATATTCATAAACCCTTGCCATAGAAGAAATACTTGCTACTTCTTGTGGTGAGTGGATATGTTTTACATTAGGACCAAATGAAATCATATCAAGGCCTGGTAATTTTTCTGCAATAAAACCACACTCAAGTCCAGCATGAATGGCTGTCATAACAGGTTCCTTACCATACATCTCCTTATAAAGTTCAAGTACACATTCTCTAATACGAGAATTTTCATTATATTGCCATGCTGGATAATCTCCTTTTACTTCAAACTCTAGATTAAATGCACGGCTAAAAGCTTCTAATTTTGCAAGTAACTCTGCCTTACGAGAAGCAACACTACTACGTACTGCACTTCCTAATTCAATGTAGTCATCATGCATTTGTAAAATTCCTAGGTTAAGTGAGGTTTGAACTAACCCTTTCATATGTTGATCATAACCCATAACACCATTAGGCAATGTAATGAGGACATCAATAAGGTGGTTTAAGCAAGAGTCTGTAAGCACTTTATCTGACGCTGTTACCTCTTCTAATGTAAGACAAATCTGTTCTTCTTGAGCACTATATTCTTTGCGGAAGGTCTCCACCATTTGATTAGCCTCAGATTTTAATGCCTCTAATTGTTCATTTTTAACAGCTATCGTTACTTCACATTCACGAGTAATAACATTATCTTTAGAGCCACCTATTATTTCAGCCAACTTAAAGTCTAGCTTACTTTTTAAAGCATGTAACATACGTCCCATTAAAATATGTGCATTAGCTCTTTCAAAGTGAATATCCGCACCGGAATGACCACCTTTTAAACCATTTAGAACTAAACGGTAATATACCACATCACTTTCAACTGTTTCTTTTTCTAAAGGCATTTTTAAATAGGCTTTTGCACCACCAGCACAGCTTAATAAGAATTCACCTTCTACATCTGTATCTAGATTTAATAATACTTTGCCTGATAAGTATTCAGGATGTAAATGAGCAACCCCTGTCATACCACGTTCTTCATCTGTAGTCATTAAACACTCAAGAGCAGGATGTTTAAGAGTGTTATCCGCTAAAACTGCCATTTGATAGGCAATAGCAATACCATTATCTGCACCTAAGGTTGTTCCTTTAGCACCAATCCAATCACCATCAATATAAAGTTCTAAGCCATCTTTTTCAAAGTCATGAATCGTTTCTTTGTTTTTTTCACATACCATATCTAAATGCCCTTGTAAAATAACTGTTGGTGCATTTTCATATCCTGGTGTTGCAGGCTTTTTAATATAAATATTATAGGCATCATCTTGCTTTACTTCTAATCCCAAATCAGTAGCAAATTTCACCATATAATCACTAATTGCTTTTTCATTCCCTGAACCACGAGGAATATTACTAATCACTTCAAAATACTCAAATACTTTCCTAGGCTGTAATGCTTTTAATACGTCTGACATAAGTATTTCTCCTTTTAACAAAATTAATTTTTAAAACTATGAATAGGTGCTGGTATTCTACCACCTCGTGCAATAAAGGCATCACACTTATAGTTATTAACTGGCATAATAGGTGCATAACCTAAAAGACCACCAAATTCGACTTGTTCACCTACTCCTTTTCCAATTACCGGAATAATTCTGACTGCTGTGGTTTTAGCATTAATCATACCGATAGCCATTTCATCTGCTAAAATACCTGAAATAGTAGCTGCACTTGTAGCACCTGGAATAGCGACCATATCAAGACCTACTGAACATACACAAGTCATAGCCTCTAGCTTTTCTAAGGTGAGAGCACCACTTTCAGCTGCTTTAATCATGGCATGATCTTCACTTACTGGAATGAAGGCCCCACTTAAACCACCTACACAAGAAGAGGCCATAACACCGCCCTTCTTAACACAATCATTTAAAATAGCAAGAGCTGCTGTTGTCCCTGGAGCTCCAGCACTTTCAAGTCCCATTTCTTCAAAAATCTCAGCAATACTATCACCTACTGCTGGTGTAGGCGCTAAAGATAAATCAATAATGCCAAAAGGTATATCTAGCATAGCAGAAGCTTCTTTAGCTACCATTTGCCCTGCTCTTGTAATTTTAAAAGCTGTACGCTTAATGGTCTCACATAAGGTTTCAAAGTCTGCGCCTCTTGCAGATTCTAGAGCTTTTTTAACTACCCCTGGTCCACTTACTCCTACATTAATGACTACGTCCCCTTCACCTACACCGTGAAAAGCACCTGCCATAAAGGGATTATCTTCTGGTGCATTACAAAATACCACAAGTTTAGCACAACCAATACTATTTCTATCTGCTGTACGCTCAGCTGTTAATTTAATAATTTCACCCATGCGTTTAACGGCATCCATATTAATCCCTGTACGTGTTGTTCCTAGATTAACAGATGAACATACATTTTGTGTTACTGCTAGTGCTTCTGGAATAGACTCTATAAGCACATTATCTGCATTTGAGCATCCTTTATGCACAAGAGCAGAAAAGCCTCCTATAAAGTTAACGCCTACAGTTTGAGCTGCACGGTCTAAAGCTTTAGCAATTGGTACATAAGAATTAGCTTTAGTAGCACCACCTACTAAAGCAATAGGTGTAACTGATATACGTTTGTTAACAATAGGAATACCATATTTTTTAGAAATGATTTCTCCTGTTTCTACTAAATGTTCAGCTTTTCTTGTGATTTTTTCATAAATGTTATCACATAGTCTACCCATATCATCTGAGATACAATCCAGTAAATTAATCCCCATTGTAATGGTACGAATATCTAAATTATCCTCTTGAATCATTTTATTGGTTTCTTGCACTTCATATCTTGAAATCATGTTTTTTATTCCTTTCTCTTTAAAAAACCTTCTCCCTACTTCCCCAGTAAGCTTTAAATACGATGCATGTTATCAAAAATATCTTGATGTTGAAGACGAATGTCTACACCAATTTCTTGACCTAATGCAACAAGTGCATCTACCACTTTTTCAAAATCTTTCTCAATGGCAGTAATATCTACAATCATCATCATATTAAAATAATCTTGAACGATGGTTTGTGAAATATCCAAAATATTAATATTCTCACTGCTTAAAAAGGTACATACCTTTGCAATAATCCCCACTTTGTCTCTTCCTACTACTGTAATAATCCCTTTCATTTTCCTATCCTCCTGTTATTTCTTCCAATAAATTTTAAGTATATCCCCATCTTGCAGTACATCAGTTAAAGCACCTGGCTGACCATTTCGCTCTAACTGAACTATTCCTTGAGGCTTACTTAAGTCAAAATCTATAAAATCAAATATACTCGCAAAAATATAATCGGATTCCTTTTTAGGTAAAGCAACAGCCGTATCATTTGCAATAATATACAGATTTTCATTTACTTCCTCTTCCATTACACCTTTACTTAAGTTCAAATCATCTACTACTAATGTCCTATTTATTTCAGATACTATATCTGATGAACTATCTGCAATTGCTTTTTGATTATTCTCCTCTTTTGTATCAATGAGTAGGGCATCCCCCTCTTTAAGGACATAATCTAAATCAACCGCCTTAAAGTCAATTGTAATTAACTTGTTTTTAGGGTCAATTACCATCGCCTCTAGCAGCTCTCCTACCGTTTTAACAGATACAACTTCAATCATGTCATTTGGCATGATCTCATAGTTTCCTGAAACTATAAGTCCTCCAACTTTCGCCAAAGGTAACGTAATACTTTTTCCTTCTACACTTATGGTTTTTTCTATTTTATAAAAATCAGCTAGTTTTGCTTTGCCGGGCGTACCATTTACGCCTAGCTCTATCTGAATGGTATCACCCTCTTGAATGTGATCATGAATGGTAGCTGGTACACCGTTTAATAAAATAGATGCTGGTGTACCATTTTCACCTTTGATACGCTTACGTTCACCATTTAACTTGAACATTAAGGTCTCACCTTTTTTAGGAAATACTGCTGTATGTTCTATGCCCACAGCAACAATAGCATCTAATACAGTTAATTTCTTTGCATTTAAAAGTTGTACCTTTTGTCCATTCAAGCTCACAAAAGTAAATTGACTATATTTATTTTGCAAGGTAGTCATACAGATTCCTAATGGTGTAATCATTTCAGGGCTATCAATCATACCAATTTCATCTTTTACATTTACTAGATGAGTTGTACTACGAACAGCTACCCGTTGTTGAGCCAGTTTTAAATGCTGAGCCAGGCTAGTGGTAAAGCCAACCATTTGACTCCCCCCGCCTACACAAAAGATTGCATTAGGTGGGTTATTACCATTAAGTTCTACAATCTTTGTTGCAATTTGTAATGTAAGGGTATCAATCACTGGCGCAATTACCTTTCTAAGTTCCTTAGCGGTTACTTTTTGTGTAAGCCCCAAAATATCTGTAAAAGTAATTGTTTCTTCGTTTAAAGACTGTATTTTTAATTGTTCTGCTACTTTAAAGTCAACTAAATATTTATGTATAATAGCTTCTGTTACCTCATCACCTGCAGTAGGAATCATTCCGTAAGCCACTACACTACCTTCTCTTGTAATGGCAATATCAGAGGTTCCTGCCCCCACATCTACAAGAGCAAGATTAAGTAATCTAATTTGTTCCGGAATAACAGCATTAATGGCTGCAATAGGTTCTAGCGTAAGATGACTTACCGTCAGATCTGCCCTGTCAGTTACAGCATATAAGCTATCGATAACTTGTTTGGGTAAAAAGGTAACGATAAGTTTTGCTGCAATGTTATGTCCTCTATGTCCTTCTAAATTAGTCATAACATAATCATCAAGAAAATATTGTATCACTGAATAGGCCACGCAAAAATAATCTGTATCCGTATTTTCACTTTGCTGTATCGCCTTTGCTTTTTCTACACCTTCTAATTCTAAGTGATGAATATGATTTAAAGTAATTTCTTGAACATCTTCATAATTTTGCGTTACTGTAACGATTTGTGTATTTAAAGCACGCCCTGCTGCTGCTATAGCCACTTCTTTAAGCGGCAAATTTAAACGTTTTTCTAAAGCTGTTTTCACTTCATAAACAACTTTAGAAACTTTATTAATATCATGAATTTGCCCATCCCTCATAGCTCTTTCTTCATGAGCCCTGCATTCATAGTCCACTAAGATAAATTCATTACCTTCTTTATAACCTACCACCCCTATAACGGTACGGGTGCCAATATCTAAGCCAAAACAAAGTGTATCTTTTATATCTTCTTTCACGCGTACATCCCCTATTCATGTAATAGTTGTTTTATCTTCAAAGCATATTGCTCCGGGTTCTCCATTAAAATATGGCAATGGGTAGCAATTTCAAAACCTGCAATATGACCCGTTCTCATCATTAATCTCAAATGAAAATGATATTGCCACTGCTTCCTTAAATCACCACTCATCATACAAATATTAAAAGCCCCATCCGGCAAAAGGTGATTATAAATCATTAGTACTTGTTTTAATAAACTTCCTAATTCTACTACTTCTCCTTTTTCTAACTCACCAAAGTGTTGCCTATGATTTTTAGGTACTAACCAAACTTCATAATTGAACTCAGGGCTTGGTGGTACAATGAGCCTCCAAAATAGAGTTTCTTTTATAAGAATTCCTTCATTTAAATAATCTTTTTCACATAAAAAACATGTATTTTGTCTTTGATATTTTTCATATTGCCCAATCATTCCAGAAGGGACCTTCGTCATGGCTACTAATTGCCAATGTGAATGATAAATACTAGCTCCTGCTAAAGCACCATAATTCTTAAAAATTTGTATGAAAACTATTTGTTCGTTTTTACTTAATTGTCTCCATCTTTTTTGCATTGTTAAAAGCAATACTTGCCAATGCTTTACAGAGAAATCTTTAGGATGCTCTAAATGATTATCCGTATCAATAATTACATCATGCTTGCCTTCATCAGTACCTTGAGTGGGTATAACAGGATATTTATTTGCTAAAATGCGTACAAGAAGCTTATCTTCTTCCCATATTTCATCGTAAATTAATTCTAATTCATTTTCACGTCCCTTACAAAATGGACAAGTTGTATTTTGTTTTCCTACCATAGGACGATTGCGTCTTAAAGGTGCAACCATACTATCATAAAAAAAATAATTACGATATTCACACATAGGCCATCGCCTTTCTTTCTATCATTTTACACTATAGTTATTTAAATTTAAAGTAATAATATGCATAAAAATGAAAAGAACAAGGATCCTCCTTGTTCTTTTCATTTTTATTTTCTAGTCCATTTTTCTACATTGGCAAAAACATTTAAAGGTGTCGGTTTAACATCCCCTTTAATTTCGTTATGCGTCAGTAAAACAGATTTTTTAAAATACAAGCTAATATAAGGTGTTTGCTTTACAAAATACTGTTGTAATTTTTGATAAGCATCCATTATCGTTGTAGGTGTTGCTAAAAAGGCCTGCTGTAATAACTCATCCATTTGTGCATCCTTATAACTTGTATAATTCTCACCACTGAGTACACTTGAAGAATGAAGAGCAAAACTTAAATCTGTTGCATACCCTAGTTGATAACCACCTAAAAATGCATCAAATTGCTTTGTTTGAATACGTTCTAAATAAGTTGCTTCATTAACTGACTCAATCTTAAGATCAATACCTATTTCTTTATACATCGTTTGCATCTGCTTAGCAACCTTCATGCGATCGTTATTTTCTTCATTAACAAGTAATGTGAAACTGAGAGGCACCCCATTTTTACTTAGTAACCCTGTACTTCCATCTTTATCATATCCCTCTTGTGTAAGCAAAAGTTTTGCCTTTTCTTTATCATAGCTTTTTATCTCTAATGTCCTATCATAGAGATAAGAAACCGGACTAATAGGTGTGTCCGTTACAACTGCATGATCAAGATAGAAAAGATGAACCATTGCCTCTCGGTCAATACCATAAAGCAGTGCTTCTCTAATAGCTGCATTTTGAAATAATACTTTATTATGGTTAATTCCCATAAACTCATAAACGGGAGATACCATCTCATATGCCGTAGACGCTTCATCATTAGTATACTTTCCCCACTCAGTATCTCTCGTATAAATCACATCAATGAGTCCTTGCTTAAATGCATATAACATACTCTGTTCATCTGGAATAAAATCAACTCTTACTTCTTCTATCTGTGGCTTTCCTTTAAAATAGTTTGGATTTGCTTTAAGTATCATAGATTTTGCTGGTGTAGCACTCTCATACATGTAAGGACCTGAGCCTACAGGTGTAATATTTAAGGTGTCTGCTCCTGTTACATTATAAATATGTTCAGGTATAACAGGGAAAAACAAAGTTTGCAAAACACCGCTAAAACTTCCCTTATAAACGAGTTTAAAAGTTGTCTCATCTATTTTTACTACATCCTGTAAATTAGCTACTGTATCTTTGTAAGGACTATCCGAAATTGCTTTGATTTGATTCAAAGTATAAAGCACATCATCTGTCGTAAGTGACATTCCATCATGCCATTTAATCCCTTGTTTTAAGGTAATCGTTATAGCTGTATTACTCTCATTAACAACCCATGACTCTGCTAAATTGCTACTAATAGTGCCATTTTCTTCGATGTTAACTAGCGGACTAAATATAAGAAATAAGGCTTGTCCAACAGTTTCTTGCGTATTATATAGAGGATGTAAAGTAACAGGTGTATCCATAGCAATCACCATCTGACTTTCAGGCGTTTCAGGGGATGTTGTTTGTTCTACTTCTATCTCACTAAGTTCCTGTTCTCCTTCTGATAATCCTGTCTGACTACAGCCAACTAATGAAAGTACTAATATAGTAAGCATACTTATTATTTTATGCCACTTCTTCATTTCACTTCTTCCTCCTCTAGTGCAATTAAAATTTGTTCTATTTGTATTTTAGTAGATTCTAAAGAAATACTATTATCAATCACATAATCTGCTACACTAGCCATTTCTGTCCATTCTTTTTGTGCTTTCAGCCTATGCATCATTTGAACTTCATCAATGCCATCTCTTTTCATGACACGTTTAGTTCGCTCTACTGATTCCGCATAAACGGCAATTACTACATCTGTTAACTGAATTAAACCACTTTCAATTAAAAGAGCTGCTTCTAAAACAATATGCTGCTTGGGTGATGTTTGTTTATAATTTATAATACGCTCTTTAATAACTTCTGTAATGAGAGGATGAGTAATTGCATTAAGCTTTTTTAAGCGTTCTGGATTCCCAAACACCATTTGCCCTAGAAGTCCTCTTACAATCTCTCCCTCTTCATCTAATATAGATTCGCCAAAAGCTTCTATAACTGGCTCATATCCTCTTTGACCTTTACGTAAAATTTCATGACCAATTAAATCAGCCGATATAACATGAATAGGTTTGATTTCATTCATTAGTGCTACTACTGTAGATTTACCAGCACCTATTCCCCCTACAATTCCAATCACTTTCATTACTAGTCTCCTATTTAACTGCTAACCAATTAGTGCCTTCATGAACATCCACTAAAAGTGGCACGCTTAAACTTGCAGCATTTTCCATTTCTTCTTTTAAAAGTTTTTTAACAATAGCCACTTCATCTTTATGCGTATCGATTAAAAGCTCATCATGAACTGTTAAAATAAGTTTAGACCTGAGATTATACTCTTTAATCTTTTGATGTACACGAATCATAGCAATCTTTATAATATCAGCAGAAGTACCTTGAATAGGTGTATTCATAGCTACACGTTTCCCAAATTCTCTCATATTATAATTACTTGCTAGTATCTCTGGAATGTCTCTTTTTCGATGATATAATGTTTCTACATAACCATTTTGCATAGCAAAATCAATAATTTCATCTAAATAGGCTTTAATGCATGGATATTTTTCAAAATAGCCATCAATATATTTTTGAGCTTCTTTCTGACTGATTTTAAGATCTTCTGATAAAGCAAAAGAACTAATGCCATAGACAATCCCAAAATTAACGGCCTTTGCATTATTACGCTGCATACTTGTTACCTCTTCAAAAGGTATATGGAAAACTTGTGAAGCTGTTAAGGCATGGATATCTATATTTTCTTTAAAAGCCTTGATAAGTGTCGGATCTCCTGACATATGGGCAAGTACTCGTAACTCAATTTGAGAATAATCACCATCTAAGAAAATGTGGTCTTCTGAACTAGGTACAAATAACTGACGGATTTTCTTTCCCATTTCAAATTTAACAGGAATATTTTGTAAATTAGGTTCTGTGCTACTTAAACGTCCTGTAGCCGTAATTGTTTGATTGAAAGTAGAATGAATCTTATTCTGCTCAGTCAATACATTTAAAAGTCCATCTACATAGGTTGACTTTAATTTAGCATACTGACGATATTCTAAAATTTGTTCCACAATAGGATAATCATCTTTCAAAGCTTCTAACACTTCTGCAGCTGTAGAATAACCAGTTTTAGTTTTCTTAGCACATGGAATACCTAATTTTTCAAATAAAATAACCCCTAATTGTTTTGGTGAATTAATATTAAAGCTTTCTCCAGCCGCTTCATAAATAGAAGTTGTCAATTGATCTAATAGGCTCTGTAGTTCTTCTCCATAGCTTCTGAGTCCTTCTGGATCTACTTTAATGCCTTCTACTTCCATATCAAAAAGAACATCTATTAGCGGCATTTCTATATCATAAAATAGCCTTATCATATTTTGCTCTTGAAGTGCTTCTTTCATAGCTTTTGCCACATTTATAGATAGCTGTGCCCTTTTTCCTAAGTTTGCTACGCGATCTGCATCCTCTAATTGCATCCATTTCTTTTGGCTTTTTCCTTTACCTAGTAGATTCTCTAGGCTCATTAAACTTTGCCTATTGAGGAAGAGCTCTTCTAACTCTGCTAGGTCATAAGTCTTATTGGTAGGATGCAGTAAATAAGCTGAAATAAATGTATCAAAACAAACGCCGTTTAATCCTAATCCCACATTAAAAAGCTCATGCTTAAACGCTTTGCTATCATGAACTATTTTTTGATAAGTAGCACTTTCTAAAAATTCTATCAAAGTACTTTTAGCCTCTGTATCTGTTAAATCCCATTCTGTATATCCTAGTTGTTCTTCTGTGGAAACACCTAATCCTAATGTGTTATCTTCTACAAAATAAGCTATACCAATCATTTGATCCTTAGCTTCATTCATAAAGTTCTTAAAATCAGCTATCTCCCATTTGCCTACGCTAATATCTTCTATGTCTTGAGCAGATTTATCTTCAGCTTTAGGTAATTTGGTTAAAAGAGACTTAAGTTCTAAATCTCTAAATAACTCAGTTGCTTCATTGTCTAAAGTGAGATCAAATTCAAAGTCTTGCCATTTATATTCTAGTGGCACATCACAAATAATCGTAGCAAGCATTTTGCTATCTCTGGCATCTTGTGCATAAGTCGTTAAATTTTCTTTAAGTTTCTTTTGGGTAATTTGTTCTACCTGTTCCAATAGATTCTCAATACTACCATATTCTTTAATTAATTTAATAGCTGTTTTTTCACCAATACCTGGTACCCCTTTGATATTATCTGAAGCATCACCCATAAGCCCTTTCACATCTACAAAGGCAGTTGGTGAGACCCCATAGGTCTCCATAACATCTTTAGCGAAAAAGCTCTCTATTTCTGTTCCGGTCTTCTTAGTACGTGGAATTTTGATTTCGATGACATCTGATGTAATTTGGAAAAGATCTCGGTCCCCTGACACAACAGTTACCTGCATACCTGCTTCTTCTCCTGCTTTAGCTAAGGTCCCTAATACGTCATCTGCTTCAAAACCTTCTTTTTCAACAATATGGATATGCATCGTTCTAAGTACTTTTTTAAGTAGAGGAATCTGTACTCTAAGTTCTTCTGGCATGCCCTTTCGATTCCCTTTATAATCTGCTGAAAATTCATGTCTAAAGGTAGGGACGCTTAAATCAAAAGTAATCCCTAAATAATCTGGTTTTTCTTTTTCAATGATACTTAACATCATATTTAAAAAGCCGTATACTGCATTGGTATATTGACCGCTTTTATTCGTTAATAAAGGCACCCCGTAAAAGGCACGGTTGGCAATACTATGCCCATCAAATAATAATAGTTTTTGTTTCATATAGCACCTCTTTTGTTATTTAAAAATAGTATAACATATTTTTCTCATCTTGTTATGTTAAACCATTAGCTGTTCTTATTCTATTATAGTATACCCTATGTGCTAATTTTTTACAGTATTTATTATAAGAAATTCAACTTTTCTTAATTAAAACTTCAAGAAATGACTCCTTAAACATAAAACAGACTTAATCTTTTAAGTTTTAGATTAAGTCTGTTTTATAGTCTTTCTAATTTTTCAATAAAATCAAGGGTTTTAAATGGTTTATCTACATAGTAATGTACATAGCGATTTCCCACTGCATCTAATTCCTTTTGTACTTCTTGACTAATTTGAAAATGATAAAGATGTTTTAAAGATGCCCCTAAAATATATTGAAGCGTGTATAACGTACCATAGCTTAAAGCAGTTACATCTATATAGCTCCCCTTGCAATCTTTGCATAGAAGCCCACCTGCTTCAGCAGAAAAATAATAACGTTCTTCTTCTTTTTCTACTAACGCTATACCACAGTTAGTACATGCAAAAAGCTGTGGCATAAAACCTAATAGGCCTAATGCTCTCATTTCGAAAACGCGTCTAATACGTTTACAATCTGCCTCTGACTTACTCAAAGCCTGCAACGTTACTAGTGTAAGCTTTAATAATTCACTTTGTACTAGACCAGGCTCAGTAACATAGTAAATAAATTCCATTATGTAACTTCCATAGCTTAATGTAGATAAATCATTTCTGATATTATGAAACATTTCAATTAGATCTACTGACACTAAACGATAGGTATCTTTATAAGAGGTTAGCATAAAATCTCCATAAACAAATAATTGGGTTGAAGATGCAAAACCTTTATCTGACTTCTTAGCCTTAGGAGCAATAGCCTGAATACGTCCTAAATCTTTTGTAAAGAGAGTGATATACTTATCACTCTCTCCTACAATGTGTTCTTTAATCACTAATGCTTTTGTTCTTACCATCATGTTACAATCATCCTACCTCATTTGTTTCTTTAGGTAACTCTGTTGTACCTATATGACTATGATATTCTCTTTCATACGCCTTATAATTCATATACGCATCAATATTACCTGTTGTCATAAAATAACTCCAAAATTCTTGTAACATTTTATAACCCCCTATTGGTTGATTTATAGTTAAGTTACGCAATTTTTACAAAGCTATCCTACAAAAAAACTACCAATTAGAAGGACCTTGACAACTTTACATTAGATTTCTTTTATCATAACCATAGTTTTTAACAAGAAAATCACTATCACGCCAATTCTTTTTCACTTTTACCCAAAGCGTTAAATATATTTTAGATCCTAAAAGACGTTCCATATCATAACGTGCTTTTGATCCGATTTCTTTAATCATTTGTCCCTGTTTTCCTATAATAATACGTTTATGAGAATCTCTTTCACAGACAATTGTAGCTTCTATATCTACAATGTCGCCTTCCTCTCTTTTACTCATGGTTTCAATCTCTATTGCAATACCATGTGGAATTTCCTTATCTAATAAATGAAGTGCCTTTTCTCTAATGATTTCGGCTACTATTTGACGTTCAGGTTGATCAGTCAACATATCACTTGGGAAGAACTGTGGCCCTTCTGGCAAATAAGCTGGCATGCATTTTAAAATAGCATCCAAATTCGTATTTTCATATGCTGAAATAGGAATAATCTCTTTAAAATCATAAGCCTCACGATATGTTTCAATGGTTTTAAGTACGGTTTCTCTAGATACACTATCAATTTTGTTAATACATAAAAAAACTGGTGTCGAAATACCCTTTAAACGCTCTATAATTTCCCCATCTGTTTTTCCTATAAATGGCTCTGCTTCTACTAGATAAAAGATAGCATCTACTTCATTTAAGGTAGTCATAGCTGATTTCACCATAAACTCACCAAGCTTATTTTTAGGTGTATGAATTCCTGGTGTATCAATAAAAACAGCTTGGTAATGTTTAGTTGTTAAAACCGTTTGGATACGATTACGTGTTGTTTGTGGCTTATTAGACATAATGGCAATTTTCTCACCAATGAGTTTATTCATTAAGGTAGATTTACCTACATTCGGTCTACCAATAATAGATACAAACCCTGACTTAAATGTTTCTTTCATTTTTTCCTCCTATGAGTATTTCTACTCGTCTTTTAATAAATCTGCTTTTGTAAAAGTATAAGGGAACATCTCTCCAAAAGGAATCACTTTCATCTCACCTTTTGCATTTTCAAAAATAAAATCTCCCTCGCTCATAAATTCAGAAATCACTTGTCTACAAATCCCACAAGGATAAGTAAACTCATTATGACTTCCTACAATGGCAATGGCTGCAATTTCATGTTCGCCTTCTGACACTGCTTTAAAAATAGCTGTACGTTCGGCACAATTAGTAGCTCCATATGAGGCATTTTCTACATTGCAACCTGTATAGATCTTACCACTTTTCATCAGCACAGCAGCACCTACTTTAAACTTTGAATAAGGTACATAGGCCTTTTCCTGCGCTTCATGTGCTTTTACTAGTAACTCTTTATATTGTTTCATGTCAATCATCCTCTATCTCAATATGGAAAGACATTGTAACACACTTTCCTGCTTTTTGACCATAGTTTTTTCATCTTCATCTGTCATATGGTCATATCCTAAAAGATGAAGCATACTATGAGCCACTAAAAAGCAAACTTCTCTAGTTAAAGAATGACCATAATTTGTGGCCTGCTCTCTAGCCTTATCTGCACATAAAATAATATCTCCTAAAATGACTTCTTCTGTATCATAATTGACACAACTAGCAGTATCAAGTTTATCCCAATTAATATGTCCAATATAATCTGGATCTATTTGAGGAAAAGAGAGTACATCTGTTGGACGGTCTATCTCTCGATGTTCCTTATTAATCTCATGAATAGTCTCTAAATCAACTACTGTTAAACTTACCTCTACTTCGAAAGGTACCTCTTCTTCGTCTAAGCATTGATTGATAACCGCTTTTACCTGTTCTAGTAATTCATCTTGTTCTTTAAAAAAATCAACTTCGTCTTCTAAATAGAGTGTCACTTTATTTTTCATTCCTTTCCGGATAAACAATACGCTGATGATACATACCTGTCAACATCTTTGTAAAAGAATCTATAATTTTATCAATATCAGATATGTATAATTCACATTCAGATAACTGTCCTTCATCCAGTTTTTGTTTAACCATTTTTCTAACAATCGACTCGATTGTCAGTTCTTTTCCTAATTTATCTTGCATTGATCTTAAAGTTGCTTCTACTACATCCGCTAACATAACAAGTGCTGCTTCTTTTGTTTTTGGTTTAGGACCAGGATATTTAAATGCCTCTTCTGCCACTTCACCATCACTTTCTTGTTGGGCTTTGATATAAAAATACTGCATCGTGCTTGTCCCATGATGTTGGCATATCATATCTTTTATATAATTAGGCAAATGATATTCTTCTGCTAATTTAATTCCTTCTGTCACATGTGAAACGATCACATTATAGCTTTCTTGTGGTGTCATATAGTCATGTGGATTATTGGCTCCTTGGTTTTCTTTAAAATACTTACTACATGTAAGTTTTCCAATATCATGATAATAACCACCCACTCTTGCCATAAGAGGATTTGCATTAATAGCAGAAGCTGCACTTTCTGCTAGGTTTGCAACTAATAAGCTATGATAATAAGTACCTGTAGCTTCTAATAAGAGGCGCTTTAGGATCGGTTGATTTGGATTTGTCATTTCTAGTAGCTGCATAGGTGTTGTAAAACCAAATAAAGATTCAAAAGCAGGAAGAGCCCCAACTACTGTTACTACAGCAATGATGCCCATAATAAAGGCAACCAATCCTTGTGATATAACTGATATGTTTAATTCTGAACCAATAAAAAGTTTAAGCCCTATGAAAGTAAAACATTGAATAAGACCTACATACACACCATTCATAACTGTTTTTGTTCGTTCTTCCATACGCGTCACAATTAAAATACTAGCAATTCCCGATATAATAAAGTATAAAACAAATAAAATATCCCCTTTAAAAATAGTGGTTGAAAAAATAATGATTAATATTTGTACAAAAGCAGCTATAACAGGCCCTACAGCAAATGCAATAATCATACATGGTACACTTAAAGGAAGATAGACGAAGGATACCCCTACCATCATCCTCGTTACGACAATAGCTAATGCATATAAAATGAGTACTAAATTCAGCTGTCTTTGATCTTTTATTTTAAGGTTATAACCCGTTTTTATAAATTTAAAACTTAAATAGCTCATTAAAAGCATCAAAATCAAAATACCACTGTATTGCTTATATTTAACTGTTTTATCTGTATCTAAATAACCTACTTTTTCTAATAGCTTATAAGTTTCTTCTGTTACTTTTGATCCTTTTTCAATAATCTTTTCTTGGGCCAATACATAAACAGGATCTATTTTATCACTTTCTATCTTTTTTAGCTCATTAGTAGCCACCTCATCTTCTACAACATTAGGTGCTAAAACAGCATTAATGATATCTTGAGCAATTTTCTTCATGGTTACACTTAAATCTGTGTTATCTACAGCACTTCGTACCTCTGCTATTTTATTACTATCTTCGTTAGAAATACCTGTTGTGAAAATATTACTGGCAATACCAATACAAGTATCTTTTACATCAGTTAATTCATTCATAGAAGCACCTAGTAGCGCTGCATACTGTTCATTATATAAACCTATAGGTGAGCGCCCACTCAGGACTTCTACTTCAGTTTTTTCTAGAGTGGTCGCTACATCTGAATTCTGTATAGCTGTAACAGCTTCAAATAACTTTTCAATGTTCCCAATTGCTTTTTCTTGCACCGTACTATCTTTTTTATAAACAGGCTCCACACTTGCAGCTGCTAGGGTTCGTAGACGATTAGTAGCTATTTCATTTTCCACTTGAAAAGGTGCATAAACCGTCTCCTTTGCAATCTCTCCAATTTGTAAAGATACCTTTTTTATAAAGAAATTGCCTGAAATAACCGAAAAGAATGTTGTGATTAAAGCTAGTGCTAAAAAAGCAACCCATCCATATCTCCTTTTTTTCATCTTTTGTCCCCCTTTGATTCTTATGCCTTTCTTTAACCTATTCTTTTTCTACTTTATTTTCAAAGGCATCATAAGCTTCTACTATACGCTGTACAATAGGATGTCTTACCACATCGTTTTTTCCTAGATAAGAAAACCCTATTCCTTCTACCCCTTCTAAAATCTTCATCGCTACCTTTAACCCACTTAACCTTTCACTTGGCAAATCAACTTGAGTTAAATCACCAGTAACAACAACTTTAGAATTAAATCCTATACGAGTTAAAAACATCTTCATTTGAGGTGATGTTGTATTTTGTGCTTCATCTAATACAATAAAGGCATTATTAAGAGTACGTCCTCTCATATAAGCTAGAGGTGCTACTTCTATCAATCCTTTTTCCATATTTTTTTCAAAGTTCTCAGGCCCCATAATTTCAAATAAAGCATCATATAAAGGGCGAAGATAAGGGTCTACTTTACTTTGCAAGTCCCCTGGCAAGAAACCTAATTTTTCACCTGCTTCAATAGCTGGTCTTGTCAAAATGATTTTACTGACTTCATTTTTTCGAAAAGCATTAACTGCCATAGCCATTGCTAAATAGGTCTTTCCTGTACCTGCAGGCCCAATACCAAACACAATTGTGTTTTTCTTGATTTTTTTTATATATTCACTTTGACCTACTGTTTTACATTTAATGGGCTTACCTAAATGGGTCAAAATAACGGCTTCTTGACTTAACTCACTTAACTGTTCTTCTTGATACTTATTTAAAGAATCCAATATATATTTAACACGTTGAGCATCAATCTCTTCATGTTTTTTTGCTACTTGAAAAAGTTGATTAAGTACCTTGATAGCTGCATCTACTTGTTTCGGATCTCCTCCTACTTTAATCTTGTCATTTCTTAAAACAACACTGACACGTAAAGTCTTTTCAATAAGTAAAAGATTTTCATCAAACTGGCCAAATACAGCACCAATGTCATAGCTTGGTACCTCAAGTTCCTTTTCAATTTTGCTCATAATCTGTTTTCTCCTTTATTTGCTGACTTGCACCTTGGTCTAAATCTAAGCGATAACCAATATCCTCTTCGGCTATAACATAAAGCCTTCCAGTAATAGCATCCCCAGTTTTCTTAAAAAATGCTTCTCTTTTAAGAATTTGTGCATCTGCTCCCAAACTACTTTCTATTTGTTCCCATAGCTGACAAAGTAACTGGTCCTCGGCATCTTCTTCGCTTAAGGTATATAAAATAGGTTTATATGCCACCCTGTTTTCAACTTCTATTGCAAATGGCAATGGAAACATTTTGGTTATTTTTAATTGGTGCAGCGTAATTTGTCTATCAAAAGTACCACTAGGTGGTTTGGAGGCATAAAGCTTAAAGGCTTTATTAAAAAATTTTAGTGTCCACTTTTTACTCGTTTCATTGAGATATTGTTTTTTTTCTTGTTGGAACTGAATGGAGCCACTAGCTGTGTAAGTGGTCTTTCCCTTAACATGTGCTTTAGCAGATGTATAGTAAAGCGTAGTATCTTCCTCACCTCTAGGCATTTCTCCTGCTACTAAAAGTTCTCCCTTTTTTACAATATCTCCTGCCTTAACAAGTGGCATTCCTTTTTCTACTGCAATATATGTAACAAGTGCATCTCTTTTGGCAACAAGCATTTTAGGCTTTCCATCAAGTTCGCTCATTTCAGGTTTAGGGGTACTTTCCGCCACACGTACAATCATCCTTGTGCCTTCATAAGTAATGCCTGTCCAAACAATGTCAGGATATTGTTGTAACAAATAGGTTTCAGCCTCACGTAAATTCATTTTACCTTTTAGCTTACCTGCTTCATATCCTTTCTCTTCTAAATATTTAATAATATCTAAGCTGTTAATACGCTCTGCTCCTTCTACTTCTACTAACCAAACAAAAGAAGAAAGTAACCATAGCATAGCTATAAAAACAGCGCTACCTGCCACAAAAAAACGGCGTTTATTATAACGGTGTGCTATAAAAGGAAAACCCCTTTTGCCCACAATCTTCGCTCTGCAACGAGCCTTTTTAAGATCAGGCTTCATACGTTTAAAAGCCTCAATGGAAGTCTTAAAACACACCGTATTCTCTTTTTGTATCACATCCCACATGGGAATTTGATGATGAAGTGCAAGATTAAGAAATTTTTCTATCGTATATCCACTTATCTCTACTATAACATACCCTTTTAAATAATGCCATAATGATACAAACAAAGTCTTTCACCTCCTTTATATTGCAAAAGCCACTTGCAAAATAGTCCCTTTAATCAGCATACGTTCTGCTGTCATAGTCTTTGCTTCAAGTGCAACACCATCTATAATAAGTAAACCGCATCTCGTATTTAAACGTACTTTTTGAGGTGTATACTCTACAAGACTTATAAAATTCTCTATGCTTATCTCTTTATTACCAGTGAGTTTAATCATTGGTACATTGCTCATGACCTCTGTTGGAATATCTAGTCCTTTAGCTACTTGCTCTCGTAGATTCATTTTAGCTAACTTATTTTTCTTGTTTGGTTTTATCATCGCACTGCCCCCCTATACATTATATGTATGCAGAAAATGGGACAAATAGAATGATTTTATCTATTTGCATACAAAAAATAGGACCCTAAGGGTCCTATCAGAGCGTCGACAAAGTCGACGCTCTTTTATTTTTAGGATTTAAGGATATAATATAAATGGGTGATAATTATGCTAACTAGAAAAGACACTAAAACTCGATTACAAATGGAATTCACATCTTTAGA
>JAEWMQ010000038.1 GCA_023393125.1 Bacillota bacterium
CGCTTTCTAAGCTCTGATAAAAAGTGTAATGGGCCGCCCAAAAATGCTACTTTCCCTTTAATAGGTTTTCCACAAGCTAAAACGCTAATCGTCTGATTAACGACAGCTTGAAAAATAGAAGTAGCAATATCCTCTTTGGCTACACCCTCATTGATAAGAGGCTGCACATCGGTTTTAGCAAAAACACCACACCTAGCAGCTATTGGGTAAATCACATGGTAAGATTTTGCCATTTCATTAAGTCCCATAGCATCTGTTTCTAAAAGCGTTGCCATTTGATCAATAAAAGCCCCTGTACCACCGGCACAACTGCTATTCATACGTTGTTCTAAACTATTTTCAAAATATGTAATCTTTCCATCTTCACCACCTAATTCAATGGCTACATTAACATCCTCAATATAAGTTTCTACTGCCTCTGTACATGCTATTACTTCTTGCACAAATTTGAGATTCAGAAGAGAAGCTATTTCCATAGCACCAGAACCAGTAATAGCAATCCTTACTTCTACACTTCCTAGTGTTATAAAACTTTCTTTTAGTACTCTCTCTAAAGTAGTTTTCACATCTGAAAAGTGTCTTTCATATCTTGAATAAACTATTTCATCTTGTTCATTTAAGAAAACAAGTTTAATAGTTGTTGATCCAACATCTATCCCCAAATTTAGTTTTCTATTCATATACTACTCCTTCTAATCTTCAACTCTATGTGTAATATATTCTCTATAATTACTATCTTTCATTATATACCATTTCAATTAAATTAATAATACATTATTACTAATTTTAGCACTATAATCCTATATACCCCTATTATACTACTAGATTCTATCCTTAGCATAAAATAATAAGGACATAAGTCCTATAAACTTGGAACTTATGTCCTATATTTCATATTTCTCTAAACTAACTTCTTTGTCACTTTATTTCATACGTTATGAAAGCTCATAGTTTTTTTCTTTAAATAATTCACGTATCACAGTAACATCTTGTGTTTTTGTTAAAGCTAGCATTAACTTTAATCTAGCTTTCTGCCCCCTCATATCACTTCCCATAATGACTCCCATATCAGAAAGTTCTTTTCCACCACCTTCATAGCCATAGCTTTCTAGCACACGTCCTGACTGACATCTAGATACAATCACAACAATGACCCCTTTACTAATAGCATAACGTATACCTTCTAATACTTTAAGAGGTACATTTCCTCTTCCCATTGCCTCTATCACAATGCCTACCGCACCTAAATCTACGGCACTCCTAACAAGTCGATCATCCATATCTAACACGGTTTTAATCAGATCAACTCTTCTTTCTACACTATCTGTATCAATGTGTTGTCTAAAAGCTAAATCTCTATATAAAATGAGGTCATTGGTATCAATAATCCCAAGAGGTCCATAAGGTGACTGGAAAGTATTAAGAGATAAAGTATTCGTTTTAGTTACCTCTGCTGCTGAATTAACTTCATTATTAAGAACAACTAATACACCTAGATGACGAGCTTTTTCTGAAACTGCAGTACAAACAGCTGCAGCCAAGTTACTGGAGCCGTCATAACCAAGCTCTGAACTATTTCGCATAGCACCTACCACTACAATAGGTTTTTCATGATGAATAGTTAAATCTAAAAAGTAAGCTGTTTCTTCTAAACTATCTGTACCATGGGTAACAATGACACCACTAATATCGTCTTCATCCAGTTTAGCTACAATGAGCTTTTTAAGCTCTAATAGTTTGTCAAAAGTCATATGAGGCCCTGGAATTTCACTAAAATTCACTACCTCAATATCTGCTAATTTATCAATATTGGAAACCATGGAAAGAATTTGTTCTCCAGATAAGGTAGGAATAGCCGCACCTATTTCCTCATCTACAGTCATTGAAATTGTTCCACCTGTGAAAAATATACATACTTTAGGCTTATTCATGATGTTCTCCTTATATTTACACTGAGTTTTCCTTATTATACCATATATTAAACTTATCATTAAGACATAATTCCTTGCGTCCTTGATTTACTTTTTACTGTTCTTAGATAAAAATAGGGTATGAAATTTCTATAAATTTCATACCCTATTTTTATCTATTTTCTTTGTGCCAGTTCTACACCAATCTCTTCCCAAGTTAAACCTTTTTGTGCCATCATAACTGTTAAATGGTACATTAAATCTGCAATTTCAAAAGTGAGTTCTTTATTATCGTCATCTTTTGCTGCAATAATGACCTCTGTACATTCTTCTCCCACTTTTTTTAGGATTTTGTTAAGTCCTTTATCTAATAAGTAGTTGGTATAAGAACCCTCCTTTGGATGCACTTTACGTTCCACAATGGTACTATAAAGTTCTCCTAGCATAGAAGCATCACTTTTTAAGGTAACTGCTTCACACTCAGCTTCTACCACTTCTTCTGTTAGTTCTCTATAAAAGCAACTTGAATTACCTGTATGACAAGAAATGCCTCCGGCTTGCTCAATTTGAAGTAAAAGGGTATCTCCGTCACAATCAATGCTGATTTGCTTTAAATACTGATAGTGAGAAGAAGTTTCCCCTTTTAACCAAAGTGCCTGACGACTACGACTAAAATAATGTACCTTTCCTGTTTCTAACGTTTTAAGTAAAGCTTCTTCATTCATATAAGCCATCATTCTTACTTTTTTTGAATGATAATCTTGTGTAATCACCGGTACTAAACCTTTTTCATCATATTTAACTGCTTTTAAAAATTCTTCTTTATTCATGTCAACCTCCCATAATAGTCATACCCATTCCTTATAATCTCACTGGTATGCCTTTCTCCTGCAAATAGTGCTTTAAATCATTAATCTCTAATTCTTTAAAATGGAATAATGAAGCAGCTAAAGCTGCGTCTGCTTTTCCTTCCTCAAAGGCTTCTAGAAAATGCTCCATAGTACCTGCACCACCTGAAGCAATCACAGGAATACCTACGGCTTCACTAATAGCTTTCGTCAAATCTAAATCATATCCTACCTTAGTACCATCACAATCCATACTGGTTAAAAGAATCTCCCCAGCCCCTCTTTTTTCTGCTTCTTTCGCCCATTCCACAGCATCAATGCCAGTTGGAATACGACCGCCATGTATGTAAACCTCAAAACCACTCCCCCAATCCACTCTTTTGGCATCAATTGCTACTACAATACATTGATTACCAAAGCGTTCAGCTCCTTGATTAATGAGGTCCGGATCCTTAATAGCCGCTGAATTCATAGAAATCTTATCCGCACCAGCATTTAAGATATGACGAATATCTTCTAAATTTCTAATGCCACCGCCTACAGTCAGGGGAATAAAGACTTCCTCAGCTGTTTTTTCCACTACATCTAAAATAATATTCCTCTCATCAGAAGAAGCCGTTATATCTAGAAAAACAACCTCATCTGCACCTGCATCACTGTAAGCCTTAGCTACCTTTACCGGATCGCCTGCATCTATGAGATTGACAAAGTTCACACCTTTAACAACTCTTCCTGCCTTTACATCTAGGCAGGGAATAATCCGCTTACTAAGCATCTCTTCTTCCTCCTCTATTTAAATAGTATAATAACCGTTTATATCTTCCCTTTTTAAGTCCTCTAAACTAAAAAAATGAAAGCTACTAAGCATTATTATATACTATTGTCAAGTAAATTGAAAATAGTATATAATAATTTTATTATTTCTTGGGTAAAAAATTCTTAACTTGAAGTCATCTCTGTCAAGTAGACAGTAGAAATAATAAAAACCTTTAATATCCCAATCACTTTTTGTGGTTGGGAATATTTTTATGTAACGATATTTAGTTTATCTTCTGGTGACATCTTTGATTTCAAACATAAAAATACACTCCCCTTGTTGCAACAGTTTTATTATTAAACTGCCTACTGCAAGGGGAGCATATCTATCCATTGGAGCATCAAGCTCTTTTTTATTAATTGTGTCTTCTCATTAATCTATGACGTAAATAACTTTTAACCATTTACTCTTTTTAAATTCATGCTTTTAATGTTGCCTTAATCAATTCATCGTTATCTAGTTTTGATAATTCTTTTACTTTATCCAAATCAAGACCCATGGCTGCTGTAATCCGTTCTCCATATTCCGTATCAGCTAGGTAACAGTGTACAGCATGACGATATTTTACATTGTCTGTTACAGTGGCAATATCAGCTGCGGTATTTTCAATCAGAAGCTTGCGCTTATCTTCTGTCATTAATCGATAAAGTTCTCCTCCGGCACGGAAATTATCATCTGTAGGATCATCCTTAGGATCAAATCTATACATAGCACCTTCAAGATTAAGTGGTGGTTCAGCTGCATCTGGTTGTGCGGACCAATAGCCTTCACTATTTGGAGAATATGCAGGTAGTCTTCCATAGTTTCCATCTACACGCATTGCGCCATCACGGTGATATTCATTAACTTCACATTTAGCACGATTAACTGGTATATGATTATGGTTCACACCAAGTCTATACCTCTGCGCATCACCATAAGCAAAAAGTCTTCCTTGTAAAAATTTATCTGGTGAAAATCCGATTCCTGGAACCACGTGTGCTGGTGTAAAGGCTGCTTGTTCAACCTCAGCAAAATAGTTTTCCGGATTACGATTAAGTTCAAGAACGCCTACCTCTATTAGTGGAAATTCCTTGTGACGCCAAATTTTTGTAATATCAAAAGGATTTTCATAATGATTCTTTGCCTGTTCTTCTGTCATAATCTGAACATACATAGTCCATTTTGGATAATCTCTACGTTCAATGGCTTCAAAGAGATCTCTCCCATGGCTTTCTCTGTCTTGTCCACAGATAGCAGTGGCTTCCTCATTAGTGAGATTCTTAATTCCCTGCTGTGTATGGAAATGGAATTTGCACCAGACACGTTCATTTTTATCATTATAGAATGAAAAGGTGTGCTCTCCATAAAAATGCATATTACGGAAAGAGGCTGGTATTCCACGATCTGACATAACAATGGTTCTTTGGTGGAAGCTTTCAGGAAGCAGTGTCCAGAAATCCCAGTTATTCTGAGCTGAACGCATACCAGTTCTTGGATCACGTTTTACAGCCCTGTTAAGGTCTGAGAAGTTATGTACATCACGAATGAAAAAAGTCGGTGTATTGTTTCCAACAAGATCCCAATTACCTTCTTCAGTATAAAACTTTACAGCAACACCACGTATATCACGTTCTGCATCTGCTGCACCTCGTTCACCGGCTACAGTAGAAAATCGAATAAAAAGATCTGTTTTAGTACCAGGTTGAAGAACCTTTGCTTTAGTGTACTTTGATATGTCGCCGGTAACTGTTAAATTTCCATATGCTCCCCAACCTTTTGCATGCATACGACGTTCTGGTATAACTTCCCGGTTGAAATGCGCCATTTTTTCCAATAACCATACATCTTGCATAACGACAGGACCTCTTGGACCAGCTGTTATGGAATTCTCATTGTCTGCTATTGGTGCACCCACTTCATTTGTCAGTTTCTTACTTTCATCCATCATAATACCTCCTTCAAAATAATTGTTATTTTGCAGTGCAAAACTATGTATTTATATGAATTACAGACTCCAATCAGCATGATTGGGCTGGCTTCATACTCAAGTAAGTAAAAATCCCATCAGTACAATAGCAACATATGCGCAGCTTTTGGGGAGCATAAGCATCCCAATTTTGGGATTTGTTCCAGAAAATAATACCACTGGCAGATAACAGATAAAACTGATGAGTATTGCAATCCACACAAAAGATAAATTGCCTCCATTTTTAAATGCCTCTATCATATAAAATAGCATAACAGCCATTCCTAGAACAAAAAATGGCACATTTCGAATAATCGCCCATTTTAGTGGCGGGTTCTTTTCCGTCCAACCATTTTGAGGAAAGACACATAACAGGACACGCAACAATGCAGCACCATAAATAATCATAGAAAAATATGTATTAGCATCAAAGTCGTAGTGACTTTTACCAATTTCCCATAAAAAAAGATAAAATAGAGTCATTGTTATGGAAGTAATAAATTTACCTATTCCTAATGAAACTGTATGATCACGCTCACTTCTATCTGCCATGGCATAGACTCTCGGAATAAGATGAAAAGAATCTCCCACTCCTAAAACAAAAGACATGAGTGCATATTGCCATCGTAGACTTCCAATTTCTGCAGTCTTATATAACACACCTGCAGCTATTAGCACTATAAAAAGGTATGACAAATCAAATATTGCTTCAACCCACTTCATCATTTTTTTCTTTGTATTAAGCTGCTCCATCATCCATTCTCCAAAAATTCATATCTTTATTTGCCATTCAAGGCATATGGTATTTGTAATTAAATTAGATTAATCCTTTTACCCGTTTCCATTAATTTAATTAATAACGTTATACAATTAATAATTATTCTTATTATTATAATTTATTTTAACAAATTTAATTATTTCCGTCAACTTCTCTTTTATCGTTTAATGATTCTTTTTGTCAAACAATCTGCTTCCTCTACTTGCTTCCATTGGTTTATAGAAATAAATCTCTGACTCTCCCACACTCACTTTACGATAATTTATTCTTAGCTTTTAATCTACAACCACATCATATATAGCAAAAAAAAGTAGGCCAACTTAGATTTTACTTTCTAACTGACCTACAAGTATTTATATTTGATATTCTACTATAATCTCTTCATCAACTGTATTTTTTCAAAACTACTTTGTATAAGCTAATAAGTGATGGTAATCTATTTAAAACGTCTTACTGCTTCTTCTAAATCAATTGCCTCAATGTATAAGGCTTTACCAATAATAGCACCATGAACACGAATAGCTTCTAATCTTCCTAAATCTTCTATGCTAGACACACCACCAGAAGCTATAATATCTAAGTTAGTCGCCTCTACTAATTTAGCAGTCTCTTCAATATTAGGGCCTTGCATCATACCATCTTTAGCAATATCCGTGTAAATCACTGTTTTAACACCCATGGCTTCTAGTTCTTTACAAAAGCTAAGGGCAGTAGTATCAGTTACTTCTAACCAACCTTCAATAGCCACCTTACCGCCTTTAGCATCTACTCCTACCACAATTTTATCTGCCCCATAGATTTCAAGGGCTTCTTTTACAAGTGCTTTATTTTTAATAGCCGCACTTCCTAAAATAACTCGGTCTACGCCCCTATCTAATTGGCATTTAATATCATCTAGGCTGCGAATCCCTCCACCTAATTCAATAGGAATCTTTACAGCTGCTACAATATCACGAACAGCTTGCTCATTGATGCCTTTTCCTTCTTTAGCCCCATCTAGGTCTACGATATGTAAGTAATCTCCTCCTAGGTTTTCCCATTTCTTGGCCATTTCAGCTGGACTATTTCCATATACTGTAACTTCATTATAATCGCCTTGAAGTAATCTTACACATTTGCCATCTTTTAAATCAATTGCTGGGTAAAGTTTCATGCTTTCATTCCTCCGAAATTTTTAAGTATTTGAAGCCCTACCAGTCCACTTTTTTCTGGGTGAAACTGAGTAGCAAAAATATTGTCTTTTTGCGCTGCTACAGCTATGCGTTTACCATACGTTGTATAAGCACTTACTACCTCAGCAGGAGTTTCCAAATAATAGGAATGAACAAAGTAAACACTACTGTCTTGTGCTAAGCCTGTAAATAAAGGATCCTTTTTAACAAGCTCTAGGTTATTCCAGCCCATGTGAGGAATTTTTAAGCTTTCTCCTTTTTCATCTATCATTTCTTCGGCTGTCATTTTCACAATTTCTCCTGGTAATAGACTTAAACCTTCATAGGCACCATATTCATAGCTTTTATCAAATAAAAGCTGCATACCAAGGCAAATGCCAAGTAAAGGAGTTCCTCTTTTTACCACTTCTTTAGTAGCTTCAGCTAAACCACTCGTATTTAATTCTGCAATAGCATCTCTAAAGGCTCCCACCCCTGGTAAAACTACTTTATCCGCTTTTAAAATTATTTCTGGATTAGATGTAATTTCTGCATTAAAATCTAAGGCTGCAAAAGCCTTTTTAACACTCTTTAAGTTACCCATGCCATAATCAATAATTGCTATAGTCATCCTACACCTCCAACATGCCTTTGGTAGAAGGCACTCCTTTAATACGAGGATTAAAACTCACAGCATCTAGCATAGCTTTAGCGAAGGCTTTACACATACCTTCGATGATATGATGATTATTTTTACCTCTTATTACCTGAATGTGTAAGTTAATGCCTGCATGAACAGCCACTGCTCTAAAAAATTCTTCTACCATTTCTGTATCAAAATCCCCTAAGCGATCAATGGTAAATGGGGTATCTACATCCACATAAGGCCTTCCTGAAAGGTCTACAGCGCAAAGCACTAATGCTTCATCCATAGGCACAATGGCATGACCATAACGGTTAATCCCTTCCTTATTTCCAAGTGCTGCTTTAAAAGCCTGACCTAATACAATCCCCGTATCTTCTACCGTATGATGACAATCAATTTCGATATCACCTACAGTGTTTACCTTTAAATCACTTAAAGAATGCTTCCCAATGTGAGTCAGCATATGATCAAAGAAGCCAATCCCTGTATGGATGTCTGTTTTTCCTTCTCCATCAATATTTAAGCTGAGTGTAATCTGCGTTTCTGCTGTATCTCTTTTAATCTCGGCACTTCTCATATTTTGCCTCCTTTTGCTAAAAACCTTACTTAAGCCATTTTTCCTATTCATTTTTAATACTACAATACTTACATTCATCACTAGAAGCTTGTTAACACCATATGCTATTTATGCCCTCTCTATTAAGTCACCTTATCTTATTACATTCAAACAAATAATCGCTATTAATGTAGCAAGTACCATCACACCATAAACTCCTTGCTTCCATAAATACTCGGTAGCAGCTTTATAAGTCTACGTGTTAAGTCATTCATAGCAAATAATTATAGGAGTACTCTAAGAGCTTCTAAAAGTTTATTATTTTCTTCTACTGTTCCAGCATTAATGCGATAATAACTGTTGTCATCTATCTTCATCTTGCGGATATAAATCTGCTTTGCTTCTAATGCCTCAAAAATGCCTTCAGGCAAAGTGAGCCATACAAAGTTAGCTTCTGATGGATAAGGCTTAAGCCCTAGTTCTTTTAGTCCTTGCTCTAGCATTTTTCTATTGTCTACAATGCATCTTGCATTTTCTAAAAAAATTTCACGGTGTTCTATAGCCCATGTTCCTATAGCTTGTGAGAAAATGTTCACATTATAGGGTGCTCTAACTGTATTAATCAGATTAATCACTGCTTCACAAGCAATGCCATATCCTAGTCTTGCACCAGCTAAAGCATAGGCTTTAGAAAAGGTTTTTAAAATCACAAGATTGTCATAGTCATTCACATAAGGAATCATTGAAATCTCTTTTTCACTGAATTCGGCATAAGCTTCATCTACCACTACAAGCCCTTTTGCTACTTCTAAAATACTTTTTATTTCATCTCTAGTAAAAATACAACCTGTTGGATTATTAGGATTGCAAAGAAAAATAACCTTAGGTTGCTCTCTTTTAACAGTTTCTTTAATAGCCGCTACATCATATGTAAAATCTGATTTCAAAGGAACCTTAATGATTTGCCCACTGTTCAGCTGAGTAAATTGACTATACATGCTAAAAGAAGGGTAAGGCATCAGCACCTTGTCACCATCTTCTAAAGTACTCCCTAATATGCTGTCAATCAGTTCATCTGACCCCACACCACATACGACATTTGCCACCTTTACATCATAGGCTTTTGCTACTGCATTTGCTAACTCTAAGCTATCTGTATCAGGATAACGATTCACTAATAAATCGCCTACACGTTCTTTCATATAAGCGACTAACTCCTCTGGTACACCATAGGGGCTTTCATTAGAATTTAAAATAACACCTTCTGTCAAATAAGGTGAGTGGTACGGAGATAAAGTCGCAAAACGCTCTCTTAAAAATTTAACCATTATTTCACTTCCTCATCTAAACGAACTTGAACTGATAATGCATGAGCAAATAATCGTTCACTTTCTGCAAAGCGTACAATAGATTTTCCAATTGGCATTAAGGCTTCTTTTGTAAAAGATAAAATACTACTTTTCTTAATAAAATCATCTACCCCTAAAGGTGAAAAGAATCTAGCGGTACCATTAGTAGGTAAAACATGATTAGGTCCTGCCATATAATCACCTACTGGTTCTGGTGTATAGTGTCCTAGGAAAATAGCTCCTGCATTTTTAATACGTGTTAATACTTCAAAAGGCGCCGTTACAGCGAGTTCCAAATGCTCAGGTGCAATAGTATTAGCCAGTTCACAGGCACTCTCCATATCAGGCTCAATCACAATGGCACAGTAATTGGCTAATGATTCATTTAAAATCTCTTGACGTGGTAACATTTCATAAAAACGTTCCACTTCTTTCTGTACTTTTTCTGCTAATGCTTTGCTAGTTGTAATAAGTACTGCTGAAGCTAACTGATCATGCTCTGCTTGTGATAATAAGTCTGCTGCTACGAAGGTAGGATTAGCACTTTCATCAGCTATGATTAAAATTTCACTAGGCCCTGCAATAGAATCAATATTGACATAACCAAATACTTCTCTTTTGGCTAAGGTCACATAAATATTGCCTGGTCCTACTATTTTATCCACCTTGGGAATCGTTTCAGTTCCAAAAGCAAGGGCTGCTATGGCTTGTGCTCCTCCAATTTTATAAACTTCTGTTACCCCTGCAATATAAGCAGCTGCCATTACTTCCTTGGTTAACTGACCATCCTTGGATGCTGGCGTTACCATCACAATACGTTCTACACCCGCTACCTTTGCCGGAATCACATTCATTAATACAGAAGAAGGATAAGCTGCCTTGCCTCCTGGTACATAGACCCCTACTTTTTCTAGAGGTGTTACACGTTGGCCTAATATTTCTCCATTTTCTTTCACATCAATCCAAGTATTTTGTTTTTGTTTTTGGTGGAAGCTTTCAATGCGTGCTGCTGAAAGTGTAATGGCTTCTTGAAGCTCAGACTCTAGGGTATCGTAAGCAGCTTTCATCTCTTCTACGCTTACTTTTACATTACCTACATTAATCTCATTGCAATCCCACATGGCTGTGTATTCGAAAAGAGCCGCATCTTTTTCACTACGTACACGATCTACTATTTTTTTAGCAGCTAGCGCATATTCTCCTGTATCCATATTGCCTCTTACTTCAAGTTTCTTTAAGAAACTTTCTTTTGCTTCTATAGTCTCTATGATTTGAATCATTTGCGCTCCTCCATTTTCTTTTCAATAGCATTTAAAAGACTTCTTATCTCACTATGCTTTACTTTTAAGCTAGCTGTATTAACAATGCAGCGTGCTGATAAAGGCTCAATATCTTCTAATACAACTAAGCCATTCTCGACTAAAGTTTTTCCACTTTCTACAATATCAACAATCACATCTGATAAACCTACGATAGGTCCTAATTCTACTGAACCATGGAGCTTAATAATTTCTACGGGCCTATTAGTCTTTTCAAAATAGCGCTTAGCAATAGATGGGTACTTTGTTGCAACACGAATGAGACCACCACTTTCTAAAAGTGCTTTTTTCTCTGGCTTACCTGCTACTGCCATTTTACAAGCTCCAAAACCTAAATCAATAACTTCATAAACTGCTCTATTTTCTTCTAAAATCGTATCTTTTCCTACAATTCCTATATCTGCTACACCATAATCTACATAAGTAGGTACATCAGATGCTTTAGATAAAAAGAAACGATACTCACCATCATCACTTGTAAATAACAATTTACGGCTTTCTTCTTCCATTTCTTTGCAGCTAATACCTAATTCCTTTAACACACCCATTGCTTTTTCTGCTAATCTCCCTTTTGCAAGGGCAAAAGTAATTTGACTCATGTCATTACCTCCTCTCACTCTCCACACTATAAAGTTCATTAATGGCGACTTCTTGAACAGTGCCTTCCAACAAGTTATACACATCTACTTTATTGTAATTTTTGTAATGAAGTATACCTCCCATGCCAACTGCTTTAGCATAAGCCTTTGCTTCTTCAATATTGTCTGTAAAACTATTTTCTATTACCATACCACTTTCACGATGATGGTCACTTACTTCATAACAAATCTTTCTTGTTTGTTTATTAGCCACCACTAAAGTACATCTTCTATAAAGAGGTGTAAGTGGTTTTTGCTTCATTAAACGTTGTAAGATAGCATTTATATGCATACCAAAACCTACAGCTGGCAAATCCTTTCCAAACTCTTCAAGAAGCTGATCATACCTGCCCCCCTCTACAATAGCTGTTCCTATGTAAGGTGTGAAAACTTGAAACATCATACCTGTATAATAATTACCATAAGATAACAAACTAAAATTAAATAAAACAGTTTCACTTACCCCATAATCCTCTAACAGCCCATAAAGTTGTTCCATTTCCTCTAAAGCTTTTACTGCCCTAGTGCTACTCATTTTCTTTTTCACACTGCGGAGTAAATCAATATGCCCAGCACATTCAATGAGCTCCAGCAGCAAAACTAATGTTTCTTCATCTTTAATTGTCTCTTGTAATACATCTTTAAGAAGTACTGCATTCTTTTGATCAATAGCTTCATAAACCTTCTCAACCGCTTCTTCCCCTAATCCTAAATCATGTAAGGTGTATTTCAAAAATTGACTACTACCAATATGCACAGTAAAATCTGTTACACCCACTTTTTTTAACGCTGTAATAGCTAACTTAATAACCTCTGCATCTGCTTCTATACTATTTTTTCCAATGAGTTCGACACCTGCTTGTGTGAATTCATGAAGTTTTCCCTGATACCGCTCAGGATATCTAAAGCTATTGGTCATGTAGGCATATCTTTTAGGCGTAATAGTATCTATCTTTTGCATACCAATAACTCTTGCAATAGCTCTTGTCATATCACTGCGAAGTGCTAACATTTCACCTTGTCTATTCACAAATTTATAAAGGCTAGGGGATTGAAAACCGGTTTTTTCTGTTGTAAAGACATTTAAATATTCAAAGGTAGGTGTTTCTACCCAATGATAACTATAACCTTCAAAAACTTGTTTTACTTGATCTTGAATTTTCCCCTTTAAAGCCGCTTCTTCTCCTGTATAGTCTTTCACACCTTCTGGTATATGCAGCGTATAATTCTTCATTGCTTCCCCTCACTTCACTATGATAAAGTACTAAATTGATAAAGTAAGTATATACTCATTCTTAGCTAAAATCAATATTTTATAAATTATTTATATATTTTTATTATTTTTTCACACTAATCCTATATCTTTATAGCATCTTTTAAGGCATCTTGTTCATTCAAACTTAGTAGGACATAAGAACTTGGTCCAAATAATAAAAAGGATTTTAGCCACACATGTGTAGTTAAAATCCTTTTTATTATTTCTACTATTCAATTAGCTTTTTCCAGGTTATATTAAATCCTTATACCTGCCATATCCTTCTTCATCCATTTTAGACTTTGGAATAAATCGTAATGCTGCAGAGTTAATACAATAACGTAGTCCACCTGTCTCCTGTGGGCCATCTTCAAACACATGTCCTAAATGAGAATTAGCTGAAGTACTTTTTACTTCTATTCTGTACATGCCATGACTTGTGTCTTCTTTTTCATATACTGCACTTTCTATGATCGGCTTTGCAAAAGCAGGCCAGCCACAACCTGAGTCAAACTTATCCTTTGAACTAAATAAAGGCTTCCCACTTACTATGTCTACATAAATCCCTTCTTCAAAGTGATTAAAATATTCATTTTGAAAAGGAGGCTCAGTACCTTGATTTTGTGTTACTTGATACTGTATAGAAGATAGCTGTTTTCCTAGCTCTTCTTTACTTAAGGAAGGACGATAATTATTTTCTTCTATAAATTTTTTTCTCCCTGAACCCTTATAATATAGTCCATACCTCAATGGATTTTTCTTATAATAATCTTGATGTTCCTCTTCTGCAGGATAGAAAGTCATAGCTGGTTTAATGGGTACTACAATAGGTTTATCAAACCAACCCTTATCCTCTAGCTTTTTGATATACTCACTTGCTAAAGCTTTTTGGGTTTCGTTATGATAAAAAATAGCTGTATGATAAGTTTCCCCTCGATCTCCAAATTGTCCATCTGGGTCTGTTGGATCAATACTTCTAAAGAAGATCTCTAGTAATTCCTCATAGCTTATCTTCTCTTCATCATAAGTAATTTGAACTGCCTCTACATGACCTGTTTGCTTAGAACAGACTTCCTCATAAGTAGGATTAGGCTTATGTCCTCCTGTATATCCTACCGTAATTGTCTTTATTCCTGGCCACTCGTTAAAAGGCTTTACCATACACCAAAAACATCCACCTGCAAAAGTGGCTTTTTCCTCATGCTTCAATATCCTCACCTCTTTCTACACGTAGTATAACCGGTTATATAACCTAGATACTACCTCAAATAGTTTATTGCTTTTATTCCGTTTTAAACTTTATTCAAACTAAAAAGTCTTACTCATAGAGATAGAAAATAACTGATTTTGTACTGTTCTCCCACAATGTTTGTATATTTAAGGCCCTTGTAATCTCTGCTACAGGTACAAAAGTTCGTCCATTTTTAGCTTCTGGCGCTGATGACATCGTATAAATCTTGCCATCTACTTTCATCGTTCTACTACCTAGCTGTAATACAACTGTTTGTTTCGCTTTAATCGTTACTGTTTTAGTTGTAGGATGCCATAACACACATTCTCCCCCTATACCTATAGCATCAGCTACATACTTAATTGGTAGCATCGTTCTTCCATTAGCAATATAGGGTGCCACATCCATGGATTTAGTTGTATTTCCTATTATATAACGATTTTTACCAATAGTAAACCGAATAGGCCTTACTATAGTTGGTGGGGATGTCACTTCATCTTTGTCAGCCACCTCTAGAAAATCACCTTGCCAAATAGCATCTAGATTCTGCTCATTGGCTAACTCAGAAAACCCAGCTCCACCTATTTCTAGCTTGTAATGACCTGAAGCAATGGTTTGATCTGCCGTCAAGGTAAATTCACTAATAGTAATAGTAGCAGCCTCATTAGAGCGCCTAATAATAGGAATCTCAAGTCTATTGGACTGCCATACAGGAGTGCCTAAACGTATGTCTCCTTTTGTAACTGTGACTTGTGGTAACTTGGTAAACTTTATACCACTTTCTTCAAAATGAAGTATAATACTTTTACCTGGAGCTATTTCACCTGGAGCTATTTCTTGAATCTGAATCTTTCCACCCACCTGGTCTTTTAAGCCTACACGTACCTGAAAAGGTTCCACTTGTACTTCAAAAGGTTTATTGACTGTTAATACTTTACTAGTTAATGTCTTTACAAGTGATCTACCTTCTACAACTAGTTCAATATCTCCTTCTATACCATGAGGTACCTCTAATGATACTTCAAAATTATAACGGCTCACATCCTTAGGTAACTGCTCCAATTCAAACCCTATTACTAGCCCTTCTTTCTTTATAGGTTCACATATGATTACCTCACCATTCATCATCAGCTCTACTTTACCTTGTGCATTCGTTTCTAAACTCACACCTTCTCTAAACTCAAAGTAAGTAGGTCTCTCTCTGACCAAAGAATCTGCCACCTTCTCAATTAAAGCAAATGTCACCTTTTGCTTTGTTCCAGCGTTTACTGTTTTGTATTTGGTCTCTAAATCAACTGTGTAATCCATTATCTCTAGTACGTCTACAGTAGCGTCTTGAATAAGGTCTCCTTTAGCTCTCACCGTAAGTTTTCCTTGAAAATCACTATTATTTTTCTTTACAATACTAACCCCAGATAAAACGAAACCTCCTGTGTACTGAGCATGACTTATATCCGGCAAAATGATTTCTAGCGTTTGTTCATCTACACATTTTATAAAGGATGACTCACCATTAATCCCCTCAAAGCCCTTAATACCTACGAGCTGAGGCTCACTACTATTTAAATCAAAAGAAAAGTCATTACTACTTAATTGAAGTTCAATAATCCCTTGTTTTCCCTGACCCATTGCCTTTGAAAAAGCTTTAGAAAAAGGCTCTTCAATCCGTATCTTTGCCATTTCACCGCCTTTTACTGCTGTTGGTATCTGATGGGTACTTACCTTTCCTTTATAATCCATAGCGGTAGCAACATGATATCTGCCTGCTGTCACAGCCGTGTTATTACTTATGATTTTTACGAAACAGTCTTTTTCTGTCATTTGAAGAGCCATAGGAATTCGTATACTTGTTCCTCTTTCTAACCTAGCTCCTTGAATCTTAACTTGCAACTCATTACCTATTAATTTTATTTCTAATGAAGCTTCTGGTGCTGCATCTATTAAAGTACCTATGTACGGCTCATTTAACCATTTTCCACCTGAAAGTTGTAAATAGAACAAATCCCCTACTTCCAACTCATCTACTACGTCAATAATGAGTTGTGGTGCCTCTGCTGCAGAAATCACTTCTTGCTCCATAACCGTTATGACTTTATTAATGCGGTTCCAAGAAGCCCCTTGTGAGAAATGAGGTACTAAACTTATAATCATTATTATAATCAAGCAATACGCTAATTTTTGTTTCTTTTTCATAATACTGCTCCTTTTAGCCCCTATATCTATCTCTTTTATTATAAAAATAAAAAGAGAGCCTTGCAACAAGGCCCTTGTCATTTACATTATTTTACTATTTTTCTAGTTAACACTTTGTTTAAATAAGGGATGTCTAACTAACTTAATAATGAGAGGGATCACCATTAAAGTCCACACAATAGGTTCGGCTAAAATAATACCCATATAACCTAGAGAAGGAACTAGTAAAATAACAACAAGTACTTTACCTATAAGTTCAATAAAGCTTGAGAAGATTGGTGTTGTATGATCACCTAAACCTTGAAGGGTATTTCTAAAAATTGAAATCATAGCAGTTACAAAATAAAGTAATGTATCTATTCTTAAATAAAGTGAAGCTGTTTCTATTACCTCTACTTCTTTACTGGCAGTTACCATCTGAATCAGTATTGGTGATAAGGTATAACTAATGATAATAACTAACACACACCAGCCCCATGCCGCTAAAATAACCTTTTTTATCCCTATTTTAATACGCTGAATTTCTCCTGCTCCTCTATTTTGTCCACAATAAGTTGCCATGGTCATGCCTAGTACACTAAATGGTAACATCAACATTTCTGTTATTTTGCGAGCACCTGTATGAGCTACAATAACGTTAGTACTGAAAGTATTAATAGCACTTTGTAATGCTACGGTTCCAAGGGAAACTAAAGACTGCATCATCCCCATAGATAATCCGGATTTTAATAATAAGGCTATACGCGACTTTTGAGGTCTAAAATCACTCCACTTTAAATGAAGCATCGGATAACGTTTCACAATATAAATAAAACATAAAATAGCAGCTATAACCTGTGAAATAACAGTAGCATAGGCTGCTCCCGCCACTCCTTGATTCATAGGACCCACGAATAAGTAATCAAGTCCTATGTTCATTAATGCCGACAATATAAGAAAACAAAGTGGCGTAATCGTATCTCCTATAGCACGAAGTACACTAGCACATACATTGTAAAGCATAGCAGCCATCATTCCTAATAAAATGACTCTTATGTAAAGAATTCCTTGTAGCATTAATTCATCTTTCATATTAAGCAGCCTTAAAATAGGCTCCAGTAAGCCTACACTAACTATTGTTAAAATGATAGCCATAATAATGCCTAAACTTAAAGTGCTAGCCACACTTTTTCTAAGTGCCTCAAAATCTCCAGCCCCAAAATCCCTTGCTACAATAATAGCAAATCCATTGGTTAGGCCAATTAAAAAACCAATAATTAAATTGTTAAGTGTACTGGTAGCACCTACTGCTGCTAATGCTTGTTCTCCTAAAATCTCTCCTACAATTCTTATGTCTACTAAACTATAAAAAAGCTGAACTAAATTACCAATAAAAATAGGAATAGCAAACTGTAAGATAAGCTTTCCTGGATTTCCTTTTGTTAAGTCCTTCATCTCATGTTCTCCTATATGTATTTGATATGTTGCCAATAAAAATACTCTATCTAGAAGTAATTCTCTAAATAGAGTCAATAGACGTTTGTACTAATGGAGATGAGGGGACTTGAACCCCTTGCCTCTTGAATGCCATTCAAGCGCTCTCCCAGATGAGCTACACCCCCTTAATGCTAATCTTATTTTACCTTATTTTTCTAGGTTATTCAATCTTATTTTTCTATTTTGTTTATAAATGATTTTCTGCTATTAAGTAAGATAGAAAGCATGATCTCATGCTTTCTATCTTTATGTATAGTTCATTTAGTATTATACTCTTTTAATTTAAAACTACTGATGGGTATAGTATTTTTTAATAACTTGCTCAGCTGGTTTTCCATACACGCCATATCCTTTGTCTTTTACTGCTTCTTTTAAATCATATAGCTTCCATGGCCAGTCCCACATAGCAAATCCCGATATCCAAGGGCGTTTTAAACAAGCTTTAAACATCGCTTCATACCAAGCTGCTTGTTCCTCTAGAGACACTTCCCCTGTTTTCCCCCAATCATTTGGCACTTCTGAAGAATGAGCCGTAGACATACAGCCCGCTTCTGCAAAGAAAAATGGTTTTTGATAATGTTCCACTATCTTTTCAATACGATCTAATTCCTTTTCCCAATCTTCTAAAGGATAATAGCCACTAGAAGAAATGACATCTACTGCATCCCACCATGTCACATTATCTTCTTGATATTTATCCGTATTATAGGATACAAGTCCATGATAAACCTTCTTGATATCGTCAATAAGTTTGCGCCACTCTTCTGTTCTTCTTTCACTCATGACCATTTCACAGCCTGCAATCATCATCTCACAGCCTTCTTCTTCTGCAATACGAGCATAATGTACTTGAAAATCTGTATATGATTGAAACCAATTATGCCATTTAGGCTCACAATATACATCTTTGTCAAAAAAATTAATATGTGCTCTCCAAGTACCATTTTTACAGTTGGCTGTAGGCTTTAAAGCCACTCTAAGACCTAATGATTTTGCAAAACGAATCATCTGTCTTAACTCTTCGTCTGATACATTTGCTTTAGATTTATAATCAATTATTTCTGACTGGGCTGTATCTTGAAGGCCATTAGGTACTAAAATAATAAAATTAGCACCTGTTCTTTCCTGTAGACTTTTTAAACTTTGCTTTGCTTTCTCAGTATTAAAACTCCCTTGAGCCGCAAAAGGTGCAAATGTTATCCCTTTAATAAATTCCATCTTCTATCTCCTTTCATCTTTTGTACTTATTATAGATTTTAATGTAAGTACTCTATATAATAATCTCATACAAAAATTGTACAAATCTATTTTAGGAGTCAAACATGCATTACTTATTTGAGTTTAATGATAAGCGCTACACTTGGTATGAGGCTTTTTTATTTGATACAACTAAAGATGTCTTACCTATTCGTTCTCACTGGCATTACTTTATGGAGATGATTTATATGCTAGACGGTACTGCACTTGTTACTTGTAAACAGCAAAGCTATGTGCTAGAACCAGGAGACCTTATTTTATTTCACCCTAAAATGATTCATTCTATTTCTGCCACTACCCCTACACCATTAAAATATGGTGTTTTGAAGTTTGATCTTCATAAAATTCAACCTGCCTCTAGCTTTGGTCCTAAACTAGCCTCTATTTTCCAAATAGCAGAAACAGATCCTCATACTTGTGTTTTCTTCCCTACTCATCAGCTAAAAGATTTTGCTATAAAGGAGGTTTTTTTAAGTTGTATTCAAGAAGCTAATGTAAAAGACTTTGGTTATGACTTACTGATTCATGCAAAGCTTTCTTCTTTACTTATTGCTATTACACGTTTTTGGCGTAAAAATGGTTTTAATACAGACCTTTCCCTTCTAAAAAATCATACTTATGATTCAATTGATACCATTACTGAGTATATTGATGCCCACTCTAGTGAACCACTCAAAGCCGAAGACTTGGCTAACCAGTGTCATATGAGTTATTCCCACTTTGCCAAACAATTCAAACTACTTTATGGGCAATCCTGTAAAGAGTACATCTCATTTATTCGTATTTGTAAAGCGGAAGACTTATTACGCTTTACTGATTTTGACTTAAACTTTATTAGTCAAGAAACTGGTTTTTCTGATTGCAGTCATCTTATTAAGACTTTTAAAAAGCATAAGGGAATTACACCTAAACAATTTCGTATGTATAACGTATAAAAAGCAGGCTTATTTTAAGCCTGCTTTTTATATGACTTCTTATAATATTGCTTCTACCATAAGCTGTTTATGGATAGATAAATTTACATACTCATTTCCCACTTGAACAACAGGACGTGATAAATCATTCTTATTAATCATTACAATTTTGCCTTCTTGTCCATTATTTAATCTTACGGGTTTATTAATATACGTTTCAGTTATACGCTCTAAAAATAAAAGGAGGTATCTAGGGTCATATTTTTCAAATCCTTCATCCATAAGTACTTCTATCACTCTAAATGGGCACATCCCTTTTCTATAAACACGATCAGCTGTCATTGCGTCATATACATCTATAATCGTTATAATCTTTGCAAACTCGTGAATTTGCTCACCTTTTAACCCTCTAGGGTAGCCAGTACCATCACATCTTTCATGATGCATATATGCTGCTGCTTTAATACGTTCATCCACATCTTGCTTTTCTAATATGGTATAGCTTTTTATAGGGTGGAGTTTAATTACATCAAATTCTTCTTTTGTTAATTTTCCAGGCTTTGTGATAATTTCTTGTGGAATCTGAGTCTTACCAACATCATGTAGTAAACCACATAAACTTAGTACCTGTATATCCTCTTGACTTAAACCCAGCCATCGTCCCATAATATGACACATGAGTGCCACATTAACACTATGTGTATAAGTTAGGTCATCATAATTACGTATACAATACATCATATCTAGTAATTGGATATTATTATTTGCTGTTTTAAATAGATTGTCAATTTCTGCTACTAATGCTTGTACATCAAGTTCCTCATCTGTATTCACTACATAAGACAATGTACTTTTTAAATTTTGGGTAGTAGTTAATAGCCCTTCATCAAAAGCTTTAAAGGCTTTAGTTTCTTTAATTGCTTCTACAGAAGTTTCTATAGGATCTACTTGTTTAGCTGCGATTTCTACATGTTCTACTAAATACTCTTTTAATAACTCTTTAATTCTTGGTGTAATTCTAGTTTGGCTTGTAACAAGTAAAACGCCATTTTGTTTATAAATTGGCTTATCTATTACCATTCCCATTTGGATTTGTTCAATACCTATTCTCGTACCCATTATAGTCTCCCTAGATTTCTTTTCACAAGTTGTATACTTGTCTAAATTTTTAAATATATACACCAATTAAAATATCACTTTTTATTATCACTTTTCAAGCTTTTTATCAAAAAAAGTCAGTTTTTGAACTAATCAAGCATTTTTATACAACAAATCATAAAATATCTTCTTTATTTTTTGCACAACCATTGCTCCAAACAATCAATTACAATAAATAAAATAACCCCTAATAAACCTAACATTAAAATACCACCGTACATAGCTAAATAATTCATACGGCTCCAGCTATCTTGAATATAATAGCCTAAACCATATTGCGTTCCATAATTCTCAGCAAAAAATAAAACAGATAAAGCGGTTCCTACTGATAGCCTAAGATTGGTTAAAATGTCTGGAAGTATAGCCGGTAAAGTGACATGATAAAACATTTGCCATTTATTTGCACCTAAACTCTTCATACTATGATAAAGACCTACATCAATCTGCTGAGCGCTTCCCCTTACGGCTACAATCACTTGAAATACAGTAATAAGTACAATAAGTGTAATCTTAGAATGATCTCCTAGCCCAAATAAGATCATTAAAATAGGGAGTAATGCTGTTTTAGGAATGGGATAAGTAAAATAAATGAAAGGATTTAAAAGACGATTAATAGTAGGTGAGGTACCCATTAATATGCCTACCAATACACCTATTAATGTTGAAATGAATAACCCCCAAAAAATCCTTTGAAAACTAGCTCCTATATGTCCTAACATAGAACTATTTATGATCTGAGGTAAATAACTATAAACTTTAGTTGGCATCGGCAAAGCTGGTGTTTTTAAGCAAATCGCACCTATATACCAAATCACATTAAAGAATAAGAAACCTTGTAAAAATAATAATCTACTTTTCTTTTCTCTCATCAACTTCTCCCCTTTTTAATTTGTTCTTTGATTTGATGATAAAGCACTTTAAATTGCTCTCTCTCTCTAAAATCAATATCTGCAAACAAAGGATTCTCCCAGATAGCATCTACTGTTCCATTTTGATGCATCACAAGAATCTTACTTCCCATATACAGTGCTTCTTCAATGCTATGAGTAACAATTAAAGTCGTACAGTGATGCGTCCTCCAAATCTTTAAAAAGGTTTGGACTGCTTCATCTTTCATAATGGCATCTAAAGCTGAAAACGGTTCATCCATTAATAATAATTCTGGTGAAATAGCAAAAGCTCTAGCAAGTGCTACTCTTTGACGTTGTCCACCACTTAAAGTACTTGGATAACGTTTTGTTAAATGACCAAGCTCCAGAGTTTCTAGTACTTCTCCTAGATGCTGTTGTCCTTCTGATGTCAGCTTCATCTTTTTAATACGAAATGGCAATAGGCAGTTCTCGTATACTGTTTTCCAAGGTAAGAGACCATAACCTTGAGGAATATAACCTATACGCTGTTTCTGATAGTTAAAGCTTTCTCCATTTATCAAAAGACTTCCTTCATAAGTTGCTATGCCAGCTAGTGCTTTAATAAAAGTAGATTTTCCACATCCTGATGGACCTATTATGGCAATAATCTCACCTTTTTCTATGGTTAAATTAATAGGTCCTAAAGCTCGTTCATAGCTTTTATTATTTTTATAATTGACCACTAAATCCTTTATTTCAATCATGCTTTATTCCCCTTTTTACACTTAAAATGATGTCACATTCATAATAAAAAAGGTGTTGCATAATTTATGCAACAACCCCTTTATTAACGTTTATTACTGAATAACTCCAATATCGCTTACTGCATCAGTTGGCTCAAGTTCAATGGTTAAAAGACCCTTTTCCTCACACCAATCAAACACATCTTCTACTTCATCTAAAGGAGGTAATTGATTTTTTCTAAATACAGGTGCAATAATATTGCCTCTCATCTCTTCTGGATAACCAATTGTTGTTATAATCACCTCTTCATAAGCTTTTACATCTGTGTTATTAATATAATCTACACCTTTGTTATAAGCATTATAAAAGGCTTTAATCGCATTTGGCTTTTCATCAATAACAGATTGTTTAAAAGCAGTAACAGAAGTATACATACCACTATCTACATCTACCTTTTCAATCATTTTACCACCATTTGATAGAGCTGTATCAGAAAAAGGACTTGGCATAATGGCAGCATCTATTTCTCCATTATTTAGCATTTCCAGTCTTGTTGGCATTGATGGAATAGCTACCTTTTCTACCCTCTCTTCAGATACATCATATTTATCTAATAATTGGTCTAATGTATATTCAATCACTGTGTTTTCTGAAATAGCTACTTTCTTACCAACTAAATCAGCCACCTGATTAATACCACTATTAGCCCCAGCTACTAATACAAACTCACCATCTGTCATACCCGTGATTTTCATATCAATACCTGCATTTTGATAAATGGCAATAGCAATTTGATCACAAATAACACCATCAATTTGCCCTGCTTGAAGAGCTGCATCACGATCTTTAGCTGCTTTAAAAAACTCTAACTTGACATCTACACCAGCTTCATCAAAATACCCTTGCTCTTCTGCCATAATAATAGGAAGTGCTGAAATTGAGCTAATGAGCCCTAAAGAAAGACTTTCTTTTTCAGCTACCGTTTCTGATGGAGATGGACTCACTTCTTTAATAGGTGCTTTTGCATTACAACCTACCATAACCATACTGAGCATCAAGCTTAGTACTATACTTAACTTTCTTTTCATTTTAAAACCTCTTTCCTTCTATCCAATCATTTATCTTACTTTTAATGACTTGTCCACTTTTGATATAACTCATGATCTATGCCTAAATGATCCAGTATTTTACCTACTACAAAATCCACAGCTTCTTCTAAAGCTTTAGGCTTATGATAAAAGCCTGGCATAGCAGGTAGTATACTAGCATTCATTCTAGCAAGCTTTAACATATTTTCTAAATGAATCTCATTTAAAGGTGTCTCTCTTGGTACTAAAACCAAAGGTCTCTTTTCTTTAAGGGCTACATCTGCTGCTCTTACCAGTAGAGTCTTCGATAAGCCGCAGGCTATTTCACTTAAAGTCCCCATAGAACAAGGTGCTACAATCATGGCATCAAAACCATAAGAACCACTAGCGACTCCTGCGAACAAATTAGTGTTTTCTTCTAAAATCAGCTGATGATATTGCTCTTTAAGTTCTGCCATATAAGCCCTAAAATCTAAATCTAGCTCATAAGCAAATACTTTCTCAGCCGTCTCAGTGGCAACTACATGAAGTTCTACCTCTAGTTTTAACAATTCTTCTATTAGCCTTTTCGCATAAATACTACCACTAGCACCTGTTATACCTATTACTATTCTCTTCATATAAGCTCCTTATCTTTCATACCATCTCTTATAATAAGATGGCTAATACACCACATAGGAGAAATACCATACTAATGACTTGATTAATCTGATAAGAAGCAATCTTTACATTAGTAAGATTTTCTGGTGATACAAGCTTATGTTCAATAATAAATAAAACACCTATAAGAAGCATTCCTATTTCATAAATACCGTTAAGGCTTTTACTTAAGAGTCCTATTGACACTAGTATAACCCACGCTAAAGCATGAAATACTCTAGAAATCATTAAAGCTTCTTTTACACCAAAACGGGCTGGAATGGAATGAATACCATGAGTTTTATCAAATTCATAGTCTTGAGCACCATAAATAATATCAAAACCAGCTACCCACAAAGTATTTGCCGCACCCATTAGTAGCGGTAGTAAGCTGATTTGCCCTGTTATTGCAAGCCAAGCGCCTACCGGTGCTGCTGCTGAAGTAACTCCCAATACTAAATGACATGCCCACGTAAAACGTTTCGTATAAGAATAAATCGTCATTAAGAAAATCGCTAGTGGTGATAAAATAAAACATAGCATATTGAGATTAATTGCTCCTATCATCATCACTATAAAGCAAATGATAGTAAACACAATAACTTCTTTTTTATTCATAAGACCGCTAGGAATTTGTCTATTGGCTGTTCTCGCATTTTTTGCATCTATTTCTGCATCAATAACTCTATTAATAGCATTAGCACCAGTTCTAGCTCCCATAAAAGCTACTAAAATCCAAAATATAGTCTCAAATGAAGGTAAACCATCTGCTGCTAATAACATAGCTATAAGCGCAAAAGATAATGAAAAAATAGTATGTGAAAACATTACCAACGTAGCATAGTCATTTACCTTTTTCTTTATTTTTTTAATGACTTGTATCAATTTTATAAGCCTCCCAATTATTTGTTACATATGTTTTTATTTCTTCACTCATAACAATATCATCTGGCCAAACACGCTCATGTCCTTCTGAAGGCAGCTTTTTAGTAGCATCAATTACCACTCTCACGTCGCCTTTAGTAACTTCTTTAATGGTTATGTCGCGTTTAGCATCAATGTTATTAAAGAGTTTCCAACAAACCATAGATACTTTTTCTACTGGAATATTAGCATCTACTAAAATTAGCACCTTAGAGTCAACCTTTGGTGCGTTTAAAAAGGCCTTTGTCAGCTCATGAGCTGCAGTTCCATCTGTTTTATGAATAGCTGCTACTGTATATCCTTTTAAAATGCCACTTTTTAAAACAACTACTGCTTCAATAATACCTTTAAAGTCATCTAAATTAAATGGTACCCCACCTTGGTATTGTTCTTTTTCATGCCATAAGCTGACACTTCCTTCAGATGGCCATTTACGAGTCGCATCAATTCCTAGACGATAACCATAGTGAGACATTGGCGATGCATGATCTAAGGCATCTAACGGTCCTGGAGAAAACACCATATCTAACTCTGGTCTCATATAGTGAAGAATACGGTTTGCTACGGCTTCATAATCATTAGGCTTTACGTCTTCGTCTACTACGATAACCATTTTGGTATACATCATTTGCCCCATTCCCCAAGCTGTATTCATTACTTTTTTAGCATGAGCTGGGAAACGCTTTTTGATGGACATAATGACACAACCATGGAAAACCCCTTCTAATGGAAAATCCATATCTATAATTTCAGGACTCATCATACGTAGTAATGGTAAAAATAAACGCTCTGTTGCTTTTCCAATATAGCAATCTTCCATAGGAGGTTGACCTACAATAGTAGCTGGATAAATAGGATTTTTCTTATGGGTAATGCAAGTAACATGAAATACTGGGTAGTCATCTTCTAAAGAATAATAACCTGTATGGTCACCAAAAGGACCTTCTCTTCTTAGCTCTTCATTGACATCTACATACCCTTCAATAACAAATTCAGCTTCGGCTGGTACGTAAATATCACTCATAATAGATTTTACCATTTTAACAGGCATTTTTCTAAGATAGCCTGCAAACATCATTTCATCTATCATTTTAGGAAGTGGTGCAGTTGCAGCATAAGTAATAGCTGGGTCACCACCTAAAACAACCGATACCGGCATTCTTCCTCCACGTTTCTTATAACTTTCGTAAATCTCACGGCCATCTTTATGCCAATGCCAATGCATACCTGTTGTCTTCTTATCAAATACTTGCATACGATACATGCCCATATTTTGCACGCCTGTCTCTGGATCTTTTGTAATCACTAGAGGCAAGGTAAAGAAGGGACCACCATCTTGAGGCCAACAATGTAATACTGGCAATTTGCTTAAATCCGGATCTGTTTCAATGACTTCCTGACAGCTTCCTTTAGTCGGTAACTTAATCGGAAAAACTGAAGCCAATCTACTTAGACGCGGTGCCGATTTAGCTAAGTTTGCAATGCCCATATAATTAGTCATATCTAAGAACCTAGCTAAATCTTCTTCTAATGCTTTAAAGTCTTTAGCACTTAATGCCATACTCATACGCTCATAGGTACCCATAGCATTAATAAGTACAGGATAAGGTGAACCCTTTACTTTTTCAAATAACAAGGCTGGACCATAAGCTTTGGAAACACGATCTGCAATTTCAGTGATTTCCAAATACGAATCTACTTCTTTTTTTATTCTTACAAGCTGTCCTTCTTTTTCTAACTTTTTAATAAAGCTTTGTAAATTTTTATAGCTCATTGTTTGTCTCCACTTGACTTATTATGATATACACTACTTTATTTGTTTTCAATAGTTGCTATTTCAGCTAATACACCCTCTAGGGCCTTTATTAATTCACTAACATCTTCCTGATTAATGACTAATGGTGGTTGAAAAGCTAAGACATTTCTTTCTAAACCATTTTTACCTAAGATGATGCCACGCTCTTTTAAAGCTTCTAAAATGTTATCTACGATTTCTGGGGCTGCCATTCCATCTAAGTGGCGTACTTCTACCCCTACCATTAGTCCTATCCCTCTTACATCTGCTAAAATAGGATATCTTTTTTGAAGTGCTTTTAGCCCCTCCATCAGTTGTGTACCTAATGTTTCTGCTCGCTGGCACAAGTCATATTTTTCTATATAGTCTAGTACTGCTAAAGCCGTTGCACTACACACTGGATTACCTCCTAGAGTAGAGGCAGATGGTTTATTAAAAGCCATAGCTATTTTTTCGTTAGTACAAGCAGCTGATATAGGCATACCATTTCCCAGTGCTTTAGCCACTGTTAAAATATCTGGTACTACATCATAGTGCTCTATGGCAAAAAGCTTTCCTGTACGTGCAAACCCAGTTTGTACCTCATCTATAATAAGTAAAATGTCATTGGCTTCTAAAAGAGCTTTAAGCGCCTTAAAATAATGCAGTGGTGGCGTAATAATACCGCCATTCCCTTGAATAGGTTCCATAATAAGTGCTGCAATATTTTCTTTGCCTCTCGCCTCAATGACTTGTTTAATACTTTCTAAAGAGCGCTCTGCTGCTGTATTTAAATCTTCGCCATAAACAAAGGTATTCTCAGCAAAATGAATAGCATCTGATAAAAACGGGTCACTTCTCCACATAGGAATAGCCGTGGCACTCATTGTCAAATGCGTTCTCCCATGGAGACCATTTCTAAGTGCAATAAACTCTTTTTTACCGGTGTAAAGTCTAGCCATTAATAATGCCGTTTCGTTAGCTTCAGAACCACTACAGCAGAAAAATGAGCGGCATAAGTCGCCTGGTAATAGTCCACTTAAACGCTTAGCCAGTTGCCCCATTTGCTCTGTTAGATAAATAATACTAGTATGCTGCAAGGTACGCATTTGAGCTATAGCAGGTTCAATAATTTCTGGATTACAATGACCACAATTCATTACTGAAACACCTGAGAAAAAGTCTAAATACTTTTTCCCTGTGTCATCGTATAAATACTGCATCTCACCTTTTACAATCACTGGAGGATTCTGATAGAAATGATTCCAGCTAGGTGGACACAAATAGTTTTGTTTATTTTCAATCACTTGATCTTTTAATTCATTCACTGCGTCTTCCTCCTAGTCAAATTGTAATGCCCCTAATGTATAACCTGCTTCACCTTGAGGAAGCTGTGGCATTACTTCTTTTTGCACCAGTGCTTTTTGTGCTACTTGATAAAGCCTTATGATGCGCTCTAACTCCTCAAGATTATAGCTAGCACCTTCTATACGGAAATATCTAGCTCCTCCTTTATAAAGTGCTTCTAAAATTGGTAGATAGGCTATTTCTTTAGTTAATAACATATGATTTCTACCTTTAGTATCGCGATAAATTGGATGTTCATACCCTTTATCATCTATTAAGTATAAAACCCCTTCTTTATAGTTGGTTTCGTCTAATTCCGCTCCTTCTAGCACTTTGGTGTTATCATATAAATCATGTTCCATATACATAACAGCTGGCCTACCATGAACAATGACTTCTACAGGTATACCACTTGCTGTTAAAAAGTCTCTGGTATTATAAAGTGGTGATTCAATAGATAAAGTAACACGTTCTAAACCTTGATGCTCATAAAACTTAGCCATTTCCGCATTATAAACATTTAATGAAAAATCTCCTACTAACTTAAGTCCTAAATGTTTATATTCACCAATAGCGCCAAGCTCAGTAATTAAAAGTCCATCTAACCCTAAATCTTGATTTAAATAATGATGATATACTTTAAAATCTTCTTCATACACCATACGTGGTAATGCTAGGTAAATTTTACTACTGCCTTTACGCGCTGTTAAGTCCTTAATCTGGGTGACTGAAAGAGGCTGACTTGGTTCGTACGTATCTCCTGATAAATAAATATGGTCTACACCTAACTCTACTGCTAGCAATGCGCTTTCATAATCATTAACACGAATTGTTAGCTCTGGTGCTTGACTTACTAACGAATGCCCTTGTAAAGCCTCTCTAATGACCTGAAGCCTTTCTTCTTTCATCTCGATTTCTTCTACTGGATTGCTAAATACTTTCCCTGTACTATAAAATTTTCCAGTTCCTTCATAACGTCTATTAATATTTTTAAGACCAGGTTTACCAAAAGCATATGCCGTTGATAAATCTCTATTACGATTTGCTTGTAACTTGGATAAGTCTTGCTCACGATTATAGTGAATAGGATCCTGTATATAACGGTCTATAGCATCGCTATAGGCATTAATAATAGTTTCCAAGTATTCCATGCTACGCATACGTCCTTCTATCTTAAAGGAAACAACTCCTGCATCAATTAATTCTGGAATATGGCTATACATAGCCATATCTTTTACAGCCAAAGGATAGGTGGTATCATAAAGCTTATTATCTTTTTTAACTTTATATCCCCAACGACAAGGTTTCATACAACGTCCTCTGTTACTACTTTGTCCAAAAATCATTCCAGAATAAGTACATTGTGCGCCATGCGCAATACACATATCGCCATGAACAAAGTATTCAAATTCCATATCTGTTTGAACATGTAATGCCTTAATTTGTGCCAGTGACATTTCTCTAGAGGCCACTACTCTTGTTACCCCTAGACTTCTTAGGGTATTAATAGTCGGTAAATTATGAACATTCATCATGACTGATGCATGAATCATTAAATCTAACTGCATTTCTTTTATTTTTTCTATTAAAGAAACATCTTGCACAATAAGTGCATCAGGTTTCACTTCATTTAAAAAGTTCAAATAATCTTCTACATCTCTAAGGTCTTCATGACTTAGTAAATTATTAACTGTAATATATACTTTCTTATTCAAACCGTGTGCCATTTCCACGGCTTGTCTGATTTCTTCTTGCGTAAAATTAAAATCTTTACGATGCATACGCATATTAAAATTCTTACCGCCAAAATAAACGGCATCAGCACCTGTTTGAATAACCCTTTTAAAAATCTCAAAGTTACCTGCCGGTGCCAATAGTTCTACTTCTTGGCCATAAAAAAATCTACTCATCTTACCGCCTCTTTCTTAGTTTTTTAAACCCTAAGTATTAACCTAAGACAACTCATTATGCTATGTTTTACACCCAACTGTCAATATTTACGCCTCTTTCTTCCATTTTGCAAATTTATCTTTATTTTTACTTATTTCATTATATAAAATAAATTTATCATTTATCGTTAGTTTTATAATATATTTTTCCATAAAAAGAAGTTTATATATAAATTCTATTGGTATTTATGTTTAAATAATAGTATAATAAACATAAAGAGGTGATAATTATGTTAATTAAGAACATCATGATTCCTGTAAGTGATTTAACAACTTTAACGACCACACACACCGCTAAAGAAGCATTAGAAGTCATTGATTCAAAGGCACTTCTTTCTTTACCTGTGGTAGATGCCAAACAGTTTATAGGCATCATCTCCAAACGCTATATCTTAGAAGAATATTTTAATAGTGAAGAGGACAAAGCCACTTTTTTAAAACGACCTATATCTGACTTTATGAAAACCAAAATTCAGTGTTTATCCTCTGAAGATTTGGTTGAAGAACCCGTCAAGCTCCTTTGCAATCATAATATTCAATTTATTCCAGTTGTAAATGAAGCTGGCCATTTTGTTGGTATTGTAACACATAAAGCTGTTTTTTCTACCTTTAAAAATGCCTTAGGTATTGGGCATACAAGGTTAGCTATTACCACCCCTGATGTCAAAGGTCGCTTAGCCAAGCTTACAGAACTCATTGCTAAAGAAAAAGGTAATATCATTAGTATCGTTCAAATCGACCCAGAAGTCATGAATTTAAAAGAACTGATCATTCGCGTTGAAGCTGAAAATGTACAGAAACTAGTTAAAGTTCTAAATGAAAATGGATTTACAGTCAGACGTATTAACTAAATACATAATCATATAAAAAGCTCTCTTAAGTAAGGCGTTTCCTTTAGCCTTACTAAGAGAGCTTTTCATTATCTTATATTTATTTTTCAAAAACATTTATCTTTAAAGTAGTTTTAATTCATCACAAAATCTGTAGCAGCTTTTAAACCATAGGCTGGTTTGGCAGTTAAAACAGCTCTGTTAATAGCCATTGCCATTACCTTGGCAGCTAATGTCCCTACCACATTTAAATCTGCTGCCACATCTCCTACTGACATAGCATAAACACTATCACCATCAGCTGTAGTATGAACTGGACATATGGTTTTCGCCAAACCATTTTGAGCCATAGCTGCAATCTTAGTCATCTGTAGCTTATTAAAGGCTCCATTAGTTATAACCACTCCCAAAGTCGTATTACCTGTAAATAAGTTTTTCTGCTGGGTAGCTTCTTTATAAAGCATCTCTTCTGTATTTAAAAAAGCAGTTTGCTCCTCATTTAATAAACCTGCTAAAATGGCTCCTGATGCTTCATCTTTTACATCACCCAAGGCATTAACAGCTACCAAAGCACCTACTTTAAGGTTTCCTAACTGCACGGCATACATGCCTATACCAGATTTCATCATACTAGAAATACCTTTATACTTGCCTACTGTAGCGCCAGTACCAGCACCTACATTCCCTTCTCTAGGTTCATTTAACTCGGCTGCTAAGCATGCTGCATAGCCCATTTCTGCATCAGGTCTCACATGAGTATCACCTATCTGAAGATCAAATAAGCAGGATGTACTTACTAAAGGCACCTTGGTTACACCTACATCAAAGCCAATTCCTCTTTCTTCTAAATAGCTCATCACACCACCTGCAGCATCTAAGCCAAAAGCACTCCCACCACTTAAAAGCACTGCATGAATTTTATCACACGCTGCTAAAGGATTAAGAAGCTGTGTTTCTCTTGAAGCAGGTCCTCCGCCGCGTATATCAATACCGGTTGGTGCCCCTTGCTCACAGATAATAACGCTGCATCCAGTGGCCGCTATTTGGCTTTCTGCATGACCTATTTTAATATTTTCTATCTCTGTTAATTCAATTATTTTCATCGTTTACACCCTACTTTATATCACATGATTTTTCTTTAGTGGCACACAAATACCTGTAGCCAATATCCCCGCTGCTACCATTTCTAATACGCCATTAACCCCAATAATATAAACGAAAATCTCTTTTACTGGTATCGCTTTAAAAAATAAGCTTAAGCAGCCTAATACAAGAATCGTATGTACCGCTGTTGAAATACAAGCACTCACTGTATAACTTATAGCTGAACTTTTAAAAACTTTTAATAGTACCTTATTTAAAATAGCTGGTAAAATACCTAAAATCACTCGCGGTCCAATACACATAATAAGGGAAGCAATTGGCACACCACTTGCAAAAGGTGAAAAAACTAAATCTGCTGGATTAGGTGAGGTAGCTGCTTTAAGCATACTGACTAGACCAAAAACCAAGCCTAGAACACCACCATAGGTTGCTCCTAGCATAAACGAACCAATAATAACTGGGATATGCATCAAAGTGATGGATATCGGGGGAATGGATATAAATCCAAGAGGAGTGTACGCAAGTACCACCAATAGGGCTGCTAATAATGCTAGCCTTGTAAATTGTGTAGTCTTTTTTGTTGTATTCATTTTTCTCTCCTTACTGCCGCTTATAAATAATGCAGCGTATAATAAATTTATATAACTGCTAAGTGCAGAAATATATCAGATTTCATTCATCACTATTAGTGAAATCTATTAAAAATAGTATCTCCTTATAGGATGCTTTAAAATAAATATTTTTTATTATAGCACATTTTTATATTTCATCAACTTTTCTTTTAATTTATAAAAACCCAAGAACTATTGTTCTTGGGTTAACGAATATGCTGTATGTTGCTTCTTGTTTCTTATAAAAGCTAAAACTTTGCTCACAATCCAAACAACTACTAATGTTGCTAAAGTAGCTATTAAAAATGCCCAAAAAAAGGCTTTATAGTCCTCATTACCACCACTTAAAAGATTGATTAGTTTAGTGAGCATATCAACTGCCCACTTGATATGTGCAGGTAATAACACAATGACATCACATAAAATCATCGTTATGAATACAATAATATGCATTAGACCTAATGATTTAAAAACTTTAACTAAGTATAAGTTACCTAGTTTATTTTTGCCTAATTCGTGTTCTTCTTCCATATCCATTCCCCCTTCTCTCTCTCATACGTTAATTTCATCATACGTCAAAATAACAGTAAAGTCAAAGTAAAATTTCTAAATAATTCTAATTATTATATTATTCTTTACCCACTAATTCAATTAATGTGATTTCCGGTGGATTAAATAAGCGTGGCGGGATAATCTCTGCTGATAAACCTCTACTCACCACTAAATTAAATCCCTCTTCTTTATACAACCCACCCACATAATGCGGAAAAATCTTTTGATTAGCAGCAAAAAAACCATTACTTAGATAAGGTATGCGAATGATGCCACCATGTGTATGACCAGCAATGATAAGATCAAAAGGTAGTTGTTTATAGACGCCTACTAAATCTGGCCTATGAGTTAAAAGAATCTTATAACCCATTTCATGTTCTAGATCGTTAAAAGCCATCTTTGCCTGTGCTTCCCATAAACTTTCTTCTTCAAACCCTGCCACATCATCTAATCCTGCTAAAATAACTTTTTTCCCTTTTACATTAAGCACCTTATACTCATGTTCTAAAACAGTTACCTGATACTTCCGCATAAACTGCTTAATTTCCTTTATATGTCCAGACCAGTACTCGTGATTTCCTGTTACATAGTACATAGGTGCTACACCTTGAAGCCCTTCTAAAAGTAGCTCCATACCTGTAATAGGCGCTTCATCATCTATCATATCGCCTACCATTACAATTATATCTGGTTTTGCTTTTTTTATTTTATCAATTAAATTCTGTTGCCCATGTCCATAAATATGACTATGCAGGTCTGCTAAAGTAACAAGACGTAATTTTGTTTCAGAATCAAGCTTAGAGGTTTCAAATACATAAGGGCGAATAACTATACCATGATAAAAAGCTAGGGTAACTATGACTAGTACTACTATCAAAATACTCCGCTTGAGATAGAGCTTCATTTTATGACTCATAGTAACCCTCCTTTGTTTCTTATCTCTTTACTTCTTATTTCTTTGTTTCTTATCTATAGTATGTACTATTTTTACTTAAAATTACCTTTCTTCTTTCATTTTTATTTAATAACAAAAAACTACTGCACACTTTATTCAGTCTTGCTGTGCAGTAGTTTTTACTTCTTATTTCTTCTTTCATTTCTTTCTAGGATAAACTAACTCATGACTTTCTTTAATTAATTGCCATAATAAGTCCTCTGAAAACGCTTCATCTAAGACAATAGAATTCCAGTGCTTTTTGTTCATATGATAAGCTGGTATAATCTGTGAATGCATTTCTCTTAAAAATTGTGCCTTTAACGGCTCACATTTCACATTAACATATAGCTTCCCTTGATGCCTAAAAATAAAAGCAAAACTTTTATGATTCTCCTTAATTCTTAGAGCTTGCCATTCTTCATCAAAAGGATAATCTAAATAAGCTCCTGGAAGTGTTAAACCAAAATCCTTAATTGTTTCTCTTGATATCACTTATTTTCTTTATCTCCTTTTACTGTAAGCTATAAGTTTGAAACAGCTTCGGCTAATACCTCATCAATACTCTCATTTATGACTAAATCAGCATTTTGATCTGCTGGTGTTTCACTTTTATTAATGAGTACCAAGTTATCACCAGAAAAATAGTCAATTAACCCTGCTGCAGGATATACCACTAGTGAAGTTCCTCCAATAATTAAGGTGTCCGCCTTCGAAATAGCATGTACAGCCCCTGTAATTACTTCATTATCTAATCCTTCTTCATATAATACAACGTCTGGCTTTACAACCTCGCCACATTTCTCGCACTTTGGAATGCCATCTGATTTTAATATATAGCCTGCATCATAAAAGGCATGACATCTGGTGCAATAATTTCGGTGTACTGACCCATGAAGTTCAAAAACATTTTTACTTCCTGCCATCTGATGTAATCCATCAATATTCTGAGTTACAATAGCTTTTAATTTACCCATTTTTTCAAGCTCAGCCAGTGCAATATGACAATTGTTCGGTTTAGCATTAGGATATACTAAATTCTTTTTGTAAAACTCAAAGAAATCATCTGGGTATCTAACAAAAAAAGTATGAGATACAAGTTGTTCTGGGGTAAATGATCTATTAAGCTTTTTACTAAACAAACCATCGGAGCTTCTAAAGTCCGGAATATTACTACTTGTAGAAACCCCTGCTCCTCCAAAGAAAACAATATGATTACTACTTTTTAGAATTTCGGTAAGTTGTTCTATTTCTTTTGACATAAGACCATCTCCATTGCTAATTGATAAATTCATTATAGCATATTTATAACCTTAATGATTGAGGGCTTTAAATTAGCACTATCCATAGCCTATTAAAATCCATAAAGATTAAAGAAGTTGTTTTGCTGATGTAGCTGTTATCTCTAATACTCTATTAGCAAATGGGAATTTTTCTCGCATCATCTCAAATTCTAAACCTGAGTCAATAAATCTTGCTGTTCCTTCAACTAAGAAGCCTGTTCCTTGATAATCATTGAAACCTAAAACTTCCTTACTACCAAAAGTTACTTTTACTCGATTATTTATATTAACATCCTTTTCTGTGCTACGAAGTCCAGCTGCTGGAATTAGAATTCTTTCATCCTCTGTTACAACTAAATATGAGTTCCAAGTATTCGTTACATGTGGCTCATCTTCTCCCCATGATGTTATCGAAACTACGCCCTCGTGATTTAAAACTTCATAAAATTTTTCTGTAAACATTTTGTGCTCCTTTTTTCTTTTATTATGGATAATATTTATCCTCGATAACTTTTATCTATAATAAGATACTATTTATCTCCTCGTTTGTCAATATTTATCTCTTTATATCCGTTTAAATTATTGCACCTATCAATACTAGGGTTGAACAACTTCAATGAATACGCTATTATTAAACAATATCAAAGCTAACATAAGGAGATAATAAAATATGAAATTCTCAGTAGGAGTAGAATATGCTCTACATTGCTTACTATATATGGTGAATTTAGAGGACAGTAAATCTGTTAGAATACGTGACTTAGCTACATTTCAAGGAATATCAGAAACTTATTTATCAAAGATATATGCCAAACTGACTAAGTCTGGCATCATCAAATCTGTTTCGGGTGTGAAGGGTGGCTATGCTTTAGCTAGAGATCCTGAAAAAATAACATTTTGGGATATTGTTGAATCAGTAGAAGGTAATGAACATTTCTTTCAATGTGCAGAGATTAGGCAAAACAACATTTTATTGGATAAGGATAATCTGCCAGATACACATACTAAATGTCCTTGTTTAATAAAAGTGGTCATGCTAGAAGCCGAAAATGAAATGAAAAAATATCTAGAGGGTAAAACTTTAGCATGGTTATATGATGAAGTTTATAATCACACTCTACCAAAGGCCATGAAAGATGCAACTCTTGAATGGTTTGGTAACACCATAAATTAATTCAAACAAAACAAAGCACAGATAAAATTGTCTGTGCTTTGTTTTGTACTCTTTTAATGCTTAGGTTACAAATCTCCCCTCTGTAAAAAAATTTTTTATGCCAACAAAGTCCTAATATTTGTAGATTTTACAATCTATAAATATTAGGACTTTGTTGGTCAGATTTAAAACTGTTTATCGGTTTTATTGCCGATTTTAAACAGTTTATTGGTCTATTTTTTCTAAATACTACTTACTTCAAACCCTTGCTCCCCAAAACTTTACCCCACTTGCATTTCAAGACGAAGTCTATCAGCAATTAATGCAATAAATTCTGAATTAGTGGGTTTACCTTTGCCGTTGTTTACTGTATAACCAAAGAGTTTATCAATGGTATCCATCTTACCACGGCTCCATGCTACTTCAATAGCATGACGAATAGCACGTTCTACACGGCTTGGTGTTGTATTATACTGTTTTGCAATATTAGGATATAGTTGCTTGGTAATGGAATTAAGGATTTCCATGTCATTAATAACCATAATAATTGCATCTCTTAAATATTGATAACCTTTTATATGTGCCGGTACACCAATTTCATGAATAACACTAGTTACCTCAGTTTCTAACGTATGTGCTGTTGGCATTCCTTTTGATTTTGGAAGTAGTTGTCTAGAATTAGTTAACGTTGACGTACTTGTTTTGATAGAATTACTACTAGATAATGTCGTTTTCTTCAGTTGACGAATACGATTAACTAATGTCTCCATATCAAAAGGTTTAACTATATAATATTCCGCACCTAAAGCAAGTGCCCTTTCTGTAATTTTATCTTGTCCTACTGCTGAAAGCATAACAAATAATGGTCTTTTATCAAGCTGTATAGAATCAATTCGTTCTAATACACCAATTCCATCTAAATATGGCATAATAACATCCAAGATAACAATATCTGGTGCTACTTCTTGAATTAACTTGCAAGCTTCTTCACCATTGCTTGCTGCACTCACAACTTCCATATCTTCTTGTCTATTGATAAATTCCATTAAGATATCAGAAAAATCTTTGTTGTCATCTGCTATCAATATTTTCATTTTTTGATCGAACAAGAGAAATCCCCCCAAACAATATTTTTTTAATCTTGCGACTAAATGTATTATATTAAATAATTAGAAAAATAGCAATACCATTTTTTGTAATATTTATTTTTATTTTACATATATTTCTATCTTTTTTCATTATTAATCATATTTTCAATAAAAATACCATAGCCTCTTGTAGGGTCTTGAATAAATACATGAGTTACTGCACCTATTAATTTACCATCTTGCAAAATAGGACTTCCACTCATCCCTTGAACAATACCACTCGTTAGTTTTAGTAATTCTTCATCTACAATCTTAATAACCATGCTTTTAGATGGTTCATTACTATATTTAGAAACCTTTTGGAGTTCTACTTCATATTCTTTAACACCGTCGCCTGTTAAATCAACTAAAATACTTGCTTTTCCTTCATGTACTTCATCTTGAAAGGCAATAGGCATAGCTTCACACTCTTGTTTCATAATAACATCTTGATTAACTGTCCCATAAATCCCCAATGCATTATTTTGATCAATCTCACCAATAATACTTTCTTTTTCGTAGTCAATAACACCACTAATTTCCCCAGGCGTCCCTTTTTGTCCTTTTTTAATATGAGTAATGGAAGCTTCCATTACTTGCCCATTCTTAACAGGAATTAAACGATGGGTATCTGCATCTGTTATACCATGGCCCAAAGCACCAAATGCCCCATTTTTAGGATGAATATACGTAATCGTTCCTATACCTTGAGTACTATCTTTAATCCAAAGTCCAATTTTAAACACTTCTTCTGATTCTGAATAAAATGGCTTAATCTCAACCTCTTTTTCTATTCCTCTCCTGATTAATTTTAATTGTACTGGCCCTTCTTTATTTTCTTCTATATAATTTCTCAGGTCTTCCTTTGTTTCTAATGCTGCTCCATTACAAGATACAATTAAATCTCCAGTTTCAATTACACCTTTACAAGGTGAAACCTGCTCACCATTCGTTTCAAATTCTCCTATACCTAGCACCAAAATTCCTGCTGTGTTAACCTTAATACCTACTACTTGACCACAGGGAATAAGCTCCTGATAAGGAATTGCTTCTACTGCTACAGTTTTTAGTGGAATGACACCCAAAAAAGAGAGGGTAACATCTGTGCGTCCCTCATTCATCATAGTGACATATAAAGGTTTATTTAAATCAATTGCACCTGTTTCTACTAAGCCATTTTTTGTATCTTTAATAATTAAATTGCCATCTTGCATCAGATTAGCTTTTAATGGAATATCGAAATTAAAGAGATGCTCTTGCCCTGCTATAATTCGAATTTCCGAAGGTAGATAAAAATAGGAGACAATTAAAGGTATACTTAGTAAAAGAATTATACTAGTTAACATACCTATCCATAATATAGGTTTTTTCTTTTTATGTTTCATTTTTCCACTTCCTATGTTTTTTCGCTCTTATTCATAAAATATCCTTTTTTAAGGGCATTTATACAGTTAAACTACTTTTCATAGAAATTTGCTTTAAAAACTCACATTATAAAAATAGGATGCACAAAATCTTTATTAAGATTTTGCGCATCCTATTTTTAGCTAGCATATCATATCTAAATAACCTTTTTATAATATCAAAAACTTACATTAATTGTTTTTTATAAAGTGTTGCTCTTGTTTTTATTTCTACTGCACTCTTAAGCGTACTTTCTGTTACGATGCCACCCATTAACCTACATAATTCCTCATGTATAGCCGTCTCCTTAAGCTCTTCTAAATGAGTAGTCGTACTGGCTTCTGATACTTGCTTTTCAATAAGAAAATGAGTATCTCCCATAGCTGCAATTTGAGGTAAATGTGTAATACAGAGCACTTGTCTTGCTTTAGCAATAACAGCTAACTTTTCTGCCACTTTCTGAGCTGCCACACCACTAATACCGGTATCAATTTCATCAAAAATAACTGTATTAATCGTATCTCCTAATACAAGTACCGTCTTAATAGCAAGCATTACTCTAGAAATTTCTCCTCCCGATGCAATTTTAGATAAAGGATGTAAATCCTCACCTAGGTTCGTTCGAATAAGAAACTCAACATCATTTTGACCATAACTATTAAAAGTCTCAAGATCATTAATGGCTACTTCAAATTTAGCATAGGGCATTTGCAGATCATGTAAATGATCATCTATGGCAACTTCTATTTTACTTGCTATAGCACGTCTTTCTTGTGACAATTCTGCCCCTAGACATTTTAAATCAGCCTCTAAAGTAACTAATTCTTTCTCTAAATTCTCTTTATTATGTTCATTGGCCTCTAATTCCTCTAATTCTCTTTCACATTCTGCTTTATAATCTAAAATTTCTTCAATAGAACTTCCATACTTTTGTTTTAACCTATAAATTAAATCTAATCTATTTTGTACTTCTAATAAAAGCTCTGGTGAATATTCTACTTGATCCGCAAAGCGCCTTATCTGATAAGTTGCATCTTGAAGCTCTGCTTGAATAGATAAAAATTGATCATATAAGGTTTTAATTTCTGCTGTAATATCACTAATATCTTGAAGTGCATGAATTGCCTTTCCTAATAATAGAGTAGCACTTGTTTCACTTTCACCATCTAAAAAATCATAAGATTTTTGGCATTGCATTATAATTTTTTCAGCATGAGATAAAATCTCATATTGTTCTTTCAAATTTTCCTCTTCATCTTTTTTTAACTTAGCGCTTCCAATTTCATTAATTTGAAAAGATAACATATCTCTAAGTTGCAACTTTTTGCGATCATTATCTCCTATTTTTTGAAGATTTGTTTTTACACTTTGCCAACGTTCATAGCACTTTCTATAGGCCTCTTTCTTTTTAGCAAAGCTTTTTTCTCCAAAGCTATCTAATAGATGAATATGACTAGCAATATCTAAAAGAGATTGAGGTTCATGCTGACCATGAACGTCTATAAGTAAACTAGAAAGTTCCTTCACCATCTGTCTTGTTACCACACTGCCATTTACTTTATAAATGGTACGTCCAGATTGATAAATCACACGTTCTAAAATAATTTCATTGGTTTGAGTAGGAATTTCATGTTCTTTTAAGTAATTCGTTCCCATTCCTATTTGATCGTCAAAGCAAAGGGTAACACTAGCCACATCTTGTCCTTTTCTAATAATCTGCTTTGAACTACGATTGCCAATAGCAAACTGTATGGAATCGATAAGCATAGACTTTCCGGCACCCGTTTCTCCTGTAAAGATATTCAGTTTAGAATCCAAATTAAGCTCCACTTCTTCTATAAGTGCTATGTTAATGGCTTTTATATATGTTAACATATTGATTCCTCCTTAATTATGAATTCAGAATATCTTTAAACTGATCAATAACTGCTTTAATATGGTCTTCGTGTTTTACTAAACAAAAAATAGTATCATCTCCTGCTAAGGTTCCTATAATTTCTTCCATATTGAAGGCATCTACAGCTGCTGCAACAGCATTTCCCATACCTACTAAAGTACGAATAACAATGGTATTACCCGCATAATCAATGTTAACAAAGGCATCTTTAAAGACACGAATGACCTTTTCTGATACTTGTTGCTCTACATTAGAAAGGGACACATATTTCTGTCCACCTGCTTTAGTTGCTACTTTAGTTAATTTAAGTTCTCTAATATCTCTTGAAACCGTAGCTTGTGTAATACTAAACCCTTCATTTTTTAAAGCCTCCGCTAAATCCTCTTGGGTCTCTATTTCTGATTTTTGAATAAGGCTTAAAATTTTGGATTGTCTCTGTTCTTTCATTCCCATATTTACCTTCTCCTCTCTACAATTTTTTCACGAAGTATATCAAAAAACTTACGTTCAGACAATTTAATAAGTTTAGTTACCTGAGGTGCTCTCTCAATATTCACCACATGTTGAGGTGTCAAATACATTTTAAGTCTGCCATCAATGCTAAGTGCCATATCCTTGGCTTCCTCTAGTGTTGCAATCTGAATCGTATCGTGATCTGAAAGAATAATAGACTTGGCATATAAGGTATGAGGACAAATAGGCGTCACTACATAAGTATTAGCGTGTGGTACTAAGATAGGACCTCCTGCAGAAAGATTATAAGCTGTAGATCCTGTCGGTGATGATACAATCATACCATCTGCAGGATAAATATCGCATAACTCATTGTTAATGCGAATTTCAAATTCTACCAAACGCGCGAAGCTTCCTCTTGTTACATTAATATCATTTAAAGCATGAAAAACATATTTTTTATCTTCTGGACTTATAATAGTTGCTCTAAGCATCATACGCTCTTCTATTTCATAAATCCCTCCTAAAAGCTTTTCCAGTGATACTTCTATCTCTTGTGGTTCTATATCTGCTAAAAATCCCAAACGTCCTAGATTCACTCCTACAATAGGGATGTTCTTCATACTAGCCGCTTCTGCTACGCTTAATATAGTCCCATCTCCACCAATTACAATTAAACTATCGCAGATTTCATACAGCTCAGTTTCACTTACGGCAATTGTATGGGACTCTAAATGTATAGCTATATCAGGCGTTGTATATGCTGATAAATTATTTTCGTTAAACCATGCTGCAATACGCTCTGTTACCTTTAAATCAGTATCCTTTAACTTATTAGGAATAATACCTATATGCCTCATCCTATCCCCCCATTTACAAGCATTCATGTGATGCTTGTACTATCTTTTTGATAATCCCTTCTTGATCTATTAATAAATCTTCACCTTGTTTTTTCAGATGAATGAGATATTCTATATTTCCTTCTGGCCCTTTAATAGGTGAAAAGTCAAGCCCTCTTATGCCTAGTCCAAGACTTTTACTATAGTTCCATACATGATGAATGACTTCTTCATGTACTTTGGCTTTACGAACTACGCCATGCTTTTCCACCTGTTCTCTCCCCGCTTCAAATTGCGGCTTAATAAGTGCCACAACCTCTGCGCCGTCTTGCAGTAAAGCTGTAATTGGCTCTAAGACTTTTGTAAGTGAAATAAAGGAAACATCAATTGAACAAAAATCTATTTTTTCTGCTAAGCGCTCCATAGTAAGGTAACGAATATTCGTTTTTTCCATACAAACAACTCTAGGATCTTGTCTAAGTTTCCATGCAAACTGACCATAGCCTACGTCTACAGAATATACTTTTATAGCACCGTTTTGTAGCATGCAATCTGTAAAGCCACCTGTAGAAGCACCTACATCCATACATACTTTTTCCTCAAGAGAAAGATTAAAGCTTGTCATAGCTTTTTCTAGTTTAAAGCCACCTCGACTCACATATTTCATCTTCTCTCTCACTTCTATGGTACTACTACGCTTAATTTTAAGACCAGGTTTATCTTCCTTTTGCCCATTAACAAAAACAACACCTGCCATAATATAAGCTTTAGCACGTTCTCTTGACTCTGCTAACTGTCTTTCTACAATAAGTACATCTAACCTCTCCTTACTGTCTAACAGCTTTTGGTCTATGACTACCTCTACAGTTTCAGCACTCAAAGCTTCTTCTAGTGCTTTTTGCTCTCTTTCTTTTCCTTCCATCTATCTGCTCTCTTTCTCTTGTCATCATTTTAAATCATTTAATATACGCTCACTAATTCCTTTGGCATCTAGCTTTTCTCTTTCGAATAATGCTGCTACTTTACCCTGTGGTACTAGTCCATTTTCAATAGCAAAGCAGTGCCCCTTCATAGCTTTTCCTGATAAAGCAAGTACTGAAAATACTTTTTCACCAAAACCACCTTGTATTATACCATCCTCAAGTGTAAAGAGATAGTCATACTCTTCTGCTAAAGAAACTATTTCTTGTTTTGAAAGTGGATGAATACAAGGGGCTTCTATAACAGCTAAATCGATTCCCTTATCACTAAGTAGCTCTCTTACTTGTAAAGCAACCTCTACCATACGACCCACAGCTAAGATAGCCATATTATTGCCGGCTTTTAAAGTTTTAAAACAACTTGTCTTATAATCATTTAAGTAAGCTTGTTCTATACAAGCGCCTCCCCTTGGATAACGAATTGCAACTGGTCCTTTCACCTGCAAAGCATATTTCATAGCTGCTGCCATTTCCTCTGGGGCCTTAGGCGCTAAAATCGTCATATTAGGCATACTACTTAAAAAAGCCATATCATAAAGTCCATGATGTGTAGGTCCATCTTCACCTACTAAGCCAGCTCTATCCACAGCAAAAATAACCGGTAAATTTTGCAGACAAACATCATGAAGTATTTGATCATAAGCACGTTGTAAAAATGAGGAATAGACAGCTACTACTGGTTTATACCCTTGAGTTGCTAATCCAGCAGCAAAAGTAACCGCATGCTGCTCTGCAATACCTACATCAAAGAAACGTTTTGGATAAGCTTTGGCAAAAGGTATTAAGCCTGTTCCTTCTGGCATAGCAGCTGTTATACCTACAAGTTTATCATCTGCATCTCCCAAATCCACCATAGCATCACCAAAAGCCTTTGAAAACGTATAATCTCCCGCTTTGCTAGCTCCTTCACCTGTTGCAATGCAAAATGGTCCTACCCCATGATATTGACTTGGTTTGCGTTCAGCTGCTAAATAACCTTTTCCTTTTTTAGTTTTCACATGAATAAGCAGTGGTCCCTTCATTGCCTTTGCATTTTCAAGTAAGTCAATAAGTTCAGGTAAACGTTGTCCATCAACTGGACCAATATAAGTAAAACCTAATTGTTCAAAAAGTGTATTTTGCATAACAAAGCTTTTTACACTTTCTTTAGTTCTCTTAATAGTACTTACCATATGTTCTCCTACAAATGGTACTTTATGAAGCACATCTTCTACATCTTCTTTTGCTTTTAAATAATCTTGACTTGAACGTAATTTATTAAGATATTTACCAATGCCACCTACATTTTTAGAAATAGACATTTCATTATCATTTAAAATAACAATTAAATTAGTATTTGCTCTTCCTGCATTATTAAGTGCTTCAAAAGCCATACCGCCTGTTAAAGCGCCATCTCCAATAATAGCAATCACCTTACTATCTTCTCCCTTTAAATCTCTGGCTTTGGCCATACCCAGTGCAGCTGAAATAGAAGTTGAACTATGACCTGTCTCAAACACATCATGAGGACTTTCAACTCTCTTTGGAAAACCACTCATCCCATCTAACTGACGTAAAGTCTTAAAACCCTTTCTTCTTCCTGTTAAAAGCTTATGTACATAAGCTTGATGTCCTACGTCCCAAATCAACTTATCTTTAGGTGAGTCAAATACATAATGAAGTGCAATAGTAAGCTCTACCACACCTAAATTAGAGGCTAAATGCCCTCCTGTTTGAGAAAGTGATTGAATTAAAAAGCTTCGTATATCTTGTGCTAATTGTCCTAACTCGTCTGTGTTTAATTGTTTAACATCTTCTGGACTATGAATACGCTTTAATGTATCTAACATTGTTCTTGCCTCTTTCTTTTCAAACTACCATATACTTTTTTAATAAAAAAGACAATCCAAACAGATTGCCCTTTACTTCTTTTTTCTTTTAAACAACTGTTTTATATAGTATATTATAACGCCTGTATAATACACAATATACCTGGCTCTTGCAATAGCAAATCCTTTGCCTAGTGCTTTCCCACCTACAGTTAAAGCCGCTACAAAGCCACTCATGGCAATAGATAGTAAAATAGATTTGATTCCAAAACCCTTTTCAATTGCTAATACAATAGCGGTGGCTGTACTTCCTGAAATAATACCTGCTATATCACCAATGACATCATTAAATAAATTGGCTACCATAGGTGCATTACGAATTAAATTAATACTTTCTTTCGCCCCTTTTACTTTAGAAGCTGCCATAGCATGAAAAGTTGTTTCATCTACTGCTACTACAGCATTGCCAACTCCATCAAAAAAAATACCAATAATAATAATGCCTATAAGCATAAAAAATGCTACTAAAAGTGGCACGTCAGCTAATAAAACCTCAAATATATAACTAAACAGCATAGCAATCGTAAAAGTCATCCCAATAATCATAGCTAAAGTCTTCTTACTTTGCTGACGTACTTTTACCTGCTTAAACTTGATCTTCTTAGGCATTTAAACTGCTCCTTCATGGTCAACTCATCACCCACTTCTCAAAAATAGAGATGATAATGCTTGTAAATTTTGTGGCATATAGTCTAGCAGGTTTTCCCAAGCCTCTACTCTTTTGTCGCCAAATGAGCGGTTTCCCTTTAAAAAGACTTCTAAGCCTAGGGCTTAGCGCCAGATCGCCTTAAAAACCACACTGTAATCCAAGCATTACCTTTTTCAAACGGTCTAGGAGTTTTCCTCAAACAACCTATTATGTTCCTATCCTCTTTTGCGAATCAGGTTTCTATCCACAATCTAGGAAAGTTCTTCGGCCAAAGAACTCCCTAGTAAATGGATGTCCCCCTTCCTTCACTCAAGGAAGGCTACTCTACCCACAGCTAACACCGCATGGTAGGTTTCATCCTAAGTCATACATTATCCCCATAGGGATAAGCACAAGCATAGGTCTCCACGGTAAGCGGGTCAACGCCCATATGCCCTTATGGATCGCCCACAAACCTTAACCCCCAGTATAAGCCCACAACGGGGCGTTACAAGCCAACACCAGGAACTTCATCGATATGCCCTTAAACGGATTTTTAGGCCCGTCTTCAGAACACAACAGGTTGACTAGAATACCGCATCTCCATTTTTGAAAAGTACGTCATCAGTCGCTTTCACTCATTATAACAATCAATACTTCATTTTTCAATCTTATTACCATTTTATTACCAAAATTTTTCTACATAAATGCTATAATAGCTACCACAAAACCTAATACACCACCTGCTATAACTTGTAATGGCGTATGTCCTAATATTTCTTTTAAACGTTCTTCTGGATTTAAATCTGGATTTTCTAGTACTTCTATAATTTGATTGATTACAGCTGCTTGTTTGCCCGCTTCTAAACGTACATTAGCTGCATCGTACATCACAACAAAACTTAATACTGCTGCAATAGCAAAATAAGTGCTATCGTATCCCCACACTTGTCCTGAACTTATAGCTAAGCTCATAACAAAGGCACTATGTGAACTAGGCATCCCACCTGAAGCCCAGAGCTTACTCCAATCTAAGCGATGTTCTTGCAATAAAGTAATAATAACCTTTAATAGCTGTGCAATAAACCAACTCACAAGAGCCACCCACAAAATTTTATTTTGCAAAAGCTGTTCTATAGGATTCATGTATCCTCCCTCAATTTCTTCTTGTTATGAGCTGCTGTGCTAAATCCCTTAGTAAATCAGTATCACCTTCTATTTGTTCAAGGATTCCTACTGCCTTTTGGGTCAACTCTTCTGCAATTTCATAACACTTTTCTATTGTATAAAAATTCAAATACGTATTTTTGTGATTTTTTTCATCACTTTTAATAGGTTTTCCAAGTTCTTCCATTGTAGAAGTTTGATCCAAGATATCATCTACAATTTGAAAAACTTTACCTATGTATTTACCATACGCTTCTAGTAAACTCACTTCTCTAGGAGTACCTCCTCCTAAAATTGCCCCCATTTTTGTAGCCGCTGCAATTAGTGCCCCTGTCTTGTTTAAATGAATAAGGTCTAAGGTCTCTTGATCAATCTCCTTATTTTCACTTTCCATATCTAAAATTTGTCCACCAATCATCCCAGTAGAGCCACTAGCCAGACTTAATACCTGAATAGCACGTACTTTTTCCATACTATCACTCTTAAGAGCATCTGTTAACATCAAGCTAAAAGCATCATTTAAAAGTGCGTCTCCTGCTAAAATAGCTGTAGCTTCTCCAAATACTTTATGGTTAGTCAGCTTCCCACGACGATAATCATCATCATCCATTGCAGGTAAATCATCATGAACCAGTGAGTAAGTATGAATCATTTCTATAGCGCAAAGATAAGCACCAATGTCTTGTTTTCCACCAACAGCTTCATAAGCTAACTGCATTAAAACTGGTCTAATGCGTTTCCCACCAGCCATTAAACTATAGTTCATAGCATCATAAAGTTTTTTAAAAGGACTGGACGTGGCTGGCAAAACATGCTCTAGCTTTTCACTTACTTGTTTCGTATAGTCAGCAAATGTCTTTGCCATTAGTTTTCCCCCTCTTCAAGCTTTTTATAATGCGCTTCTTCATACACATATATTTCCTGTTCCGCTTTTTTGAGGACCTCCATACAATAAGCAGCTAAATCCATTCCTTTTTTGTATTCTGCAATACTTTCCTCTAAAGTAATCTCTCCATTTTCCAAGCGTTTAACGCTTTCTTCAAGCTCAGAGATTGCTTTTTCAAAGTTTTTTTCTGCTTTTCTTGCCATTTGAATTCTCCTTTTCACACACTTTTGCTGTAAATGTGCCATCTGTTACTGTAATACAAAGTGCTTCACCTTCGCTAATATCTGCTACCGATTTAACTACTTGATCCCCCTTCATAGCTAAGCTATAGCCTCTTTTTAATGTATTAAGAGGTGATAATTGGTCAAGTTTATGAATAGCTAACTCATAGCGTCTTTCATTTTTAGTGAGATGCTCCTTATAAGCGCTACGTAACTGATTACAATAGTCTTCTACTTCTTGCATCCTTATTTTATAAAAAGTATCTTTTTTAGCGTAAACAGGACGACTTAACAAATAGGTAAGTTGATTTCTTGCTGCCTTGGTTCGTTCTTCCATTCGTTTTCTTAATGAACGTTCATAACTTGAAAGTAGCTCTAAAAGTTCATTTTTAGAAGGAATCACCATTTCTGATGCAGCAGAAGGCGTAGCTGCTCTTTTATCGCTTACAAAATCTGAAATAGTAAAGTCTATCTCATGACCTACAGCAGAAACAATAGGGATTTTTGACTCAAAAATAGCTCTTGCTACAGCTTCTTCATTAAATGCCCATAAGTCCTCTATAGAACCTCCACCACGGCCAAGAATAATAACATCTACTCTTTTTTCCTCATTTGCTAACCGAATAGCAGCCACAATTTCCGAAACTGCTAACTCGCCTTGTACATGGGTGGGATAAATAGTTAATGGAATACTTGAGTTTCTTCTTTTAGCTACTTGTAAAATATCTTTAACTGCTGCACCTGTAAGAGAAGTAATGACTCCTACATGCTTAGGAAACATAGGAATAGGCTTTTTATACGCCTCATCAAAAAGACCTTCTTGCATCAACTGTGATTTCAGACGTTCAAAACGCTCATAAAGCAGGCCCTTTCCTTGCTTTTCTACATCTTGGACATAAGCTTGATAAGCACCTGTTTTTTCGTAAATAGTAATACGTACCCTTGCATAAATTTTCATGCCCTCTTCAAGTTTAAAGGTTAGACGCCTTACATCCCTTTCAAACATGACAGCATTAATACTTGCCTTAGGGTCTTTGATTGTAAAATAGACATGTCCTGACTGATGATATTTACAATTAGAGATCTCACCTTGTACCCAAATATCATTTAACATGTAGTCTTCCTCAATAAGCCTACTTACATATTGATTCACTTCCCACACTGATACAATTTTTCTCTTCATTTCTACGCCTCATTTGCCTTAGTTACACTTCCTAAAACACCATTAATAAATTTAGGTGACTTATCCGTACTATAAATCTTTGCAATTTCTACTGCTTCGTTAACCGCTACCTTAACAGGTACATCTGTATACTGAAGCTCATAAATAGCTAAACGCAAAATACTAAGGTCTACTTTGGCAATACGAGTCATTGACCAATTTTTAGCTGCACTTGCAATCAATCCATCTATTTCTTTTAAATGTTCATACACACCAAAATAGGTGTCTTCCATAAACTTTAAAATGGCTTTATTGCCACTTTTTTCTTTGCTATCTATAGCATTTAATTGGTCATATAAAATACGCTCTCTTTCCTCTTCTGGATGGAAAGTCCCTTCATATAGCATTTGCATAACGAGCTCTCTTGCATTACGTCTAGTCATCTTGTCCTCCTTATGAATAAAGCTAACCTCCGAGGGGAAGTCAGCTAACGTTACATGTATTATGCTTCTTGTCCTTTGTCAAATTGTACACCTACAACATGTACATTAACAGAAGCTACATTTAATCCAGTCATCGTTTCTACTGAATTTTTAACTTTTTGTTGTACTTCTAAACATAGTTTTTGAATCTTAGTGCCATATTTTACGATAATAGCAATATCAATAAAAACTTCGTCTTCACCTACTTCTATTTTAACACCTTTTGGTTTTTTCTTACCACTGATTGCTTGTTGCACAAACTCAGCTTTACTAGGCGCTGTAGCTTCAACACCCTCTACTTCTAAAGTTGCAATTTCTGCAATCACTGCAATGACATCATCAGCGATTTGAACTTGATCCATATCATGAGTGGTTTCTAACCCAATAATTTTTTGCTCGTCCATGTTTAAATACCTCCTATAGGTTATCATCTATCTTATGGTCTTATTATATACAAAAATGCCATAGCTTGCAATTTTATTTTATTTCTTAGGTGACAAATAGGAAAATATAGGAAAAGGCACTTGCTTCTTATTAACAAGTGCCTTTTTATAGTATGCTATTTTTAAAATTTGTCAACTCTTATTCTAGATTTTTCATTCTCAACTCTTCATTTTTCATTTTTAATTCTTCATTATTTCTTAGCAATCCCATTAAGAGGTGTTATATTGATTTTACCTACACTATAGCCTGTTTTACGGTTAACGATTTCTTCAATCTGTGCAATATCTGTGTCAGAAAGCTCTGCTTTATTAACTACCACATCAACTGTATCATCATCAATTCTTACATATACTTCTTGGAAGCCTTTTGCCCTAAGAAGCGCTTCTGCACTACTTTCTTTTTCAATTCGTTCTTGAATTTGTAGTAAATTAGCTGCTGCTTTTGATTTACTGTCTTGATCAAGATTTTCATTAGCGACATATTGACTTAATTGCTCTACTTGTGCGGCGCGGCTTTGCTCTCTTAAAAGTTTTTCTTCAGCAAAATAATTCACATCTAAATTTTTACTAGCTGCTACGTTAGCTGTATCTGTTAATTCTTCTGCTTTTTTGGTAATGGTAGCAGTGAAACCTTGACTTGTATTTGCATCAGCTGTTGTAAGCTGTGCTTCTTCGCTTGGAACAGTAATCTCTTCTGTATTAGAGCCTACTTGATTATTTTCAACTGTTTTTATAGTATTTTCTGCTGGACTACTTGTACTTACTGTTTCATCATAACCAGAGAATAAATCTGTTTCTTCTGTTGTATCAACTCCTATCATACTACTATCAGCTACGTAATTGCTATCACTAACAGAAGGTGATTGCTGAGTGTTGAGGTAGGCAGCAATTGCAATCATAAAAACTAAAACAGTAATAATAACTTGGTTTCTTTTTAAATTAAACATATAAATCCTCCTATTTTCTTTTTTCAACTGAGATTTTATGTACTGGAACATCTAAAAGTGAGGCAACCGCATTGGTAACACTTTCTTTTACCCCACCATCACCTGCTCCTTGCGCTAATATAAGTACACCTTTAATAATAGGTGCATTTTGCTTAATCACATATGGCGTATTATTATCTTGAAGCACAACCTTTTGAGTGGTGTTATTCGTATCACTTACTCTTGTGCCTCCTGTCTGATCCTTTTCCTCTGTCCGCTGCATGTTAGTAGTCGTATCCTCTGCCAAGACTTTTTCTTCATTGGAAACAATCGTAACCATTACATTAACTTCACCAACTCCCTCCATCTTTGATAATATGCTTGCAAGCTTCTTCTCTAATGCCTCTTCATAGCTTTGACTTTCCTTAACGGTCGTTTGTTTAACTACTGTTTGCGTCTTGGTTCCCTTTGGATTCCCCATTGGCCAAAAAGTAATGCCTAATACTAGTAAAACAAGTCCCATAACAAGCCACATATACTTGCTATTTTTACCTTCTTTAGCCCACTTTGCAAATTTCTCTGTCATTTTCTCCCTCCCTTAATTCTTTTGTACTGTAATATGTATATTACAGACTTGTACATTATAGAAGTCGCTAAGACAAGTTTTTATTTTATTTTTTAAATTTTCTTCATCCCCATCTAAAGTATTACTTTTATCTCCAATATGAATGGTTCCAATATGTATTTTCCCACTTCTGTTTTTGCCTACGGTTAATGCAATCTCTAATAATTCATTGCCTTCATAACTTAACTTAATATCTTGTACTTTTACATCAAACTCTTTTTCTACCGTGCTTCTAATACCTTCCTCGTAATAGCTTTTAAGCACTTGTTCCTGACTTTGAAGCTGCTCATTATAGTCTAATAAAGCAGCTTCTCCTCCACTTAATCGTCTCTCATAATACTTAACATAGTCATCATAACTATTATGGTCCCCTTGTATCAAGCTTATGATAGGCTGGAGCATAGTATATACTAAAATACAACCTAGTATTAATTTAATATACTTACGATAAGCCGAGTCCGGAAAAATCATTTCTATAATAATGACAAAAAGCATCATCCAAATAAGCATTTGTAAATAGCCTCTCATTTTTTTCCTCCTAAGTTACATTTAAACCCACACTCATACAAATTACCAAACTACATACACATAAAAGGGCCACAATGCCTACAGCACTCATAATAAACTCACACCCTTTTCCTAGCTTATGGGCAATACTAGCCATTTTCTTATCACCCATAGGTTCAATAACTGCCCCTGCCACCTGGTACACAACAACATATGAGAAAATCTTAATAAGTGGGACACTTACTAGAAGGAGTAACCATATAATCACCCCTGCTGAAAATGTATTTTTAATAAGACCTGAACAACTCATCAAAAAATCTGCAGCTCCTCCTACAGCATTTCCTACTACTGGTATAAAAGCTGTTGAGAATTTTAAGGCAGCTTTTTTTACTGTAATATCTGCATACGGCAGTGTCATACGATACATACTTAAAATACCTACACTTAAAATGAGTAGTCCTCTTAAACTCCACTTAATGCCTTTATAAAAAAGTTTAATAAATTGATCTACCTTAAATTCTTCGCTCATACTACTAACTACTTCTAAAACGATTACCCAAATAATACAAGGAAGTACGAGAACACGAATCACATAAGTTGTTAAACTTAGGGCAGTAATGATAACAGGTGCCATAGCTGCTGCCGACACAGCATAACCTGTGGTCGTCATAAAAGCAAGCAAGGTTGGAATGCATATATACATCAGTTTTAATACTTGATCTATTGTCTGCTGTGCTACTTGTATCATCACCACAAAGCTCTGAACAACGCTAAGCAAAATAGTCATATAACATACAAAAAAGCCTATTTTCATAGTATCTTTAGATTGAAAAGAACTGCTTAGAGTCTGAAGAAGATTGCATAAAAGTACAATAAGAATAAACCTTGCCCCCAACTGAAGAAATAAACCAATTTCCCCTACGAATACACTACCTATTTGCTTTAAAATATAGGTAATAGATAAATCTGTTTTGCCACTTATCAGATCCGTCACTTCTTGTTTTAAATTAAATTGCATTAATTGAGGTGCTTCTGCTTTTAGCTCATTTTCTAATTGTTCAATAGCATGCCAATCAAATAAATTAATGCCATACTGAAGTACCTCTTCTTGATTAATTTCTTCTGCTTTTAAAGTAATGCCAAAGATAATAAAGACGATGAGCACAATACATACTTTAAGCAAGATTTTCTTTGGTTTCATTTTCTTCCCCCTCACTTTTAAATCAAATCTGTAATCAGTTCTACTAAGGCTAAAATAACGGGAGATGCAATAACAAAAATCATTACTTTGCCTGCCAATTGAACCTTATTTCCTATAGCCTTTTCTCCCGCATCCTCACAAAGCTGTGCTCCAAATTCCGCTAAATAAGCAATGCCTACTACCTTAAGTACAATATTAAGATACGTGTTATTCATATTCATCTTACTAGCTAGATCACGTATCACCATAAATACACCATCTAGCTGAGTAACAATAAATATCATGAGTATCGTTACAGCAACTATCCGAATTAAATTGCCATACATTTTACTATAGCCGTCATAATAGCTTACTAGTCCAATAAGTAAAGTAGCTGTTAAGCCAAACCCAACTAATTTAAGGATTTCCATCATCACCCCTCCTTAGCGTGCAAAGGTTTGTACCACTTGAAAAAACTGCTGAATATACTGCATGACAATAAATAACCCCATAATGACACCTACTACGGAAATAGGAAATTTCCACTCCTTTGCATCTGCCTTATCCAGCAAAATATTAATCACGGTGATACAAATACCCAAACCTGCCAATTTGAAAATAATAGCAAAATCTATCATTTACTTCCCTCCTATAATAAAAAGATGCTTAAACCTAGCCCTATTAAGACACCTAAAGACCTATTAAGTTTGCTGGTTTTTTGATACTTTTCTTTAGCTTCATTTGTTACCTGCCTGAGCCTCTCTAGAACCATTTCAATATTGCGCTTTTCCATATTTTTATCTAAATAACCACAAGCTCCCCCAAAACCATAGAGTAATTTATAATCCGCCTCTTGTAAGTGAAATGCCTGTTTCTGAGCATCAATAGCCTTCTCCCACATTTCCTCTACCCTTACACTCTCTTTATCCTCTAAACTTTTCGCAAAGCCTATCATAACTGCTTCAATACTCTTGTTATTTGTCCTCTTACCCACTGTTAAACATGCCTCTTTTAAAGGTGTGAGCCGATAATCAATTTCAGCCTTTAAAAGTTCAAATAAATAAATGAATTTCTCCAATTCTACAATACGCTTTTTTTGATCTTCATCTAGCCAAACCCCACCCATTATACAGCCTATTAATACAAGACCAATCGCTAGTAGCTTCATCTTATTCCTCCTATCCGAGTAAACTTATGCCTCTTATCCCATCTCTAATGGTTTCTATAGTACAAGGCCCCTGCTTATGTGATAAAACAACAAGTCGTTCAAATAGCCCCTTCTCTATGAGTTCTCTTAAAGAGGGTCTTCTTAAGCACTCTTCAATGTTTTTGCCATGTACAGTACATAATAAACTCACCCCAGCATTTAAAATCTCTTCTAATGCCATACAATCATCAGACTTACCAATTTCATCTACTGCGATTACCTCTGGCGCCATAGACCTAAGCAGCATTCGCATACCCTCTACCTTGGGACAACCATCTAAAACATCTGTTCTACTTCCCACTTTATTTTGTGGTACCCCCTGATAACATGCTGCTATTTCTGACCGTTCATCTACAACTCCGACTGTATAAGGGCCATAACCACAAAAACCCTCACTTAAATAACGTATGATATCCCTAAGTAATGTTGTTTTCCCACAACCAGGAGGTGAAATAATGAGTGTATGGTACACCTTGTCCCTACTTAAAATATAGGGCATTACTTTTTGACTACATCCTATGACTTCATGTGCAATACGAATATTCATCCCACTTATGTACTTAAGGGTTTTGATATAACTTTGTTCCAGTACAGCCTTGCCTACTAGCCCAACACGATGTCCTCCCTCTAAAGTGATAAACCCTTGCCTTATTTCATCTTCTAAGGCATAAAGTGAAAAATCACTCATACAGTGTAATACATCTGTTATGTCTTGAGGCGATAAGACTAAACTGCCTTTGGCATCGCATAGCCCATCCTCATCTATTCCCCATTCTTGTCCTTTAATTTTAAGTAAGATAGGACCTCCAGCTCTTAATCTTATTTCTTGTAGCTGTTCATAAGTCATTTGACTTAACTTTTGCATAGGTAGTCTCATGCTTCTAGGTAATACTTTTAATAAGCTTTCCTCTTTCATATGCTTCCTCCTTTGTATATGGATTAATTTAATATATTCAAAAGAAGGACGAGTTAGAACCTAAAAAAGCGCAAAAAAAATGCTCCTCTTAGGTTATGACCTAGAGAAGCATTCTTAAAGCTAGAGCTTATGCTCTACCTGTATATTCACCTGTACGTGTATCAATTCTAATTACTTCACCTTGCTCGATGAATAATGGTACCATTACTTTAGCACCTGTTTCAAGAATAGCAGGTTTTGTAGCACCTTGTGCTGTATCACCTTTAATACCTGGTTCTGATTCAACAATTTGAAGCTCTACTGAAAGTGGAGGCTCAATAGCAAATACTTGTCCTTGGTGAGAAGCTACTTTTACCATCTCATTTTCTTTAACAAATTTTAAGCTATCGCCAACTGTTGTACCATCAACTGCGATTTGATCATATGTGTTAACATCCATGAAGTGGAATAACTCACCATCTGAATAAAGGTATTGCATATCTTTACGTTCAATATGAGCTTTAGGTACTTTTTCACTTGGACGGAATGTTTTTTCTACAACACCACCAGTTTTAACATTTTTTATTTTACAACGAACGAAAGCCGCACCCTTACCTGGTTTTACATGTTGGAATTCAATAATTTGATAAATGTTACCTTCGAATTCGATTGTAACACCATTTCTAAAATCACCTGCTGAAATCATTACATTTCCTCCTAATTGTCTTTTCTCATATAGTGTAAACTACATTTTTAAAATTTTCAACGATTTTTTTGTTTTACTTAATGATAATAAGGTCTTTTGGTGAATGAGTGAGGTTATCTATCCCCTCTTCTGTTACGACCACCATATCTTCTATACGCACGCCTCCAAAGCCTGGTAAGTAAATACCTGGTTCCACAGTTACCACCATACCTGGTTTAATCTCTGCTTGTTCAAGCATTGAGAATCTTGGGTTTTCATGAATTTCAAGACCAACAGAGTGTCCTAAACCATGACCAAAGTACTCTCCATATCCAGCATCTTTTATAATATCTCTAGCAATAGCATCCACTTCACGACCCTTCATTCCCACACGGATTCCTTCAAGAGCTGCTTTTTGTGCATGTAGCACAGTTTCATAAATCTTAAGATGCTTCTCACTTGCTTCTCCTATAACAATGGTACGTGTCATATCTGAGCAATACCCTTCATAGATACAACCAAAGTCCATTACTACAAAGTCACCCGACTTAAGTTTTTCTTCTCCTGGCTGTGCATGAGGGAGTGAAGATTTGGCACCTGCTGCTACAATAGAAGAAAAAGATAAGCCAGAAGCACCATGTCTTCTCATACTTTGCTCTAATTGAAGTGCAATTTCATTTTCTGTAACTCCTTCTTTCCAATGTGCTTCAATAAAAGGAATCACTTCTTTAAAAGCCATATCTCCAATAGCTTCTGCCTTTCTAAGCTTTTCAATTTCTTCTTGATCTTTGATTTGTCTTAAACCTTCTACGATTTTAGTAGTAGGAACCCATTCAAACGCTGTATGTTGGCTAAGTTCTAAATAACTACTATAAGTCACATGCTGTGCTTCAAATCCTATACGTTTAATACCCTCTTCTTTTGCACATGCTACAGTAGTCGCTAAAAGACCTTTTTGCCCTTGATCAACGCAGGTAAACTCTGGTGCTTCTTTAGCTACTTGCTCTAGATATCTAAAATCTGTTACAAGTACCATTTTATTAAAAGAAATATAAAGCATAGCATTGGAACCAGTAAATCCACTTAAGTATTTACGATTGGCTTCACTGCCTATTAAAATGGCATCTAATTTTTCATTTTTCATATGCTCACGTAATTGTTGTATTCTCTTATTCATGTTGTCATCTTCCTTTTCTTTTTATGTAATTAGTTTTAGGTTTGCATAAAAAAATCATGCATCTTTTTTATTGCCAAATTCACACAAGCTTTATTTGCTTTTAATGCTCTCTAAAATAATAGCTACCACCTGCTCAACGTCTTTTCCTTCACAGTCAATTGTATACCTAGCAGTAGCTTCATATAAAACTTGTCTTTGTATGTAACGCGCCTTAACCTCCTCATAATTAGAAGCTAATGGACGTTTTTCATCACCTGCTATGCGGTTATATAGGGTATCATAATCATACTTTAAGTAAAAGGTATCTTGATTTTTTAGAATTTCTCTATTTTCCCCTGTAACAACAATACCTCCACCAGTAGAAATAATGCCTACTTCTTCTGCAAGTATCTTTTTTAAATACTTTACCTCTAAATTTCTAAAATAAGCCTCTCCCCTATTCTCAAACAGATTAGCAATCGTTTCACTGCAAGCTTCTTCAATATACATATCTAAATCAGTCCATGGGTAAGGAAGAGCTTTTGCTAAAGCTCTTCCTATCGTAGTTTTACCACTTCCCATAAATCCAATTAAACAAATAGCCTTTTTCATGTGTCACCTCTAGCTCAATTTTATACTTATTCTAGAATATTAGGGGGTAATTTATTGACTTAACCATTGAGATTTATCTTCTTCATGATTGAATATACTATATTGACTTGGTGTTACCTTAAGCTTAAGTTGACTTTTAGTTGTATCAAATACAACACTTACACCCGTTGTTTCCAGTTTTAAATCACTACCCGATAAATACTTAGGATTTATATAATCTTCTTTAAGCAAAATGCTCATAATATTAGATACCGTAGCTCCAGGCATTTCATTTCTGTCCGTATAATAAATCTCCACTTGTGTTTGTAAAGTTTTCACTGAATCCACATCTGTTCGGAGTCTTGCTCTTACTGTCATTGTGTTGAATTGTGGTATTAATACTGCACCTATAATCCCCATAATAGCTATCACCACAATCAGTTCAATCAATGTAAAACCTGATTCATTCCCCAATTTTTTCATATTCCACCTCATTATATGCCTTTCACTTCTTTTTTATAATGTCATATAATATACAGTTGTTTTACCTGTTGCAATTCTTACTGTAATTCGTGCTTGCATGTGAAGAGATGTAGAAACCAATGTAATAGTTCCTGTTTTAGGAGATGCCATAGTTCCATAAAACTTAATCCATTTTCCTGTAATAGAATCTGGTATATAAATATCTCTACTCAGTCTAGTCGTGTAAATAGGTTTTTCTACTCCTTGTCTCACAAGTACGCGATTAGAAAAACAATAGATATTATATTGTTTTCCCGTAGCAACTGCTGCATCTCTAGCAAAAATAATATCTTTTTCTACTTCCTGAACAAGTTGCATAAAAACAACTTTTTGTATCAACTTGCTACTTATACTAATTGTACTACCTACTACTCCAACCAGAAGTATCACTATTATCATTTCTACTAAAGTATAGCCTTTAGAATTCATATAGCCTCCTTACTCAAAATTAATCCTTATATATGGAAGCTTTAACAAACTCTATCTGTTTCATTCACTTTTATATTGATTTTTCTTTAAAGATTTTTCATATTTACTAATTATCTTACGCTCAATTCCTCTTTTTATTTTGGTTTTCCATTCATCTTTATCACTAACCGGTTTAACTAATACTGTTTGAATACCTGCTTTATTCCCACCATACACATCAGTAAAAATCTGATCTCCTACAATGATAGCCTCATGCTTTTCACATTTCATAATCCTTAAAGCTTTTATAAAATTTCTTGTCAAAGGTTTATGAGATTTATGTAGTGCAAATACTTTTAGCTTTTCATTGAATTTAACGACACGATCTTCTGTATTATTAGATACTAGCGTAATTATAAAACCATTTTTTCTTAATATTTCAAAAAAATCAACAACCGCTGTATTAGGTTCAACTTCGTCATATGGAACGAGGGTATTATCTATATCGAAGATAATACCCCTAATTCCATTTTCTTTTAATTGTTGTATGTCTATTTCATAAATTGATTGAATATATTTTGTAGGATATAATTTTTTAATCATTAATTGCCTCTTCATCTTCGTTGTTTTCTAGTAGTTTGAATTTGCCTTGAATTACTGCACGGGTGTAGCTTCTGGTAATGGTATAGTTTCACCTACTACTGCTGTTGCCTCTGGTGATACAGTAGGCTCAGCTCCTGGTACTCTATTATATTCTTCTTCAGTGATTTCTTCAACCTTAATAAATTGGATAGCTTCAACTTTATTATCTTCAGTACTTACAAAATACTTGTAATTATAATATACTACTGAGTTATCTTTTAGTAAAGCCTTAACAGGTAGAGTTACCACAAAAGTAGGTTGTAGCTTGGTACTATAAATGCTTGGTACTATGGATATAGTTCTATCATTTAATGCTAGACTTGTAATATTATCCTTATAAGGATTTATAATTATATTAAAAGCCTCCTTATACATAGTTTCATCTACTGCTATTTCATTTCCCAAATCTATATCACTCCAAAATGTCTTTATATACTCAAAATTTGAGCCATAGATTTTTTCATAATAATAGTATGTCTCTTTAGGTACTTGCATTAATTTCATAAAAACTTTATGAAGTAATATATTTTGTTTATCAGTTACTTCGTTATAATAAGGTACTCTTGTAGCATATTCGGTATTAATTATTTTTTGTTTTAAATTAATATCTACTTCAAAAGCTCCAGCTTGCTTCAAGCCTTCAACTAAAAAAGTTTTTTTATTCGTATCATCTTTTGTAACCTCTACCCAATAATGACTTACCATCTTCATTTGATCCTGTACATTATCTTTATTAGCATAAATATAACTTATTAATTTTGAACCACCATCTATTGCTTCTAAGGTTAAGCCAGAATTCTTAGCTGCATAATAGCCTAATTGGTCACTCCAACCATAGTTCTCAGCAAAATCGAAGCTTTTTTGAACATCGTTGTTTGTTGTAACTGCTATACCATAAATCATAGCTTCTCCCAGTTGACGGCTAGATTCAATTTCTATTTTATCTATTTTGCCTGAAGCATTTACTACATAATCATTAATTAATACTTTTTTAGGTAAATCGAAATCAAGTTTTGTATTTTCATTATCTAACTTTTTTAGAGTATTCTTCGATAAAAAATCACCTATGCCATCTTTAATACCTTTTTTATAAGCCTTCAAGTTATCAAAATATCCTGTATATGAAATTTCATTATTTTGATTAAAAGTCATAAAATCACTTTCATTATAAGCAAACAGCGCATTAAAAAAGGGTCTAAAATCTTCAGCAGCGAGCTGAGCTATATCTTGCTGTTTTTCCTCAACCGCTTCTGTCACTACTGCTTCTGTAGTAGTTCCAGCTGCGTTGGTATCTATAGGTACTTCTTTAGTTTTATTACAGCCCACACTCATTGTTAAAAGTACCATTAAACCGAGGCTTACTATCTTTTTCATTATGTATTCCCCTTTCCATTAATTCTTTTTATAAATCTGTTGAACATTTACTTTAATCTTTTCTGTATCTACCTCTAAATAGGAATCTTTGGTAAAGAATACCTTTCCAACGGAATATTTTACGTTTCCATTATGCTGCTTCATAATACTATTTAGCTCTGTATTTCCTGTATAATTAGTTATTTTTAAAGCATCTAAAATGATTCTATATTGCTTATGATTCTTTACAACTACCTTTAGGAGCATACTTGGATCTGCTTCAATAGTTACATTTCCATTAATGCCCAAACCACTATTACCACCAGTCATAATACTCTCTCGATTAGTACTACTTAGTTCTGGTCCACCAATAATTACACTTCCTTTAATTGTAATGTCCCCATTAATAATAACCTTTCCTTTACTAATAATAATTCCTTCAAAAACAGCACCTCCAGTAGTTGTAATTGTTAGAGGATTACTCCCCTTGTTTACAATAATAGAAGGCCATGGTTTTTCTACCTTTATACCTTCTTTTACATATAGATTGCCGATATCAACACTTCCACCATTTTCAAATACTTGAATTGGATCTTTATAGGTCCATTCTTTTACTTCAAGTCCACTTAATCCTATTAATGCTTCATCAAATGAGAGATTGGTTGGTCCACTATTGGCAACTTGTTTATAAAATACATTTCTTTTAGCTGTCATATATCCTTTTAGACCCTTATAATTGTTACTTGTACTTCCTAAAATTCTATTGTAGGCCCATACTTTGTCAACAAGCTCAGTATCACCGCTATAAAACTTAGCAATACCTGTATCACTAAAAAGTTCTGCTACACTTGAATAATCTCCGGTAGCTCCAAAATCAGACATAACTTTACTAGATCCCCCTTGATAGAAGAATGCAGTTGCATCAGTTTGTACTGCTCCAAATACTGCTTGACAGGTAGTTGTCGTTCCTGAAGCTGATACCTTTGCCGGCGCATAGCTGTTAGCTAAAACCGTAACAATCTTATTCCTCTGTATATAAGTTTGAAAAGGTTCTGCATCTAAGTATTTAGGGTTTTCTGTAGAATTTTCCGTATTGGTTTGATATCCTGCCCAAGAAGCCACTCCATTGAAAGGTTCACCAACACTTTCATATAATTTCATTGGCAAGGCCCCTGATTGTAAAGTGATATAGGGTTGACCAGCAACAAAAATGCCTCTTCCTGCCGTAATAATGGATCCTGGTCCTTGTGAAAACACACCGCTACTTTGATTAGGATCTGCAACATTTACACCATTAACCGTTTGGGTTTCATTTCCTCCACTTGTACCAAAGATAACACCACCAACTGTAATAGGCGAACTGCTTACCCATCGATCAATCATTACATCGTTATCTACCATCACATTGTTAGTTACAGATATAGAGGCATTACTTACTTGACCGGACGTACCAAATGGCGATTGATTTATACTACCTTCATAATAGTCATCTACAATCCCTATTGTATTGGCAATCACATCTCCTGTGACAGTGATAGAGCTTCCATTAGCACGTGAACTACCACCCCATCCATCACTTACCATGACATTACTATGACAATATAGATTACCGGTAACTACTATTTTCCCACCTGTATTAGCAATAACTCCACCATTCTGATCGGGATCTGCAAATGGACTGGTCGTTAAGTCAATACCTGCTCCTGGCGCAGCATTAGTATAGGTAGTTCCTTTTTTATCTCCTTTTACAAGCATGTCTCCTATTATATTTAAGGTACTAGATGTAATAACCACATCTGAAAAACAGGTAAGTGGTGCGTCTACAAATTCTGATGCATGAAATGCCCAACCATATCTTTCATGAATTTGATTATCAAGCGTATCTGGTATATCTATCTTTATTTTTGCTTCTAATTTTTGGCTATCATAAATAGTCGTACCATTTTTAGTTTCTGCTATAACTGTTACTTTAAATTCATTAGGATTTGTAGGAACCGGACTTAATTCCTCCGTTTTCAAAGTAATGGTCGTCTTATTACCTACTGTACGATCTCCTTCTACTGTGTAAACTAAGTCCTTACCTACATAATGTTTTTTTACATACTTATATAGTTTTTCTTGCATAACCAATTTCAATTTAGCTTGTTTAATTCTAATTTTGGGGTCTGTTGTGTCACTTACATCATACTCTAAATCTTTATAGATAGTAGAACTTCCTTGAGCTGCCGATATCCTATCTGCTTTTGATTTATCCTTGATTTCTGATATCTGATTGATATACTGGTCATTAATTTCTTTCACTAGGTTAGATATTTCTGATTCAAGTGATTTATTAACTGCATCGACCTGTTTCTCAATAGCTGATTCAGCTAAATAATACGTATTACTTGTATTTCTTTTTAGTATAGATAGTTTAAACTGCATGCCAGATATATTAATGCAACTTACAACTATGATAGTTAAAACTAAGAGGATAATGGTTGTAATAAGCATAATATTTCCATTTTGTTTATGCTCATTCTGTTTTCTTCTTTGCTTCATCCTATCACCGCCTTTCATGAGCTGTTACATCATAACTATAAATATCCAACATTTTCTTTACGATTTTACCTTTTTTGCCTGTTACAGGGTCTGTTTCTCTTACAATCACAACCATAATAAAATTATCATAGGGTTCTATTTCATTAATTCTCTCAATAGTTGTTTTGGCAGTAGAAGTAAGGATATTTTCCACAATCACATTATATCGTTTATCCACTGCTGATAGATTCTCTGACAAGGTTTCCGTTCTCTTAATTCTAATAATTTGATCTACATTCGTGTGATTAACAAATTTAAATGTATATTCATCATAAGTTGCTGTAGTAGCTAAAGTATCCTTATTCCTCAACAGCTTTGTTAAATCTAAGTCTATAATACTTAAAGGAGTAGGTGTTACACTAATAGTCTCTCCCGTAGTTATGTCAAATACATATCCTTTACAAACTCCTTTAACCATAATTTGACTAGTACTAGGATCACTCAGTTCAATTTTACTATGCTTAGGTGTCCAAGTTACAGCCATGGCCTCAGATATATCTATTTTGTTAATGTCGACAACCTCATACTCTTTATCTGTCGGCAGTAAATTAAAAATGTATCTTTCCTCTACATCTTTGAATGATTTTAAAATTTCATCACTTATATTAAAGGTTACTGGCAAATTAGGATTTGTGTAATCTCCTAAATTAAATTTGTAGCTTGAAGAAGTATATAACTTTGTAGCTGTTGAAAGTGCTGCTTGGTTAACCGTTAGGGTTTTTGTTGTAGTATCAATAGGTGCATCATTAATATTCCATAGCAACACTTCATACGCATACTGATCCGTATTGTAAGCTTGTTTTATCTCTTCTACTGTACGACGTAAGTAATCATTAAGTGTTTTTGTAAAGGTTCTATCAATAATAGAATTACTAGGATTCAAATACATATTTACAATATTATCATAATGACTTTTTTCATAATTTGATAATGTACTTATTTTTACTTGATTCCCATCTCTTTTTTGCTTTTCAATGATATCAGTTGTTAGTTCATTTTTTATTTCTTCCATTAATTTTTCTGCATTTACGGTTGCTTCATTAATACGTTCTGCTGATACTCTATCCTTAGTTGAACTTAAAAACGAAGCTGTAATAGGTCCTACAACTAAAGCTACAATAAATATACAGATAACAACCTCAGCAAAAGTCAGTCCCCTTTGATTTGTATTTAACGTTTTCACCATCTTTTCACATCCCTACTTAGAAATTAAGTAAGACTTATATTTCCTTTAGTTTGACCTTTGGTTACCTCTTGGTCTTGCTCATTGTAAATATGAATATTATCTAAAAGTGTTCCCTCTAGAGAAACGCGCATTACTTTGCCAGAATAATTATATACATAAACATGAATATTAGGCATTATAGTTTGTATTTCTCTCATAGTTGATACAATTCTTAAAGCAGGTCCGTCAATAGGTATGTAAAAACTCGTTTGTTTGACTTGACCAGACTCATCTTCAATATTTAACTCGTAATAGTCCTCACGAACCATAATCGTTATATGTGCATTGGTCTGAGAAACTAACCCTACGTAGCGTTCATCTCCATCACCAGGCCCACTTAATTGATAAGTGTCCCCAGAACTTAGCAAGTCCCCTATGTTTAAATTAAACTGTGAATTGCTAAGTGCAGGTGTTGAAACTGGCTCACTAGTAGGTTCCTGGACCGGGGGGCTTACTTCACCTCCGGTTGAAGTTGTTACTACAATTTTGGGATTTTTAAAAGGCTCTTCATTATTAATCTTAACTGATTTACCTGCTTGATAAATTTCATCTTCCACTGTACCTTCAGAGCGATAATAGACACTAAAATTAAAGGTAGTCTGCCCTAATTCATTCATACCATCTCCGAAAAATACTTCATAAGCAACCCTCTCTTCGCCATCTTTCTTCTGAGGCTCTGTACTAAAGTTGAATTTTGATATATTTCCCACTTGATACATACTATTTAAATGCTCTATTAACTTTCTTGATGTCGTATAAGTGCTAATAAAAGAAATCTCGTACTCTTGCTTTCTAATACTTCCTAGTTCGTCTTCTGTCACCTCTACATTAGTTTGCTTAATACTACCATCCGTATATTTCATGAGATCTAAGTACCTAAAAAAGTTGGTTAAGAATTTTGAATCAGCTGTTTGACTAGGAATCGTATTTAAAAGAGCTGTTTTTTGAATTTCCAGTTGAGCGAGTTCTTTCTTACTCTCTTCATGCTTAGCTAGTCTTTCCTCCAACTGTTCAATTCGTCTTTGCACATTAGCAATCTCTTGTCTATTACTGGCAATCACTTGCTTATCTGCTTTATAAAACTTAATCAAATAAAAAACTTGCATTAGAATAATCACACCAAAAACTAGGCCAAAGATAATATTCTTCATTGATTTCATTAATTATTCGCCTCCTCACTATTTGGTGTTGCTTCGGTTGTAGCAGGAGCAGTTCCTTCTTCTACAGGTGTTGCCTCTGCTGTAGAAGTAGTTGTAGGTTGAATAGCTGCTATTTTTAGCTTTATTGTAATGACCCCTTTATATTTATGTTCTTGCTTATCATAAGCAATGTCATGAGTAATACTATCAGATGGATACAAGGCTTCTAGAATAGTTACATAATTTATTGATTCTTGAAGCTCATTTGATTGGCATTCTATTACTATTGTTTTTTCACTACTTCCATCTGCTGCAGGCGCTGGTACATCGATATTAAAGGATGTGATATTCACCCCTTCTGGCAAACGTGTAACAAATTCATCAAATAATTTACCATTAATATAACCTTCCTGTTTTAAACTACTGTATTTATTTAACCATTTTTTCATATCAGTTTTAGCTACTTCTAAGTCATTTAAAGTCTTATTAACACCTGCATAGCGACTAGATGATAATTCTTCCTGCTTTTGCAATAATAAATGCTGAGTTTCCTTTACTTCTCTTTTAGGTGGAAGAACTATAAAATTAACAAATCCTACGACTTCCACTAAAAGAACGATGCTAGCAATCATTTGATAAAAACGAATTTTCTCAGCAATAATGTATTCGTTGGGTAATAAGTTAATCCCCTTTGCTCTTGCTTTCATACCGTTCCTCCTTATAGTCCATTAATGGCACCTAATATATTTACAAAAAAGCGCCTATAAGGTTCAAATTCAACATTAGGAGCTTCAACAACTGTACTAAATTCATTTAGCTTTTCAGTTGGAATATTCAAGGCGTCTCTTATATAAGTCCTCATCCCTTTAATACTTGCTCCACCACCAACTAAGTAAATCTTTTTAATACTACCATTGTTAAAGTTTGAGAAATAAAATTGTAAGATTCTTTCAATTTCAGATATGATATTATATTCAATCTGAGGACGAATCAAATCTGAAATACGATCATCACTAATCTCTTTATCTAATAAGCTTTTATTAGCCGCTATATCATTCAGTGCACTATTAATGCTTTCTACACCAAACTCTATACTTCTAGTTAGTACTGCTTGATTATCTGAAATAATCGTAGCAGTAGTGGAATTCCCCCCAATATCCAAAACTAATACATTCGGTGCTGTCTCATAAGTCAAACGTTTTTGACTACCAAATACATTGCTCAAAGCCTCAGATGGAATGGTAATCATTATAGGTGCCAGCTTTAGAGACTTAAGTAAAGTAGCTACTGGCAAGACCACGCTATTGGGTGCCGCTACTAATAAAAGTTCATATTTCTCCACACCATCTTCTTCAAATTCTCTAACAATCTTAAAATCAATTTGATATTGTCCACGCTCAACAGGTAAGTATTCTTCCGTTTTCATTTCTAATAATTCTTTAATTAATTTCTCGGGTTGTTTTCCCATAATGGCATTTCTGATAATAATGCCATTACTTTGTACCACGCCCACTACTTTTCTTGCACGGTATTTCCTTTGACTTAATTCCTGATCAATAACCTTCTTTATTGCTTGAATATTACTAATCACACCATTGTTAATACAATTTGCTGGGGTATTAATAACAGAAAATTTATGTACTATTAATGTTGCAGCTTTCTTAGATACTTCAATAATCTTGATATTGCTGCTACCAATCTCAATCCCCATAATATGCTCTGCCATACTCTCACCTCTTTAATTTTCCTCTTCTTTATACTCTTACTTTCTATAGCCTTTCACCTTTATTGGCTTAATATTTTTCTTTATAAGCTAATGACTCTGTGAAGGTTTCTTCTACTTTTAATTTTCCCAGTGTCTCTCCTTGCTTATTAAAACTACAAGTAAACTCCACAATATCGGAATTCTTTTTTCTTTTCACTTCTATATCTTCTATCACATCAGAAATTAATGCAGTCTCTCCTCCTGCTATATAAACAAGTTTATACTTACCTTTGTTTGTGGATGATGGTATAGAAATCAGCTCAATCTCTGATATATCTGTTCCTATTTTGAATTGAATTTTATATAACTTCCCTTGTTTTTCTACATTTTCTGCTGCACTCTGTATAGGGGTTAATATATCATATGAGCTATTAGTCCCTACTAAGATTTGAATTTTTTCCGCTGTTCTTATTTTTTCTCTTACAAAATCATTGACTGCCCTTGAATTATCTACCAAATAAGTTCTTTGATCAAATCGCTTAGAACTGACATACATCTGTGAAAAAAAGTTCAATAAACTTTGTAGAATTAAACCAAATAATAAAAGTGCAATAGCTGCTTCTAATAAGGAAAACCCCTTTTCTCTTTTCTTCATAAACCTCCCTCCTTTACTTATGGTACAGTGATCTCATAATGCCCAGTACCTGTATAAAATAGTATATCTAACTTAGATTGATCATTTTTTAAACTAATCTTAAGTGTCGTTTTATACTCATTTCCCACAACGTCTGTTATCTTTTTATTAGAAAACTCCAATTCTGTAATAGGTGTTACAGGTATATTTCCATTTGTATCCTTAATTACTATTTCTATATTCTTATTATGTTCTATTCGTCTATCTAGTAATTTTAAATTAGTAGGACTTAAGACCTGACTAATGGTATATCCATAATAAGGATCCGTTCCCAATGCGTTTTTACTTACTAGGTTTAAAACATAGGTCTCAGATCTATTGGTATTTTGCTTTGTGATTTGAGTAACGAGGTCTAGACAAATTTCTTTTGCAAGCTTATTAACTTCTTGTCTACGTATATTTTGCATACTAGGTATAGCTGCTACACCAATAATGCCCATAATAAGTAACACTAGCGCCACTTCTAGTAAACTAAAACCCTTGCTTCTTTTTTTCACACAAGTCCCTCCTTTACTCAAATTCCCATATACTGCAAATACAACCGAATAATCTCTTCTTGAAACAATATTATTATCAGTGTTCCTATACATAAAAAGGGTCCGAAAGGAAACGCTTCGCTTTTCCTCCTAATGACATATAAACAGCTACCTATTAATACAGCAAAGGCGCTAGCTATGATTAGCATTAACGGCAGTAGATCTAACCCTACAAAAAAGCCAATAAGAGCCATAAGCCTTACATCTCCAAATCCTAGCCCTTCTTTCTTTAATAACCATTTTGAACCATAAAATAATAAAAGAAATAGTACATAGCCACTTACTGATCCAATAATTCCATTGAGTACTAAATGATAGTTATTTAAAGCCACTCCTTGAATGAATCTAAATATCATCCCACCACTTAATCCTATATAAATCATTTTAGATGGTAACAACATATATTTTAAGTCAAACCAAGCTAAAAAACTTAAATCCCAAATTAAAAACATTGATAGCCATGCTTCTGCTTTCAATCCGTATACTTGGTAAATCCTCATAAATAATACCCCTACTAATAAAGATATCCAATAAAAAGGCCACTTTTTAGGCATCTCTATTTCTTCATAGCTTTTTAGAAATTGCTTTTCTAATGTATTATAACTACAGCTACTTATAAAACCTAACAAGAAACTCACTATTAGCATATTTTAATGCTCCTTTAAAATAAGCAGATATTCCACAGAATACCTGCTTATTAACTCCATCCTTAAAATCTATTTAACTAATATTACAACTAGTTACTCTTAATCCAAATACCTTTATCAGAATTTGCATTAAACTTATCGTATTCACTCGCTCCAACTTTTATATACAGAATACTACTAGCAGAATCAAACGTAAGTGTTGCTCCAGATGTTTGAAGTTTAACTGTTTGTGAATCTGATAAATATTTTGGATCTAGATAGCTTGTTGAACCTAACATTGATACTATAGATCCTGCAGCAGATCCAGGCCATGCTCCCATATCTGCAAAGTAAATTTCTGCTTGATTTTGTATCGTCTTAGCTGTTGATACGTCAGTTGACATTCTAGAACGTAAAGACATTGTCGAAAATTGTGGAACTAATACGGCTCCAATGATTCCCATAATCGCAATAACTACGATTAATTCGATCAAAGTGAAACCTTTTTGATTGTGTTGAATTTTCATTTTGCTCACTCCCTTAATTTTTTTATATGTAAATCCCAATTGGAAATTTACTCTTCCTTACATCATTGCATTAGCAGCTGCAAAAGTTGGCAACATAACCGCTAGCATTATACCCCCTATGATAACCGCCATAAAAATTGTTAATGCTGGTTCTATTAATAATGTCATATTATCTACAGCAATATCGACTTCTTCTTTAAAATAAACACTTATTTTAATAAGCATATCATCTAAAGCACCTGTTTCCTCACCTATATTAATCATACTATACATAATAGGTGGGTAAATCACACTACCACTTAATGAATCATATAAACTTTGCCCCTGCTTTAATGAAATAATAGCTAAATCTAATTCTTCATCTGCCACTGCATTACCAATGACATTCTTAGTAATCTCTATAGCTTGAAGCATAGGAATACCAGATTCAACCAACATAGACATAGTACTAGCAAATACTGCTGAAATAGACTTTTTATTTAAGTCCCCAAAAACAGGTAACTTTAATGACAAGCGATCTAAAGCCTTTTTACAAGAAGGTATTTTCTTAATATTAAAGCATACAAACACTAATACCACTGCTATACCGACTAAAACAGGCCATTGAGCAATACAGAAATTACTTACGGCAATAACTATCTTAGTAGGTGTAGGAATCTCTGCTCCTGTTTCTGTTAACAACCCCATAAAGTTAGGAATAACTTTAACCATTAAAATAACGACTACAATGGCTACAATAATTAAAACAATCGTAGGATAGGCTAAAGCTTTTTTAACTTTTTTTATAACCCCCAATTGGTTATCAAAATGATCTACCGTTTGTTGTAATACTTTATCTAAGTTACCGGATGCCTCACCGCACTCAATCATGCTAACTAAAATATCTGGAAAGACCTTTTCCTCTCTTGCTGCCTCCGATAAAGTTTTTCCTTCTGTAACCTCTGAATGAATATGTTCTAAATGTTTTTTTAAAGTTTTATTTGGACATTGTTGTGCACAAATATTAAGGCCTTTACCAATACTAATACCAGCCTGAATCATTGATGCAAATTGCTTACAAAAAAAGTTAATGTCTGTTAACTTGATTTTAGGTTTAAATATGCCTATCTCGCTTAAATCAGCATTAAAAGCGCTTTTTTTACTAACAGAAATGGGCTCAAGATTCTTTTTCATCAATATCTCACGAATAGTTAGCTCATTTTCTGCCTGCAATTCTCCTGAAATCTTTTTCCCATTAATATTGCTTTTCGCTTTATATATATAAGTCTCCATTTTTCTCGCCTCCCTCATCGTCCTATTAGACGTTTAAATTCATCTCGGATTTGTGCATAATGGCTAGCTGTTTCTAGTGAAATCCGACCTTCCTTATAATGCTTTACAATAGATGCATCCATTGTAATCATTCCTGACAATGTTCCAGTTTGAATTTGAGAATAGATTTGATGTGTCTTTTCTTCACGAATCAAATTAGCTATAGCAGCATTACCTATCATAATTTCCAGCGCCACACATCTACCTTTGATATCACTTCTCGGCAAGAGTTGTTGTGAAACAACTCCCTTTAGAATATTAGATAGTTGAATACGAATTTGTTGCTGCTGATGGGGTGGGAAAACGTCAATAATACGGTCGATAGTCTGAGCTGCCCCAATAGTGTGCAAGGTACTTAATACTAAGTGCCCTGTTTCTGCTGCTGTAATAGCTGTTGAAATGGTTTCTTGATCACGCATTTCTCCTACTAAAATAACATCTGGATCTTCACGTAAAGCTGCCCTTAAAGCATTGGCATAACTATTTGTATCAAAACCAATCTCCCTTTGATTCACCATACTATTTTTATGTTTATGTAAATATTCTATAGGGTCTTCAAGTGTCAAAATATGTTCTTTTCTTTTTTGATTCATATAGTCAACCATAGTAGCAAGAGTAGTAGATTTTCCACTTCCTGTTGGTCCTGTAACTAAAATAAGTCCTCTTGTATTATTCGAAAGTGATTCTAATATTTTTCTTGGGAGTCCAAGTTCTTCCATCCTAGGAATTTCAACACCAACTAAACGAAGTGCTGTTGCCCAACTCCCCCTTTGTTTATATACATTAACACGAAAGCGACCTATATTTTGAAGTGCATAAGAAAAGTCTACTTCACCTTTTTCTCTAAATTTCTCCATTAAAACAGGTTTCCCTTCTAACAACTGTCCTATAAGTTCTTTTGTATCTGCTTCTTTTAAAGTAGGTAAATCTAAAGGTGTTAATTGTCCATGCAATCTAAGTGTAGGAGGAAGACCCACAGTTAAATGTATATCTGAAGCATTCTGCTCTACAACAATTTCTAATAAATCATTAACATCCATATATACTTTATCTCCTTATTTTACTGCTCGTATGCAATTCTTAACATTTCCTCAAGTGTTGTTTTACCCTGAAGTACACTATGAAAAGCATTATCCCACAATGTTCTCATTCCTCTTTTAACAGCTTCGTTTCTAATATCTTCCGTACTCGTTTTACCTGAAGAAATCATATCTTCTAAATGTGTATCAACAACCAATACTTCGTGTACAGCTAATCTTCCTTTATATCCTGTTTGATTACATAGACTACATCCTCTGGCTTGATAAACCTCTGTTCCCTCTGGAACATTATAAATTCTTGATTCAGTAGCTACCACTTTATGTTTTGTTCTGCAACTAGGACATAACCTACGTACTAAACGCTGTGAAATAACACCCTTTACAGCTGCTCCAACCATGTAAGCTTCTGTTCCCATATCCACTAGACGAGGAATAGAACTAGCTGCATCATTAGTATGAAGTGTACTTAATACTAAGTGCCCTGTGATAGCTGCTCGTACAGCAATAGAGCTTGTTTCGCTATCACGCATTTCACCAATCATAATAATGTCTGGATCTTGACGTAAGATAGAACGTAGGGCACTTGCAAAAGTTAATCCAACTTTTGTATTAACTGCTACTTGATTTATGCCCTCTATCATATTTTCAACAGGGTCTTCAACTGTAATAATATTAACAAAATCTTGATTAAGTACCTTTAATGCTGCTGCTAAAGTAGTAGACTTACCACTACCTGTAGGACCTGTCAAAAGAATAATACCATGAGGATTTTTTAACAAATCTTCTACTCTTTTATAATCGTCCGGATGAAAGCCTATATCCTTCAAGGTTAAATTATTCCCTGTACGATAAATAAAACGTATAACTGTCTTTTCACCATAAATGGTGGGTAAAATACTCACACGAAGGTCCACTTGTTGACCATTTACAGATTTAGACATACGCCCATCTTGTGGCAGACGCCTCTCTGCAATGTCTAATCCAGACAAAATCTTAATACGCGTTGTAATGGCATTCAAAGTTTCTTTTTTAGTTTGTGCTAATTCATGGAGCCTACCGTCTACACGATAACGAATACGTACATAATACTCAAATGGCTCAATATGTATATCTGATGCCCCTTTTAAAATACAACGCTCTAAAATATTATTAACTAGCTGTACCATAGGAGCACTTTCATCTTCATCTGGTACTTCTAGAATCACTTGTTTTTGAGACTCTTCTTGTAGCTTTTTCTCCACTTGGGATACTATACTTTTAGTCTGTGCAGAGGTGTAAGTCTGATTGATAACACTAATAATCCCCTTTTCCGAAGCCAAAATAGGTGTAATTTCCATCTTGGTGCTTAATCTCAAATCATCTAAGGCAAACATATTTAATGGATCTTTCATGGCTACCTTTAATTTATTATCATCTACCCCTACTGCAATCACCGTATAACGCCTTGCAATACTTTCTGGAACTCTAGATGCAATATTATAATCGATGGTATATTGTTCAAGATTCATATGTGGGATACCTAATTGAAATTCTAGAGCTCCCAAGATATTTTCTTCTGTTACAATTCCCTTTTCTACAAAAACCTCTCCGATACGTTTTCCCGTATGCTTTTGCTCCTTGATTCCCCATTCTAATTGTTCCTGAGTAATCATACCTGTTTCAAAGAGCAAATCTCCCAATCTTTTTCTCTGCATCTTCTTCATAATCCACATCCTAGCCCTTTAATACCTAAGGTGCATATTCTAATAAATCTAAATTTATATTTTTTTTATAATTTTATGTATATTATACGCTTTTTATCTAAAAATATCAATATAAAATTCTATAAATTATATACAATTACTTTATAGCCACAATAATTCTATTTTTATATAATTTATATCTATTATTCTTATTGATTATTAACAACATTTTTTCGTATCTTTACCACAAACAGGAAAACAACCAACATTCCTGATACAAATGATATTCTCAAACCTAATTTAAAACCATAAGGCGAGTACACTAAACGTATTGTATGCTCACCTGTACTTATTTCAGCTCCTAAGAAACCTTGAAATACTTTTATAGTCTCAATCCGCTTATCATCTACATAAATATTCCACCCTTTATCATAAGGTATAGACGTATACAAATAGGTATTTACATCATTTACTATAAGTTTTCCTTCTAGCTCGGTATCTGAAAACTTTGTAATCATCAAAGCTTGTTCTCTTAAAGTATTGCTTGCTGATTCTAGCGCCTTGGTGTCTAACGTATAGAACCATATGTTCTTCATTGCAAATTCAGGTTGGAGAAGTTGAATACTTACTTCAACTTGTTCTCCTGCTTTAAAGTCTCCTAGATACATTACACGATTACCGTAGTCAAATTCAGCTGGTATAACTTTATCATCATTAACTATAATAGCTGTTCTACCACCATTTGTTTGATCTACGTACATATAGCAAGGACCCTCTTTTTCCATTTTTAACTTATAATTAATTTTAGAATCTGTATAATCATCCTTACTATAATAAACTTTTACTGTTTCTTTTTCTTTTTCTTTTTCTTTTTTTTCATCATTCTCTTGTTTTACTATATTGCTTTCACGCTCTACTTCTCCTGTGTTTTCCTTAGTAACAGTATAAGAAGTAATGGGAATATAATACTTGTTATTTTCCCCCCCAAGCATTTGATTTACAATGGTTTCCTGCAAGGTTAGGGGATTAGTTGCTATAATACTCTCATTCATAGCATTAGCAATTATAAACCCTACTGATACTGAATAAGGGTTTTCATAATAATTTACAAATTTTTTTTCTTTAATTTTCTTATAACTTTGATATGCATTATCTTGAATCATCGTATATTTAATATTCATCAGCATATCCGTAATAGGAGTACTACCTTTATAACGAATCCAGTTGTGTCCTGTTTGAACCCCCATATCTCCTATAGTCTTTTTCACTTCATAATTATAAATGGCATCAAAATGTCCTATGCTTGGATAACCTATACCAAAGCCATCATTCATACTTCTTTCTGTATCTTTTTCAATACGATAAAACCCTGAATCCATGTCCATAATTTCGTTGACATCATTTTTAATAGTATTATATGAGGCAGTGTATGTAGCAACTAAAGGAAATTGGCCTCCCTTATCTATAGTTTGAATACTTATCATCGCATTATTCCCTAGTTCTAAACCAACTAATAACGCTAATAGCAATGTTCCTTGCTTTTTATAGATTGGTTTTTGCTTAACTAAAACAATAAGTAGATAATACAGGATTAGGAAAACAACTGTATATAAAAGAGATTCGTCTGTTATATAACTATACATTTGTCGATTAAGTAAAACAACAGCTGCTCCTATAACTCCAAAAGTAATATGTACTTGTCGCATGGCAATAGTATTGAGTACACAATAACCTTTATACGCAATTAATATCATCAAGAAACTAACGATATATGTAAAACGACCCTCAAAATATACTGGTGGTTTAAAACCATGCCAAGCCACATAAAGCGGATTAACTGTCATAGATAAAAACATAAATAAGCCTAAAAAGAAAGTAAGAAGCTTTTCCTTATAAGTAATGCTATAACTTAAGAAATAAAAAAATATAAGGATTACAACAATTAAGCCACAATAAATATATGGTAATCCACCAGGTAAAATTGTGTCAAAGCTTCCAATACATAGCTTACTCATTAGACCTGAGAACTCATAGCGTAATGACATAGCCATTTGGTCAACATTAAACAAGCCATCTCTTCCTGGCATCATATTAAAGATAGGAATTAAAAGCACACTACTGCAGCCAAAGGCTAAAAGCGGACTTAATAAAAAAGTACCTAGTTTCCTAGTAAAGACTTTTAATTGATATTCTTTTTCTATAGTCAAGTAACGATAAATGAAGTATAAAAATGCAAATACACCTGTCATATATGCCATATAGAAGTTCATAAAGAAAATTAATGTTAGTACTATAGTAAAGTAAAGATAATCATTTTTATTTTTCAAAATCTTCTCTACTCCCCATAGTACTAAAGGAAGCATCATGATTTGATCTAACCATATAATATGAAAATAGTAAATAACAGCATAAGCCATCAAAGCATAGCACCAACCAAAAATACTAATACTAATATCATTACGTTTAAAAGTACTTTTTAAATAAAAAGCGCAAGTTGCTCCACAACAAGCAATCCTTAAAATAATAATCCATGTTAATGCTGCTAAAACATTATCCGGTTTTACTAACAAAACTAAAAAATTAAACGTGCTAATTAGTGTCCCTATACCTAATGCTGCAAAAGGAGTACTTCCTTGTATTTGTCCCCATGTATAGGCTAGATTTTTTCCATCTAAAATAATATTCCTAAATGCAGTTAATGCATCTATATATCCACCATCTAAATCTGATATTAATAAGCTATATGGGCCAAAAGGAGTAAACCCCATTACCATACAAATGAATATCCAGACAAATAGTGGTAGAATGAACCCTCCTATTATATACTTGTTTTCTTTTATCTTTTTAAACAATATATCCATATCAACTTTCTCCTCATACTCATTTCTATGAACTTCTATTTTTAACAAGAATAGATACTAATTTTCACCTTTAAATGTCCACTTTTTATTCAATACGTAATTAATAGGGGTAGTTATTATTACATTTAGGATAGGTGCAATAATAGTAGACACATTTAATAATTCTACCCATATAAATAACATAATAGTACTTAATAACCATGTACTTAAATAAGTCAAATAAAATCTAACAAACGAACCTAGTGTCTTCTTTTTTGATTTAAACACCCATCGTCCATTCCAAAAGTATCCATTTAGGCTTCCTAAAACAAATCCAAATACGTTAGCTATTTGATAATATACTTTTATGTATAATAGTACATAGTAAACCAATAAAGAAACACACAAATTACTTACTCCCACACAGCAAAACTTAATAAATCTTCTATTATCTTTTAAAAGTTTAAGTGCATATTTATTCAATGTAAATCATCCTTTTTAATACTCATCTTCATTAAAGTTAATTCGTTCTTCTTCTACTACTAATGGTCTTTTCATCATTCTAGTATTGATACACATAATATATTCTCCTAATACACCTATAAAAAATAATTGAATCGCCCCCAAGAAGAACATGCCTATTAATACAGGAGCCATTCCAGCTGCAAATCTTTCCCAATATATTAGTTTCATAATCAAATAAATCATTGCTATAAGAAAGCTTATGCCACCTATTAGAAAGCCTCCCCAAGTTGCTAATCTTAAAACTGCTTTTGAATAACTTGTTATCCCTAACATGCCATAATCATATAAACTAAAAAAGTTATTACTAGTTTTACCATGTTCTCTTTGACTTTGAGTGTAGAATATTTTCTTTGCTTCAAATCCCAATTCTGAGACAATCCCCCTAAAATAAGGCATAGGATCATCCAATTTTCTAAGAACATCTATAAAACTTCTGTCATATAAGCCAAATCCCATAAAGTGCTCTATCTGCTCTGTATCAGTTATTTTTTTAAAAACTTTATAATATAAAGAGCGACAGAAATACATCATTTTACTTTCTTCACTTTTATTTTTTATTCCTATTATTATCTTATAACCTTTTTCCCATTCCTTAACAAAATCCACAATTACTTCTGGAGGCTCTTGTAAATCCGCAGCTATAGGAATTGTACAATCACCACTGGTTTGTAACATACCATAATAAGGTGATTTACTTTGCCCAAAGTTTTTTGCATTAAAGATTGCTCTTATATTTTTATTCTTTTCACAGACTTGTCTTAAAATTCTTCGTGTATTATCTTTAGATTTATTATCTATAAATAAGATTTCATATTCATATCTATTAAGTTGAGTCTTAAAAATGGTTTCTAACCTATCTACTACATTAAGAATATTTTTTTCTTCGTTATACGTAGGAACTAATACGGATATTTTTTTCACTTTGTCTCACCATTTTCTTTTATATACTTTGTTATAGATACCTTAGAGTTATTCATCTGCTACTTTTCAGTGTAGTATAGTCTATCAAATTCTGATTATTAATATACCAATCATATAATTCTTGTACGGCTTCTCTTAATGGTATCAACTGTAAATTATTCACTTCCTTCAAAAGCCTACTATTATTCCCTGTATATTCTAAATTCATCCCCTTATTTTCGATAATAATAGGTAGGTCTTTACCAGATATTTCTCTAATTAATTTTGCTATATCAGATAACAAAATAGGATTCCCACTACACACATTATAATCATGATATTTCGGAGTATTTTCAATGAACCATTCTACAATCCTACACATATCCTTAACATATAGATAATCAAAAAGACAATCTTGTCTAATAGTTAAAGGTAAATTAAATATTGCCTTACAACACAAATTAGAAATAAAATATATTCGCCAATCTTCATACTTCCCAAATAAGCCAAAACTCCTTAAATTGTAAATTTTCTTTGAAACACGTGCTATCTCATTCTTAGTGTATTTGGAAATTCCATAAGGAGTATTCGGTCTTCTTACCCCAAACTCTTCTTCTCGTACTTTAATAACAGGATATCTTTTATCAAATTCTGCTCCTGAACCAAAGTAAATTATTTTCTCTACATAATCTGAACAGTTAATTAAATTGGTAAACATTTTCAAGTTTGTCTCCACTTCCTGTTCAGGACATTTCTCCCTTCTTCTCTGGTTAACATGTGCTGTATGTATAACAATACTTACATTATTATCTATAATAGTTTTTTTTACATTCTCATCATCACAAATTTCTAATTCTTTCGATGTAGGTGCGAGAATACTATATGTACTATTTAATTGCTCTTTAAGGTTTCTAGCAATAAACCCTCCGCCACCTGTGATTAATAAAGTTTTTATAGTAAATCACCCTTTTCAAAAACTTCTTCCCATGGTACTGGCAACTTATTCTGATAAAGTTTCTTCTCCACATAATTATGAATAAATTCTCTATCCTCCGCCATTAAGCATGTATTTACCTTCTCACCAAAATATTTAATTTTCATTCCTCTATTAACAATTTCCTGTAATGATTCCTCAAAGAAGTTTCCCAAAGATGTATGCATATAAGGACATGGCATTACATCTCCATATTTTGTTATAGAAATCATTCTTTTAACTGCAATACATCCTAAATCCATTCCATAGGAAGGGGTTAAATGTGTGAAGACATTATACTTCTTTTCAAGTTCATTCATGTATTTCATGTCTTCTTTATCTATGAGTTCATCAAAATGGCCTGCCCATGCTCCTACTGGCTTAGCATATGTCACAAATACGCCTACATTTTTTGCTTTGAAATACTCCAAAAAATCTATAAATTCCTCAGAATGAATACGTGATTTCGTAACCACTGTAGAAACAATAATATTTAAGCCAGCGGCAAGCGCAGCATCTACACCTCTTAACGCCTTCTCATGTGCACCAACCTTATGTCTAAACGAATCATGCTCTTTTGCTTCTAGACTATCTAAACTCAATTGTATTTTATCAATTCCTATGGTCTTTAAATGTTTAGCCTTTTCTTCATCTAAAAACCATCCATTGGTGTCCATCGCAATATAAAATTTTTGAGGATTAATTGCTTCAACAAGCTGATCTAAATCCTTAAAAACTAGAGGTTCTCCACCTGTAATTGCTATATTAGCTAATCCCATTTCATCTGCCTGTCGTGAAAGTTCTTTTACATCTTCAATAGTAAAACATTTACTATTATTTCTTCCTTGGAAACCTAAGATAGAACAATGTTCACACTTGAAATTGCATGTATAATCATACTGGAACTGTATAATTGCAATACTCTCCCCTTTTTCAACCTTTTCCTGATATTTCATAATCTTTTCGTATGCTAAAGGTTTATTGTTTTTTAATACATTCCTATTATTTTGTTCAATTTTATTTAATTGTTTCTCCTTATTATTCATTTTTATTCCCCCTTGTACTTTATCGAATAATTTCTATATGATTCTTTCTCACTATGGCTACATCAATATCTACATATTGATGTATGATACTGTTAGCAATTTCATCAGAAAAGCCACCTGCAATAACTAATATCGCCTTAATCTTACCTTCTACTATACTTTCCGGCGAAACTATAGGTATATGAGTTGCTTGGGTAAATTTTCCCTGTTTTAATTTTGAACTATCTATAACACATTCTATTTCTTTGTCTAATTTGCCTAATGCCAATATTGTTAATGCTTGATGTCCAGCGCCCCATATTGCAATATTTCTCCCCTTCTTTTGTTGGACATATGCTCTAACTTCTTTTATCATTTCGTATTGTGTATCTTTAAAACTACTTACATCAATTACTTTTCTCTTACGTATAATTACTGAGATAATATAATCATCCCATATATCTTTATATTCTATAATTTGAAAGCCATTCTTCTCCAACAATAACCTTAATGTATCACGTGTATAATAGACTAAATGATCTGTAACGAATTCAGAAAACATGTTTTCTTTTAGAATCATATCAAAATTAGGAACTTCTATCATTCCAATACCATCTTCAGTTAAGTTATTATATATTGCTCTTAAAAAAACATTGGGATTGGGAACATGCTCGAGATAATTAAAAACAAAAAACACATCAAAGGGTCCTTGATGTAATACTGTATTAGATTTTTCTAAAAATCCTCGCTGTACTTTTAACCCTTTTTCATTACATGTATTCACACTTTCAGCATTGTACTCTATTCCATATGCATCTAATGGTTGTTTCGCAATAATTTCAAGGTATTCCCCTTTTCCACATGCTATTTCAATAGCTTTCTTATTATCCAATTGATATTGTTCTATAAATTCACTCAACTGATTTTCTCTAAACATTCTCATTTCAAAAGATACCGCAGTTGCCCTAATTACCTCTCTGTAATAGTGAACAGGTTCACAATTCAATTGCACCGCACCACATCCACTACACTGCATTATTTCCAACTTAATTCCTTGTTCTAGTTGAATATCTACTTCTTCTGGCATATATTGTGCGTCTTTAGGCAGATTTTCATATTCTAGCAAGGGTTTAGTATAGAGTGGATTATCACAAACTCTACATTGTTTCACTCATTATCACTCCTCGTTAAAATAAGTTCTATACATCTTTTGAATATCAAGAAAATCTTTTGGGCAATGCCAATGCCACTTTAAATATCCCGCTTCATTTTCACACATCTGTTTATTTGGCAACGTGTATATCGAAGATAGTTTGCATTCATATAAAAGTGATATAAAATGTCCTCGATTATTAGATTTTATATTAATAATATTGGATATAGCTATAGGTGTAGAATTATATTCAACAATAGTTCCAATTTCCTTAAGCGCAGCTCTTTCTATACATATTTGTGGTGATTCCTTAAATCGTATAATCCTACCTGGAATATGCCATCCTCTCCCACAAAATTCATCATTTCTCCAAGCTAATAATATTCTCCCCTCCTCATCTCTAATAAGTAGATCAATATTTATCATAGGTGTTATTCGAGAGGTAAATAAAAAGACTTCTTCTGGTAATCCTTTATTAGCATCGGATATCTGTGTGTCTAGAAATTCTATTGCCAAATTAATGTCCATTGCTTCCTCCTAGGCTTTCATATCACTATTAACGCTTAATTTTATAGTGAATTATATCATTCCTTAATACAAATCATATTTTCCTTAAACTCTTCTCTGTCTAAAAATGGCCATAAATCTTCCATTGGTTTTGACATCATCTTTCCATCAGGTAACTTGATTGAAATGACTTTTGGCATAGTGGGTTGTTCAGGGTTCAAACATAAATCACATATTACGGGTCCATTGCTTGATAATACTTCTCCCACTTTTTCTCTTAATTCGGTATTATTATGTATTCTCATGTTCTTGATATGATAAGCCTCTGCTTGCCTACATACATCCGGCAATGTTACCTCACTATCCTTTTGACTTGCCACATAAAAACCATCAAAGTGATTACGCTGCATACCTGTAATGGCTGCATATCCTTTATTATTAAAAATAAAAATCTTTATCGGAAGCTGATGTCTTGCCAAAGTCTCTAGCTCTTGTACATTAAATTGAAATCCTCCATCTCCATTAATACAAATAGTGCGTTGTCCACTTGCCAAACAAGCTGAAATACTGGCTGGTAATCCAAAACCCATTGAACCAAACCCTTCATTATTAAAGAGACGTTGACCTTTTTTTATCTTAAAAGCCTGCATTGTAATTTCACTACAACTTCCTGAACTACCTGGTACTATAACATCTTCTTTTGATAGTAGTTCACTTAATATTTCCATAAAACAATATGGATTAACATAGTCCTTCTCCTCCCAATATTCCGGCTTAATCACTGAGTATTGCTTTCTCATTCTATTACAATAGTCCTTCCAATCCGTATTCTCATTAATATGGATTTCTTCTTTTCGACTTAGGATTTCTTCTAACACTAATTTAGCATCCTCTGCAATCTTAACAGCAATAGGCATATCCATTTTACTTATTTCCTTTTCATCAATATCTACCATCACCTTGGTCGCATACGGTGCAAAGTTTTGATGATTATAAGCAGTCTGACCTAAATCTAATCTAGCTCCTATAACAAGTAAAAAATCACAATTTTGCTGTATAAAATTAGCTGCTCTCTGCCCTATAGCACCCGGTCTTCCGTAGTTACATGCATCCATTTCATCAAAAAAGTCTACCACTTTCCAAGTACTTAATACAGGAATGTTCAAGTATTCTACCAGTTCTAGGAATTGCTCTTTAGCATTTGCTAATCTTACACCATTTCCTACTAATATACAGGGTCTTTGAGATTGGTTAAGTAGTTGAATCAAATCTCCTACTGGTTTGTTAAGCTTTTGCTTTCTCTCTTCTTGTTGCTCCTCTGGTAACACAAATCCTATTAACTTTTCTTCATCGATCATAGCCGCCTGCACATCTAGAGGAATATCTATCCAAACTGGCCCTTTACGACCATTTAACGCAAGATAAGCGGCCTTTTCTAGATGATATTTTATTTCTTCTGGTCTCTCTATCATAACAGCGTATTTAGTAATCGGTTTGACAATGTTTGTAATATCTACTTCTTGATATCCCATCTGCCTTACGCCATAATTTTTAGCTAAATCTGATGTTTTAACTTGCCCTGATATGATTAAACATGGAGTTGAGTCTACGTATGCTGCTGCCACACCTGTAACAGCATTAGTCCCCCCCGGACCTGTAGTCACAATTCCTACCCCTATATGATTGGTACATTCTGCATAAGCTTCTACACAAATACTAACAGCTTGCTCATTTTGATTGCATATATACTGAAACTTTTTTGATTTTCCTACAGAATCAACCAGATGCATGCAGCCTCCACCCGAAATCATAAAAACATGTTTAATACCTAGCTGTTCAATAAACTTAACCACATAGTCAGATAATTTTATCATTACTTATTCACTCCATCTATTTTAGTTTACTAATTTCTGTCAATCATTTCTTTTGTTATGTATACTGTTGTTTTTCTTGGACTTGAAAAATCTTCTGCTTCATAATAAGAGTCATCAGCATAATGTTTAGTAGATATCTCTTCAAATACACATCCTGTTTTTGATTCAAAGCTATGCTTGCAATATCTTTCTACTACACTAGATTCTCCAGGGTTAATACACATTTCTTTTTCGTCTAATTTAACAACAAGATCTCCATAAAGTACATTGAATGTTTCTTCTTTTATTACATGATAATGACTTGGGTGTTTTTGTCCTGGTAATAACACTAATAATTTTTTGCAGTACTCTCTATTAACACAAGTAATAATTGCCACGCCTGTTTCCTTAAAATGCTCAATTCCATAATGATGTGAAATCTCGCAGGTACTATTAACAGGAACTACTACTCCACTCTTTTTTAATACACCAATAATCTCCCGAAGTGCTTGTTCTATAGCATCTCTATTATCAGATTTGGCTACGTCTTGTAGCATAATTGCTTGATTAGGCAATAGGTCATTATTAGCATAAAATACATTATATTTAGACAAGTCATTGGCAACCATTTGTCCTAAAGTACATGGAAATGCACAGTACAAATCTTCTCTTTGTAATTTTTCTCCCTTTTTTATTACCTTATTGGCAAAAACACCTCTTCTTAAAGCCTGTAAATCCGATCTTTCTTTTTCTGTAGAAATGTATCTACCTTTTTCAATTCCACAAATAGCATAGGTTTCTACAGCTGCCTCTAGCCATTTTCTAATCTGTTCTGGTGTAGCAGAATACTCATTTAATTTAATTTGTTCTGTTGCCAATCCAACATGTTTTTCAAAAACTCTAGCGCCTTTAGCTATAGCAATTCTAATAGGTAACATATTATATGGAGATTCATGAGTCGAAAAGCCTATAATACATTGTGGAAATAAACTTTTATATAGATCAATTTGATTCATTTGTAAGTCTTCATTCATAGTTGGATATTCTGCTATACAATGCATCAAAGTTACCGTTATTTTTCTGTGTTTAAAAAAGTCCATAACATGTTGAATTTCTTGTAGATCAGCACCTGCCGCAGACATGATAACAGGCTTTTCTGCTACTGCCACTTTTTCAAGTAATGGCCAATCACCAAAAGAACAACTTGCTATTTTTATAAATTCATATCCTTGTTCTATAATAATCTCTACGCTTTTTTCATCAAAAGGTGTACATATAGTTAAAAAACCATTTTTCTTTGCTTCATTAAGCATCTCGTCAAACTGTTCCTTCATTAACCTTGTATCCTCAAAGCGCTTTATATTTTTTATATCATTTCTGCCTTTGTAATCAGGATGAATAAATGTATCTAACTGCCTATACTGAAATTTTATAGCAAATTCAAATACTTCTTCAAAGTCAGTTACTACATCCTTAAGTGCCTTAATAATAGCTTTGCCATGCTCTATATCTCCTTGATGATTATTTGCCATTTCAAAAATAAAAAGTGGTTTATCTGTTCTATTCATTGTAATCACCTTTCTGTCCTAGCCATATAATTCGCATATTCTTTTATTTGTTTTAAACATAATGTGTAGGGATCATCTACTGTATAACTTTTATACCATTCAACTGTATAAAAGAGTGTTTCTCGTATATTCCAAGTTGGCTTCCACCCTAGTATAAAATAACTTTTGCTAATATCTAAGTTCAAGAAATTAGTCTCATGTACCCAATGACTTGTTTTTTCTAGTTCACCTTTTCCATAAAGGACTATCAAATCATCTACAAGTGTTTCTACCGACACCAATGATTCTAGTAAAGGGCCAAAATTCCAACTGGTGCTATATTGTTCAGGCGAGTAAGTCATCTTCTCTCCTAATAATAAATAGCCACTTAGTGGGTCTAAAACATGCTGCCATGGACGTACAGATTGTGGATTTCTAATTTTAATCTTCTCATTATTCTCTAGCGCTTTTATACAATCAGGTATAATACGATTTTCAGACCAGTCACCACCACCTATTACATTTCCTGCTCTTACCGTAGCAATAGCTGTATGATGCACTGAATAATTATTCGGATTCATAAAAGATTGTCTCCAAGAGCTTATAGCTATTTCTGCCGCTGCTTTTGAAGAACTATAGGGATCATATCCTCCTAGTGCATCTTCTTCTTTATATCCCCATATTTGTTCCTTATTGCTATAACACTTATCTGTAGTTACAAAAATTCCAACTCGTGCACTATATACTTGCCTCATGCACTCTAAGACATTTATAGTTCCCATTACATTAGTCATATAAGTATCTACTGGTGCTTGGTAGGATTCATACACAAGTGGCTGCGCTGCTAAATGAAATACATATTCCGGCTTATATTCTTCAAATACATTTTTCAACCTATTGATATCTCTTATATCACCTCTTATATCAACCATTCTATCTTGTAGTTGAGTTAAGACAAATATATCCTTTGGAGAATTAGGTTCCAACGCATAACCAATAACTTTAGCTCCTAATTCAAGTAACCAAATACATAGCCAAGAACCTTTAAACCCTGTATGTCCTGTCACCAATACCACTTTATCTTTATAAATATTGTTAAAATTATCCATTATTACCACACCTTCCAAAATGCCTTATTTTCTTTCCACATTTGATTAAGGTGATAAATATCTCTTTCATTATCCATGCATGCCCATAGACCATCATGAGTAAATACGCCTATTTCCCCTTGTTCTGCAAGATGCTCAAAAGTGCCATATTCTAAGTCACATGCCTCATCTTCAGATAAATAATTGAGTAATTCTTTATTAAACACCATAAATCCCCCATTAATAAGACCTTGTGAAGTCTGAGCCTTTTCCTTAAAAGAAGCCAACACATCTCCATCTGTTCTGAGCTCTCCAAAACGTGCTGGTGGATGAACACCAGAAATCGTCACCATTTTATTGGTTCTTAAATGAAAATCTATTAATTCATTTATATTAATATCAGCTACACCATCTCCATAAGTTAATAGATTAACATCATCCGTCAAATATTTCTCAATACGTTTTAATCTACCACCTTTAAGCGTATCTACTCCTGTATCAATTAATGTAATCTTCCAATCTTGTTCATCATGGTGCGTCAGATAAGTCACTTCTCCTGTACCTATATCAATTGTAAAATCATCTTGTTTTGTTGCATAATGTAAAAAATAATTCTTTATCAAATCTGCTTTATACCCTAAACATAAAACAAATTCTTTAATACCATAGTAAGAATAGATTTTCATAATATGCCAGATAATTGGTTTACCACCTATTTCCACCATAGGTTTTGGTAATAGCTGAGAAATTTCTCCCAACCTTGTTCCATATCCCCCTGCTAAAATAACTAATTTCATATTTTCCCCCTATTCATTCCGTCTTATTTCATGTTATCATTAACAAACTCATGTAATGTTTGAATCATATAATCTAACATAGGTTTTGTCATTCCTGGATAAACACCTATCCAAAAAGTACTATTCATAATGCGGTCTGTTTGTAATAATTCACCTACTACTCTATAACTCTCTTTTGCTTCTCGTAACTCATCAAAGCAAGGTTGTCTCATAATATTCCCAGCAAACAACATACGTGTTTGAATACCACGACTTTCTATGTATTGCACTACATCATCTCTACAAAAAGAAACATCTTCTTTTAGAGTAATAAGGAAACCAAACCAACTCGGATTACTCTTATCTACTGCTTCTGGCAAGAGGAAAAACTCCGTCAAATCAGCTAATCCCTTCTTTAAATAAGCCCAATTTTTTTGCCTTTCTTTAATAAAGTGTGGTAATTTTTTTAGTTGTGCACATCCTATGGCTGCTTGCATATCTGTTACTTTTAAATTATAACCAAAGTGGGAATACACATATTTATGATCATATCCCTTAGGAAGTTCACCAAACTGTCCTGTAAAACGATGCTTACAAGTATTATCTTGCCCCGATGCACAAAAACAGTCCCTTCCCCAATCCCTAAATGATTCTACAATTTGTTTTAGTTCTATATGATTGGTGTATACAGCTCCACCTTCTCCCATTGTCATATGATGTGGTGGATAAAAGCTAGACGTTCCAATATCACCTATCGTTCCTGTATAACACCATTCTCCCTTGTAATAATACTGAGAACCTAATGCATCACAATTATCTTCTACTAGCCAGAGCTTATATTTGTCACAAAATGTCTTCACTGCTTCTATATCAAAAGGATTTCCTAAGGTATGTGCAATCATGACCGCCTTTGTACGCTCACTTCTAGCATTTTCTAGTTGCTTCACATCTATATTGTACTGTGGCAATGTCACATCAACAAAAACAGGAATTGCACCATATTGAATAATAGGAGCAATAGTTGTCGGAAAACCTGCAGCTACTGTAATCACTTCATCGCCTTTTTGTATACGACGCTCTCCTAACTTGTGTGAAGTCAATGCCATAAAAGCTAGCAAATTAGCAGATGAACCTGAATTTGTTAGTGAGCAATATTTTACACCTAAAAATTTACTAAATTCCTTTTCAAATTGTTGACTATAACGCCCTGTAGTAAGCCAGAACTCTAAAGCAGAGTCCACTAAATTAATCATTTCATCTTCATCAAAAACCCTGCCTCCATATGCAATACGTTCTCCAGGTACAAATACTTGTTGATTTTTGAAATTAATCTCATAATATTCTTTTATATTTTCTATTATTTTGGATTTAATTTGATTACTTTTTTTTAGTCTATTATCATATTGCACAACATCACATCCTAATATTTCACTTATATTTTTACTCAATTATACATAATATTTTATAATAAATCAAATTATATAATATTATTAAATATTTAAATTAAAATATATTTTTTTAATACTCTTTACGACCTTTTAATATAATTAATTACACTTTTATAAACCTACAAAATATACAAAAATAAATTTCTTCTTTTTGTTAGGGAATCATTCTCATTAGTACATATATATAAGTGTAAAACAAAATAAACAACTTCCTTCGGCATAATCACCTTCGGTTATAACTTGACGCGCTGACCAGGTCGACCAAGTCTCAATCTATTGTTATAGATACCTCTGGCTCTAAGGAACATGTTCGCTTGTGCACCACAAGTAATGCGCCATTCTGTAAGTTGTCAAAAAAGTTTTACACCTTATCAGTACCTAAACAAAGTTTCAAACCAGAGTCTTAAGGTCTTTGCTTCCTAGATAGGACAGTCCGGGCCTAGACTTTAAGAGCTCCTCACTCATGGTTGAACTTTCATAACTCTCTTAAGTAGGCACTACTTCTTATGCTAGTTGTGCTGAGGAGCCATTTCTATGCCTTGAAATAAGGTCTACTTAGTGAGCCAGGAAAGTTTTACCAGAGTCTGGGCAGCAAAAAAGCGGTAATCACGCATAGACGTGATTACCGCTTTTTTTATTGTCCTAAAAGGGAATTATTTATTCATAGCTTCTTCAATTGCTACTGCTACTGCAACTGTTGCGCCTACCATTGGGTTGTTACCCATACCGATAAGACCCATCATTTCTACGTGAGCAGGAACTGATGAAGAACCAGCGAATTGTGCATCTGAGTGCATTCTTCCCATAGTATCTGTCATACCATAAGAAGCTGGACCAGCAGCCATGTTATCTGGGTGAAGTGTACGTCCTGTACCACCACCAGAAGCTACTGAGAAGTATTTTTTACCTTGTTCGATACATTCTTTTTTGTATGTTCCAGCTACTGGGTGTTGGAAACGAGTTGGGTTAGTTGAGTTACCTGTGATAGATACGTCAACACCTTCCATATGCATGATTGCAACACCTTCACGAACATCATCACAACCAAAACAACGAACTTTTGAACGTTCACCGTTTGAGTAAGCAATTTCTTTTACTACGTTTACTTTACCTGTCATGTAATCAAATTGAGTTTGAACATATGTAAACCCATTGATACGAGAGATAATTTGAGCAGCATCTTTACCAAGACCATTTAAGATAACTCTTAAGTCTTCTTTACGAACTTTGTTTGCAGAACGTGCAATACCGATAGCACCTTCAGCAGCTGCAAAGCTTTCGTGACCTGCTAAGAATGCGAAACATTTTGTTTCTTCTCTAAGAAGCATAGCTCCTAAGTTACCATGACCAAGACCTACTTTACGGTCATCAGCTACAGAACCTGGGATACAGAAAGCTTGAAGACCTTCTCCAATAGCTTCTGCTGCTTCTGCTGCTTTGTGACAACCTTTTTTGAGAGCGATTGCAGCACCTACAACGTAAGCCCAACAAGCGTTTTCAAAAGCGATTGGTTGGATTCCTTTTGTAATCTCATATGGATCAAAACCTTTTTCTACGCAGATTGCTCTCGCTTCTTCAAGATCTTTGATTCCGTATTTATTTAAAACAACGTTAATTTGGTTAATTCTTCTATCATATGATTCAAATAATGGCATTGTTTGGCACCTCCCTATTCATGTCTTGGGTCAACTGTACGTACAGCATCATCAAATCTGCCGTATTGACCTGTAGCTTTTTCAATTGCTTCGTTTGCATCCATACCTTTTTTAATCATGTCCATCATTTTACCGAAGTGAATGAAACGGTATCCGATGATTTGATCATCAGCATCAAGAGCGATGTTTGTTACATACCCTTCTGCCATTTCAAGGTATCTTGGTCCTTTAGCAACTGTTGAGTACATTGTACCAACTTGGCTACGAAGTCCTTTACCAAGGTCTTCAAGACCTGCACCGATAGGAAGTCCACCTTCAGAGAATGCAGTTTGAGTTCTTCCGTATACAATTTGTAAGAATAACTCACGCATTGCTGTGTTAATTGCGTCACAAACTAAGTCTGTGTTAAGTGCTTCAAGGATTGTTTTACCTGCTAAGATTTCTGCTGCCATAGCTGCAGAGTGAGTCATACCAGAGCATCCAATAGTTTCTACTAATGCTTCTTGAATTACACCGTCTTTAACGTTAAGTGTTAATTTACAAGCACCTTGTTGTGGTGCACACCAGCCTACACCGTGTGTAAGACCACTAATATCTTTAACTTCTTTTGCTTGTACCCATTTACCCTCTTGTGGGATTGGTGCTGGCCCATGATTAGGTCCTTTAGCGATTGGGCACATTTGTTCTACTTCATGTGAATACATCATTTTCATGACTCCCTTCCACTCTTCTCTATTTAAAGATTGCTCTTTAAATCAAAAATTTAACAATACACATTTATTGTATAGGTGGTTAAGGAATCTGTCAATATTTATCCTTTTTTTTTCATCGTTCAATATGAATAGGTTGTACATTCTTCTTTATTAGTATAATTTTTCTGAGTCATGATAGAAACTCTGCCTTGTTTAAAAAGTTCTTTATATATAGCACCTTTAGCTTTAATAGCTTCAGGTGTTGCTTTAATGATTTCTTGTTGTAACTTCATTAGAACATCAGGGCTTTGCCCCCATAAAATCAACCCTTCTAAGGCATTGGCTTCTTCTAGAGGTGTACTTAGTAAACGAAATTGATTTTGTAACCTGCTTAGAGCTTCTGCCTTACTACTTTCAAGGGCCACTTTATCTACACTTTTACTTAAAAACTCATAGGCTTTTTCTAGAACAGGTAAAGAACGTCCTACATCTGGATCTCTATAGGTATAGAAAGAAATCGTGTAGGGATAACTAATCTGACATCCTGTCCCATATGCTCCTAAACCTACACGAATACGAGGATTAAGATAGTTTTTGGTCAAATAGGTGGTTGCTAAATAATCTAGTCCATCTAGAGGTATCCCCTTATCTATTCCTATATAACTATAATCAACAGTAGAACCACTTGTTACAAAGCTATTCTTTGGCATAGCTGTAAATTCATATGAGGCAATTTGATGCTCCTGGCAAGGTAAAGTCTCTAAAAAATCTTCCCAACTTTTTGCATATAGGTTCTTATCTCTTCGAGGAACAGTAGTAGCAACAATCAAATCTCCTGTATGATATAACTTTTTATCAATACGCTCTACATTTAAACGCCATGCTGTATGAGGCATCTTTAAAAGATTCTCACAAAAACTATACTGTGGATAGCTTTGTTCATATAAATAGCGTTTTAATCCTTCTTCTGCCCCTAAGCTCAGATGTGACAATGTACCTATGGCATTATTTTCGCTAGCTTCTTTCATGTCCATAACCCATTCTATAAGTTTTTGACGGTACCATTCATTGGGTTTGTTTTGTAAGTGAATTCTAGCTTCCCTTAATAACGTGCTGTGATCTGTTTCTTCTGCCTTTGATAAAATAGATAGCTTAAAGCATGGCCAATACCCTTTTTCTTTTGGATATGCCATACACCCTGTCGTAATCATTCCACTAAAAGGTGTAATTTCTCTTGCGCTTTCTTCTAATAAATGTGCATAAATAAACAAATAAGGCAGTTCCTCTTGGCTAATATGTGCCGTATTAAAATAAAGTTGTGATCTTGCCCAGCTTCCTCCTACTTCAGTTACTAGCTCTGTGTAATTCTTTTTTTGTTTACTTTTGATTTCTAGATGAGGTTTTAGAACAAGTTCCTGTAAATCCACTGATTTTAGCTTTGCTTTTTTCTTTTGCCAAGCTTCCATTTTAGGAATAATAGTAAGCCACTCTTCATTAGATACAGGACTTAATTCATCTGGAGATTGTAATTTATAAGTCCCAGGTAATAACATAGTTGTGTACCTAGTAGCTTGTTCAAATAAAATTGTACGACTATCTGCATCTAAGCCTTTAGCATTTTCAATATAGTCCTTTTTTTCATAATACTGATTAATAGTCTTATGATGAGCCCACGCCTCTAACATACTCTGCGCAATATCAATCCCTCTGTTTACACTAGTATCCTCTTTAAGCATAAGCCACTTAGCTTCTGCTAGTATATGTTGTTCTATAAATTTATTAGTACCTAAATCCTTTGGCATATTAATTAGCAGGTGCTCTAACTGCCACTCACATTTTTCTAGCTCATTCGTTGGCACATCTGAAATAACTAAGGAATAAACTAAGTAAGGTAAGTCCTCATCTTTCACCCACCTAGCCTTTCCTAATCCAATACAGCTTAAATTTTGCCAAAATCCTGTTTGAGGATTCATAAGATAGGCTGTCATCCATAAATCTAATGCTTGTGTTTGCTCAGCGCTAATAGGTTTTTCTAATACAAAACTTTTTACTAGGACGCCTTTATCCCCACTAGGCAGCACAGCATAAGTCGCTATTTTTTCTGTATTTAATGTTTTAACACTTAAATCAACACTTTCTTTAAGACCTGTATGATTTGCTAAATAGGGTGCTATTATTTCTAGACTTTCCGTAATTGGGATATCACCATATAAAATGATTTTCATATTAGCTGGGTAATAATATTTTTTGTACACCTTTAAGCAGTTTTCATAAGTTAATGTAGGAATTTCATTAGGGCTACCACCACTATCATAAGCATAGTGGCTATCTTTAAAAATCATATTTCTTAGACTTCTAAAAATAATACGTTCCTTACTACTATAAGCGCCTTTCATCTCATTATAGACAACGCCACCTACTCTATTTTCCTTTGGTGACTTATAAAAAGCTTCTTCATAAAAACCATAGGGCTCTTTTAATAAATGAGGTTCAAAGACGGCGTCTAGATAGACATGTAAAAGTTCCCTATAGCAAGAAAGATACGGTGTAGAAAAAGGAAACTGTGTCATATCACCACTTGTTAATGCATTCATATAGGTATTAGGATAAGCTTCACTGGCATCAAAAAATAAGCTTGATGATGGATAAGCTTTAGAACCTGTAAATAATGTATGCTCTATAATATGGTTGACACCTGTAGAGTCTGTTGTTGGCGTTTTCACACCTAGAACAAAGCTCTTATTCACATCTTTATTTTCTATCCAAATAACCTCTAATCCAGTTGCTACATGCCGATAGGTATGTATGGTATCGGTATTATATTTTTCTTTTCTTATTTCTTTGAATACTTGTGATGTGGCATCATTAGATTTACCCCATACAGGACAAATCATGCACAAAATAATGAATACAATAAGAAGATTTTTTCTTTTTAACATAGCCTTCCTCCTTTTTCATTAGGATGTGCAATAAACCCCTTTTTATCCTTATTAATTTGTTCTAAAAACCATTAAAAATTCATATATTATCCATAGCTTACTACCAGTAAATTTGTAAGGAGGGAACTTAAATGATACCACATCCTATTTATCCCCCTAGTGTTTCTAGACAAAATCTAGGTTCACTCATTGTACAGCTTTCTTCAGATCAGCTTCTAGGTCCTCTTGTTCCTGTCAGTAATGTTAATGTGACAATTAAAGAAATCTCTCCCACAGGCGAAGAAACCGTAATTGCAGAGCTCATTACTAATGAAGTTGGGCAGACTACTCCCGTAGAATTGAGTGCACCTCCTATTGATTATAGCTTAGATCCACTCAATACCCAAAGGCCTTATTCCACTTATAGGATTGAAACCTCTTCACCTAATTTTGTGGACGCCATTGTTACGGGTTCTCAGGTTTTCGCTGATATCCTCTCTATTCAGCCTATTGCCTTGCAAGCTACAGAAAGGCACCTGAAACGTTATGCTTCTTATACGAGAGAACTTTTGGAAGTAGTGAGTATAGGACCTGCCACCTTATATGGCAACTACCCACCTAAAATCCCAGAAGCCTCTATCAAACCTATTATCCCAGGCTCTGGTTTTATTGTTTTAGACGAAGTTATTGTTCCTGAATTTGTTATTGTCCATGCTGGAACACCTAATGATAATAGTGCCCCTAATTATACCGTTCCTTTTACTGACTATATTGCCAATGTAGCTAGTTCAGAAATCTACCCTACTTGGCCTACTGAAACAATTAAAGCCAATGTTATTGCTATTACTTCTTTTACGTTAAATAGAATCTATACTGAATGGTATCGTAATCAAGGTAAGCCTTATACAATCACTAATTCCACTGCTTATGACCATGCTTTTTTCTTTGGACGTAACATATTTGACACCATTGTTCCTATTGTTGCTGAAGTATTTAGCACTTATATCAAACTACCAGATGTAACTCAGCCACTTCTTGCTCAATATTGTGACGGTGTCAAATCCCAGTGTCCAAACTGGATGACTCAATGGGGCAGCAAAGATTTAGGTGATGCTGGGTATACAGCTGAGCAAATCTTGAGGAATTTCTATGGTAGTAACATCACACTTAATACCGCTCCTACCGTAGAAGGCAATCCTGAATCTTATCCAGGTACACCTTTAAGACTAGGAGATAGTGGTCCTGCTGTACGTACGATCCAAATGCAACTTAACCGTATCTCTCAAAACTATCCTCTTATTCCTAAGGTAGCAGTTGATGGGAATTTTAATGAAGCTACAGAGGAAGCAGTAAAGACTTTTCAAAGAATCTTCCATCTTCCTCAAGATGGCATTGTCGGAAAAGGTACTTGGTATGAAATCTCTCGTATTTATGTAGCTGTTACTAAACTTGCAGAACTGAGGTAAAAGCAAAACAGGCTTCATCGCCCACGGAACCTTCCTGTACGATAAAGCCTGTTTTAATTTATTATTCTTATCTATTTATTCTGTCCTAATGGCTGAGAGCGCTGAAAGTCCCATGGCTTTTCTAGCGGGAAAATATCCTGATACTAGCCCCACTAATGTAGAGAAAATAATTCCAGCTGCAATTAACCATGGCGGAACTAACGATACAGTTGTCCCTCCCCACATACCTAACATTCTTGCAATTGGCTCTCCTATAGCATTTAAAATAAGAGAAATGCCTGTTGAAATTCCCGCCCCCAGGATCCCTCCTATTAAACCAATAAGTAAAGCTTCCACTAGGAAAAGGTATTTGATATCTACAAGCTTAGCACCTATAACCTTCATAACACCTATTTCTTTAGTACGTTCATAAATACTCATCATCATCGTATTAGCAATCCCTATAGCGGCTACAACAAAGGAAACAATTCCTATGCCACCTAAAGCCATACGTTTTGCTGCTGCTTCTTGCTTATATTGTTCTAACCATTCCATATTGTTATAGGCATCGTATCCCATACCTTTAATCTGTTCCAATGTCTCTACTACATTATCTTGGTGATCTACTTTAATCATAACTTCATTATAAGTACGTTTCTTATCCCTTTTAGCATCATCCTCTGTGTACCATCCCAGTGCCTTTCTATAAGCTATTTGTTCCTTTTTTAGCTCTTCATAAAGAGCTCTAGGAATAATCACTTTACGCGCTAAGTCCATACTTGTCTCAGGAAATAAACCTACTACATTGACATCTGTACCCTTAGGTGCTTTAATTTTATTGCCATTCGTATCTTCTAATAGTGGCTTACCTGTTTCCCAATCATACTGAATAACTTCTAAAGTTACTTTGTCTTTTTCTAAATCAAAAGGCATAGCCTCAAGTTCTTTTGAGTAATCTATTGGTTTTCCTCTTTTGGTAAAATATTGAAGTACATTTTTCCCTATTAAGATACTTCTTGTTTCCTCTGGCAATAAACTGCGTCCTTGTTCTACTTTATATCCTAAAGCTTCTATATCTGCAGCATCCATCACATATATTTCCCAGTAAGGATCTGGTGTACGATATTTGCCGCTACTTAAATAAACATTGATGTCATTGAGCATTGGAATAGCTCTTACAACATGCTCTACTTTTTCAAACTCTTTAAGCACCTTATCATCAATTTCCTGGGTAGAGTTACCACCCCCGTAACTCCATACTTGAATTAAAGTAAGGTCTCCCATTTGGGCAAACTGCTCCTCCATATTCTTCTCCATGGCTAGCCCTAGAGAAAGCATTAATATAATGGAACATGCCCCAATCACTACACCTAATATGGTAAGAGCTGAACGCAATTTACGTCTCCATAAATTGCGTATACTCATACTAACTAAATCAATCTTCTTCATCTAGCATCATCTCTTCTTTTTTTGCTTTTTTCTTCTTAAGCATAACAAGGGTGATTGCTGTTGCTACAACGACGCCTACTCCAATACCACCAAAAATCCATTTTTTACTTGCAGCGTTTTCAGTAGGCATTTCTCCTTCCATAGAAGGCATTTCTCCATCTATTGGTGGCATTTCTTCCATCATCATCTCTTCTACAAGGAATTCAAACGGTTTCCTGATTTCTTGAGTCTTACCCGCTGCATCTTCATATTCTACAATAACTTCACCTTTTAGAGTTCCTGCTTCATTGGCCATAATCATCGGCTCATAAGTTTGTGAATCTCCTTGCTTAAAGTTACCAATAAACGTTCTATTATTTTCTACTGTAAAACCTTCTCCTTCTACATAAACCATCATATTCGTTACGTCCGTACGACCTCTATTATAAAAGGTTGTAGATAGTGTTGTTTCTATACCTACTTGTGCATACTCTACGAAAATGTCACCAGCTTCTATTTTAGTTACTTGCTCTACTGGAATACCTATATTCTCAGTAGCTGTAATCTCATTGCCATCCTCATCTTCGTAAGCCATTTCTAAAGTAATTTCATAAGTCTTTGCCTTCGCTGTAGGAATAGTATACATGGTTACATCCTTTGTCACCGTCTCTCCTGGGCTAAGCTGAGCAATATAGAAGGTATTGCTACCACCTACAGGGGTGAATACATTTCCTGTTTGATTTTCACCCTGCTCAATGACTTTAATATTAGCTTTCAAATTGTTCACAGTGTGCTTACTGCTTGTATTTAAAAAACCTAGATGAAGTTCAAAATTTTCACCTGCTTGGACAATAGTAGGATTAACGATATATTCTCCAATAATAACTTTAGGTTTACCTTTTAACTTCTCATCCTCATCACCTTCTGCATCCTTTTTAGGATTACTAATGTTAATACTACCATATTGGCTAACTATTATAGGTGCTTTAGGATCACCGTATTCAATGTTAATCTCAATTGGATGACTGCTTGTAATAGCTGCATTAGTTGCTGCAAAAGTTACACTATATTGCTTGGTTTCTCCTTTGCCTAATTGACTTACAAAAAAGAGGTTCTGAGATTTAGGTACAATGCCTTCATCACCTTTAACAGAAATTTTGAGATTATCTGCTCCACTTTTAGAAGAAACATTAAATTTAACAGTAAAGTTTTGATCTACACCATATGTATCTGTAGGAGAAATCACATTGCTAATAATGACTTCTGAAGCTACACTTGAAGCTGATGTACTTAAATAGACGTACTGCGTATCTTCTTCTTTTTCACCTGCGGAATTTAAGTAATCCACTTTAATTTGAATAGGTACGCTGTCTCCTTTAAAGCTACTACTCACGCGCAATTTCATTGTAATATCTTGGCTTGATTTACCTTGAATCACATCTAGCCTTTTAACATTACTCGCCTCTACTATTGAGACATTTTCAGTATTAACCACTTCAAAACGTATATTCTTTGCATCACGTTGACCTACATTACTTAATTTAAATGTCACCTCACTTGCTACACCTGGCGTATAAATTTTGCTACCTGATGTACTCACTTCAAGTGCTGATGGTACCACGCTACTATCTACTTGTATATTAACACTATAACTATTTCCTGCAACACTTACTGTAGCTGGATAAACACCTGCTTTAGCATCTTCATTTACTTTAATCGTAAAAATACCTGTTTTAGTTTCTTTTGACTTAATATTTTTCACTGTAGCAGTGCTTGTTTTAATTTCTACACCTTCTACTTTACTTCCTAAAGCAAGTTTCATGTCCGCTTGATTAACTGTAAAGCTTGATTTATTAGTTACCTTTACTTCTACATTTTGTGTTTGTCCTGTTTTAACTAATAAGTTATCTTGCTTTTCCACAGTTAATACATCTATAAAATCTGCGCTTGATTTTGCTGTTAGTGTATAAGATTCAGTATCAGAGTTATCTGGATTAGCTGTTTGAAGGCTACCTCCTACTTCTACTACTACCTCAATATCTTGACTTCCACCATTGTAGACTAACCCACTAATGGTAATAGTTCTAGATTCACTTACTTCTGTTATTTCTTCAGCTCCATTTACTGAAAAGCCTGCCTTACTAGCATCAATACCACTTCCTGTAGCTTTAGCATTAGATATATATACTTTATTAGTTCCTTCACCTAGCTTATTTGCTGTCACTTCTACCACTAAACTAAATGCATCTCCTGGTTGAATACTTGATTGATTTTGACTAACTTTATTAATGGTTATTGAGCCAAAAGCTCCATCTCCTTCTGCTGCATAGATATTTAATATCTCACCTGACATAATATATGTAGCCATCAAAAGAAAGCTCAGTACCCATGCTATCCACTTATTCTTCTTTTTCATAAATCATTTTCCTTCCCATCTCTGTATTTTTTTCTATTTTAACAATATCTCCATCCTGTACCGTAATAATTTTATGTGCATAACCAGCAATTTCTGGATCATGTGAGACAATAATGAGTGTTTGATTATATTTTTCTGCAATACCTGTAATCATATCCATTACTTCACTAGTGGTATGCGTGTCCAAATTTCCTGTAGGTTCATCTGCAAATAAAATTTGAGGACGATTGACAAAAGCCCTTGCAATACTCACACGTTGCTGTTGTCCACCACTCATTTCCTTTGGTTTATGATGAAGCCTTGACCCTAACCCTACTGCTTCTAGCATTTCCCTTGCTCTTTTTTCTCTTTCTCTTTTATCCATCCCTTGAAATACAAGAGGTAATGCTACATTTTCTAGTGCAGTTAATGTAGGAATTAAATTATAGGATTGAAAAACGAAACCAATGTTTTTTTGACGAAAAATCGCCAACTGAGTTTCATTTAATTTTTCAACTCTTATTTTTTTTATTTTTATAGTTCCCTTAGTAGGCTTTTCAAGACCTGCTAACATATTTAATAATGTCGATTTTCCTGAACCTGACGTACCAAACAAGCAGCAGATTTCTCCTTTTTCTATCTCTAAATCAATATGATTAAGCGCCACAATTTTTTCATTCCCCATACGGTAAACTTTCCTTAAATTTTTAACCTCTATAATAGGTCCCACTCTATCCCCCCTTTGCAAATTTATCCGAATATAACACAAATTATAACACGTTTTAATATAATTAACCATAAATTAGATATTACATCATTATTACTATTAGTTTATATTATTTAATTTATTTTTAATGATTTATTCTTCATCAAAAAAGAGCAGGCATTTTTTCTTATAATATTACCTACTCTTTACCATCATATCTCAATTATTCTATTAAAAAGCCAATTGTCTTCTTAACAAATCTAAACTTTCCTCAATACAAAGTTTACCGTATCCCCATAATGGACTAGGATAATTCATATTATTATCTCTAGTAGCACCTCTTATTAAATAAGTTTTTACATTTTCTCCATATAAAAAAGGATTATTCCCCTGTATAATACCCCATTCCATTAAAAGAGCTATACCTCCTGCCACATGTGGTGTGGCCATACTGGTGCCACTTTGCACTCTATAACCTGAAGTTGTATGACTTGCTGCACTAATCTCCACTCCTGGTGCTACTAAATCCGGCTTAATTACACTGTTATCTCTTCCAAAACCTCTTCCTGAAAAAGGAGCAATCTGACCTGTTACATGATTATAGGCTCCAACTGATACTACTAGCCTTGCTGTAGATGGTGTGGTCAATGTAGTTTCTACTGTAGGCGCCAAAAAGAAATTAGTGGTTGCACCTTCTTCTGAAGTAGGGCCCCATACATTAAAACTCCCATCCACCACGCTTTGTCCATGTACTACAACTTGCCAAATGCCACTTGTAATACTACTAGATACGGGTACTAAAAACACTGCAAATTCAATATCTCCACTTAAAGGTGACGGTCCTGAAAAAGCAGCATACACCTTTGCTCCTCCTAGTCCATATTGTACTGGACCCTGAGCATATACAATAAGCGGCGTTCTTCTACCTGCAGGGTCAATAATTTCAAATCCTAACTGATCAATTGGATTTTGCCAGACGGATAGTGGGAAATAAGTGGTATTTTCCCCTATTTGAAATTCAAAGCTAGCAGTACTTCCTTGTTCCACTTTGCCACTCGTATGATTTCTAGCATTAGCTTCATTCCCTGTACCCACTACAATATTATTTTTCCATAAAGTTGCTGCATTATCTAAGTATTGTTCTAAGAGTGCATTACTATCATGAGGCCCAGCATTTGTCCCAATGCTTATATTAATGGCAACGGGTTTCCCTAAACTTATAGCTTTCTCAATGACATAACGTACACCTAACATAATTTCTATATTTCTTACAAAACCTTCAAAATCTGGTTGCCCTAGTTTTACAATAATAAATTCTGCCTCTGGTGCTGCCCCTATAATTCTTCCTCCTGATCCCCTTCCATTCCCACCTGCTATTCCTGCCACATGAGTACCATGACCAACTCTATCACCTGTTGGCACAATCTCTAGCTGTTGCACTTTTGTAGGCTCTTTTAAAGCTTCATTAATTTGCTCTCTTGTATATTCTGTTCCTGTTAAATAACCAGTGGGGGGGGCCCCAGTGATAGATTGATCCCAAATAAAGTTGATACGTGTGCTACCATCTTCATTTCTAAAATCTGGGTGAGCATAATTAATGCCAGAATCAATAATACCTAGCAAAGTGCCACTACCTTTTAACCTATAAGGCGGTTCATTTTGAACAGGTGTGATACAGCTAGCCAACATACTTTCATTAATATTATAAAAAAGCCTTTTAGGCACTTCCATATATTCTACTTCTGTAAAATTAATAAGTTCTTGTATCCGTTCTGGTGGAACTGTTAAAACAGCAAATTGATTACTTATAATTTGTGCTACCCCACCTACTTTTTGGGCAACTGCTTCAATGTCTCCATTATATTTGACAAGTACTTCCCATGTCCCTTTTTGCTCAAACCCCAGTAGTCCTAAATCAATCTCTATCTGTTCTCGTTCATTCTGAGGCACAATACTCAATATTTCTAGTGCTGCATCTGTTTTATTTTGCATGGGCTCCCTCCTAATTGGTTTGGTTTGCTACTTCTCTCATATTATTAAGGGCTGCCTCTAAGCAAAGCATCCCAAATCCCCAACTATTATTAGGATAGGGTGCATTGACAATTGGTCTCCTCGCATTACGAATCAAATAAACTTCTAAGGCATCTCCATATAATCCTGGATTTCCTAGTTGTACAAGACCATAAGCTTGCATTAATATATAGGCACCTGCTACAAAAGCTGATGCAATACTTGTACCTGATGCCATAGTATAAAGTTCTCCAGTTTTTACTGAAGGTACGGTGACATTAACTCCAGGTGCTACTAAATTGGGTCTAATTCTACCATCAGCAGTATATCCTCTACCAGAAAAAGCGGCTAATTGCATAGTATTGCCGTTATAGGCTCCCACACCTGTAAGACCATCAGAGTCAGATGGGCAAGTTAGTGTCGTTTCTACAGAAGCTTCTTGAAATCTTGTATTACTACTAAGGTCTCTTACAATACTTCCCCATATATTATAATTACCTTGCAAAATACGTTTACCTGTTAAAGTTATACGCCATATACCTCTATTTACTAATTGATTATTTTGCCCTTGCAAAACAATCAGAATCTGTTGTTGTGTAATATCTATAATCGGCTCAGAAAAATTAATAAGAACGGCTGTTTCATCAAATAAATAGGCTCTATTAGGTGTTAATAAGCTTAAAACATCTGTTTTTTCACCTGTTGGTGACTCTAGCGTTAACTCTACTTCATCACTTACAGGCATCCATATACAACAAGCATATTCTTTCTTTTCTCCATCAATAATAAGCTCAATGGTTTCTGTTTCTCCCTCTTCAATCATTCCTTTACTATGGCTTCCTCTATTTCCCTCATTACCTACTCCTACAACAATATTACATACCCAGGTTCGATAAACGGCCTCTATATATGCAGCTAGAATATCTTTACCATTATGACTAGCTAAGTTATATCCTGAACCCAATAAAATAACGATAGGTTTTAAAAGTTCTTTAGCCTTTTCCATTGCAAAATGAATGCCCTGCATGATTTCAAGATCTCTAGGACCAAATTCCCTATTAGTCCTTCCAACTTTCACAATAAGTAAATCACATGCCGGCGCCATGCCTTTATTTCTTCGTCCTGTGCTTCCTCTCCCATTTCCACCTGCTACTCCTGCTAAAACTGTTCCATGTCCTAATGTATCCATGGAAGGAACCCTTGTTAACATCTGTTCTTTAGTAGGCTCTTTTAATGCTTCATCAATCTGCTCTTTGGTGTAAAGCGTTCCATCAGCAAAACCTGCTGGCGGTGTCCCTTCAATGCCTTGATCCCATAAATATAAAATCCTTGTTGTATCATCATCATTTCTAAAATCAGGATGTGTATAATCAATACCTGAATCAATGACGGCTAATAACAATCCTCTTCCTGTGATTTGGTAATTACCGGTTGGTGAGCTCGTTTCCTCTGCACAAACTTGAGCCAAATCAAGATCAATGTACTCCATAAGCTGTGGTAAACTGATAAAGATAACATTAGGATCATTTGATAGCTCTCCAATAAAAAGTCTGCTTATGATAACTTGTGCATATCCTTGACCTAAATCATATACCTCCATATCGAACTTCTTACTTATTTCTTCTAAACTCCCCACATAACGAACAATAACCTCCCATATCTGCAAGGCTTGGTCTTTTATAAATAAGTTCTTAACATTTGCTGTCATAAGATTCTCATAACGTAAAGCCAGTTGTACTTGTGCACTTAATTTATTAATAACCATTTTCTAACCTCCCCTATTCTAAAGGTGCCATTAAAGTAACTTCTAGCTTCTTTAAATCTAAAATACCATTCCCTTGACTAAAATGAGGGTAAGTCTGCCCAGGCAGCTGTGTAAGCTGTTGTTCTAACCACTTTTGCATCATCTTGGTATTCGGATAAGATTTCCCCTTCTCCTTCTGCCATTTACTATATAATGTTGCTACTGCTCCAGTCACTAAACTAGCTGCTACAGCCGTTCCTTCTAACCCTAGTACTTCCCCTTTTTCATTTAGTTGGATATCCGCCCTCCCTTCTGCTACACAGCTTAGACCTGCTTGATTATTATGATTCGTTCTACCAGAGCCACCTCGCATCACTAATGCCTTTGTGTCAAAACTCCCCACCCCTATAGCTGACCATTTAGCCGGCGCCGGATTTACTGTATTTAAAGCTGTCCATGAACTTAACGTAGCGCCTGAATTTACTCCTTGTTCTGACAGACTTACACTTAATTTCAGCAGCTTATCTTCTTCAGCATTTAAAAATAGTTGCCAAGTATGCTGTGATTCTTGTTCAATACGAAACCGAATATCTAACTGCCCACTATTATAGTCCCATTTTAATCCACTACTTTCTACTATTCCTGCTGTCGTTTGATAACTACCTTCCTCTTCTAAATGAATGATTTGTTTTTCATCTTCTAATAGTTGTAAAACCGCTTGAAATACTTCCATTTTTTCTGAACAAATCCGTCCTATTAGATTTTGATTTTCTCTCTTAGTTTGTATCCTTAGCTCCTCAAAAGAATTTCCTTCTATGAGCTGCTTATGTTCTTTATTAGCTTCTTCTCCCACTGGCATAATAATAGTAACTCCCTGCTGATAACTCAGTTCATCAAAGATTCTATCGTACTGATTAATACCCTCCACTCCCTCTAATAAATAATGATAAGGTAAATATAGAACTAAGGGTTTTTGATTAAGCTTAGCTAGTTCTATCAATTTGCACACCCCAATAAGTACATCTGGAACTAATGCAACTAGTGGATGAGGCTCTCCTACATGAATTTTTTGTAGATTCCTAGTAGCAGGCTTTATTTTTGCTATTAAAAATTCCGCCTTAGAAGCAAGTGCTTCATAAACACCTTGTTTTCCTCCTGCTAGGTCAAGTAAAAAAGTTGCTTCACTTTTACTACCTGATAGCATTTTCTCCGTTCCTAAAGCTTCATTAATTGTAGTCGCTGTATAATAAACCCCTTTATCAGCTTGTTCCTGCTCCCACATACACCCTATTCTTGTTTTTCCTCCGGATGTTCTCAGAAGTGAATCTTCCCAATTAATACCTTCTACAGTTACAATTCCGATATAAACATTTTCCCCCCTATACTTAAAATCACCTTCTAAAGTAGTATTCTCTTTTGCCCTAGGGGAATTTATCCTATGTAAAGGTACTTGTGCTACCATGGGTAAGGTCCACTGCGGCATAACATAATTTTTTAAGTAGTTGCTTTGTTTCTCTATGTTCATCTTTGTATCATAGATAGCATGAATACCTTTACCTAGTAAAATACTATTTAAGTCTATTGGCTGGCTCATTTTATTTTTAAAATCATCTATTAAAGGTAAATAAAGTTTTTCTGTCGTTGGAATCTGTTCATAAAATATGTCATGATATAAACTTTCTTTTATCATTAACTCCCTTTCATTTGTAAGGTATTTTATAGCTCTACCAATGAGTTTATGATACGATGTGGCATATATAAAACGATTCTTATAAGGTTCAAAACGCTTTTCACTCATTAAATAACAAGCTGCTATATCTTCCTTCTTCATTACTTGTAAAACGATATGTTCTTCCTCTCCAAGTAGTTCATTTATAATCTTATAAGTTAAACTCCGAAAAGAAAAATACCTTTCCTTAGGTGTATTATCAAGGTAAATAACCGCAGTCTTTTTTAGACTTCTTGCTTTATTTATAAGAACCCGAATAGTCTTAATAAACTTGCCCGCAAAAACTTTTTCTTCACTATAACAGCTTATCCATAGAGGCCCTTGTTCCATTAACATTCCCTTATTGTCCCATACTTCTCTGGTCATTTCATAATAGCTACTCACTTTTGAACTCTTTTGCCTCTCTCCTATAGTTACAAATACTATGGATTCCTTGCTTAACCCTTCTACTAACTCTACTTGCTTCCTGCCTAATTGCATTTCAAAATCAGGCTCTACTTCCCCCTCTATTTGCTTAAACTCCTCCTCTTCTTTGATATCTATAAGCTTATAGCCTGCTCCTAAATCTTCCATAATCCATGGCGCTATAGTCTGTTTATCTTTGGTAGACGGTGCCACGATTAGTCTCATATTTCCCCTCCTATGCTCTAGCAATCGTTGCTTGTAAATCCAATCTACCATAGCCTTCTATTGTATTAGGATAAATGACATTAGGTTGTCTCCTTGCCCCTCGAGTAAGTAGACTTCTAGCTATACGTGTATTCATATCTGGGAAATTACCATTAAGGACCCCCCACTCCATAAGCAAGGCTGCTGCTGAACTTGTTATAGCCGCAGCTGTACTGGTGCCTACATAAGTGGTAAATCCTCCCCCTGGCATAGGCCCTTGAACGTTAACACTTGGCGCTATTAAATCTGGCTTCATAATGCCATCTGTTGTAGGCCCTCTGCCTGACGAAACATATACACTATCATCTAAATAATCATAGCCTCCCACAGTAATGCCAAATTGTTCTGTTCCAGGTATTTGTAAAGTTGTCTCAGGAGTAGGTTTTAAAAATCTTGTATCACTTTTAATAAATCCTGTACGTGGTAACCAAATATGAAAAACACCATTAATAATAATATCTCCATAAACGGTCAATGACCATAAACCAGGGGTTGGATTTTCTAATCTAACCTCAATTTTTTGACCTCCTGTTAATGGATCTGGATACAAATAAATGACCGTTACTATTGTTTGTTCTAAATTGAGCTTAAAGGTTTGAGGCGTTTCAGATACAATAGGAACTTTTTCAATGACTTGACCTAAAGGACTTTTAATAGAAACTGTCATTTTATTTGGAATATCTACCCAAACATACATTGAAAATCCTGATTCCCCAGGTCCTACATTAATTTCTAAACTTTCTGATCCTCCACTAGTCACTTCTCCTTTATAATGATGCCCACTACTTCCCTCGTTACCGGTTGCAATAACCACTATAATATTAGCGGCTATAGAAATATTACTAATAAAATTCTCTATAATTTCAGTCCCATTATGGGCACCATAATTACTTCCCACTCCTAAACAAATGACTAGAGGTCTTCCCTCTTGAAGTGATAATTGGAGCAAATAGTTAATACCTGCTATAATATCATTACTTTGAAAAGCAGGTACCCCTGTATTGACTAAAAATAAATTCCTAATGAACTCACTTGCAGGACGTAACTTAACCATGGCTATTATTGCATCAGGTGCTCCTCCTGTATAATCAACCGTCCCTGTCTGGTCATTACCCGCTGCTACACCAGCTAAAAAAGTACCGTGTCCATCATTATCTTGACTAGGAACTATAGTAAGAGGATCTGGACTTCTAAGAGCCTCATTAATATCTGCTTGTGTATACACACTACCATAGCTATACCCTTCAGGAGGGTTTCCTGGAATAGTTTGATCCCATATACTTACAATTCGTGTTGTATTATCTGCATTCTTAAAAAGTATATTGGTATAATCTATGCCTGTATCAACAAAGCCAATAATAATCCCCTTTCCACGTAGCGCGCCATAAGGATAATTATGAAACTGTGAAATATTAGAAGAACTAAGTGCTGGTATTGCATTAAGACCATAAGGAACAGGAAATGTAATAAAATTAACTGTGCTACTTAAACGATTAAATTCTGCCTCTGCTTGTTCTCCCATGGGTACTGTTATTGTATAAATATCATGTGCAACATTTTCAAACTGTAGCAATGGAAATTGCTCCCTTAAGCTTTGGATATCCAAAAAACTGCTTAGAATAAAATTACTAAGAATAAATTGTCTCTCTACATCTGCCATAATCCACCCCATTACATAAAATGCTCAAAATCTAATGATTAGACCTTGAGCATTCTTGTGTTCAATATTATGTTTATGTGGTAGCTTCTTTAATTATTAATCTTCAGCTTATTTTATTTTCTACTTTCTCATATTAATTTCCCATGATTGACTATGATTTTATCAATGAGTTTGCTGCACTCAGATTTAGTGAGGTTTTCATACCCCTTTGGTAAAGACAATCTATGCCTCTTACAAAGACTTTCTAGATAAGTCTTTTGCTTCTTAGTCATTGGTTCTCTTTTAGGAACGTCCCATCTCATTGGCTCCGGTATAAAAAGCTTCGGCTCTTGCTCTTCAAACTCCTCTCTAAGCTTTTCAAACAATTCATAAGTAGCAAAAGCATCATGATAGGCACGATGTGCATTTTCTAGTGAAATTGAATAATGCTCACATAAGTCACCTAGCTTACGACTAGGTAAGTGTGCCAACATTTTTCTTGAAATCACCAGTGTATCTATACCTGTTTTTTCAAATTTAGCTCCTAAAGCTATAGCTTTAGCTTTAAGCATACGATAATCAAATAAAATAATATTATGTCCAATTAAAGGAACATCCTCACAAAAATCTAAAAAACGTGGCATTATTTCTTCAATAGGCGGTGCATCTGCTACCATCTCATTTGTAATCCCTGTAATAGAAATAATATAATCAGAAATAACTTGAGTAGGCCTTACTAATTCATTAAATATTTTTTTAACTTGGCCTCCTTCTATATAAACTGCACCAATCTCAATAATTTCACTATCTACAGGATGGGCACCGGTTGTTTCTATATCTACAATAACGTACTTATTCATTTTAATCTCCTTTTAGCAGTTTCACTCTCATGTATTCTTCCTTCTATTGTACATCACCCTTAATAAATTTAAAATAAGTTAACAGCGTTTCTACTTTAAAAAATTTTTTCCAGACGACTCTACCTTATAACGCTCTAGTATTTCCATATAAATTTAGGCTTACTTTTCCATTTTTAAACATTGACAAAAAAATCTAAAAATACTCTCTTGCCAAACAGATGTGCAAGATATAGTATATATTTAGAAAACCGATTATATATATAGTATAGTATATCTATTGGTAAAAGTTTTAAGGGGGATGGCAAAATGCAATATTACGTTATTAAAAGAGATGGAAGAAAGGTGACCTTCAATACCACTAAAATTCAAAATGCTATTTTACGCTCAGCTAAAAATATAGAAGTAGATATCCCTATTAGTGATATTACTTCTACAGTAACCGATCGTATTCAAGATTTATACAGCTATGAAATTACAGTAGAACAAATTCAAGATGTCATTGAAGATACCTTAATGGATTTACAATTAGAAACTTTAAAAAATTCCTATGCCAATTACCGAAAAGAGCGCACGCGTATACGTGATTTAAAATCTGAGCTCATGGATACTGTTCATAATATTGGTATTGAAACAGATAGAGATAACGCCAATGTAGGCAATAACTTTTCTTCTAAACTCTTACGTATTGCTAGTGAAACAAATAAGTGGCATAACTTATCAAAAATGCCTAAACACCTAGCTAAGCTACATGAACAAGGAGATTTGTATTATCATGATTTAGATAGCTATAATTTAACGACTAACTGCTTACACATTGATACCGGTAAAGTATTTGAAAATGGCTTTAACACAGGTTACGGTACCATTCGCAGCCCTAAACGTATTGAGTCTGCGGCAGAGCTTAGCTGTATTTTATTGCAATCTTCCCAAAATGATATGTTTGGTGGCCAATCACATGTTAACTTTGATAATGATATGGCACCTTATGTGGGACTTACAAGAGAAGAAATCAAACAGGAATTTGCACCTCTAAAGTCTTCTCTATCTGAAGAAGCCTTTACTAGTTTTGTAGAAGAGAAATTAGTTAGTAGAGTACGCCAGTCTATGCAAGGCATTGTATATAACTTAAATACTATGCACTCTCGTGCAGGTTCACAGGTTCCTTTTAGTAGCCTTAATATTGGTTTACCACAAAGCACAGATGCTGCTTTAGTGTGTGAAATATTCTTAGAAGAATATGAAAAAGGTCTTGGTAAAAATGAACAACCTATATTTCCTAATATTATCTTCCGTGTCAAAGAAGGTGTTAACCGAGGTAAAGATGCACCTTACGAATATCTTTTTAAACTTGCTTGCCGCGTAGCTAGTACACGTATGAATCCAACCTTTATGAACATTGATGCAGACTTTAACTTAAAATATTATAACAAAGGTATTTTACCTGCTACTATGGGGTGTCGTACCTATGTATGTTCCAATATCAATGGTCCTGAAGGCCCTAACAGACGTGGTAATAATGCACCTACTACCATTAACCTTCCTCGTGTTGCCCTCGAAGCCAAAGGCAATCTAGAAGCTTTCTGGGTATTACTAGATAGCCGCTTACAGCTAGCTAAAGAATCTCTACTTCATCGTTATGAAGTACTTAAGCGCCTTAAGGTAAAAGATCTCCCATTTGTAGTTGGTGAAGGACTTATGCTTGGTTCTGAAGGACTAGGTCCTAATGATAATATTGACCCTATCTTAAAAAATGGTACTTGGTCTATTGGCTTTATTGGGCTTGCTGAAACGTTAGTAGCTTTAACAGGCAAGCATCATGGTGAGAGCGAATCATCTCGTGAGTTAGGTTATCAAATCATTCAATGCATTCGTAATTTTACTGATAAAACCACTCAAGATACACACATGAACTGGAGCTGCTATGCTACTCCTGCCGAAGGACTTAGTGGTAAATTTGTACTCCAAGACCGTGACCGTTTCGGTAGTATCCCTGGTGTAACAGATAAAGAGTATTATACCAATAGTTTCCACGTTCCTGTTGGCTATCAAATTTCTATTATAGATAAAATTCAAATTGAAGCACCTTTCCACAGTATGTGTAATGCTGGTCATATTAGTTATATAGAAGTAGATGGTTATCCTTCTGAAGAAACCATTGAAAAAATCATTACTTATGCTTATGACAATTCTAATATTAGTTACATAGGAATTAACTTCCACCTAAGGTACTGTAAAGATTGTGGCACATCTGTTACAGACTCTGGTAAAACATGTCCTGAATGTGGTAGTATCCATATCCAAGGCATTAGCCGTGTAACAGGTTATCTAAGCTTAGATGAGCGCTTTGGTAGTGGTAAATCAGCTGAGAGAGCAGACAGACTCTCACACGATGAAACTCACAAAAACACTTATACTAGCGTATGAGCACCTTACAGGTAGCTGGTTTTTTAGATCATTCTACTGTTAACGGAGAAGGCTTTCGTAGTGTTCTCTTTCTGTCTGGTTGCCTTCATGCTTGCTCTGGCTGTCATAATCCAGAAATGCAGGCTTTTGATTATGGAGACTTAGTAGAAACTTCTGAAATTCTTCAGCGTATCCTTAAAAACAAGCCACTTATTAATGGTATTACTTTCTCAGGTGGTGAACCTTTTGAACAAGCAGAAGCCTTATTAGACTTAGCATCTTCAATTAAAGCCGCTGGGCTTACACTTTGGTGCTATACTGGTTATACCTATGAAGAGCTCATACTGGATCCTATTAAAAGAAAGCTATTAAATTTTATCGATGTACTCATTGATGGTCCTTTTATCCTAGCTGAAAAAGAGGAACATCTTCTTTATAGAGGCTCTCGTAATCAACGCTTACTTTATTTAAGTCAAGGTAATATTATAGAACATTAATACCAATTACAAAAGAGCTACTACTTTGTTAACTCATCTGTTAACAAGGTAGTAGCTCTTTTATATTTATTCTATGGTTTTAATCGTTTCCTTTAAACTATTGGCACTAGCTAAAAGCTGCTGATGCTCTTCCTTAGTCAGTGGAATATCTAAAATGCTTTGAATCCCATCTTGGCCTATAATACAAGGTACGCTAACAGCTACCTTCTCTATACCGTATTCACCTTCTAAGGTAGTCGAAACAGGAAGGACACTTAGTTCATTAAGTACAATCGCCTTCACTAATCGGGCTACTGCTTCTGCAATGCCATAATTGGTATAGCCCTTTGCCATTAAAATATTCATTCCTGCCTCAATAACTTCCTTAAGAACTTGTTCTTGATTAAGTGCTGGCTTATTAAATTTTTTACTACAATCACTTAACGGAATACCACCTAAATTACATAAACTCCAAGTAGCCATAGCAGTAGCCCCATGTTCTCCTAGAATATAACCATGCACATTCTTAGTATCTACTAAGAAATGTTCTCCTATAATACGTCTCATTCTTGCTGTATCTAATAAGGTTCCTGAACCAATAATTTTATTTCTAGGGTAATTAAATTCATTTTGTGCAATATACGTTACAATATCTACAGGATTAGAAACAAAAATAATAATTGCCTCCTGCGTATATTTAGTGATTTCCCTCATTACACTACGTGTTACTTCTGCATTAGTTTTAGTTAAAATACGTCTATCTAATTTTTCACCTGGTTTAACACTTGGTCCTGCTGACATCACAATAATTTGGGCATCTTTACAATCCTCATAGCTCCCTTGGCGAATTAACACATTGGGTACATATGTAAAGGATGTGGTGTGAAAAGCATCTAATGCCTCTCCTGCTGCCTTTTTTTCATTCTGATCAATCATAACAATCTCAGCTACTAACCCTGAGTTTAAAATGGACATCATGGTAGCAGAACCTACCATACCAGCGCCTACAATACATACTTTATTTTTAATCATTTTCTTATCTCCTCTTACTAAAGTTTTATTTTTTCCATTGGAAAATAATAATACCACCAATCATTATGAGGAATCCTACCAATTTTGTCCACATAAAATTTGCCTTTTCTGTACCAAACCAACCTAATAATTCGATTAAATAAGCAGAAGCCATTTGCGCAATTAAAATAAGCATCACAGCATAACTAGGCCCTAGCTTAGACATAGAGACTACTACTGTATAAGTAATTCCTGCTCCTAAAACCCCACCTAATAAATACCACTTATTAACTGCCTTTAATCCTTCTACATTGGCATCACGTACAAAAAGTAGCACCCCTAAACAACATGCAAAAGCAATTAAATGAACAATGCTACTCGTAAACCAGACGCCTGACTTTTCTGTTACTCTTGTATTAAAAACACCTTGCACACTCATTAGAAGTCCCGATATAAGTGCTGTAATGATACTAATAAACATAATATCCTCCTCTGTTTTAGTATTATGTTTATTGTGCATCATCTGTGCTTTTTTATTCCTTTTTAATAATTCATTTCATTTATTGATACTTATCTTAAAAATAAATGACACTATTATCCATCCTCTTTTATTATATGTAAGTAAATCTAATTTTCCTACATTTACCTAATTGATAAAAATAAGCGATTAAAATCCTGCATCAGATTCTAATCGCTTATTTTAAATACCTCGATATTTTATCCTATGTATTTTATTGCTTTATCTCTATCTTTATAGTAAATGAATATGTGCTGCTTCACAGATTTCAATCATCTCTTGTGGCCAAATTGAAGCTTGAACCTCACCAATATGTGCTTTTTGTAAGAAATACATACAAATTCTAGACTGACCAATACCGCCACCAATAGTATAAGGTAATTGTCTTTCTAAAATACCCTTATGGAAAGTTAACTCGCGGCGTTCCAGGCAGCCTGCTATTTCTAATTGTTTTTCTAGAGTTTCTTCATCTACACGAATTCCCATGGAAGAAAGTTCAAGGGCAATTCCTAAAAGTGGATTCCAGAACAGAATATCTCCATTTAAAGACCAATCATCGTAGTCTGGTGCTCTACCATCATGTCGTTCTCCATTACTTAAAGTACCACCTATTTGCATTATAAATACAGCTTTCTTTTCTTCACAAATTTTATTTTCTCTTTCTTTAGCTGTTAATTCTGGATAAAGATCTAATAATTCCTGTGAAGTTATAAAATAAATCTCATCTGGTAACCACTTTTCAAGTACTGGATATTCTTCTGTAATATAATTTTGTGTCCTAATAAAAGCTCTGTAAATTTGTTTTACTGTTCTTTCAAGGAACTCGATGTTACGCATATCCTTTGTAATGACTTTTTCCCAATCCCATTGATCTACATAAATTGAATGTATATTATCTAATTCTTCATCACGACGAATAGCATTCATATCTGTGTAAAGTCCTTCATTTATACCAAATTCATATCTCCCAAGCGCCATTCTCTTCCATTTAGCTAGAGAATGAATAATCTCTACTACTGCATGGTTATCATCTGCAATATCAAAAGTAACTGCTCTTTCAACGCCATTTAAATTATCATTTAAACCTGTTTCTGGTTTAACAAAAAGTGGAGCTGATACACGAGTTAAATATAACTCATAGGCTAAAGCATTTTCAAAATAATCCTTTAGTTTCTTAATCGCCACTTCTGTCTCTCTTAAGTCTAATTTAGCTTTATAGCCCTCTGGAATTCTTACTTGCATTACATGCGCCTCCTTTTTAAATATAAAAAACCTTCATCCCTTAAATGTTAAGGGACGAAGGTTAATTCGCGTTTGCCACCCTAATTGATTTTAGTAAACTAAAATCCTCTCATTAACGTACAGATTACTCGATACGCTTTAGATATAACGGTCTACCCCGTCTAAGTCTATTAAGCCAATGGCCGTTCGATTAGCAACTCCAAGCTGTTCTTCCATCTTTACCTTGTTACCGATTTTCAGCTTCCTCGGCTCTCTTTAAACTTTAGTAAAGATTTACTCGTCTCTTCATCGTCTTTATTTTTTAGATTTATATAAGTATTTTAATTAGAGTCAAATATTTTGTCAAGTTAATTTTATTATTTACCGTTACATTACTCAATATTTTCTATTTGAAAATCAATAGGTGCTTTGCCCATAGCTACTAAATACTCATTTACCTTTTGAAAATGATTGCACCCAAAAAAGCCATTATATGCAGATAAAGGACTCGGGTGAGCTGCCGTTAAAATTTTATGCCATGGAGAAGTAATAAGCGCTGCCTTTTTCTTAGCTGGTGCTCCCCATAAAATAAAAATAATAGGGTCTTTTCTCTCATTTAGTAAACTAATCACACGGTCTGTGAATATTTCCCAACCTTTTCCTTTATGAGATTGAGGCTTGCCTGCTCTTACCGTAAGAACCGTGTTAAGTAGCAGTACCCCTTGCTCAGCCCATTTCATAAGATACCCATTATTCGGTATATCATATCCTAAAGTAGCCTGTAACTCTTTATAAATATTAACTAGCGAAGGTGGAACTTTTACTCCTGGCTTTACAGAAAACGCCATTCCATGAGCTTGTCCTTCTCCATGATAAGGATCTTGGCCTAAAATAACTACCTTTACTTCATCATAGCTTGTCGTCTTTAAAGCATTAAAAATATCATCCATATCAGGATAGATTGTTTGAGTCTTATATTCATCTTTTAAAAAATCTTGGAGAGCCTTATAATAAGGTTTTTCAAATTCATCTTTCAGATATTCATCCCAGCTGTTATTAAATGTTACCATTTCATCGCTCCTCTTTTATATCATCCTTCCAAATATACCATATTTATTTCATAACCAACTATAACTTAGGATGTTATCTTTATGTTTTTTTTATTCCTTTATCCTTTACTACCATATCTTGCCTGACTTTCTTCTTCATTTAAACAAACAAATAACTGCCAGTTCTATCCTTTAAGGTTTACTGGCAGTTGCTTATTTTATTCTCACTTCATTTCATTTATTATTAAATTTTTCATACTATAATCAAATGATCATTTAAGTTTACTTCAACATTTAGCTAAATAAAGGTGTAGATAAGTATCTCTCTCCTGTATCTGGTAGAAGTACCACAATATTTTTGCCTTTATTTTCTGGTCTTTTAGCTAACTGAGTAGCTGCATATAAAGCTGCTCCTGATGAAATACCTACTAGTACGCCTTCTGTTTTAGCAAGCTTTCTAGATGCTTCAAATGCTGCTTCGTTACTTACCTGAATAATTTCATCAACTACCTCAGAATCATATACTCCAGGTATAAAGCCAGCTCCAATTCCTTGAATCTTATGTGGTCCAGGTTTACCACCTGAAAGTACTGGTGAATCTGCTGGTTCAACAGCTACGATTTTTACCTCTGGTTTCTTTTCTTTAAGTACTTCTCCTACACCTGATACTGTACCACCTGTTCCTACTCCTGCTACAAATAAATCTACTGTTCCATCTGTATCATTCCATATTTCAAGAGCAGTAGTTGAACGGTGTGCTAAAGGATTGGCTGGATTATTAAATTGCTGTGGTATGAAACTTGGTGCTTTTTCCTCAGCAAGTTCCTCCGCTTTTGCAATAGCTCCCTTCATACCTTTTGCTCCTTCTGTAAGCACAAGTTCTGCCCCTAAAGCTTTTAATGTATTACGGCGCTCTATACTCATTGTATCTGGCATAGTTAAAATAAGCTTATAACCTTTTGCTGCACATATATAAGCTAATGCAATCCCTGTATTACCACTAGTTGGCTCAATAATAGTAGTCTCGCTTGTAATAAGTCCTTGCTTTTCAGCTTCTTGAATCATGTAATAACCAATACGATCTTTAACACTGCTTCCTGGATTAAAAGACTCTAACTTCACAATAAGATTTGCTTCTAAACCTTCACTCTTTGCATATTGTCCTACTTCTAATAAAGGGGTGTTTCCAATTAACTCTGTAATACTTTTTGATATTTTCGCCATTTTAATTCCTCCATTTTTTATATATAATACATTAATGCTTCTTTTTGATTAAGCTTTTCGTAATCCTTCATTAAATCTTCTAATGTAATATGGTCAATAACTTGACAAATACTCTCTGTGATTTTATTCCAAACTTGTTCCTGTAAACATTGTTTCATGCTATTATAAATCAAAGAAGCATCATCCTTAACTTCCTCTTCTTCTACAATAAGAATTTCTCCTTCTATAGCTCTGATTACTTCTCCTACAGTAATATGGCAGCTGCGCTTTGCCAGAATATAACCACCTTGTGAACCTTTAATACTTTTTATAATTCCAGCTTTTTTTAAAGATGAAAAAACTTGCTCCATATAATTGGCCGATAACTCTTGTCTCTGGGCTATACTAATAAGTGGTACTTGATCTCCAGCTGAATGAACTGCCAAATCTACTAAAGCACGTAAACCATATCTTGCTTTTGTTGATATTTTCATAGCCCCTCCTTTTATTCCTACTATTTCTCTATGTTTTGTAGTATATGCTCTTTTTTCTAAATTGTCAATACTTTTCGCTTAATTTTATAAATGTTATTTTTACCATTAAACTAAAATAACATGGAGATAGAAATAAAATTAAAAATCTTATTTCTATCTCCATGTTATTGTTAATCTGCATTTATCCTTTAAAACCTTCACCTATAACTTCGTGTAAGTTTTGTACGGTCATAAATGCTAAGGGATCTATTTTAACTAATTGCCTTTTTAAATCAATAAATTCTCTACGGCCAATAACACTTGTAATGACCTTTTTTGAATTTTTACTATAAGCTCCTTCTGCTGTATATATAGTTGCACCCCTTTCTAATACTTCCAAAATATAGCTATTAATTAAATGTGCTTTCTCAGATGAAGAGGGAATAATCATCACATAACGTTGCACATTAAAACCAGAAATCAAATAATCTATCAAGTTAGTTGTAACGAGCACACCTAATGCGGCATAAAGACCTTTTTCAAGCCCAAAGATTCCTGTTGCCAAAAGAACAACAATCATATCAGCAATCATTAAAGAGGTCCCAATATTAAGATTTATATATTTTGTCATTATTTTTGCTATAATATCTGTTCCACCAGAAGATGCTTCTAAATTAAATACTACGGCTTGTCCTACGGCAATAAATAAAGCTCCAAAAATAAGCAAAATTAATAAATCATCACTAATAGGTTCCCAATTAGGCCAAATGAATTCTAATCCCGTCATTAATAATGAAACAGATAAGCTACACATTAAACTTCTTAACCCAAAGCTTTTCCCGAGAAATATAAAGCCAATTGTAAACATAATACAATCTAATATAAGAATTAGAATACCAATAGGTACCATGGGGAAGATAGCTTTTAAAACAATAGCTAAACCACTTACACCCCCAGCAGCTAGATTAGATGGTGCCCAGAAAAAATAGAGCCCTATAGCTATTAATAATGCTCCTATAATAATACCTACATACTCTTTTGCCACTTGTTTCATTAACTCATCTCCTCAAACTTTGAATAGATGAGAGCTTCTTTCTCTGCTCTACTCATTTGTTTTATCATGTACTCTCTTTTTAAGGCTTCTGTTTTAGATTCAAAACTTTCTTCATAAACCAAAGTAACAGGTGTACGTCCTCTTGTATATTTGGCACCTTTTTTACTATTATGTATACTAACTCTTTTTTCGATATTATTAGTGTATCCAGTATAATAAGTGCCATCTTTACATTTTAAAATATAGATATAATACATAGCATTTCCCTTTTTTCCTATTTGTTATACTTAAATAGCAAAAAGGAACTCATATCTAATGGGAGTTCCTTTTTTGATTCTTACTTCTTTTCTTTTTTCATGTGACTAAGCGTATTAAATAGCTTAATTACCTTGTCTTTATTAACTGCAAATTCCGTAATGCCATTCTCACGTAAAATGTAGTAATTAATATCATAAGGAATAAGTTCAATTTTCTCCTCTTGATTATTTTGTAAAGTACATGTAATTGTAATCTCGGCCTTTCTTTCCTCTTTTTGTTCAATTTCCGGATTCTGAAGTGCAGCTTCAATCCATATACTTGAACTAATAGTTGAAATAAGTTCCATGGTTTCTTCCTTATTCAATACTAATCCATCTAGCTCGCTGGCTATTTCATTTGCAACTTGTCCTTCTTGTCCATTCTCTAATACCAAATTATACGTACCTTGTGGATTTTCTAATACAATTTGTTTTAGAGTTAATAGTGGTAAATCTAAAATCTGCCTTGAAATCATATCAAATGGTTTATAACTAATAAGCTTTTCTAAGACCTCTTTCTTCATGGTATAAACGACTGACTGATCATTCATTCTCACATAGACCTTATCACCTTCTACCTTGCCAAAGCTTAATTTCCAATCTTTATTTAAATTTAAAATAAGCTGTGGATTAGATAAACCATAATCTATCTCTTCAGTAATAGCACCCGCAAAACTTTCTATTTTCATTTCTTCAATTGCTTTAAGTAACTCTTCCATTACCTCTGCTTGAACAAAATGATTTCCTTTATAATAATCCATTAAGGACCATTTGCTAATGCCCAATTCCTGTGACTTTTCAAGACTATAGATGTAATCTTCATTGCGCGTTACTGTAATTGTCTCTATATCTTCTATCTCAGGTACTTTTAAATCCCCTATTACAAAAGTATTTGGGTCTCTTAAAAATTGTTGTCCTTCATCATAAGGGACTACGTATATTCCCTCCATACGATCAGTTGCTATATAAAGGGGATCTTTGTTTTCTGATACCTTTCCTATTTTAAATGTTTGGCTACGATTCATTTCATCATAAAGCGTAATCATTACTGCCCTATCATCTATACCATACTGAGCTTCATCTTCTACCTTATAAACAGCTTCTTTACTTTGAACATTTCTTATAGCGGTTAGCCAATCATGTACTGATTGCCAATTATAAGTCAAATCCATGTGTTCTGGATTAACCCAGTTTTGATACTCTTTTTCTAAAATAGTCATTTCATTATCTTTTATTTCAATACGTACTACATTCCCTTCCAAAGTACATAGCTTTTGTCTTACTTCTTCCTGCCTATTAGCTTGTCCCATTGTCATTTTGCTTTGTGCATTATTATATATCATTCCTGCTCCACCTAAAATGATCATTAATAATAGGACTATGCCCATTTGCTTTTTCATTCTTATTCCTCCTATTTTAGAGTCTCATGATGATTTTTTAATGATTAATCTTATTTTCATTTTATATTAATAACTTCTCATTCTTTGTATCCTACTATATAATAAATATAAAAAAGTTGTTAAGAAAGCAATAACAAGGGGGAATGCTTATGTATGTCCATTCTAAAACACAATCTACCTATAACATCTACTCTAACTTTTTGACCCATAGTTATTTAAATGTCCTAGAAAAATGGAGTTTATATGAGCACCATGGTTGCAGCGTTAATACACCCTCTTATGCCGAACTCATTAAATCCATCCAAGATTTTATTTTTATTCTACAAACCTCTAGACATTCACCTTCCTATTTACAAGCCTATATATTTAACTATCTACCAACTATGCTTTATACAAATAAGTCAAATCTTTTTAATGATTTAGCACACTCCTATCCTGAAGCTTTTTCTGTCTTTCATCTACCTAAGACAAAATTGAACTTAAAACTTTTAAAAAAACATTACTTACATACTCTTAATAAACTTTCTAAAAGCAATCAAATTAACTTAATCAATGATTGTAACATTATTCTTATTAACATTTACCATTTTATTTTATATAGTTCATTTAAAAAAGAAAAAAGTATCCCTGCTTTTTTTCTAGCTTCAACAGCAGAAGATTTTATTAAGCTCATTTATGATTTCGCCAAATAATATATGTAAGCAGTTGATTTTCGTCATATTAGTTTAGCATTATTGAAGAGATTTTGCAAATAACGCTAAGCACACTATAACAATATACAATTTCTTTCATTTTCTACTTATTATTTATTTTATCTGCTTATCTTTCTTATCTATTTAGTCGATATAAACATTAAAAGTAACAATAAGGGGGAGCAATTCATGCAAAAAATCATTGTGCCTGTTTCAAAATGCATTCCTGGTATGATTACTGCAGGACCAATTATTGATTTAAAAACCGGTACTACTATTATAGGTCCAAATCAAAAACTCACACCAGATCATATTAAAAATATCCAAAACTTTGTGCATACGGATATATGGGTTTATTTAGATTCTTTCAACAAAGTATGGAATCTTCCTGTAGAAACAATTGAAAACTATAAAAAATATAGTAGTGCCTTAATGACTGTTATTAATCAACTCGATAAAAAAGATGCAAGCTTGTTAGATATTAGTGACTTCGAATCATTATGTGAAGATTTACCAAATGATTTTACTGCTAATTATAGCCTTCTAGGCTGTACTAATCTTATTGAGCAATTAGATTATAATACCTATAATCATAGTTTAAATGTTGCCTTTATTTCTATGCTTATTTGCCGTTGGTGTAACTTGGATGGTCACCTTATAGCTTCTTCCATTAAAGCTGGTCTATTGCATGATATTGGATTACTTAATCTTTCTTTTGATCCTTTTGATGCTTCTATAACGAGAGATGCCACTATGCAAGCTGAATATGAAAAACATCCGATCTATAGCTATAACCTTGTAAGCAAACTTAAAGATTTAGACCCGATTATTCCCAAGGCTATTTTAGCTCACCATGAGCATTGTGATGGCAGTGGTTTCCCGGTTCGCATCTCCTCACCTTATATTAATTTATTAGGTAAGATACTGGGAATTGCTGATACCTATGATTTACTTCGCCATAAGCATCATATATTTGACACTCTAAAAATTTTACTATTGGATTTCCTTCCCCAGTTTGACCCTAAACTTCTATTAACTTTCTGTACTAATATTGCCACCTATTATATTGGTACTTTTGTTATCTTAAATACGGAAGAAATTGGAGAAGTAGTATTTATTAATCCTCACTGCCTTTACCGACCTATTATTAAAATTAATGATCGTTTTATTGATTTATACGAACACAATGAAATTGATATTATCTCTATTAAATAAAGAAATCTATTGTTACCTCGACATATTTTATATAAAAAGTAGTTAATAATTTACGAAATCCGAAATTATTAACTACTTTTTATTGTTTAACTTGAAAAAACAACTTATGTCATATAGAATAAGAAATAATTGTACTATAGTATAGATTTTAGTCTAAAGGATGTGACTCATTTTGAAACATAAGCCACATATCGTTATTATTTGTCTTAGTTTCTTATTTTTATTTGGATTTATAGGTTTAGGTATTCTACAAAATCAATCTACTAATACAGAAAAAGTAGTACCTTTAACTTATAATTGGTACTATAGTTTAAACGGAAAATCTTCAGTTTCTCTTTCCATTCCTACTCACGTAGATAGTTATTATCACAAAGGTGATGTAGTAGATCTCTATACTACCTTACCTACTACTTCTATCAAACAACCTTATATTCGCACTAAAATTTTCTTACAACATGTGAAAATTTTTCTAGATGATGAACTTATTTATGAATATAATGGTCATATTAACTCAGAAGGCAATTTAGAGGTAGGTAGTGGCATTTTAGTCTTTCCTCTTCCAAAAGAGTATGCTTATAAAACTTTACATATTCAATATGTTCATAGTTTTGACCGAATTACTAATTATATTTTCCCTATTAGCTTAACTGAAAAAAATTTAACTGAAACACTATTATTTGATTCTGCTGAAACACTTTATCTCAATAGTTGGTTTCTATTTATTGGCATAGTATGTATCTTTATTAGCTTTTACCAGAAATTTAAAAAACGACCTTGTTTGAATTTTTTATTTCTAGGTCTATTTGCTACTGTATATTCCACATGGTCATTGTGTAACAGTAAAGCTTTACAGCTCTTTACCCAAAATCTAACTTTTATTCATCATTTAGAATATCTTTGTTTCTATGTGGCAACTATTCCACTATGGCTATTCTTTTATGAGATTGTCTTTAAACGTTCTCTTAAGCTCTATTGCATTATTAGTACATTGCCTTCAATTGTTTTTTTTATTGTAGCTATTGCATTACAATATATAAGGAAAATGAATTTATTTGAGTTATTGCCTTATTATCATTTTCTTCTTGCTGGTAACTTTTTATTAATGATTCTATTTATTATTCTACTCATTTATAAAAAGCATCCACTAAGCCAAGGACTATTAGTAGGCATCTTATGTTTAATCTTATCTTCTATATTGGAAATCTTCAAATTTTATACTACCAATATTAAAGTGGCTTCTTTTGTTAATTACGGCATCATTTTATTCTTTCTAAATCTCATTTACGCCTTATATCGCCCAAAAAGCTATCCAAATAATAACCATGATTTTTAAAAGTACTATAAGTAGATTTTTCATCACTTCATCTACCTATAGTACTTTTTTATTAATCACTAATCCACCTTACTCAGATATCGATTAAGTAATTCTAGAGATTCACATTTTTCGCCTGAATAATAAAAGGTTACCTCAGGCTCTTTTCTAATATGCATTATTTTTTCACTATCTATTAATTCTTTTAAATGTCGCACAGTCCCTTCATTACCATCATATACCGTAATATGTGGTGGCAAACACTCTTCTAAAATCTTCTTAAAATAAATAAAATGTGTACATCCTAGTACAATCGCCTTAATTTCTTCCAAAGGATAATCTTTTAACTTTTCCTTAAAATAACCTTTAACTTGTTCTTTATCAAACATAAAGGATTCTGCAAATGTCACCAATTCAGGTAACGCTAAAGTACAGACACGCTCTTCTTCTCCTAAACGATTTACTAAATTCTTAAATTTTTCTTCTTTTAAAGTCAATTGCGTTGCTGTTACCAATACCTTTCCTTCCGGGTGATGATTTAATGCTAACTTGACAGCTGGTTCCATACCAATAATAGGAATTTGATACTGACTTCGTAAAGCTTTAACAGCAATACTTGTAGCTGTATTACACGCAATAACAATAGCATCTACTTGCTGACTTATTAAAAAGGCTACAACCTCATTGACATAGCCTAAAACTTCCTCTTTAGTTTTTGTCCCATAAGGCACATGATTATTATCCGAATAATAAATATAATCTGCTTGTGGTAGGAGTTTAAGGGCTGTTTTTAAAACTGTAATGCCACCTACTCCTGAGTCAAATATTCCAACCTTCATCCTTATCACACTTCCATCTCTTGTAATATCTTTTCTATTTTAAATCATTTGCTGATTGTTGTTAATACTTTCCTTCTATATAATCTATTAACCTATAAAAAATATAAGTTTGATTATGAAATTTGTCAAGGAAACACAGTATCTATTATTCCTTCCTCAATCAAACGATAAACAAGTATATAATATATAAAAAATTAATTATCATCACATTCATTTTACTTATTAATAATAATATACTATAATATTCTTACTACTTACTTGTAAGGAGGATGCTATATGACAACTATTTATCTATACGCTTTAGGCTTTGGCCTCATATGCTTATTCTTAAGTCTCATTTTAGATGGCCTAAGTGATTTATTTCAAGGACTTAGTTTTTTCGACTTAAGTTTTGATGCCCTTCCTGGTATTTTACCTATAACTCCCTTAGAAATTTGTGCTTTTCTAGTAGGTTTCGGAGGCATGGGTTATACATTGTCTGAAAAGACTTCTTTTCACTTAGTTGGTGCAATCTTAACTGGCTGCTTACTTTGCTATTTAACTAAAACACTTATTGCTCATCTCAAAAAAGTTGATAGTGATGCTTTAACAGATGCTGACTTAATTGGTATGGAAGGTAGAGTTATTGTTACCATTTTTGAAGGAGGTACTGGAAGTGTTGCCTTAAATACAAAACACGGTAAAATCTCTTATTCTGCTCAAAGTGCAACGCCTATCCAAGAAGGCACTATTGTTAAAGTATTAGATATCAAAAATTATATTTTAATTGTTTCTGATTCACCTATTTATTTTCTATCTAAAGAGCTCATGAAATAAACTTTTATTAATTATTAATTTTTCTCTAATTTTCTTTACAATTGTATATCTTAAAGTATACTTTAGATATATACATATTATGAAGGGGTGAGGCTATGCCTGGAATTTTTTCATCGTTACCAATAGGCATTATTGGTATACTTATTGCTATTATTTTAATCGTTGCTATTATCTTAAGTATGTGGAAGAAAATCCCTCAAGATAAAGCTGCAGTTGTTACCGGTCTTAAAAAACGTGTTATTACCGGTGGTGGTGGTATTGTTATCCCTCTTTTTGAGCGTATGGATACCATTTCTTTAGAAAGTATGAAGTTAGATGTTAAGACTAATGGTGCCATGACTAGTCAAGGCGTACCCATTAACACAGATGGTGTTGCTGTTATTAAAGTTCGTAATGACAGAAATTCTATTTTAGCCGCTATTGAACAATTTAATGCTGCCAAAGAAGCACAAACTGTTCAGACTATTAGTGATGTCTCTAGAGAAGTACTAGAAGGTAAATTACGTGAGATTATTTCTAAACTCACAGTAGAAGAAATTTATAATGATCGTGAAAGTTTTGGTTCTAAGGTTCATGAAGTAGCAGGTACTGACCTTGCTGAAATGGGACTTGAAATTAAAACTTTAACCATCAAAGATATCTCCGATAATAATGGTTACTTAAAGGCTATGGGTGAGGCACGTATTGCAGAAGTAAAGAAAAATGCTCAAATTGCTGTGGCAGAGGCTAATAAAGAAACCCAAATTAAAACTTCTGAAGCACAACGCCTTGGTGAAACAGCGTCAATTGAAGCGCAAACTGCTATTGCTGAAGCTAACAAGATTAAAAATATTAAACAACTTAACTTTGAAAAGGAACAGTTTACAGCTAAAGCCGAATCAGATGCAGCCTATAATATCCAACAAAACATCACTCAAAAAACCATTACTGATACTCAAATGGATGCTGAAGTCCTAAAACAACAACGTTTAAGAGATGTAGAAGCAGAAAAAATTCAAATTTCTATCGTAGCTGAGCAAAAAAATATCGAACTTGCTGAGAAAAAAGCTGCTCGTAAAGAAAAAGAATTACTTGAAACGATCATAAAACCAGCGGAAGCTCATAAAGCTAAAGAACAATTAGATGCTGAGGCTTTAAAATATAAGGAAATTGCAGATGCACAGGCTCGCGCCGAAGCAGTTCGTTTAAGCGCTTTAGCAGAAGCAGAAAGAATCAAAATCCAAGGTCTTGCTGAAGCTGAAGTTATTAAACAAAAAGGACTTGCCGAAGCTGAGTCTATTAGAATGCAAGGGCTTGCTGAAGCTGAAGCTATGGAAAAGAAAGCAGAAGCTTATGCTAAATATACTGACGCTGGTAAAATGGAAATGTTGGTTCAAGTTCTTCCTGATATTGCTAAAAGCGTGGCTGAACCAATGTCTCGTATTGAAAAAATCATCGTTATGGACGGTGGTGGTGACAGCCAAGGTGCCACTAATGTAGCAAGAACAGTAGCTAGTACTATGGCTACTGTTATGGAATCCGTAAAAGAAATGACTGGTTTTGACTTAACTGATGCTATGAAAGCACATACTTATGATGCTGCTGTTAATAAAAATGTCAATTTAGATATGAAACATGTAGGTGGTCCTTTTCTTGAGTCTCCTGCACCAACTACATCTCAAGTAGAATAAAACAACTTTATCGTATCATTAAAGGGTATAGGACATCAATTACCTGATTCCTATACCCTTTAATTAATCCTATTTAAATTAAATCCTCATTTATTACTATATTAGCTGATTCTTTCCATTCTTTTATTTTTGCATCTACTGCTTCATTTTGTTTTTGTACTAAAAGCTGTTCTTTAATCTGATCTTTTACTTCATCATAAGGCTTAGTCTGATCTTCTTTATTGACATCAGTTACTTTAATCAAATGCCAACCTTCTTGAGTTTTAACAGGTTCAGATACTTCCCCTTCTTCAAGCTCCTTAGCAGCTGCTAAGAAATCTGCATCATAACTAGTGCTATTATAAGGAATATATTCTAATAGTCCACCTTGGCTTTTTGTATTATCATCTGTACTATATTCTTCTGCTAAGTCTTCAAAGCCTGTTCCTTTATCATATTTCGCTTTAATTTCTTTAGCTTCTTCTTCTGTAGCTACTAAAATATGAGACATGGTGGCTCCCGCCTCTGTTTTAAAGCTATCGATATTGCCATCGTAGTAAGTTTTTATTTCATCTTCACTTACCGTAATATCTGCTGTACAAGCTGTAATCACTTCATTAACAATCAAGTCCTCTTTTAGCATCTGTTTAAGTTCTTCTAAAGACATCCCACTTGTTTCTAAGGCTTCTTTAAAAGCTTCTTCTGTATCATACTCAGATTTAAGTAATTCTAATTCTTCATCTACATCTTCTTGCGTAACATTAACATCATATTCCTTTGCTTTGCTAATAATAAGCTGTACTTCAACTAAATAATCTACAATGAGACGTTTTTGTTCATTATAATACGTCATAGCTTCTTCATTGGATTCATAATCTTCTCCATATTGCCATTGCATCAAGCTATCTAGATAAACTAACTGTTGATCCAGTGCTTTTTTAGTAATCTTCGCATCACCAACTGTAGCAACAACAACATCCTCCGTTTTATTAGTGGTTTGTGGCTCTTTTGCTGTGCTAGTGCAACCTACTACTCCTAGGCCTAAAAGTCCCACCATTAACAATACCATTCCCTTTTTTAGTAACTTCATTGACGTCCTCCTATGTCTGATATGCTTTGATAAAAGTCTATCCTTTTTTTGTGACAACGAGGTGAACACTAGCTGAAGATTAAGTAAGTTTAATTTCAAACCAGAAAGTACTTCCCTCTCCTAGACTACTTTTAACGCCATAATGAGCCCCATGAGCCTCCAATATAGTTTTAACAATAGATAACCCTAAACCAGTTCCTACAGTCGCTCTTTTATGTGTTTTGTCTACCTTATAATAGCGTTCCCAAATATATGGTAAGTATTCCTCACTAATTCCTTCTCCTGTATCTGTTACTTCAATTCTTACTCGTTCACTGTTTACCTGCTGCTTAACCGTAACCTTTTTATCTTCTCCTGTATAATTAATAGCATTGTTAATAAGATTATAGATTACTTGGGATAACTTGAGCTCATCTCCATTAACCCATACCTCTTCATCATACATAAACTCAATGGTATATCCCTCTTGAGCTGTTAAAGTATTATAACGTAGTAATAACTCATTAATTTGTTTGGTTAAATTAAATTTTGCTTTTTCTAACTTACTTGTACCTGCTTGAATTTTAGACAAATCTAGCATATCATTCACCAGTTGTGTTAAACGCTTAGCTTCATCCACAATCACTTGTACATTCTCGGGAGTATTTTCTGTAGGCAAATCTCTCATTAATTCCGCATAGCCCGTAATTAGTGTAAGTGGTGTTCTTAAATCATGAGAAACATTTGCTATCAATTCTCTCCTTAATTTTTCTGTCTTTGTAAGCTCTACGGATGCATAGCTCAAAGTATTTGAAAGCTCTGCAATCTCCTTATATCCTTTTTCCTCAAATAGAATAGGTTCATCACCTACTGCTAATTGTTTGGCTTTTTTGTTCATTTGAATAATTGGCTTAGCAACTTTTTTAGCAATCACAAGTGCTAATAAAAAGGCAAGAATAAGCATCATTAAGCTTACATATACAAGCTGTTTTCTAATCGTACTTACTGTAGCATCTACAGGTGCAATCTGACTATTAATTAAGAGAATATATTGATTACCTGCTTGACTTTTTAACAAGCGGGTATAAATAACAGAATCATCTTTATTTCTAAGTCCCGCTGGCACTTGTTGTAATATATTATTTTTCTTTTCTAGGCTTTTAGCAAAATCACTATAGTTGAAATAGTAAAGGAGCTGTCCTCCTCTTTTCTCAGCATTAATTCCAGCTAGATAATACTCAAAGTTTGACATGTGGTAAATACTACTATTGGTTAACTCATCTCTTTTATAAAGCACCTCTCCTGAATCATTAGTGAGAACAATGCAGAGC